>CACHEM010000001.1 GCA_902578845.1 uncultured Prochlorococcus sp.
CCATATTAAAATCTGATGGGCTACCTGTCAGAGAACATACCACCGACTCTTCATTTTTCATTTCCTTAACTTCTTCAATCGGTCTTCCCATTTTCTTAAGAACCTCAATATCTTGAATGGTTTGACATCTAGCTATTATTTTTCCTTGTTTATCAAAACAACTGTAGAAATTCATATTATGTTTAAAGAATTATCTTATTTATGGCTAATTTTCATTATTAAATCAAGTGTATTTATTTACAAAAAAATTTTTTAAAATAAGTTAGATCCTTTTCCACACTTCAGAAAGCAGTGTGGATAAACCTTTTTTTAAAGATGAAGAAATAACTAAAACTTTCTTTTTTGATAAATCTTCTAACTTTTTTGTAATTATTTTCAAATAATCATCGTCTACCAGCTCCATTTTATTTAACACTATTATCCTCTCTTTATCTAAAACACCTTTCCCATATTTTTTTAATTCCTGCTCAATAATCTCAAAATCATGTAAAGGATTTTCTGCAATTGCATCAATTAAGTGAACAAGTATCTTCGTTCTTTGGATGTGCCTTAAAAAATCATGCCCTAAACCTACTCCATCAGCTGCACCTGATATTAATCCAGGAATATCCGCAAAAAGGCAACCATTCCCATCAATTTTTCTTACTACACCTAAATTAGGTATTAGAGTCGTGAAAGGATAATTTGCAATTTTTGGACGGGCAGATGATACAACGGAAATCAAAGTACTTTTCCCAGCATTTGGAAGGCCTATTATCCCCACCTCTGCAAGAAGTTTTAGTTCTAATTGAACCTCCCATATCTCACCATCTTTTCCTTCAGTGAATGATTCTGGGGCTCTATTTTGATTACTTAAATAGTAAGCATTACCATGTCCACCTCTTCCTCCAATGGCAATAGTTAAACTCTGTTTATCTTTAGTTAAGTCTCCTAAAATAATGCCGGTTTTAATATCTCTTATTTCTGTACCGCAGGGAACTTTAAGGATTCTATCCTCACCTGAAGCACCTGATCTCTTATTAGGACCTCCTTTGCATCCATCTTCAGCAATTATTTCACGTTTGAATTTGAAATCTAATAATGTTTGAAGATTATTATCAGCAATCAAAATAACTGAACCCCCTCTGCCACCATTCCCCCCCGAAGGTCCTCCAGCAGGAACGAACTTTTCTCTTCTAAATGAAACTATTCCATTTCCACCTTTTCCAGCTTTAAGAATAATGTTTGCTTGATCAATAAATTGCACTTAATACGCTTATTAAATTGTTTTCTAGGTACTTTAAATTTTATTTTATCCACGCAATACTGCAACCAGGTCCACCCTCGTTGTTGGCTGCATCTTCAATCTTATCAACATAATTTAAACCTGATAACCAATTTCTTAGTCCTTTTTTTAATTTCCCTGTGCCAATTCCATGAACAATCCATAGCGGTCCATGAAATTTTCTAATTTTCTCCTCAATAATTATTTCGGCTTCATGAACTCTTAGCCCTCTTACGTCAATTGTATTTTTACTCGTTCTAATTTTAGAAAAAGAAAAATCTTCCCTTGTAGAGTTGATCTCAATTTTTGACATTTTGAAATTAGGCTTTTCTCCATTAATACCTTCAAAGTCATTTACAGATAATGTGCTTCTGAATGAACCACATTTAACTTCATAAAAACCACCTTTTTTATCTAAATCTACAATTTGTCCCGTACTATTTAGACTTTTAATTTTTACAAAATCGCCTACCTGAGGATCCCAAGATATTGACTTTTCAAATTTTTTTTGGGTTAAATGTTCAGTCTCAATTTCCTTTAATCTTTTTCCAATAATTCTCGTATCCTCTCCATTAACATTTTTATCTCTTAATTTTTTAATCAAATCTATTACTTCTTTTTTAGCGGATACTATATGTTTTGATAATTTAGACCTTTCAATTTCCTGGATTTTTTCAGCATTTATTTTTTGATATTCATAATTTCTCTTCAGTTCATCATGTAATATTTCAGTCCTTGCAATCAGTTCTGCAGCGGCTTCTGCAGAATTTTGTTGTTTAATCCTCTCTTCCTCAAGGCCTTTAATAATACTGTTAATATTATCAACTTCTTTTGGCTTCAGATAATTTGCAGCTTCATTGAGTATGCTTTCATCTAGACCAATTCTCTTTGAAATTGACAAAGCATTACTCCTCCCTGGGATGCCCCAGTTGAGCATATATTTTGGCTTCAAAGAATCCTCATCAAAGGCAACTGAAACGTTTTCAAATCTGGAGTCATTATATTTTAAAGCCTTAATATCTCCATAATGTGTAGTTGCTAAAGTAATATCAGATTTATTTGCAAATTCTTTTAATAAAGCCATCGCAAGCGCACTTCCTTCAAGAGGATCTGTACCAGATCCAATCTCATCTAACAAAACAACTGATAATCCTTTTTTATTTTCAAGTGAATCTAATATCTCTTTTATGCGGGATATATGCCCACTGAAGGTAGATAAATTTTCTTCTAATGATTGATTGTCTCCTATATCCACATATATTTTTGGACAAAAAGGGATAATAGGATTATTAGTTGAAGGTATCAATAATCCTGATCTAGCCATAAGTAAAGACAAGCCCAAACCTTTTAAAGCTGCCGTTTTACCTCCAGTATTTGGACCTGTAATAGCTACAACCTTAATATTTCTATTTATATAAAAATCGACAGCCACTGGGGGAGGGGCTCCTTTTTTCTTATGTTCCCAAATCAATAACGGATGAGAAAAACCAATTAAAGAAACAATAGGATTTTTCTCAATCGTAGGAGTTTTACCTCCAATCCATTTCGAATATCTTGAACGAGTTAGAGCATTTTCTAATCTCAATAAAATCGATGCCATTTCAATAAGATTTTCTGAATTATCACTAACAACCTGGGACCATTTCTTAAGTAATTTAAATTCTTCTGCTGTGATCCTCGCCTCTAGTGAAGCAATTTTATTACCTTTAGTTACTACACTTTCAGGCTCAAAATATACTGTATTTCCTGAAGATGAAGAGTCATGAATTATGCCTTTAAATTTATCTACATAATTAACTTTCACTGCTAAAACAGGCCTTCCATATCGATCTCCAATAGTAGTATCTTGCAAATAAGTTAAATTCTTTTGAATAAATTTCTCAACTAATATTTTTCTTTCAAGTTTCTTGGATAATAATTCTTTTCTAAGAATAGATAGTTCATTACTAGCATTGTCTGAAATCCTTCCGTTAGATTCAATACCTTTTTTAAAAATCGATTCGATATTCTGATGATCAATTAAATTTTTTGTAAATGATGAAATATAAGGCCTTTGTTCAAAATCTAATAAGATTTTTTTTAATTTTCTTGCTGCAGCAATTGTTTTCGCTATTTCTAACAATTCAGAAGATGAAATTACACCTCCCTTGGAACAAATTTCAATATTTCTACTGATATCAAAAACACCAGAAAAACTAATTGATTCATCTAAATTATTTTCTAGATCATTTATTTCAACAGTTTCATTCAAAAGTCTTTTAGATGCTTCGTATTCTGAAGGAATACCAAAACTTAAAATTGCTCGTTTACCCATTTCCGTTGAGGCGAATGAAGATAAATGCGTTTTTAATGAATCCCACTCTAAAAGGCTTATAGATTCTTCTTCTAAGGTGTTATCTGAATATGATTTTTTAGAATAACTTTTCTCTTGCATACAAAAAAAGAATCAAACATTCGATTGAATCCCTTCAGGAGGAACATAAAGCATCTCAAGCCAGTTTCCTTCAGTATCCTTCATATAAAAAGATGCTGTTCCATCTCTATGCTCATGTAAAGGACCAACTTTTACACCAGAATTTTTTAAATCATTTTGAATATTTTCCACTTCTTTTTTATTTTCAAAATGAAAAGCAAAGTGAGGTCCAGCAGCTTTGTAGCTAGGACCTAACAATGCAAGTCCATCTTTGCCTTTACCAGCTTCTAAATAAGACCAGTCTTTATCGTCCCAAACTAAATTCATACCGAGCTTAATATAAAAAGATTTCGCCCTTTCGAGATTCTCTACTCTAAGTGCAATGTGACCAATCCTATTTACTCCTTGTGAAAACTTCAAAACAAAGTATTTGATTTATTACTTATCTAACAATAAACCAATTTTTGGATAATAATGAGTTTTTAAGTATCCTGCAACCATTGAGATGCATCACAAGCATGATAAGTGAGTATTAACTTTGCTCCTGCTCTTTTAAAACTGAGCAATGTTTCTAATACAATATCTTTTTCGTTAATCCAGTTCTTCATAGCAGCAGACTTGACCATAGAATACTCACCACTAACATTGTATGCGGCTATGGGTTTATTTGAAAAAGTGCTTAATCTATAAACAATATCCAAGTAAGAAATTCCTGGTTTTACCATCAAAATATCAGCTCCTTCATACTGATCCAATGCAGATTCAATTAAAGCCTCTTTTGAATTGGCAGGGTCCATTTGATATGTAGACTTATTGTCTGGAATTATTTTCTTACTATTTTCTCTAGGAGCCGAATCTAAAGCAGTTCTAAATGGACCATAATAAGCAGATGAATATTTTGCTGTGTAACTAATAATACCGACATCACTAAATCCTTGACTATCAAGAGCAGCTCTGATTGCTCCAACTCTCCCATCCATCATGTCACTAGGGCCAATAAAATCTGCTCCAGCTATTGCTTGTGTTAAAGCTTGTTTTTTTAAAATTTCGATTGTTTCGTCGTTCAATATTTTTCCAGTTTCATCAACTAATCCATCATGACCATCACAAGAGTATGGGTCCAAGGCAACATCTGTCATGATTGTCATTTCTGGAATCTCTTTTTTTAATATTCGAATAGCTTTAGGTATTAAACCATCCTCATTAAAACATTCTGCTCCATCTTCAGTCTTTAAGCTATCGTTAATTTTTGGGAAAAGAACTACACACCTTATTCCCAATTCCCATGCCCTAGTAACCTCCTTTATTAAGCCATTAATATCCCATCTATAAGTTCCTGGCATTGCTGAAATTTCCTCTTTAAAATCTTTTTCATGAATAAATAATGGATATATAAAGTCTGATGCCCTTAAATGGTTTTCTCTAACCATTTCTCTAATTGCCTCGGTTTTTCTTAATCTTCTAGGACGAATAATCGAATTCATTTTAATATTATTTAAATTAAAAAATATTTATCTAATACATTAATCGCTTGCCTCGCACATAAATCAATCAGAGACTACTTTTGTTCAGGAAATTTAACTAAAATTTATTTAATAGGAGCAAAAAAAGTTACAAAAATATTTTGCACAAACTTCATTTTTTACAAATTTACGTCATAAAGAGATAATATCTTCTAGTCAAGTGTTTATTTTAAGGAGAGTATCTTTGAAAATAATTAATGGATTTCATCTAAAGAATGTAAGAGGAGATATTCTCGGAGGGATCACAGCAGCTGTGGTAGCTTTGCCTCTCGCTCTTGCTTTTGGTAATGCTGCATTAGGACCAGGCGGGGCAATTTATGGACTATATGGGGCAGTAATAGTTGGTTTTTTAGCAGCATTATTCGGCGGTACACCTGCTCAAGTTAGTGGACCTACCGGTCCAATGAGTGTAACTGTTGCTGGCGTAGTAGCAGGCTTAGCCGCAGTGGGGGTTCCAAGAGATCTGTCTGCAGGACAAATTTTACCTTTAGTGATGGCAGCGGTAGTAATTGGCGGCTTACTGCAAATATTATTCGGGATTCTCAAATTAGGTAAATACATTACTTTGGTTCCATATTCTGTTGTTTCAGGATTCATGTCTGGTATTGGAGTAATAATCATTGCACTTCAGATTGGGCCATTACTAGGAATTAGCACTAGAGGTGGAGTAGTTGAATCTTTATCCACAGTATTTTCAAATTTCCAGCCAAACGGTGCTGCTATTGGAGTAGCAATAATGACACTAGGTATAGTATTTCTAACTCCTAGAAAAATAAGTCAATGGGTTCCTTCTCCTCTCTTAGCCCTATTGATAGTAACTCCAATATCAATATTAATATTTGGAGATGGAGCTATTGATAGAATTGGAGACATTCCAAGGGGAGTTCCATCTTTAAATTTACCAAGTTTTAATCAATATTTTCCAATCATTTTTAAGGCAGGATTAGTCCTAGCAGTACTTGGCGCAATTGACTCTTTACTGACATCTCTCGTAGCAGATAATATCTCTCAAACAAAACATAATTCAGATAGAGAACTTATTGGTCAAGGGATAGGAAACGCTGTAGCAGGTCTATTTTCAGGCTTACCTGGAGCCGGAGCAACAATGCGAACAGTTATTAATGTTAAATCTGGAGGATCCACTCCAATTTCTGGTATGGTTCACTCAGTTGTATTGTTGATAGTTTTAGTTGGTGCAGGACCTTTAGCTGAGCAAATACCAACTGCGTTACTCGCAGGAATTCTTATAAAAGTTGGTCTAGATATAATTGATTGGGGATTCTTGAGGAGGGCCCACAAGTTATCTTTAAAAACTTCAGTTGTAATGTACGGTGTACTCCTAATGACTGTTTTTTGGGATTTAATTTGGGCTGTTTTAGTAGGTGTATTCATAGCAAATATGCTCACTATTGATTCAATAACCGAAACTCAACTAGAAGGTATGGATGAGGATAATCCTCTAACAAAAGATGATCAAGCAAAAAATGCATTACCTGCTGATGAGAAAGCTCTACTAGATAGATGTTCAGGCGAGGTAATGTTATTTAGACTTAAAGGCCCACTAAGTTTTGGAGCAGCTAAAGGGATATCTGAAAGAATGATGCTTGTCAGGAACTACAAAGTTTTGATATTAGATATCACTGATGTACCAAGACTTGGAGTGACGGCTACTCTAGCAATAGAGGATATGATGCAAGAAGCCAAAAATAATTCCAGAACAGCATTTGTAGCTGGTGCTAATGAAAAAGTAAAAGATAGATTAGCTAAGTTTGGAGTTGAAGGCATTATTGAAACGAGAAAAGAAGCTTTAGAAACTGCTCTAAAAGAAATAGCCTAGTAATTTATGGAAATAAATCCAATCCTGCAAAATGTATTAGCCCCGCCAGTTCTTTTCTTTTTGATTGGAGCAATATCAGTACTTTTTAAATCTGATTTAGAAATACCAGCTCCATTACCTAAACTCTTCTCCTTATATCTGCTTCTAGCTATTGGGTTTAAAGGAGGTATAGAGTTACAGAAGAGTGGATTTACAGATCAAGTATTGCCAACTTTAAGTGCTGCAATACTTATGTCACTTGTGATCCCACTCATTGGATTTTTAATTTTAAGATTTAAGTTTGATGTCTTTAATTCAGCAGCAATAGCAGCAGCATACGGTTCAATTAGTGCTGTTACATTTATTTCCGCAGAAAGTTTTTTGGAAAGTCAAAAAATAGCTTTTGATGGGTTTATGGTTGGCGCCTTAGCTTTAATGGAATCTCCCGCAATAATTGTTGGATTATTACTTGTGAAATTTGCAGCTCCAAAAAATAGACCAAAATCAAGAAAAATGCATTTAAGCGCGATATTACACGAATCACTTTTGAATGGATCAGTTTATTTATTGCTCTCAAGCTTAATTGTAGGATTTCTCACTGCTTCCAGTAATCCCTCAGGGATTGCAAAAATGGAGCCTTTTACTGGACAATTATTCTATGGAGCAGAATGCTTCTTCTTGTTAGATATGGGAATAGTCGCTGCTCAAAGATTGCCAAGACTAAAGAAAGCGGGTTCCTTCTTGATTGGCTTTGCCATTTTTATGCCTTTATTTAACGCATTTATTGGTGTTTTCGTTGCAAGATTTTTATCTTTAGGATCTGGCAACGCACTTTTATTTGTGGTTTTATGTGCAAGCGCCTCTTATTTAGCAGTTCCTGCAGCAATGAGGATGACTGTTCCAGAAGCTAAATCTAGCTATTATATTTCAACTACACTAGGTCTAACTTTCCCATTCAATATAGTTCTTGGCATTCCTATATATATGAGTTTAGTAAATACCATTATCCCACTTTCCCCTCTATAAAAATGAAAAGATTAGACTTGATATTTAGTGAAAGAGAATTAGATGCAATCATCAAAACGTTAGAAAAAGCTAATGTTCCTGGATATACAATTATGAAACATGCTACAGGACGAGGGCCTGAAAGAGTTGTTACTGAAGATATGGAATTTACAGGATTAGGAGCAAATGCACATGTAATTGTATTTTGTGAGCAAGAAGTAATAGATAAAATGAGAGATAATATCAGGGATGATTTAAGCTACTACGGAGGAGTCGCTTATATTTCTGAAGCAACACCACTTTAATTTAAATAATAAATATTAATTTCTAAGAGTGAATCCAATCTACTCTTATATTTTTTCTACTATTCAAATATCTATCAATTGACATTGCGGCAATACATCCATCAGAGGCAGCAACTACGGCTTGCTTAAATGGTGTATTTCTTATATCTCCAATAGCCCATACTCCATCAGAGTTTGTAGACATAAAGTCATCCACAATAACACCACCATCTTCTTTTAAAGCAATTTGATCTCCTAAAAAATCAGTAATCGGCTTTGAACCACTCATATAGACAAACACACCATCTAAATCTAAATTAATAGGGTTTTCTTCTTGCTTATTTTTTACAACAACTCCATTCACACCCATATCATCACCCAATATTTCCAATAATCTCGTTCTACTCCAATGTTTTATGTTTGAATTATCCATCAATTCCATAGCTTCTTCATTATCTGATTTAGGATCACTTGATGTAATCCAATGGACAGTTGATGCAAATTTAGTCAGAACAGTTGCCTCTTCAATTGCCTCCTTATTCACTCCAACAACGGCAACTTCTCTATTTTTATAAAAAGCCCCATCACATGTAGCACAATAACTTACTCCTTTGCCAAGAAAATCCGCTTCTCCCTTAAATGATGCAGGTCTACCCATAGCTCCACTTGCAAGTACAAGTGCTTTAGCTTTGAAAGTGCCTTCAGGTGTATAAACCATTTTCCATTCTTCACTAGCATCTATTCCAAACACTTGCGCTCTTCTATAGTCTGTGCCGTATTGAACAGCCTGTTCTCTCATTAGAGTAAGTAATTTCTCTCCACTTATATCAACCGGAACTCCTGGATAATTTGCTATTTGATGAGTTATTGCTAAGGCGCCAACAGATGGATTTTTATCTAAAATAACTGTCTTTAAATTTGAACGAGATGTATAAAGTGCACAAGTACATCCTGCCGGGCCTCCTCCGATAATAACTACATCTGACTCAATGATTTCCAATTTTAAAAAACTCCTTTTTTAGTATTTAATTAGATGAGTTCTTGGTTAGAAGATATTTTTAATGTAAATATCTGAACCTTTATATAGATATAAGTTAAAAGAAAAAAAAGAAAAAAGCATAATATAGAAACAAACTTACATAGGAAAAATATAAAAAACTAATTTTCAAAATGATCAGTTACGTGAAATGTTCTGTATTGATCTATTATTAGGTCATATCGAAAAATCAATTGCTGTTGAAACATTATATTTTTCATGACCAACTCTGATTACCTTTTAAAAGCTGCCATTAAGAAAGTAACCGAAAAATTCAACGAGATATTGGTTGAAAAAATTGAAGAAGCAACAAATATTGCTCAGGATGCTCCAGAAATTCTCAAAAAAGAATTTGATAGTTTGAAAGAATCCATAATCGAAGAAGCCTCAAGAATGGAAAAAGCCGAAAATATTCAAGAAAATGAGTCTACAAATACAAATACTTATCAAGATTCCAAAATAAAAAAAGCTTTAAATGAAATTGAAGGTATCAATAAGCAAATTGATATTTTTAATAAAACTATAAATAATCATATTAAATGAGTTTTCACATTTTTCATTATCGTTTTAAAAAACTGAAGAGGGCCTCTCTAATTTGGATAACTCTGATTTCGCTTTTAATAAATTTGTGGATAGATAATATTAGATTTGCAATTTTCCAAACCAATAACAATGAAAAAAGTAGAGTTCAAATTAAAAGAGCTAGGTGGTTTACTAATCAATTAATAAAGCTTGGTTCAGCATTTATTAAAATTGGACAATTATTATCAGCAAGACCTGATTTAATTCCTAATACCTGGATAGAGGAATTGGCTAAATTGCAGGATCAAGTTCCTAATTTTCCATTTGCGCAAGTTGAAGAAACTATTAGAGATGAACTAGGGTCTAAGTTTAATGAAATAGATCAAATAATACGTGATCCGGTTGGATCAGCATCATTAGCTCAGGTGCATAGGGCGACTTTAAATGATGGTACGAAAGTAGTATTTAAAGTTCAAAGACCCAATTTAAAAGAATTGTTTATGATCGATTTGGGCATAATGCAGCAAATAGCAGGATTGTTGCAGAAAAATAAGAATTGGAGTCAAGGAAGAAACTGGGTTGAGATTGCTAAAGAGTGTAGGAAAGTTCTCATGAAAGAGCTTGATTTTAATTGTGAAGCACAATATGCAGCAAGATTCAGACAGCAATTTCTTGATGATGAAAATATTGAAGTTCCTGAAGTCATTTGGAATATGAGCAGTGAAAAAGTGCTTTGTTTAAGTTATCTAGAAGGAACAAAAATAAGCGATTTAAAAAAATTACAATCACAAGAAATGGATTTACCTAAAATTGCAGAAATAGGTGCCATCAGCTACTTAAAACAATTAGTAAATTACGGTTTTTTTCATGCAGACCCTCATCCAGGGAATCTAGCAGTTTCAAATAAAGGTAACTTGATTTTTTATGATTTTGGAATGATGGGCAATATCTCAAATAATCTTCAAACAAGATTAGGGGGGATGGTTAAAGCTGCTGCTCTTAGAGACGCATCATCGCTTGTTAGTCAATTACAACAAGCTGGTCTAATTTCAAAGGATATTGATGTAGGACCGGTCAGAAGACTAGTCAGATTGATGCTTAAAGAAGCCTTAACTCCGCCATTTAGTCCAAATATTATTGAAAAATTATCTGGAGATTTATACGAACTGGTTTATGAAACACCATTTCAACTACCGGTAGATTTAATCTTCGTGATGAGAGCTTTGTCAACTTTTGAGGGAGTTGGTAGAATGCTTGATCCAGGGTTTAACCTTGTATCAGTTACCAAGCCTTATTTAATTGAACTTATGACTTCAAATAATCAAACTCCCAACGATTTAATTAACCAATTTGGAAGGCAAGTAGGTGAACTAGGATCGAAAGCTGTTGGAATTCCCAAAAGAATAGATGAAAGTTTAGAAAGATTAGAGCAGGGCGATTTACAATTGCAAATAAGAATGGGAGAGTCAGATAGGCAATTCAAAAAAATGTTTACTGCTCAAAAAACCTTAGGCCATTCAATTCTTATAGGAAGCTTATCAATTGCATCTGCTTTACTTGTAACCAATAAACAAAATAATTTTGCATTATTACCACTTTTTTTTGCACTACCAATAAGTATTGATTGGATAAAATGCCAACTTAGTATGAGAAAAGGCTCACGTTTAGAAAAACTTAAGCGCTAAAAAAACTATGTATTTTTGGGACCTAAACCTAAAGCCCCAGCGAATCTTGCTTGATTTCCCAATTCCTCCTCAATTTTTAAAAGCCTATTGTATTTCGCAATCCTTTCACTTCTACTCAAAGAGCCTGTCTTAATCTGACCCGATCTTGTGGCGACAGACAAATCTGCAATTGTTGTATCTTCTGTCTCACCACTTCTATGACTAATAACACTTGTGAAACCTGACGTTTTAGCTAACTCAATAGCTTCCAAAGTTTCAGTTAATGTTCCAATTTGATTTACTTTTATTAGGATTGAATTGGCAGACTTTTCCATAATCCCTTTCCTTAACCTTTCTGTATTAGTAACGAATAAATCATCACCTACAAGCTGAACTTTATTTCCTAATTCTTTGTTTAATTCTGACCAACCCTCCCAATCATCCTCAGCTAAACCATCCTCTATTGAAACTATTGGATAATTAGAAACTAATCTTGATAGATATGAAATCATTTCAGAACTATTTAAACTTTTCCCTTCATATCTATAAATACCATCACTATAAAATTCAGTACTAGCAGCATCTAAAGCTAAAGATACCTGCTCACCAGGCTTAAATCCTGCTTTTTGAATTGCTTCTAATAACAGGTCCCCTGCTTCTTCGCTTGATGACAAATTTGGGGCAAATCCACCCTCATCGCCTACAGCAGTAGATAGACCTTTTTGATCAAGTAATGATTTTAATGAGTGAAAAATTTCAGTACCCATTCTTAATGATTCACTGAAATTATTAACTCCATGTGGGACAAGCATAAATTCTTGAAAATCAAGACTATTTGGTGCATGAGCGCCTCCATTTATTACATTCATCAATGGGACTGGAAGAAGATTGGATAATGGATCTCCAAGATATCTATATAGGGGAATGTCTAAAGCATTTGCTGATGCTCTGGCAGTTGCAAGACTTACTGCAAGAATTGAATTTGCTCCAAGATTAGACTTATTAGGAGTTCCATCAATTTCAATCATTAATTTATCAACTGCAGTTTGATCTAAAGCTGACAACCCACATAAAGCCGGGGATATTGTTTCATGAATTTTGTTTACAGCATTTAAAACACCCTTCCCCATATATTTTGAACCACCATCTCTTAATTCATGTGCCTCATGAGCACCAGTGCTAGCTCCGCTGGGAACAATTGCTCTACCACTTGCACCACATTCCAAAAATACTTCTGCCTCTACAGTTGGATTACCTCTTGAATCAAGGACCTGCCTTGCTTCAATAGTATCAATAAGAAAATCAATAGTTTCTTTCACAATTTAATTATTACTATTTAAATCCTATTAATAGCTGAACTATTTGGCTAATATCTGAAATATATATGTTAACCAATTATAATTTTTTAAATTTCATGACTACTTAGATATTATTTAACGCTTTTATTAATTCCAAAGTTCCCGTAACTCCTCTCATAAACATATTCTTAAAATTCATCTTACAATTTGAAAATTATTGGATGATTATTAATGCAGATCCTATCTAGAATATTAATTAATAATCAACTATAGTTTTTATAGTTTATGAGAGAAACCCTTACATCCAGTCCTGAACTTTTTAGCGATATCAGTTGGAATCTTCTTTTATTAGGGGAAGAAACCGCAAAAAAATGGGATCATAGCGAATTTAATATTGAACACATAATTCATACATTATTCTCATCAAGTGAATTCTTTGCTTTCATTGAAAAATTATCAATCGACCAAGATACAGTGTTAGATATAACAGAAGATTTTTTAGAAGAGACACCAACAAATGAGTCAGATATTTTTACTATTGGGGAAGATTTAGAAATTCTATTAGATAATGCGAATCAGATTAAAATCCAATGGGGGTCGAGATTAATAGAAATTCCTCATTTACTGATTGCTCTTGGAAGAGATTTAAGAATTGGAAATTATGTTTTTGAAGAAGGCAACCTTTCAATGGAAAAATTAGAGGAAGAATTAAAGTTCTTCCCAAATATTAATCAATCAAAAGATTATTTTAATTCTAAGAACGTAATTGAGATAAATAATCAATCTAATTTTGAGTCAAATAATGAGACTTTAGTTAAAGAAGAAAAATTTAAAAAAGCTATTGTTCCATTACCCAAAAGTAAACTTCAAATTGAAACTAAAAAACAAGTTGAAAAAGATGAAAATGCTCTTTCAATTTATGGAAAAGATTTAACAGAATCAGCTAAAAAAGGATTACTGGATCCCGTTTTAGGAAGAGAAAATGAAATCAATAATTTAATGAGGGTACTCTGCAGAAGAAACAAAAATAATCCTATACTTATCGGCAATCCTGGAGTTGGTAAAACCTCAATTGCAAAATTACTTGCGCAATTAATTGTAGACAAAGAAGTTCCTGATTCTTTAAAAGACCTAAAAATTATTTCACTTGACTTAGGTGCTTTAGTTTCTGGGACAAAATTTAGAGGGCAACTAGAGGAACGACTTAGCTTAATAATGCAGGAACTAAAAAATCCAAACCAAGGAATGATTCTATTTATTGATGAAATTCACTCAATATTTAGTTCTGACAGATCTTCTACTGACATCAGTAATATCTTAAAACCTTTACTAGCTGAAGGAGAACTTAGATGTATTGGTACAACAACACCTGAAAAATATCGTGAAACTATTGAAAAAGATCAGGCATTAAACAATTGCTTTCAAAAGATAGCTGTTAATGAACCTTCAGTAGAATTAAGCGCAAAAATATTGCAAGGTATCAAAAAGAAATATGAATCACACCATGGCATAAAAATTTCTGAAGAGGCTGTAAACTATTCCGCAAAATTGTCTGACAGATATATCAGCGATAAATGTCTTCCTGATAAAGCAATAGATTTAATTGATGAAGCAGCTGCACAGTTAAAAATCGAGTCTAATAATAAGCCACAAATAATTCTCCAACAAGAAAACAAACTTCTTACGATTGATGAAAAACTGAATAATTTACAAGGAGAAAATATCGAAGCCGAAGAAAAACTATTGAATATAAGACAACAATCAGAGGCAAAATTGAACGTTCTTTTTGACAATTGGAACAATTTGCGGGAAGAAATGGAGCAATTATCTATTTTGATGAAAGAAGAAGATAAGCTAACAAAACAAATTAAAGATAAATCAAATCACGAAATTGAAAACGATCTGGATTATTTAGAAAAGCTTAAGGCAGAGTTAAGTGAAATAAAGAATGAAATACAAAAAATTGAAGAGAACTTTAATAAAATTAAGAAAAACAGAAACTTTCCTTTTAAATATCAAGTTGAACCTGATGATATTGCAGATGTTATTTCAAAAATCACAGGCATTCCAATTTCTAAAGTAGTTTCAAATGAACGTAAGAAATTAGTCAATCTAGAAACAGAATTAAGTGAAAAAGTTATTGGACAAGAAAAAGCTATAGAGACTGTTTCTGCTGCAATTAGAAGAGCTCGAGTTGGCATGAAAAGCCCTAAAAGACCTATTGGATCTTTTTTATTTATGGGTCCTACAGGTGTTGGCAAAACAGAATTAGCAAAATCTCTCGCGACAGCTTTATTTGATGAAGAAGATGCACTTTTAAGACTAGACATGAGTGAATATATGGAGAAAAATGCCGTAGCAAGGCTTTTGGGAGCTCCTCCGGGTTATGTTGGTTATGAAGAGGGAGGTCAATTAACTGAAGCCGTAAGACGCAAACCCTATTCAGTAATACTTCTTGATGAGATAGAAAAAGCACATACAGAAGTATTTAATATCCTTTTACAAGTCTTAGATGAAGGAAGATTAACGGACTCTCAAGGAAGGACCGTAGACTTCAAAAATACCGTAATCATTATGACAAGTAATTTAGCTGGTAAATCTATACTGGAGTATTCACAAAAGATTTCTAAAAGTGAAGAAAAGTTAGAAAAAGATCAACAAACTCTTAATAATTCCATTACTAATACGTTATCTTCAATTTTTAGACCGGAATTTTTAAATAGAATTGATGAAGTAGTAAAGTTTGATCCATTATCTATTGATGAACTTCAAAAAATAATAATTTTACAAACAGAAGATTTAAAAAACCTGCTACTAGAACAAAAAATAAATATCACTATAGACAAAAAAGTTATCCACAAAATTGCAAATGATTCTTACGAACCTGAATATGGTGCTAGGCCACTTAGCAGAGAACTTAGAAGACAAATAGAAAACCCCTTAGCTGCGAAACTTTTAGAGGATAATTTTAGAAACAAAAAAAATATCACAATTAAACTTAACCCAGCTAAAAAAAATGAGATCATCTTCAAACCTAGCTGAGAAGTAAATCAATAAGCTAAAATAAAAATTAAAGCCCATAGCTTAACTTTAAAAAAATTTTTGTGACAAGTCCTACTACTAATAAAGAACCTTTAAAAAAGGATTCTCCTGAAATTGAAGAGCCTAAAAAAAAGAATAATTTTTTTAGATCTACCTACGATGAACTTAAACTTGTCGTGTGGCCAAACAAACAACAACTTTTTAGCGAATCAGTAGCGGTTATAATTATGGTATCCTTTTCTGCAGCAGCCATTGCATCTGTCAGCAGATTCTATGGATGGGCAGCCACGCAAATTTTTGGTTAAATTATCCCTGAATATCCATAAATAAAGAACTTAACTAAGCTTCCAGAAAAAAATGAGTAATGAATTGAATACAAGCCTTGCTTCTTCAAAAGCAAATACAAGCATCGCAAGATGGTATGCAGTTCAAGTAGCATCAAGCTGTGAAAAAAAAGTAAAAGCGACTCTTGAGCAGAGATCAGTAACTTTAGGTGTTAACAATCGAATTGTTGAAATTGAAATTCCCCAAACTCCAGGAATTAAATTAAAAAAAGATGGAAGCAGACAAACTACTGAAGAAAAAGTTTTCCCAGGTTATGTCCTCGTAAGAATGATTTTGGATGAAGATACAATGATGGCTGTAAAAAGTACTCCAAATGTAATTAACTTTGTCGGTGCTGAAGACGGTAGAGGCAGCGGAAGATCGCGAGGTCATATTAAACCTCGACCATTATCCAGGCAAGAAGTGAATAGAATCTTTAAACGTGCATCAGAGAAAAAAGCGGTAATCAAGTTAGATATTGAAGAAAAAGATAGGATCATAGTAACTAGTGGACCATTCAAAGATTTCCAGGGAGAAGTTATAGAAGTTTCCGGGGAAAGAAATAAATTAAAAGCATTACTTTCAATATTTGGGCGCGAGACTCCTGTAGAATTAGAATTCTCCCAAATCAATAAACAAAATTAATTTCTATTTGTTCTGGTTTGTCGAGTAAAATTATGATTTTCTACTTCAGCTTAAATTTTCTAATCTAATGGCAAAAAAAATTGTTGCAGTTATCAAGCTTGCTCTACAAGCAGGCAAAGCAAATCCTGCTCCTCCTGTAGGGCCAGCTTTAGGACAACATGGTGTTAATATCATGGCATTTTGTAAAGAATACAACGCAAGGACACAAGATAAAGCAGGTTTTGTAATTCCAGTTGAGATTTCTGTTTTTGAAGATAGAAGCTTTACTTTTATCACAAAAACACCTCCTGCTTCCGTCTTAATAACAAAAGCAGCTGGTATAGATAAAGGATCAGGTGAATCAGCAAAAGGCTCTGTTGGGAATATAAGTAAAGCTCAATTAGAAGAAATAGCCAAAACTAAGCTTCCTGATCTAAACTGTTCTAGTGTTGAATCAGCAATGAAAGTAATTGAGGGTACTGCTCGTAATATGGGTGTCTCTATCACTGATTGAGTTCAAGACAAAATTGCTCACTACTTAGGGGAGGTTTATTAATAACCGTATGCACCCAAAATTATTATGAAAAAACTATCCAAAAGAATGGCGGCTCTATCAACAAAGATAGAAGATCGCATTTACGCTCCACTTGAAGCTCTTAGTATTATCAAAGAAAATGCTAATGCAAAATTTGATGAAACTATCGAAGCGCATATACGTTTAGGTATTGATCCAAAATATACTGATCAACAATTAAGGACCACTGTCGCATTGCCTCATGGTACTGGCCAAAGCATCAAAATTGCAGTAATTACAAGCGGTGAGAATGTATCGAAAGCTAAGACTGCTGGTGCAGATTTATTTGGAGAAGAAGATCTTGTGGAAAGCATCAACAAAGGAAATATGGAATTCGATCTCCTTATTGCAACTCCAGATATGATGCCAAAGGTTGCAAAATTAGGAAGAGTTTTAGGACCTAGAGGTTTAATGCCTAACCCTAAAGCTGGTACAGTAACTAATGATATTGCTAATGCAATAAAAGAATTCAAAGCTGGTAAGCTAGAATTTAGAGCAGATAAGGCGGGTATCGTTCATGTCCGCTTTGGAAAAGCAAGTTTCACAAAAGAGGCTCTATTTGACAACCTAAAAACCTTGCAAGAATCAATTGATAAAAACAAACCAAGTGGAGCTAAGGGAAAGTATTGGAAAACTTTTTATGTAACTTCAACAATGGGACCTTCAGTTCAAGTAGACATAAATGCCGTACAAGATTACCAACCTGAAGGTTAACTCCTTGTAGTATAATTTAAATTGCAATAATACGGCCAAAGAAAGTAGGTTTATTTAGTTATTCTAAATTTTAAATTCCTACCGAGGACTCGTCTTAATTATTTCTTTTTTGGATCTAATAAAAGCGGCCTCTTTTAAAAAGGACTTTGCCGCATTTCCTGCTCTCCCTAAATCACGATCCAAAAAACAACAATGGGCCGAACTCTAGAGAATAAGCAACAAATCGTTACTGAGATTAAATCTCTATTAAACGATTCGGAAATGGCTGTAGTTCTTGACTATAAAGGTTTAACTATCAAAGAGATGTCAGATTTGCGATCTAGATTGCAAACAACTAAAGGCATTTGCAAAGTTACTAAAAATTCATTAATGCGTAAAGCTATTGATGGAGATAGTAATTGGAACGATCTTGAATCTTTACTGACCGGAACAAATGCTTTTGTCTTAATTAAAGAAGATGTTGGTGGTGCAGTAAAAGCGATCCAATCTTTTCAAAAAGACACCAAAAAATCCGAAACCAAAGGAGCTTTATTTGAAGGCAGACTTCTTAGCGATTTTGAAATAAAAGAAATTGCAAGTCTTCCATCTAAAGAAGTATTGATGGCAAAAATTGCTGGTGCTCTAAATGGCGTAGCAACAAAAATTGCGATCTCTATCAATGAAGTTCCTTCTGGACTTGCTAGATCACTTAAACAACATTCTGAAAAATCAGAATCTTAAATTCAAACCCTAATTAACTTTTAAGAAAATGTCCGCAAAAACTGAAGAAATTCTTGAATCATTAAAATCTCTATCACTTTTAGAAGCATCTGAGCTTGTAAAGCAAATTGAAGAAGCTTTTGGTGTATCTGCTGCAGCTTCTGCAGGTGTAGTAATGGCAGCTCCAGGAGCAGCTGGCGGTGACGCAGATGGTGGCGCTGCTGAAGAAAAAACTGAATTTGATGTAGTTCTCGAAAGCTTTGATGCAGCTGCAAAAATCAAAGTCCTTAAGGTTGTAAGAAATGCAACTGGTCTTGGTCTTGGTGATGCAAAAGCACTTGTTGAATCTGCACCAAAAACAGTAAAAGAAGGAATTGCTAAAGCAGATGCTGAATCTCTAAAGAAAGAGATTGAAGAAGCTGGCGGTAAAGTTACACTTAAGTAAGAGAATATTTTTTCAAGCCGATAAAGTTAATATCGGCTTCAAAAATTATGAATAGTGATAGTATTGCAATTGAAGCTGCAACAGATGGGGCCTGCAGTGGTAATCCAGGGCCAGGTGGTTGGGGTGGTCTAATAATTTTTGATGACAAAAGTGAATTAGAAATAGGTGGTTCCGAGCAAAATACTACTAATAATAGAATGGAACTCACTGCGGCTATAAAAACACTTGAGAAACTAAAAACCTACAAATTAAAAGAAAATTTTAAATTAAGAACTGATAGTAAATATGTCATAGAAGGGTATACAAAATGGATTATTAATTGGAAAAAAAATGGCTGGAAAACAAGCTCAGGAAAATCAGTTCAAAATCTTGATTTATGGCAAAAAATTGATCAATTAAGAATTAATGGTCTTGTAATGGAATATGTTAAGGGTCATAGCGGTGACAAACAAAATGATAGGGTAGACAAAATCGCAACTAACTATAGCAAAGGTGTCTCTTTGATAAGTAACTTAAAAGAGTCTGTATCTTCAGTAGACTTTTTTGAACAAAATGCACCTTCAGAAATTCAGGAATTATTTTCAAGAAATGAATTAATTCAAAAATTTGCAGACAAAAAATACTTATTAAGTTCACCAGAACTATATAATTTACTAGGAGAAGAAAACCATGAAAAGATAAAACAATATTTACTTTTTGAATGGCGTAATTGGAGATTAATTCCTAAAAATAAAAAATATTGGATAATAGATAAAAAGTATTCTAATTTTTCATGAACGAACAGAAGGGAGTATTTAAAAATCTTTATAAAAACTTGATGACCCCTATACTAAAAAAAGACTCTGGAATAGATGCAGAATATTTAACTAATTTATCTCTTAGCCTTTTATCATTTAGTTCAAGAAAACGCAATTGGCCTGTAGTTTCATCAATCTTAAAAAATCTAAATGAAGAATTTACAATAGTTGATAAAAGGTTAAGTCAGAATATATGTGGAATAAATTTTTGCAATCCAATTGGTTTAGCTGCGGGTTTTGATAAAAATGGAAATGCTGCAAATGTATGGAAAGATTTTGGTTTTGGATTTGCAGAGCTTGGTACTGTAACTAAATTTGCTCAAAATGGCAATCCAAAGCCAAGGTTATTTAGATTAGCAGAAGAAGAAGGAGCATTAAATAGGATGGGTTTCAATAATAATGGTGCTAAAAATCTGGTTAAAAATTTTGTTGAGCAAGGTATTGAGTTCAAAAAAAACAGGGAGAATATTTGTTTAGGGATAAATTTCGGCAAGTCTAAAATCACAAGTTTATCTCAAGCAAAAGATGATTATTTAACTTCTCTAAAATTATTAATTCCATATTGTGATTACGCAGCAATAAACGTAAGTTCTCCAAATACTGAGGGGCTAAGAAAGCTGCAAGATCCAATTCTTCTAAAAGAAATACTTAAAGAAATTAAAGACTTACCTAATCGGCCGCCATTATTTGTAAAAATTGCGCCAGATTTAAGCCTTAAAGATATTGAAGATATTTGCCAACTAATCATCGAGGAAAATATCGATGGAATAATTGCTACTAACACCAGCATTGATAGATTAGGTCTTGAAAATAGGAAGATCAGACAAACCGGATTATTACTTTCTGAAGAAAATGGAGGATTAAGTGGAAGGCCTCTACAAAAAAAAGCAAATCAAATAATAAAACATATTCATAATATTGATAAAAAAATTATTTTAATTGGCGTTGGTGGAATCGATAGTCCTGAATCGGCTTGGGAAAGAATTTGTTCTGGAGCATCATTAATTCAACTTTATACGGGATGGATATATAAGGGACCACAATTAGTCCCCAATATACTCGAAGGAATTTTAAATCAACTCAATAAACATCAATTATCCAATATTAAAGAGGCCATAGGATCAAATTTAAAATGGGTTAAATAAAAATTAGAAAATGAATAATGAATAAATCGGAAACTAATGATAACTCAAGATTATCCATGCAAATATCAAACTTAAAGCATGGAGGAAATGTATATGCAAATGCAAAAAAATTAAATTTATTGCCCTCTCAAATCATTGACGCAAGTGCCTCATTAGTACCGTTTGATCCTCCTCAAATCCTAATAGATTCATTAAATGCAGAAATTAAAAATCTTGGATTTAGATATTACCCTGATAGAAACTTGAGTGATTTGAAAGAAATAATCGGTAAATTTCATGGGATAAATCCAGACAATATATTGCCTGGTAATGGAGCTTCTGAGCTTATAACCTGGGCAGGTTATGAAGCATCCAAATTTGGAATAAGTTGTATTCCTTCGCCATCCTTTGTTGATTATGAAAGATCTTTAAATTGTTGGGAAAGTGATTTAATTCATTGCGAATTACCAAAAAACTGGAATAATATTTTTCCTCAATCATTTCCGCTTTATCCAAAAGGTGATGTTATTTGGATAACAAATCCACATAACCCAACTGGCCAATTGTGGGGGAAAAGTTCATTAGAGGAAATTGTAAAAAAATATAAATTAGTTATCTGTGATGAGGCTTTCTTATCAATAACACCCAATGGAGAAAAAGAATCATTAATACCATTAACCCAAAAATATAATAATTTATTAGTCTTGAGAAGCTTGACCAAAATCTTCAATATTCCTGGTCTTAGATTAGGTTACGTTATTGGCTCCTCCAAAAAACTTAATCAATGGAAAAGCAATAGAGATCCTTGGCCTATAAATTCCTTTGCAATTAAAGCTGGAATTGACTTACTAAGTAACAAGAAATTCTATGAAAAATGGACAAGACAGATTCACCGCTGGATAAATATCGAAAGACAGAGAGTATATGAAAAATTATCAAAAATAAAAAACCTTAAAGTTCATAATTCTTCTACCAACTTTTTTTTAATAGAAAGTAAAACATCCTTATCGCCCAATATAAAATACCTAAAAAATAAGGGGATATTACTTAGAGAATGTACTTCATTTAGATTTCTCAACGAAAAGTGGGCAAGAATAAGTTTACAGAGTAGGAAAAATAACACTCTTTTATGTAAAGAAATCAAAAATTCCTTTCAAAAATAATTAAAAATTTTTTTAATCTCAATCTTAGATTTGATTTTATTATTGTTCTCCATATTCTTCTTCATAAGATCTAATATTTGATAGTAATTTTTCCCGTTTTTTGTTTTTATTCTAAAAATTCTTTCTAGAGTTTCTTCAAAAACTTCTTTAGAAATTTTATTTTGATTCATTAAAACTGAGCCTCCACTTTCAGCAAGAATCAATGCATTTTTCTCCTGGTGATTATTTTTAGAATAAGGAAATGGAATTAAAATTGAAGGTTTCTTAGTCTCTATTAATTCATTTATTGTGCCTGCACCAGATCTCGATATTACAAGATCACAGTTTTGAATTAAAGATGCGATTTCATTACTAAATTTCTTTTGAACATAATTTTTAGAATTTTTTAAATTCAAGTGATATTGATTACATTCGCCAATAATATGAACAATTCGAAAATTTTTTTTCATTAAAAATTCCAGAGAGTCGTAAATAATTTGATTTATAGCTTGTGCTCCTTGACTACCTCCCATAGCAATCAAAAGAGGGCCTTTTCCTTTCGGAACCCATTCTGGCAGGGGATTAGATTGATAGAATTGCTGTCTTAAAGGAGTACCAGTGAAAATAGTTTTACAATTTCTTAAATAAGAATTTGTTTTCTCAAATCCTAAAAGAACATAGTTACACAAAAAACCAAAATATTTCGTGACCATTCCTGGAATTAAATTTGATTCATGAATAATGATAGGTATCCTTAGAAGCTTTGAAGCAACAATAGTAGGAGCAGAGATATAACCTCCAGTCGTAAAAACTAACTTAATTTTTTTTTCTTTTAAGATCCTAATTATTTGGAATGTTGAAATTAAAATTTCTATATATTGATAAAACAAAAAAATATTTTTTCTTGGTGTTTTTATTTTCAAAATCGTTAAATTATATTTTTCGGGAATAAAATTTTCATCAAGTCTTTGGTGAACCCCCAACCAATGAATATTCCATTCCTCTTCTACCTCTTTAGAAATTGCTAAAGCTGGAAAAATATGGCCTCCTGTTCCACTTGCTGCAACTAATAAATTATTTTTTTTAGACATAAAAACTGAAATTAGTAGAATAAAAATAATAAATGATAAATATGTTTAATTTAAACTTATTCAAAAATATAGGAGTTCCTCTCTACTTACTTATTTATCTCATTATTCCCTATTCAGCAATAACGGAAACTTTAAAAGTTGATTTTATAAGAAATCTAGAAAACTCATTAAATAAGAGAGATTTAGAGTTTATTAGAAAAAATTTTAGAAATGATGAAAACCAAAATATTCCAAAACAGTTTTCAAAAATTGTTAATGATTTTCCTGACAGCAAATGGAAAATCAAAAGATTAAAATCGAATATTCCAAATAAAGAAATATTAAGAATAAAAGTTTCAGGAGAAAAAATAGTTAATGAAGAAAAACATATACTCGAATCCAATTTTGATTATATTTTTTCAATTTTAAATGGAAAAATTGATAGAGGTACCATTAAAAATTTATTCACAACAATAAGGAATGATGATAAGAAAATAGATATTAGTTTTCAAATCCCTGATAAAGTTCTTACTGGTTCAAAATATGATATCGATATTATTCTAAATAAGCCACTTGAAGAAGTGATTATTGCTGGAGCAATAAAACCTCATCAAGTAAATTCATTATTTGAACAAGAAATATTATTGGAGCCACTTGCTTCTGGGGGGATTTTTAAAATGACAAGAGCCCCTTCAAAACCAGGGATGCAAATTTGGTCAGGTATCATAGCTCACCCAAATGGAATGATTACTTTCACAAAAAGTATAGAAATTGTTGATAAGCTTTAGCCTAAGTGTCGTTTAAAGCAGCTACACCAGGTAAAGTTTTACCTTCCAAAAGTTCCAAACTAGCCCCACCTCCAGTAGATATATGAGACATTTTCTCAGCTAATCCTGCTTTCTCCACTGCCGCAACTGAATCTCCACCGCCAATTATTGTACAAACTTCAGAAAAAGCACTTAAGTCAGCAAGAGTCGTAGCTATTGCATTTGTGCCGTCTGCAAATTTATCAAATTCAAAAACTCCCATTGGACCATTCCAAATAATTGTCTTACATTCTGCAAGAGCATTCTGAAAAACTTTAATGGAATCTGGACCAATATCTAGACCCATCCAATTCCCACTAATTGCATCAATTTGAGATATTTTGCTATTGGCTTCAGGCGAAAATTCATCAGCTAAAACAACATCAGTGGGTAATAATAATTCTACTCCTTTTGCTTTTGCTTTTGCTTCTAAATCTTTAGCAAGCTCGAGTTTATCTTCTTCTACAAGGCTCTTTCCGACATCTAAACCTCTAGCTTTGTAAAAAGTGAAAATCATACCTCCACCAATCATGATTTTGTCACACTTATCTAGTAAAGAATCAAGTACGCCTATTTTGCTACTAACCTTTGATCCTCCAACTATTGCTGCCAATGGACGCTTTGGGGAGTCTATTGCTCCTTGTAAGTATTTCAATTCTTTCTCTAAAAGGAATCCAGCTACTGAGGGACTTAAATAATTAGTAACACCCTGAGTTGAAGCATGAGCTCTATGAGCGGCACCGAAAGCATCATTTACATACATATCTGCATGAGATGCTAATTTTTTAGCAAACTCCAGGTCGTTCTTTTCCTCTTCACCAAAAAAACGAACATTTTCAAGTAAAAGAACATCTCCATTAGATAAGCTATTTGATTGTTCAATTGCTTCATCGCCAATACAACTGTTAGTAAGAGGAACATTTTGCCCTAACAATTCACTTAATCTTGCTGCTACTGGAGTTAATCTCATTTTTTCATTTACCTGACCCTTTGGTCTACCAAAATGAGCAGCTAAAATAACTTTTGCAGAATGATTAATAAGATATTCAATCGTTGGGACCGCTGCACGAATACGCGTATCGTCAGTTATTTGACCATCTTCATTTAATGGAACATTAAAATCTACCCTTACAAGAACTTTTTTTCCTTCTAAATGTGTCTTATCAAGACTGGAAAGAGATAACTTTGACATTAAACAAGCTTAATTTTTAATCTTAAGACCCTAACGTTAATTTGGGCTTATTGGGTTAAAAAGTAGTTACTGTTACCTATGCCTTAATAAATTTTAAGAATTAAAGATTATAAAAATTTTTTAGTTTTTAAATTTATACTAAACTTTAGAAGTAAATACTTTTGAAACTTATAAAAACTAAAAGGAATACAAAATTTTATTTGATTTATTGAAGTGGACATACCCAAAATTCAATGGTACCCAGGCCATATCGCAAAAGCAGAAAAAAAATTATCTGAAGTTATCAATAAAGTAGATTTAGTTATAGAAGTTAGAGATGCACGAATTCCTTTGTCAACAGGACATCCACACTTAAATAAATGGATAAATAATAAAAAACATATTCTTGTTATTAACAGATCAGACATGATCTCCCCTCATACAATCAATAGTTGGAATAAATGGTTTAATGCTAAAGATCAATATCCTCTTTGGTGTGATGCCAAAAGAGGAATAGGTATTAAAGAAATTTGTGAGTCAGCCAAAGATTCTAGGTCGTCAATCGATGACAGAAGACTCTCCAGAGGAATGCGAATTAGGCCAATTAGAGCCCTTACACTTGGTTTCCCAAACGTAGGAAAGTCAGCATTAATTAATAGAATTGCAAAAAAAAGAGTTGTAGATAGCGCTAGGAAAGCAGGTGTGACTCGTAATTTAAGATGGATAAAATTAGAAAGTGGTATAGATCTGCTAGATGCTCCTGGTGTTATACCTCCAAATTTAGAAGATCAAAAATCAGCACTTAATCTTGCACTTTGTGACGATATTGGTGAAGCTGCTTATGAAATAGAAAGTGTCGCAATTGAATTTATCAAAATTATATCCACTCTCAACAAAGATAAGAATGCGAATATCTCAGTTAAACAAATATCTAATAGATATGGAGTTGATATTGCAAAAGGCTTTAAAAATCCTTCTACTTGGATCGACGAAGCAGCTTCAAAACATACTTCAGGCAATAAAAGGAGAATGTCTCATAAGTTATTGGAAGATTATAGAAATCAAATGCTGGGTAAAATTGCCTTAGAAGTCCCACTATGGAATTAAATAATCAAAATTCTTTCGGTATTGGAGAAGGTGAGCTTATAGAAATTATTTATGAGCTGCCTCTTCCTATGAGGCTAGACAGATGGTTGGTAAGTAAAAGGCCAGAGCAAAGTAGAGCAAGAATTCAACATTTTATAAATTCAGGTTTAGTACTAGTAAACTATAAGACCGCGAAAGCAAAGACCCCTTTAAAAAATGGTGACAATGTTCAAATATGGATGCCTCCTCCAGAACCTCTGATTTATTTGAAACCTGAAAAAATGGATTTAAATATCCTTTTTGAAGACGAGCATATCATTGTAATCAATAAACAATCAGGACTAATTGTTCATCCAGCCCCTGGACACAAATCAGGCACTTTAGTGAATGGATTACTTTTTCACTGTAAAGATCTACCTGGAATTAATGGGAAACTAAGACCTGGGATTGTTCACAGATTAGATAAAGATACCTCCGGATGTATGGTGGTTGCAAAAAGCCAAGAGGCATTAGTAAATCTCCAGAAACAAATTAAAGAAAAAATAGCATCACGCGAATATATTGCAGTAATTCATGGAGCACCTAATTCTGAAGAAGGCCAAATAGTGGGACACATTGGCAGAGATAAATTAAATAGATTGAAATATAAAGTAGTTGAAGAAACTTCAGGAAGGTATGCCTGCACCTATTGGAAATTAGAAGAAAGATTTGGCAATTACTCATTAATTAGTTTCAAACTAGATACGGGACGAACGCATCAAATAAGAGTTCATTGCGCTCACATTAATCATCCAATTGTGGGTGATCCATTATATGGAAGATGTAAAAAACTACCATGTAAATTAGATGGTCAAGCTTTACACGCCATTAAGCTTGGACTTATACATCCAATAAATGGTAAAGAAATGATATTTAAATCAGAATTGCCATTAGATTTTCAAAAATTACTAAGTGTTCTTAAAGTTAAATGAGATTTAAAGAGGAATTTAGAAGCGATTTTGTATACGTGTTTTGAGTTTTAGTGAATATTGTAGAACTTTCTCCTTCATCAACTATCTTTCCGTGATTCATTACTAGCAACCTATCACAAAATCTTTTAGCAATGCCTAAATCATGAGTAATAAAGATAATCGTTAAATTCATTTTTTCTTGAAAGACTCGAAGTAATTCCAGAATCTCAATTTTTACTGAAGCATCCAACATATTTACGCTCTCATCACAAATTAAAATTTTTGGCTTCAACAATAGCGCCCTGGCTAATGAAATTCTTTGCAATTGACCACCAGATAATTGGTTAGGATAAGAATTAAAAAAATCATTATTTAAGGGAAGATTTAAATTTCTTAACATTAATTTTATTTCTTTTTCGATTTTTCTTTTATCTGAAATTTTTTGAATAAAAAATATATCTTCCAAAATATTTTTAATTGTCATTTTCGGATTCAAACTTGAAAAAGGGTCTTGAAAAATAATTTGCACATTATTGTACTTTTTAAAAGATTTATGTTTTTTCAATGCATGATTTTTATAATAAATTTTTATTTCACCACCTCTTACTTTAAGGAGTCCAATTAAAGCCCTACATAATGTACTTTTACCGCTCCCTGATGAACCAACAATTCCAAGAGTCTCATTCTCATATAACTTGAAACTAACTTCATTTAAAGCTTTATTCCATTTATTGAAAAAAATTGAAGAATTTAATTTATACCAATGTCTTAGGTTATTCACCTCTAGAACGACCTGATCTCGAGCATGATTTTTATTGTTTGGTTCTAATACTATTTTTGAAGCATTTACTAACTTTTTCCCGATATCTGATTTTGGCGATTGAAAAATATCTAATATATTCCCTTTTTCAACAATCGAACCCTTTTCAATTATTGCAACTTTTTTACACCACTTTGCTGCAAGATTTATATCGTGACTAACTAAAATTAAAGTTGTATCAAATTCATTACATAGATGAATTATTTCTTGCATAATTTCAAAACTTGTTTTGGTATCTAAGCTTGTTGTAGGTTCATCAGCAATTAGTAATTTAGGTTTTAAAGCAAGTGCCATTGCTATAGAAACTCTCTGTCTCATTCCACCGCTAAATTGATGTGGGAAAGAATTAAGTCTACTTTCTTCAATTCCGACTTTTTGAAAAACTTCTCTTACTAATTTTTTAATAGCTAAAGATGATTTAGTTTGATCATGTATTTTAAATAATTCATATAAATGATCCTCAACTCTCATTAGCGGATTAAGTTTTTTTATAGAGTCTTGATAAATAAATCCAAAATTTTTCCTTCTGAATAATTGTGCATCTTTGTTATTTATTTTTCTAGGATCTACACTAGAAATCGATAGATACCCTTTAGAAGTGGCCTTTTCAGGCAATATATTTACTAATGTTTTTGCAAAAGTGGTCTTTCCACATCCAGAAGGTCCTATTATGGCCAAATGATCTCCCCTGTCTATTTCCAAATTAAAATTTTTGATAATAGGTTGCTGTTTTAGTCCATATTTAACAGTAAGATTTTTAACTACAATAATTTTTTCTTTATTTTTTTTCATGATTTATAGCAAATTTTTCTAGACATAAATAAAATACATCTAAAGCAATATAAAATGTCCGAGGCAGCTGCAAATTCAAAAGAAAAAAACGAAATTGAAGTTTCCAAAACTATTTTGCCTGAAAATAAAAAATATGAAAGTGAATCTTTGAATTATCAAATAAACATTCCCGATTGGCTTCTTAAAAATATTCATAATTTTGAAAAATCAAATAAAGAAAATGATGAGAATCAAAACCTTATAGTAAAGGCTTTTAAACTTGCTTATAAAGCTCATGATGGACAATTCCGCGCGAGCGGCGAGCCATACATTATCCACCCGATTGCTGTTGCAAATCTCCTAAAAGAAATAGGTGCTAGTTCATCTGTTATTGCTGCAGGCCTTTTACATGATGTAGTTGAAGATACCGGCATTGATTTATCCGAAATAGAAACAAATTTTGGATTAGAAGTAAAAATACTTGTAGAGGGTGTGACAAAATTAGGCGGTATCCACTTTAACAACAGGACTGAAGCACAAGCTGAAAATCTTAGGAAAATGTTTTTGGCTATGGCAAGCGATATCAGAGTTGTCTTAGTAAAACTTGCAGATCGACTTCATAACATGAGAACAATTGAATGGCTAAATGATGAGAAAAAACTAAGAATAGCAAGAGAAACAAGAGAGATCTATGCACCATTAGCTAATCGACTAGGAATAAACAGATTTAAATGGGAATTAGAAGATTTAGCTTTTAAATTCCTAGAGCCTAAAGAATATCTAGATCTTAAAGATCAAATCGCCGTTAAAAGAAGTGATAGAGAAAAAAGATTAAAAGTAACTTTGAATCTTATGAAGGAAAACTTGATTTCAGCTGGTTTGAAAAATTTTGAAATAACAGGAAGGCCAAAACATCTTTATGGCATCTGGAGCAAAATGGAAAGACAACAAAAGTATTTTCACGAGATTTATGATGTTGCTGCCCTAAGAATTATCGTAGACAATTCAGATAGTTGTTATAGAGCTTTAGCAGTTGTTCATGATACTTTCAAACCAATTCCAGGTAGATTTAAAGACTACATAGGATTACCAAAACCCAATGGATATCAGTCCTTACACACTTCTGTGATTGGAAGACATCGACCTATTGAAGTTCAAATTAGAACTACTTCGATGCATCAAATTGCTGAATATGGTATTGCCGCTCATTGGCAATACAAAGAGGGTGGTTCTCCTGCTAAAAGTAATGCCGAGAGATTTAATTGGCTAAGACAATTAGTAGAATGGCAACAAGAAGGTAATGAACGGGATCATAATGATTATTTAGCTTCAATTAAAGAAGATTTATTTGATGAAGAAGTATTTGTGATCACTCCAAAAGGAGATGTTGTTGGTTTAAGGAAAGGATCTACCGCGATAGATTTCGCCTACAGAATCCATTCTGAAGTTGGAAATCACTGTAATGGAATAAGAATTAATGAAAAGCTTTCTCCATTATCTACAGCACTTCAAAATGGTGACTTCATAGAAATTTTGACAAGTAATAATGCTACTCCAAGCTTGGATTGGCTGAACTTTGTAGTTACGCCAACTGCTAAAAATAGAATTCGCCAATGGTATAAGAAAAGCCATCGTGATGAAACGATTAAAAGAGGTAGAGATTTACTTGAAAAAGAATTAGGTAGAAACGGTTTTGAAGCATTACTTTCTAGTGAAGCCATGAAAAAAGTTGCAAATCGATGCAATTTAAAAACTACCGAAGATCTTCTTGCATCTCTGGGTTTTGGTGGTTTAACTTTGCATCAAGTATTAAACAGACTAAGAGAAGAAATAAAATTACAGACAGAAGATGTAAAAAATGATTCTGACTCTGAAATAGCAAAATCTCTTAAAAGTAATAATAATTTTTCCACTAATCAATCTAATACAGCAGCTAAATCGCCAATTTCAGGGATAGAAGGTCTTGATTACAGAATTGGTAAATGCTGTTCCCCACTACCAGGCGAGGATATTATCGGAACTGTGTCGCTCGGCAACCATGGGATAACTATACATAGGGAAGATTGTGAAAATGTAATACCAATTCCAATAGAGAGAAGATTACCTGTCGGTTGGAATCAAGATAATAAAACTGGCGATAATAAGTTTCCAATTCAGCTACGAATAGAAGTAATTGATCGAGTTGGAGTTCTTAAAGATATTCTTATGCGGTTATCTGATAAAGGTATAAACGTTAGCGATGCCAATGTTAAAACTGCTTATGGTAAACCAGCTATTATAAATCTTTGTGTAGGTCTTGAAAGTTATAATCAACTTCACAAAACAATTGAACAAATTAAATCAATGGTAGATGTTTTGGATATTGCCAGAGTTGGACAAAGTTAATTTTAAAATCAGATCAATCTATTTTTTATTTTTTATCTTGTAGATAAAGAAAACAATACTGCCGCAAATCAAAGCTAGTACAATGCCTACACAAGATGAACCTAAAAGTAATTTTAGGGAAAAAATTCTACCTTGTTTCCATAAGTCATCAATAACTAAACTTTTTTCAAGAATTTTATTAGAAGGATTATTTAACAAAATCGAACCAACTTTATAGTTAAAATAATAAAGTGGAATATAAGTAAAAGGGTTGCTGATCCAGGTACCAATTGCAGCTAGAACAATATTTCCCCTAGCTATTTTCGCAAAAAATACCCCCATTAAAGTCTGAAACCCAAAAAAAGGAAAGCAACCACTAAATACCCCTATAGCTAAACCTTTAGCATTAAAGAAAGGACTTCCATTCTGATTCCTAAATAATGATAGAATTTTCTTATAGGTAATATCTCTTTTAAATCTCATTCAGAAAAAAAATTTCAAAATTAAATTCTTGATAATCTTACTTAATTATCCATAACAAAGCGAGAGATGGATTCGATAGTTACTACAGAAGATACGATAGCCGCAATTGCTTCAGCTATAAGTATTGGGAAGGGGGGAGTTGCGATAATAAGAGTATCAGGGAAAGACGCAATAAATTCTTGCAAAAAGATTGTTCAAACTAAATCTAAATATGCATGGGAATCACATAGGGTTTTTCGTGGTTTTATTCAGGAAAATAAACAAAATAAATTTATAGATGAGGTTTTAATTTTAGTGATGAAATCACCAAATAGCTTCACAGGAGAAGATGTAGTTGAACTTCATTGCCATGGCGGAATTATAATAGTAAATAAAGTTTTAAAGATATTATTATCTAGTAATTCTAGAGTTAGACTTGCAAACCCAGGAGAATTTAGTCAAAGAGCTTTTCTTAATGAGAAAATAGACCTTACTCAAGCCGAGTCGATTAATCAATTAATTAATGCAAGCAATACCAGATCAGCAGAGTTAGCCTTTAGCGGGGTTCAAGGAGAAATAAAGAAAAAAATTGATGATATTAAAAATGACCTTATAAATCAACTTTGCGAAATAGAAGCGAGAGTTGATTTTGAAGAAGACTTCACAGATTTTGATTACACCAAATATCTAAAAAACATTAAAAAAGTCAAAGAAAAAATAGAATTACTAATAGAAAATGCAAAAAGAAATACATATATTCACAATGGAATATCCATTGCGCTTATAGGTAAAACAAATGTTGGTAAAAGCTCTTTATTAAATTTGCTTGCAAAAAAAGAGAAAGCAATCGTAACTAATATTCCTGGAACAACTAGGGATGTTATTGAAGTTAATTTAACTATTAATGATATTCCAATGAAAATAATTGATACTGCCGGCATAAGAGAAACTCATGAACAAATTGAAAGTATTGGAATTAAAAAAAGTTTTGGAAAAATAAAAGAGTCAGATTTTATAATTTATATTTATAGTCTTGAAGAAGGATTTAATGAAGAAGACAAAAAAATAATACAAGAAATTCCCAAAGAAAAATTAATTACTATTTTGGGCAATAAAAAAGATTTAATTGATTGCAAAAAAATCAATTCAAATGATTTAAAAAACACAATTCTTATGAGTATTAAGAATAATGATGGTGAAAGATTATTAATAGACACAATCATAAAAAAATGCGGATTAAAACAAGTAGAAAATATCAATATATTTTTAAACGAAAGACATCTAACAAATTTGTCTGCTTGCTTATCTAATTTAAATGATACTGATGAAATAATTGAAAATAAATTGCCATTTGATTTGTTATCAATTGAACTGAGAGATGGAATTCAAAACTTATCTAAAATAACTGGTCAAGAATTAACAGAGGAACTTCTAGATAATATTTTTTCTAAGTTTTGTATTGGTAAATAAATTTGAGTTAAATTACATAGTGATATATAGTTGATTCTCTAACTTCGGTTTAATTTTTATTAATTAATTATTTTTTAGTTTAGTGGATTTAAATACTCCAATAATAAGTAAAATCATTGATAATTGGATCGATGAAGATATAGGTAGGGGAGATCTTACAAGGCGATCTATTACAGAAGAGAATGGTAATGCATATTGGATTGCAAAAGAGGAAGGTATATTCTGTGGGGTTGAAATTATAAAAGAAATTTTTAGAAAAATTGATTTAAAAATCAGTCCTAAATTTAATATCTCTGATGGAGATAAATTTGTTAAAGATCAAAAACTCTTAGAAATATATGGACCTTCAAAAAGTTTACTCGCTAGTGAAAGGATCAGCTTAAATATAGCAATGCATTTATCTGGAATATCAACATATACAAAGAATCTTACAGATAAATTAGAAGGCACAAATATAAAATTAGCAGATACTAGGAAAACGACTCCTGGCTTAAGAATATTTGAAAAATATGCATTCAAATGCGGAGGTGGGGTGAATCATAGAATGGGATTATACGATGCTGCTATGATCAAAGAAAACCATATTGCGTGGACAGATAATCTTAAGAATGCAGTACAAAAAATTCGCCTAAATGCGCCTTTTACAACTCATATCATAATTGAAGCTGAGAATATCGAACAGGCAAAAGAAGCAGTATTAGCAGGAGCGGATAGTGTCTTATTAGATGAACTTAGTCCTGAAACAATCAAAAAAAGCATTCAAGAATTAAGAGATTTATCAATTAAGAGCTTAAAAAAAGAAGTCAATAAAAATTTGATAATAGAAGTTTCTGGAATAAACCCTCAAGAAATTAGTAAATATCTAATAAAAGGTATTGATTTGATTTCAACAAGTTCTTCAATCACCAAAAGTAATTGGATTGATTTGAGTATGCGTTATATTAATTAATCATATAGATAAATAATTGAATAATTAATGCTAATCATTTTTAAAGAATTAACAAAACAATTTGAACAATCTCTTTTAGATAGTCTTGAAAAAAATGAAAAAAAAGGAGAATTCGAAATTCTTAGAAAAAATCTAATTACACAATCATCAAAAGAGGAATTTGGTGATTATCAATGTAATGTTTGTTTAAGTTTATCTAAAATATATAAAAAAAACCCAAGAGATATTTCTAATGATTTTGTTAACATTTTAAATAAAAATAAAAGCATAGCAAAATTATGTAAGAGTCTAGAAATAGCTGGACCTGGATTTATAAATATAAAATTAAAAGATGAAGTTCTAATAAATGAAATTAAGTCAAATATTCAATGCAACAGGGCTGGCATACCTCTAATTAGAAAAGATTTAGATAGTGGTTTGTCTAATAAAGTTATTGTAGATTTTTCTAGTCCTAATATTGCTAAAGAAATGCATGTAGGGCATTTAAGATCAACAATAATAGGTGACTCAATATCTAGAATTTTCGAGTTAAGAGGTTATGAAGTATTAAGACTCAATCATGTTGGTGATTGGGGGACGCAATTTGGCATGCTTATTACTCAGCTCAAAGATTTATATTCAAATGATCTAGAAGAAATAGGAAAGATCAAGATAAGTGATTTAGTTGAATTTTATAAAGAATCAAAAAAAAGATTTGATAACGAATCTGAATTCCAAAAAAGATCTAGAGAGGAAGTAGTTAAGTTACAAAGTGGAGATATTAAATCGATTAAAGCTTGGAAATTATTATGTGATCAATCAAGGAAAGAATTTAATGAAATCTATAAAAATTTAAAAATAAAAATAGAAGAAAGAGGTGAATCTTTTTATAATCCCTTCTTAAAATCAGTTATTGATGATTTGAATTTAAAAAAAATATTAATAGAAGATCAAGGAGCAAAATGTGTATTTTTAGATGGGATGACTAATAAAGAAGGCAAACCTTTACCACTAATTATTCAAAAAAAAGATGGGGGTTTTAATTATGCCACCACAGATCTTGCTGCTATAAGATATAGATTCAATAAACCTCCTAATGGCGATGATGCTTCAAGAATTATTTATGTAACTGATCATGGGCAAGCAAATCATTTTGCTGGAGTTTTTCAAGTTGCAAAAAAAGCAAAATGGATCCCAGAAAATTGTCAATTAGACCATGTCCCTTTTGGGTTAGTTCAAGGAATTGATGGCAAAAAACTAAAGACAAGAGAAGGTGAAACAATACGGCTAAAAGATTTATTAAATGAAGCAGTTAGAAGAGCAAAAGAAGATTTATTGAAAAGATTAGGAGATGAAGATCGTTATGAGACAGAAGAGTTTATAGCAAATACTTCAAGAATTATTGGATTAGGAGCTGTTAAGTATGCAGATTTAAGTCAAAATAGGATTACCAATTATCAATTTAGTTTTGATAAAATGCTTTCCCTTAATGGTAATACTGCTCCATATTTGTTATATACACTTGTAAGAATTTTAGGAATTAAAAGAAAAATTAATTTTGTTTATGACTCTAAAGATTTTCAGTCCGTAAATTATGAACATAAATCTGAGTGGAGACTTATCAGAAAATTACTTAAGTTCGATGAAGTCATAATTTCTATTGAAAAAGACTTAATGCCAAATAGATTATGCAATTATCTGTTCGAGCTATGTCAGACTTTTAATAGATTCTATGATCAAGTTCCAATCCTCAAAGAAGAAAAAAATATAAAAATTTCTAGGATTAATTTATGTGACCTAACTGCAAAAACACTAAAATTAAGCTTAGAGCTTTTAGGAATTGAAACTTTAGAAAGAATGTAATGAATGATTTTGATCCATTAAATAATCTTTTCCCAAAACCAAGAGAAGAAATAATAAATATGCAGTCTTATACTGCACCTTTAGAAAATAGAAGAAATTTACTCCGCTTAGACTTTAATGAAAATACTTTAGGTCCAAGTCCAAAGGTTTTAGAGGCATTACAAGCGATAAAATTAGATGAGATTTCAATTTATCCAGAATATAATTTTTTAAAAAAATTTTTATGTGATAAATATCTTGATTCAAGAAAATTTGATAATGATGAAATCGGAATTTTCAATGGAGCAGATGCAGCAATAAATGCAATTTTCAATTGCTTTGGAGAAAAAGATCAAATATTTCTAACCACAAATCCAACTTTTGGTTACTATTCTCCTTGTGCAGAAATCCGAGGAATGAAAAAAATAAGTTGTTCTTATATTGGAGAAAATTTTCTATTCCCCATCGAAGAATTTAGGAAAAAAATAATAAAGCATAATCCAAAGTTAATATTTATTTGCAATCCAAATAATCCAACAGGAACTGTTCTAAGCTCTCATGAAATAATTAATTTAGCCAATATCAATAATGATTCATTAATAGTTGTTGATGAACTATATGAAAAATTTAATGGAGATAGTCTTCTTGAATCGATAGATTTTGAGAAGAATAAAAATATACTAATAATCCAATCTCTTTCAAAAACTGCAGGTCTAGCTGGTTTAAGAATAGGTTTTACTTTTGGCAATAAAAGTTTAATTAAGTACATTAATAAAGTTACAGGACCATATGATGTAAACAGCTTTGCTATAAAAGCTGCATTAGCAGCACTAAAAGACAAATCATATATTGATAATTATGTTTTAGAAGTAAAAAAGGCGAGGGAATGGATTTTAAATAAATTTAAATCAACAAAAATCAGAAATCACTTTAGTGGAGGTAATTATTTCTTAATTTGGCCAAAAAAAGATCCTAAAATATTAATAAAACAGATGAGAGAAAAAGGTATTCTTATTAGAAGTATGGAAAACAAAAAAGATATTGGTAATTCAATAAGGGTTAGTATTGGAACTAAAGAACAAATGATTTTTTTCTGGGACAATTACAAGATATTAGATTTAAAAAATTAATTACTGAAAATATAAATTGTATTTTGATCTATTCTTTTAGGTTTTATTTGAAAATCTTTTCCAACATATTTTACTTTAAAATCTTTCATATTTTCAATAAATAAATCAGCATTTGAGAAATCACATTCTTTATTAATTTTTTTGCCACGTTCAAAGTGAACAGGAATGACTACTTTAGGTTTTAAGATTTTAACTATTTTTGAGGCTTCTTTACCATTGTAAGATTTTATTCCTCCTCCAATTGAAATAAACAATATATCTGGACTAGACAAAATAATTTGACTGTTTATATCAATATCACCAGCAGCTCCTCCCATATGAACAATCTTAAGATCATTCTGCTCCCAACTCCAAACAGTTGCCATCCCAAATCTTCTTCCATCTACTCTGTCATGTGGTAAAGAAATTCCATTTAATAAAATATCCTCAAATTGATAGATTCCTGGGTCAACGAACATTAGTTGATCATTAGGGTTATATCCTTCATCTGGAAGCCTTGAACTAGCCAAAATAAAATCTACATTGACTTCTTTTGGCTCCTTTAAATTACTTGCACAACCTATTGCTTTAAAGGGATTTATAAGAATAGATTGATCTGCACTAGTAATTAAAAAACTACTATGTCCCAAACTTTTTATTCCTAAATTCCTTGCCAATAATGAGGTAGGTAAAAAAGAGCTAACTAATATCAAAAATAAAAAGTTTTTAATTTGAGAAATCATAATATTAATTTTTTTTATTTTACTTTTGTTCAGCCATTTTTAGAAAATTACTAATTAATTTATGACCAAATTGCGTCAACACACTTTCAGGATGGAACTGTACCCCATGTAAATGTTTATATTGTTTATGAGAGATAGCCATAATTGTTGAGTCTTCTAAAGTCGCAGTTATGTCGAAACAAGATGGTAAAGAACTTGAATCAACTATAAGACTATGGTATCTAGTAGCCACAAATGGAGTCTCGATATCTTTAAACAATCCTTTTTGATTATGAAATATTTTGGATGTCTTACCATGCATAAGTTCTTTCCCAACTATAACCTTACCTCCAAAAGCTTGGGCCAAAGCTTGATGACCTAAACAAACGCCCAATGTCGGAATATTTTTAGATAATTTTTTTAGAATTGGCAGACAAATTCCAGATTGATCTGGATTGCCTGGTCCTGGAGATAATAGAATTCCACCAGGATTTAGTTTGATTATTTCTTCTAAAGTAATTTCATCATTTCTTTTAACTATTAATTCTTTAGTTATTTCATGCTCAACTGAAAGTTCTCCTAAATATTGAACAAGGTTATAAGTAAAACTATCGTAATTATCAATAACAAGAAACATATTTATATGGATTTAAAATAACAACTTTATTTTAGGAACAAAGATATATACAGCAATAATAACAGAATTAATGGAAGCTAATAATACTGCTCCTGCAGAAGTATCTTTTGAAATTTTAGCCAAAATACTAAATTCTTTTTTTACTACTAAATCAACGATTGATTCAATAGATGTGTTCAATATTTCTAATATTAAAACAGACATTATTGTTGCAATCAAAATAACATAATTACTTAGACTAATTTTGAGTAAAAAACCAATTATTAAACTCATAACTGCAAAAATTAATTGAATTTTAAAATTTCTTGAAGTTTTTAATACATAACTAATACCACTGAAAGCATACTTAAAACTTATAAATACATTACTAGAAGTTTTGTATGATTCTTTTCTATTTTCTAAGTAGTTTATTTTTTTTTCCATTGATTTTTAATCTAATCGAGTAATTAAATATTCTTGGAAATTTAACATATTTTCTAAATCATGCTCATTATTATGTTCCCATCCCAAAAGATGCAAAAATCCATGACTAGCCAACCAGATCATCTCTCTATAGATTGAATGTTTATATTCATAAGATTGTTCAAGTGCCATCTCTAATGATATAAATATATCTCCCAACTCTATATGATCTAGATTATTTAGAGATTCATCAGAAATAATTGGAAAAGATAGAACATCAGTTGGGCCATTTTTTTGCATCCATTTCTTATTCAAAGAAGCAATTTCTTGATTAGATATTATCTGTAGGCCTAATGAAAAAGATTTTTTTTCAAAAATATAATTTGGTAATTCATAATCCTTTTTTTTTAATATTATGTTTATCCAAGATGAAAAAACTCTCTCCCAAAAAATAGATTCAAAAATAAGCTTACTTTTAGTATCTTTTAACTTATTTGAAAATTGAGAAAAATCATTACATTGAAAAACCAAATCTAAATTAATTTCAGAAATAATTTTTTCTATCATAGATTCTTATAAAGGAATATTGGGCTTACCTATTGTGGCTACAAGTATTAATATCCCAATTAAAAATAGAAAGGTTATTGAAAAATGAGAAATACTTTTTGAACCCTTCCTTACCATATTTCTCATAGCAAGCTTTATAAAGCTTGGAGGAGCAACTTTTTTTTCTATATTTTCGTTTTTATTTTTCATTAGTTATTCAATAGATTCGTTAGAAGAAATATTCATGCGTAATAATTCATGAATAAATGGTTCAAGTCCACCATCTAAAACACAATCTAAGTCGTTAGTCTCCTGCATAGTTCTGAGATCTTTTACCATTTGATAGGGATGGAAAACATAATTTCTTATTTGATTGCCCCAGGCAGCTTCCACAATATCACCTTTAATATCAGCAACTTCTGCAGCTCGTTGTTCTTTAGCAATCACTAGTAGTTTAGACTTAAGAAGTAACATAGCTTTTTCTTTATTTTGTAATTGAGATCTTTCTTGGGTACATCTTACTGAAATCCCTGAAGGCAAATGAACAATTCTCACCGCTGTTTCTACTTTATTAACATTTTGACCTCCAGCCCCACCGGATCTACTTGTAGTAATTTCTAAATCTTTTTCAGGTATATCAAGTGAAATATTATCATCTAATTTTGGCATAACCTCAACCCCGGCAAAGCTGGTTTGTCTTTTACCATTAGCATTGAAAGGAGAAATTCTTACTAATCTATGAGTTCCTTTTTCATGTTGTAGGTATCCGTATGCATATTTTCCATCAATTTCAAACGTTACACTCTTAATACCTGCTTCCTCTCCTTGAGATAATTCATTAATGACAAGGCTCATTTGATTATTATCGGCCCATCTTGAATACATTCTCAATAAGATCTCTACCCAATCCTGCGCATCTGTTCCACCCGCACCTGCATTAATAGAAACTACTGCTCCCTCCTTATCATATTCACCACATAACAATCTTTCAAATTCCCATTTATCTAAATTCTCTCTTAGTTTCTTTAGGCCCTGCTTGGATTCCAAAATCATTTCCTCTTCTGGTTCTAAAGAATAAAGCTCAAGAGAGGCATTAGCATCAGAAATAAAAGTTTTCCATTTATCCAACAATTCGAGTTGAGCCTTAACATCATCAAGGATTAACATATGTTTTTTCGCTTCTTCTTGATTCTCCCAAAATTCAGGCTGAGAAGAAATTTGCTCTAACTCTCTCCTTTTCGCTTTTAATCTTGGAACGTCAAAGACAATCCTGAGCATTACCCAGGCGCTCTGTTAGTTCCGAAAGATCTTTTTTGAAATCTGTAATATCTATCAAAATAGAATTTAATCGTTATTTATAATCTAACAGGCACTTTTGTTTAATAGTATAAACTAAGTATTATTTTAAAAAAATGTCCAAAGTTGAAATTTATACTTGGCAATATTGCCCATTCTGTATTCGAGCAAAATCCCTACTCAAGAAAAAAAATATAAATTTTACGGAATATAAGATTGATGGTGATGAAGATGCAAGAGCATTGATGACTGAAAGAGCTGATGGAAGAAGAACTTTACCACAAATATTCATAGGTAACGAGGGTATTGGAGGCTGCGATGATCTCTACACATTAGAAAATGAAAATAAATTAGACGCATTATTAGGCTAGATCTTATGAAATTTCTATTCGTAATAGATCCAATAAAAAATATAAACCCCTTAAAAGATTCATCTGCTGCATTAATGCAAGCATCATCCAAAAAAAATATTGATATCTGGAGTTGTACTCCTCAAGACCTTGAAGCTAGAGGTGATGAAGTATGGGCTTCTTCCGTAAAAGTTGAAGTCAATCCGTGGATTTCTTTAAAAGAGAATGATTGCATCCCTCTCGCCGAATTTAATTGCATTTGGATGAGAAAAGATCCTCCTGTAAATGAGGCTTATTTGTATGCAACACATCTTTTAGAAGTTGCCGAAAGAAAAGGAGTAAAAGTAATTAACAAACCTTCATCATTAAGAGCATGGAATGAAAAGTTAGGCGCTTTGAGATACAGCCACTTAATGGCACCTACAATAGTTGCGAGTAAGGTAAAAGATCTTATTAATTTTGCAAATATAAATAATGAAGTAGTCATAAAACCTTTAGGAGGAAAAGGTGGTCAGGGTGTTATAAGGATAAATAAAAATTCTCCAGGAATTAAATCAATCATTGAATTAATCACTTCTCAAGAAGAATTACCCGTTATGATGCAAAAATTTATTCCTGAAGTCATAGATGGTGATAAAAGAATAATTATCGTAAATGGTGAAGCAATTGGATCTATAAATAGGATTCCTCAAGGAGGGGATTTTAGGAGTAATTTAGCGATGGGAGGGAAAGCTGAACCAACATTATTAACAGAAAAAGAAAAAAGTATCTGCTCAGAATTATCTCAACACTTCAAAGATGAAGGTTTATTTTTTGTAGGTATTGATGTAATAAATGGAATGCTGAGCGAGATTAATGTTACCAGTCCAACAGGTTTAAGAGAAATAGAAAATTTATCCAATAAGAATGTTTCAGTGGAAGTAATTGAAAGATTAGTGGAAATTATTTAGGATTTTTAGCGAAAAATATTTGTTTTACTATAGACTCAAATTTTAATTTAATCTCATCTATTTCTTTATCTAAAACTGAACCTGAAACAATACCTGAACCGGCAGTAAATTCAATATTTTCTTCAATATATCTTGCGCCTCTTATGGCTAAAAGAAATGATGCATTTCCTGATGCATCAACCCAACCCATTGGAGAAGCATAATTTCCTCTAGGAAAAGACTCAAGAGTATTTATCCAATCCAATGCTGCATTTTTTGGGTATCCACAAACAGCCGGAGATGGGTGTAAATTTTTAAGTAATTCAAAAGGACATATATTTTCAACTTTCGAGAAAATGAGTGTTTGCAAATGAGAAATATCTCCAAATGAATTTACCCTGATATCACTTTTTTTAAAGTTTTTTATTTTTGAAACTTCTAAACATTTAATCAAATACTGTGTTACGTAATTATGTTCCTTTAAGTCTTTAGTACTTTTTAGTAGTTTCTGAAAATTTGAATTAGTAGAGATAGTTCCAGCGAGAGCTTCCAAAGTTAAATTAGGTTTAGTAAAAGAAAATAATTTTTCTGGAGATGCTCCAAACAAAATATCCTTACTATTTCTTTTCCAAACGTATCTGCATGTATTTGAATGATTCTTTTTTAATCTTTTTAAAATTTCTACTAAATCTAATTTATTTTTAAATTTTATTTTAACCCTACTCGCTAAAACTATCTTTTCGAGAATACCTTTTTCTACTAATTGAATTCCTTTATTTACTACTTTTTTCAAATTTGTATTAGAAGTTTCTAAGGAGTGCAAGAAATCATCAATAATAGGAACATCAAAACTAGTTTTTAAGGCAGATGATTTTATTAATTCTGGCTCAGAATTAATAACTTGATTTCTAATTGTCCATATTTCTTCAATTAATGTTCTTAATGATGATTTACCTTCAACATGACCATTGATTCTTAACCAGCAATTCTTATCACTTTTAGTAATTAATATTTTTGGCAAGATGGCTTCCAAACTAGGGATATCTGAAGGTAAATTCTTATTATTCAAATTTTCAGAGAAAGAAAATAGATAAATTATTTTTGAAAGTGCAGAATTATGCGATTCATTAGTTAAGTTAATTAAATTTTTAAAATTCTCAGAATTAAACTCTTTTGCTACCTCAAATCTTTTTGGACCGTCCAGAGTAACATATTTACACTTCTCGAAAGCTATATATGAAATGCCATCAGATTCCTCCCAAAATGAAGAAAAAGGATATTTATTTATTAACAATTCATAAACTTGAAATAAATCAATACAAGGAATCTCAATACAAATACTTACTAATCCAGAATTTTCAACTTTCTTATCGAAAGAGGAAAATACATCTTTTAAAAAATCTGTTAAGTTTAAATCATTTTTCATTACTTATTGAAAATAACTAAAAATCATGCAATAAAGTAAAAAATGTAACTCAATTTATAAACTACATTTAATAATTATCTAATTTTGTGTGTTAATTAAAAATGGAAGAAGATAAAAAAAAATTATGGAAACAAGCAATAAAATGGCCTCTTTATTCTGTTGCAATACTTCCAGTTTTAATAACAGGGGCTTATTTGCTCAATCAATATGAAATGGTAAAAATTTTTAATATGATTGCATTTACTTTAGCTGCAATTTTGATATTACTTTGGGAAAATCTAACTAATGATTTATTCGACGCAGAAACAGGAATCGATGAATTTAAATTCCATTCAATTGTAAATCTTGTAAAAAATAAAAAAATAATTTCATTTATTGCATATACATCTTTAGTTATTGGTTTATTAATAATTTCAATTATTTCAGTATCAACAAGTATAAATATTTTGATTTTGGTGGCAGCTTGCTGCTTCTTAGGATATTTATATCAAGGTCCTCCTTTTAGATTTGGCTATAAAGGTTTAGGAGAACCATTATGCTGGCTTGCATTTGGACCTTTTGCTTACTCTGCAGTCTTAATTGCGTTAAATCCGTCAAATATTTTCTTTGAAGATATTCCATGGAAAGTTTCTTTATTACTTGGTTCAGGACCTTCCTTAGCAACAACTCTCGTATTATTTTGTTCTCATTTTCATCAAATTTCTGAAGATAAAAAGCATGGGAAAAATTCACCTTTAGTTCGCTTAGGGGCAAAAAAAGGTTCTCAATTTGTGCCTTGGATAATTTTTACAATATATATTTTTCAACTTTTCACTATAGTTAATGGATTTATTCCAGTGTTTTGTATCCTTTATTTGATTAGTTTCCCTCAAGCAATAAGACTAATAAATTTATTAAGATCTTCATATAAAAACCCTAGTGCAATAAAAAATTGTAAATTCATCGCAATAAAATTTCAAACTCTTAATGGAGTTGGCTTAATCACAGGATTAATATTTAATTACGTGCTTAATAAATGAACTTAATATTTGAAAAAAAATCTTATAGCTTTAAGTTATCCGCCAAAATAGAAAATTCTAAAACCACTTACCATACAAAATCGGGTTGGATAATTAAATTAACCAGTAATGATAAAAAAATTGGGTTTGGAGAAGTTTCGCCGCTTCATAAAGAAGACTTAAAAAAGTGTGCGAAACAACTGGATATGATCCCTTCATATTTAGAAGTATTTAATTTATCTGAGCAAATAAATATTTTTCACCCATGCATTCAATCTGCAATAAATTCAGCATTAGCCGAAATAAATGGAAAAATAATGTTTAAAGAAAACTACCACTTTGATGAAATTGATAAAACAGCGATATTGTTAAATCATGAAAATGTAGTTTCAGATCTAAATGAAATTAAAAAAAGACAATCTGATATTGGAAAATCATTAACCATAAAATGGAAAGTAGCATTAAAAAATAATCATAAGGAAGAAGCAATTTTAGAAGAAATTTTAAGCCAAATAGGCAATAATATTAAGTTAAGAATAGATGCTAATGGTTCTTGGGGAAGAGAGATAGCTAATAGATGGGCTGATATTCTGAAAGATAACAAAAATGTAGATTGGTTAGAACAACCTCTCTGTGTTGATGATATTGATGGACTGACAGAACTCAACAAAAAAATACCTATAGCCTTAGACGAATCACTTTTAAAATTTCCAAATTTGATTCATGAGTGGAAAGGTTGGCAAATTAGAAGGCCTTCTCAAGAAAATAATCCAGTCAAGCTTTTAAGAGAATTAGAAAATAAAAAAGCTTTAATATCTATAAGTACCTCATTTGAAACTGGTATAGGGAAGAGATGGCTTTATCATTTGTCGTCTCTACAATTACAAGGACCAACTCCAAAAGTTCCTGGTTTAGCAATGAATAAATTACCTAATTCTTTTCTATTTTTAAATGAAGCAAAAAAGATATGGGATCATCTATGAAAAATAAAATTCATACTATTGAAGTTGAAAATAACGAAACTCAATCTGTAGAGAAAATTATTGAAAAAATTAGAGAGAATAAAATTATTTATTTAAAAAACAAATTTTATGAAGACAAAGATTTATTAGATTCAATTACTGAAAATGGGCCAGCAATTATCTTAAACAGTAGTGGTAGTTCTGGAAAACCGAGAAAATGTTTTCACCATTTAGATAATCTTAAATTATCTGCAGCCACATCAGGTCAATGGCTAATAGAGCAAGGATTTGAATTGCAAAACTGCTTAATTTTAAATACTTTACCCCTGAACCATATAAGTGGATTAATGCCAATTTTTAGAAGTCAATCTTGGGGATGTGCTTGTATTAATATTTCTCCGAATTTATTAAAAAAAACTCGAGAACTTTTACTTTTCACAATTAAATCTAAAAAAAACAAAAAACACTTGATTACGTCATTAGTACCTACCCAATTAAAAAGACTTTTAGCTCAAGAAGATGGAATTAGTTGGCTGAAAATTTTTGATCTAATTTGGGTAGGTGGAGCTTCAATTTCAGACGAAACTGCAAAAAAATGTATAAAAGAAAAAATAAAATTAGCACCTTGTTACGGCTCAACTGAGACAGCGGCAATGGTTACGAGTTTAAAACCAAAAGAATTTTTAATGGGTTTAAAAAATGTTGGAGAAATACTACCTGATACAAAAATAAGAATTAATGCGAAAGGATTAATCGAGATAAAATCAGCCAGAATTGGAATCGAAATAATAGACTCTTCAAAAACGGAAAATTTCAAAAATAAAAATGGGTGGTGGCAAACCTGTGATTTAGGTGAAATTAATCAGATCAATAATTCTTTATATTTAACCTTTCTTGGAAGAAGTGATAACGCTTTTAATTCAGGAGGAGAAATCGTTTTTCCAAAAGTAATTGAATCTCGATTAAATGATTTTATTATGAAAGAAAATATCCCAATTAATAAATTCAATATTTCAAAAGTATCGGACAAATTATGGGGAAATAAAATTAAAATAATTGTTGAATATAAAGAACATACAAATCATGAAAATATTGAAAATTCATTAAATTTATTAAAAAAATTTTCTCAAAGTTGGCCTAAACATGAAAAACCTGAAAAGTGGATTGTTAAAAATAAAAAAACCAGTATAGAAAAAATAAACTATAAATTTAAAAAATAATAATTAGCATTCTTTTAAATTAGTACTTACATTTGAAGCCTCTATCCATCTTTCTAACTGATCAGGAAGTTCTATTTTATTTCTTGAATCACTATCTAAGGAACAATGTATTATTTTTCCTTCTGCTACTTTATTTCCATTTTTTATAAAAAAGCTATTTACTTGGAACAAATGTGTATTAATTTTATGGGGGGAAATTTTTACTTTTAAGAAATCTCCAATTTTTATAGGCGCAAAAAAGTTTGCTTCGCAGTTTACTATGGGAAAAATAATTTGACTCTTACGTATAGAAAAATCTGGGAAAATATCTTGATATGGAATCCCATAAATTTCGACACTCTCTTCCCAAGCTTCGTGCGACCATTTTAATAAGTTATGAAAATGAATTACACCTGCAGAATCACAATCACCGAATCTTACCTTCTTTTGCAATATTAACCAATCAGCGGGTTTCATTTAAAGAAATTATCTATCAACAGATCCCATGATGACATCTATTGAACCAAGGATTGCCATAATATCAGCGATTTTGGCACCTTTAAGAATATGAGGCAATATTTGCAGATTATTTAAATCAGCTGCTCTGATTTTAAATCTCCATGGAGTAACTTCATTATTTCCTTGAATAAATACACCTATTTCTCCTTTTCCGGACTCTAATCTTGTATATAATTCTCCGTTAGGAATTTTAAAAGTTGGAGCAACCTTCTTAGCTACATATTGATAGTCGATACCAAATATTTCACTTTTCTTATCTTCAGTCGCCATTCTTTGAGCTTCTAAATTTTCTGTTGGACCTCCTGGAATCATTTTGCAGGCTTGGCGAATGATGCTTAGTGATTGTCTCATCTCTTCAACTCTTACTCTATATCTCGCATAACAATCTCCTTCTTTTTCTGAAGCAATCTTCCAATCAAAATCGTCATAGCATTCATAACTATCGACTTTCCTTAAATCCCAGGAAACTCCAGAAGCTCTAAGCATTGGCCCAGACAAAGACCAATTAATTGCCTGATCTCTTTGTATTGTTCCAAGACCTTCAATTCTCTTTTTAAAAATTGGATTATTTGTAATTAATTTTTCGTATTCATCAATCTTGGGACCAAACCAATCACAAAAGTCGATACATTTTTCTAACCATCCGTATGGAAGATCACATGCGACACCACCTATCCTAAAGAAATTGTTATTTATCAGCCTCTGTCCAGTAGCAGCTTCCCAAAGATCATAAATCATTTCTCTTTCTCTAAAAATATAGAAAAATGGAGTTTGAGCTCCCACGTCTGCTAAAAAGGGACCTAGCCATAAAAGATGATTAGCAATACGATTGAGTTCCAGCATTAGAACTCTGATGTAACTAGCTCTTTTAGGAACTGGAATATTTGCTAATCTTTCAGGAGCATTTACTACAATAGCTTCATAAAACATTCCTGCTGCATAATCCATTCTGCTTACATAAGGGACATACATTACATTTGTCCTATTTTCAGCTATCTTTTCCATCCCTCTATGTAAATATCCAATAACCGGTTCACAATCAATGACATTCTCACCATCAAGAGTTACAACTAACCTTAAAACACCATGCATTGAGGGATGGTGAGGGCCAAAATTGACCACCATTGGTTCTGTTCTAGTCTCTAACTGAGCCATTCGAAATTTAACTTCTAAACAAATCTTAGTCGAAAGTTATGCAAACTGACCTATCTGATTCATCTTTTTTCAATCATAAATCAGTTATGACAGATGAGATTATGGCCTCAATAGAGCATTACCCATTAATACATAACAACCAACTCAAAGGAATAGACGCAACTTTAGGCGGAGGAGGGCACTCTTATCATTTATTGAGAAAATATTCGGATTTAAATATAATTGGACTTGATCAAGATCCATTCGCGAGAAAGTCAGCATCAAAAAAACTTGATGTATTTAAACATAGGATTGATATAAGGGCTTCAAATTTTTCGGATTTTGTACCAAAAGAAAAAGTTTCTTTTGTGATTGCAGATCTTGGAGTCAATAGTAACCAAATTGATGACCCTAAAAGAGGATTTAGTTTCCAAAAAGATGGTCCACTTGATATGCGCATGAATCCTTTTCTTGAAGTTGATGCAGAGAAATTAATTGAGGCTTTAAATGAAAAAGATCTAGCTAACCTAATTTATAAATACGGAGAGGAGAGATTATCGAGAAAGATTGCTAGGAAAATAAAATTAGATTTAAAAGAAAATGGGAAATATTCTGGAACAAAAGAGTTAGCTTATTCTATTGCAGGCTGCTTCCCACCAAAACAAAGATATAAAAAAATACATCCAGCAACAAGAACATTTCAAGCACTAAGAATTGCTGTTAATAAAGAAATTGAAGCATTAGAAAAATTTTTGCAAGTTGTCCCTGAATGGCTCTTGCCAGGGGGTATTATTTCTATTATTAGTTTTCATTCCCTTGAGGATAGGTTAGTTAAAAGTTATTTTAAGAATGATCAAAGAATAAAAAACCTGACAAAAAAGCCAATAACTCCTTCCGAACAAGAAGTTGAACTTAATAAAAGAGCTAGAAGTGGAAAATTAAGAATTGCTCAATTAAATTAAAAGCCAATAATTTCTATCGTAATGATCTGATCGTATTTGTAAGAATATGAATTGCTTGTTTTATATCTTTTAAATTAGTACTTAATCCAATACTTAACCTTATTGAAGATTCTGCTTCTTTTAGAGATCTACCTAAGGCTAGTAAAACATGAGATGGTTCACCATTACTACATGCAGATCCAGTAGAACAAATTATTTTAGATTTTAAAAGTTTATGAAACTTTGCTCCGTTTAAATCCAATACAGTCAAATTTAAATTGTGAGGTAATCTTTTTTCTATTGAGCCATTAATTAATAAACCAGAATTATTTTTTAACAACCCCTCTAAAAGGTTATTTCTATAAAAAAGTAATTTCTCAGCATTATTTTTTTGATTAAGAACTGCTATCTCTATTGCTTTAGCAAAGCCAACTACTAAAGGAAGAGGTAATGTGCCAGATCTAAGACCATATTCCTGACCTCCTCCAACAATTAAAGGCTCAAGATTAATTTCTTCATCAATCAAAAGAAGTCCTATCCCTTTAGGACCATATATTTTGTGAGAACTCATCGTTATCATGTTTACATCTAATAAAAGATTGTCTAACGCCATATAACCTAAACATTGTGCGAAATCAGAGTGAAATGTTATTCCTCTCGATTTACATGTCTTTGAAATATTTTCTATGGGCTGAATAACTCCTATTTCGTTATTTGCCAGCATGACACTAACCAGAAATGTATCTTCTCTTATATATTTTTTGAATTGTTCTTCTGAAATTAAGCCATCTTTCTCAGGATTAATTTCTGTAACCATAAATCCCTCTTTTTTTAGTTGGTTTAAGGGCTCCAAAACAGCTTTATGCTCCGTTTTTAAGGTAATAATATGTCCATAGTTTCCTGTTTTTTTATAGAAATTTCTAGCAAAACCTAATAAGGCTAAGTTATTAGATTCAGTTGCCCCACTTGTAAAAATAACTTTTTTATTCTTAAGAAATAAACTTTTTTCTATTTTTTCTCTTGAGGCTTCCAATATAGCGCTTGCGTTAATCCCCGCCAAATTAGATTTGCTTGCAGGGTTAGAAAATATCTCACTCCAAAAAGGTTTCATAGAATCAACGACACCTTTAGAGCAAGGAGTCGAAGATTGATAGTCTAGTAGTATGGGAGTTGATAGCATTATGTTTAGTATATAAAATTCTGTTTATTACTAGAAAATCAAAATTAAAAAATTAAAAAAATGAATGAAATTAATCAAATTAATAATGAACCGGTAAGAAAATCAAGAATTCTATTAGTTGATGATGAGCCTGGTTTAAGAACAGCTGTAAAAACATTTTTAGAAGATGAAGGCTTTGAAATATTTATTGCAGTTGATGGAGAGGATGGTTGGGAAAAAGCTCAAACAGTTTTTCCAGATTTAATAATTAGCGATATTATGATGCCCCGAGCTAATGGTTATGCTCTATTAGAAAAAATTAGAGAGGATGAAAAATTAGGAGGAACTCCAGTTATTTTTCTAACTGCAAAAGGAATGACCCTAGACAGAACAGAAGGTTATCTTGCAGGAGTTGATGATTATATTTCCAAACCTTTCGATCCCGATGAATTAGCTGCAAGAGTTAAAAATGTAATCAACAGACAAGAACGTTTGCTAAAAGAAGCTGCGCGATTCGCAGATATTGATGTAAGCAAAATGGCGAAACAAATTACTGAAATAAAATCGATGCTCACAGGCCAAAACCAAACTAATCCAGAAAATAAAACAAATCTTCCTAGTTTTACCCCAAGAGAAGCAAGTGTACTACAACTAGTAGCAGAGGGGCTGATGAACAAGGAAATTGCAAGACAACTTGAAACATCTATTAGAAATGTTGAGAAATATGTAAGTAGACTTTTTATCAAGACAGGTACGTCTAGCCGAACAGAATTAGTTCGTTATGCACTTGAAAATCATTTAGTAAAGTAAATTATTTAATTTTTTCGAATTCAATTAGTTTTGAAAAATAAAAAGGAGCTTGATTTAATTTGTTTTTAACAACTTTAAATCCTCTTTCTTTAGCAGCATTAATAATACCCTTTTCTTTCAATGTATATGCCCTTGTAGTTTTACTTGGCCCAGGAAATAATTTTCCAATATTTTTTAGAACAGCAAGAACTGGAGTATAAGGAGCAAAGCTAACGATTAGTTTTTCTTTGCTTAAATCGCATAGATGTTGAACCATTTCTTCTGCGATCGGTTGAGGATAATGAATAAATACATCCAAACAAACTACAACATCAAATAATCCTTTTAATTTTTCTAGATCACAGACTTCATATTTAATTTTACCTTGACTCAAACCTAATTCATGAATGCGTTTTTTTGTTTCTTTAATCATTTCAGAAGAAATATCGCTCACCTGTAGTTCTTTTATACCGAGTCTTAATAAAGGTATGGAAAGACTTCCTACACCACAGCCTGCATCGCAATAACTTTTTTTTGTTAGTTCAGGATAATTTTTGATGTATGAGACTACATCATCTACAGTTTTTTGATGTCCTTTCCTAATATTTTTCTGAACTGTATTAATTTCATCAGATTTGCTATAAATTTTATTCCATCTTTCAAAGCCAGTACCATTAAAATACTCCCTAACTTCACTTTTTTCGATAATCTTATTTGACGTCATAATATTCTATAGAAAATTTATTCTTTTTATACTAACTAACTGGCACCAAATTAATTGCACGCCATTATAGGAAAGAATTGATTTGTTATTTTGTCAGAATTGAATTCTAAAGATATTTATAAAATTGCTGTCGTAATGGGTAGTGATTCAGATCTAAAAACATTGAAACCAGCCATTGATATATTAAGAGAATTTGGTATAAAAACTGAAGTTTGTATACTTTCTGCTCATCGAACACCTATTGAAATGATGGAATATGCAAAAAATGCAGAAACAGAAAACATAAAAGTAATAATTGCCGGTGCTGGGGGTGCTGCTCATCTTCCAGGAATGCTGGCATCCATAACTTGCATTCCTGTAATTGGCGTACCAGTAGAGAGTAAGACACTTAAGGGGATTGACTCTCTTTTATCAATCGTTCAAATGCCCGCTGGAATTCCAGTTGCAACAGTTGCAATTAATGGAGGTCAGAATGCTGGATTATTGGCAATAGAGATGATCAGTTTATTTGATGAATCCATAAAGAAAAATTTGAAAGAATTCAGAGAAAATCTACATACACAGGTAAGAACTAAAAATAGTAAGTTATCAAATATTGGACCTGACAATTATCTTCAAAATAAATGAACTAATATTTTTCTATTAGGCCTTTTTAAGAAAGTTTTCTTTTCTAAGGAAGTTAATAATTTTTTCAACGGAATCATTCAAATCTAACGAACCTGTATCAACAACAATTTCGGGATTAAAAGGAGCTTCATATGGACTAGAAATCCCTGTGAATTCTTTAATTTCTCCCAAACGAGCTTTCTTATAAAGACCTTTAGTATCCCTATTTTCGCAAACTGCGATATCAGCAGCACAATAAACTTCAATAAAATCCTTAGATCCAATAATTTTTCTCACCTTATCTCTATCGCTAATAAATGGCGAAACGAATGCTGTAATAGTTATTATCCCAGCATTCATAAATAAATTCGCAACTTCGCCAATTCTTCTTATATTTTCTTCTCTATCTTCATCCGAAAAACCAAGATCTTTACATAAACCGTGTCTAATATTATCTCCATCCAACACATAAGTCGAAAAACCATCTAAGTGTAAAACTTCATTTAAAGCGTTGGCCAAAGTACTTTTGCCAGAACCAGATAAACCTGTAAACCAGATAACCATACCTTTATGACCTCTCATTTTCTCTAACTTTTCTCTATCAATAGTTAGGTTGTGCCACTTTATATTGGTTGACTTTGTTTGATTTTGTTCTTTCATTTTTTACTTCATCAAAATTAAAAACCTATCCTAACCCTTGCTTCATAAATTATGAAATCCCTCTTTACGAAGAAACTCAATTGATTTCGATACCATATCACCCTGTAACTGGATATTTCTATCAATTAATGTTCCTCCAGTCCCACAAAAAACTTTAATTTTTTTTAGTAATTCTTTCAATAAGATTTCATCCTCAGTGCCTAAACCTCTAATTAAAGTTATAGTCTTGCCCTTTTTACCTTTTTTTTGTTTTGAAATATTTATTTTTGATCTTTTATTAAAAGTATCTACCTTAGCTGTTTCTTCAGATTTCTTTTCTTGATTATCAAATTCGATCCAATTCTTTTTTCCCATTATTTTCAATATAATCTATAGTTAGTTAATACTTATTCTATAGAAAAAGTGGTAAGTACATTTTCTGGCAAAGATCAAAACTATAAAAATGACGATTTAAATCAACCCTCCAAAGAGGGAAGATTTGGAAAATATGGTGGTCAATATGTTCCTGAAACGCTAATGCCCGCTCTTTTTGAGCTTGAAAAAGCTGCGTCTAATGCATGGAAAGATAAACTTTTTGTAGAAGAATTAAATCATCTACTTAAGACTTATGTAGGAAGAGAAACACCACTTTATGAAGCCAAAAGACTTACTGAACATTACAAAAATAAACAAGCAACTCCTAGAATATGGCTTAAAAGAGAAGATTTAAATCATACTGGGGCTCACAAAATTAATAATGCTCTTGGACAAGCTTTATTGGCAATAAGAATGGGCAAAAAAAGAATAATTGCAGAAACTGGAGCAGGTCAGCATGGAGTTGCTACTGCTACTGTTTGTGCGAGATTTGGCTTGAAATGTATTATCTACATGGGTGCTGAAGACATAAAAAGGCAATCCCTTAACGTTTTCAGAATGAAACTTTTAGGAGCTGAAGTTAAAGTTGTAAATTCTGGGACTGCAACACTTAAGGATGCTACTAGTGAGGCCATTAGAGATTGGGTTTCTAATGTCGAAACCACACACTACATTTTAGGATCTGTTGCAGGCCCACACCCTTTCCCAAAGATTGTGCGAGATTTTCATGCAGTTATAGGTGAAGAAACTAAAAAACAATGTTTGGAATCATTTGGATCTTTGCCCGATATTTTGCTTGCTTGTGTAGGTGGGGGATCAAATGCAATGGGACTTTTCCATCCTTTTGTTAAAGAAACTTCTGTGCGTCTTATTGGAGTTGAAGCCGCAGGAAGCGGAGTTGATACTGACAAACATGCTGCCACTATCACTAAAGGGTCAGTTGGAATTTTGCATGGATCAATGAGTCTTCTCTTGCAAGATGATAATGGTCAAGTACAAGAAGCTCACTCAATAAGTGCAGGTTTAGATTACCCTGGAGTAGGACCTGAACATAGCCATTTAAAAGATATAGGTAGAGCAGAATATGGATCAGTCACAGATCAAGAAGCTTTAGACGCTTTAAAACTTGTTAGTGAACTAGAAGGAATCATACCTGCACTTGAAACTTCCCATGCCTTTGCTTGGTTAGATAAATTATGCCCTACTCTTGAAAAAGATGCTCATATAGTTATCAATTGCTCTGGTAGAGGCGACAAAGATGTTAATACTGTTGCATCTTCATTAGATATTTAATCAATACCTTGGGATTGATGGGTCAATATTTCTACTCCATCCATCAATACCTTCCTCCAAGTTCCATATTTCGCTCACAATATTATTATCCAAGCACCATTGAGAAAAGTTATAACTTCTTATTCCTGCATGACAGGTAACTACAATTTCTCTGTCTAATAAACCAGCAAATATTTCTTCAACATATTCAGATGTGACTTTACTAATTGGTATATGTAAAAATTCTTTTGAGAAACTAGCTATTTCAAGCTCTGACTGTTCTCTTACATCAATCAAAACTGGATCTTCTTTCTCAGAATTAAACCAATCATTGAGACTAGAAGCATTTATAGATTTTGGATAACTTCCCAATTTATAGGATAAATTATGTGTTATTTACAATTTAATAAATTAAGTTGCAGTAGGAAGTTTATTGTTAAAAATAAAAATAAACATTGATAATGAAACTTAGAGTAGTAGCAATAATAATATTATTATCTTTATTACTTTTTTTTGGTTTTAAAAAAGTTTCAGCTAATAAAAACAAGAAGCAAAGTACAAATATTGAGCAACTAAATATCTTAAGATATATTCCTGAAAAAAATAAATTATTATTTATTTCAAATTTAGATAGTTTTCATATTGTTAATCATAATGAAAAAGATAAAAAATCAACAAATCAAGATGACTTTGTTTTAATAAAAGACTCTATATTAGATTACTTAGGTATAGATCTAGGCAATAATAAATTAGAAGACATCTATAACAATGAACTTATAATCTCATTTTTTGAAAATAATAAAAAGCTTAAAGATGATATTTTGATTATTTTTAAAATTAAGCCAGAAAAAACAATAGACGATTTATTAAATTTGCCTAATAAAATTGATCAAATTGATGAGATAATTTCAATTAAAAGAGAAAACAAAATAAATTTCCTTAAATATATATACCGAACCGACGATAATTATATAATTGCTTCATCAGATAAACAATTAATGAAAAATAGTATTAACTCTAGTGATAATTTTAAAGAAAAAAAATTTCAATATGAGGGAGAACTTTTTGGACTCAAAAATCAAAAAAATATATTATTTACCAAAAAATTTGGAAGAAGTATATTTTTTAATAAAGAAATTTTTACTGACAAAAATGAGGATATTGTAGCTACAACATTTGACTTAAAAAATAAACATTTACTTTTAAAATCATATTTACTTAATAATAAAAAAAATCTTGAATTTCTTGCTTATGATAAACTTATAAATAAAGATATTAATAATAAAGATAATCTTCAAGTTTCAATTTTTACTGAAATTAAGAGTTTTGAAAAATATCTAAAACCTTTTATAAATAATTTTGAACAAAGTTTTTTTGAAGATTTTAACCAAAATAAAAATCAAAATATCTTAATTCTCAATTCAAAAAAAGATTGGCTTTTTACATTTGAAAAAAATACTGAAAATCAATTTGATTTAAGTACTTTGAAAAAATTAAAAGATTTCAACAAATATACTTTAAAACAAAATGAAGATATTTACTCAATATATTCCAAAGATATTCTTGAAGAAAAAAACGATGCAATAAAACAATTAACTTTTGAAAATATCTATTCAATAGAATCAGGAGGTTTGCAATTCATAAGTAATTTTTTAATTGATAGTAAAAAACTAGAAACAATCTCAAAAAAATTTTTCAACCTAAAAAGTTATAAAGATAAATCTACTTTTCTTTATACCAAAGTTGATATCAAAGATGAAAATTCCAATAAAATTGAATATTTACCTGATTTGGAAGATCTTAATTTTCTCATTAGAAATATTTTAAAAATATCAAATGAAGAATATCTAGAAATCATAAGTCAATCTATTCCAGAAAAAAATCCAATTCTTTATACAGAAACAAGTTTAAAAATACCTTAATAAATTTATTCAAATAAGCTTCAAAGACAATCATTTAAAATTTTTGTGAAGTTAATAACTTGTGGTTAATTAAAAATTATTTGACTATCTTTAATCTATAAGTATTTGATATTGAATTAAGCAATTGGACAATAAAAAACTAATTTTAAAACCAGGATTAGAGGGTGTCCCAGTTACTAATTCATCTATCTGTGATATTGACGGCAACAAAGGTAAATTACTCTACAGAGGCTACTCCATTGAGGAACTATCCAAAAAAAGCAGTTTTTTAGAAACAGCATACCTATTGATTTGGGGTGAATTGCCCACAGCTATTCAACTTAGAGATTTTGAACAAGAAGTTCAGATGCATCGAAGGTTAAGTTTTAGAGTCAGAGATATGATGAAATGTTTCCCTGCGACAGGTCATCCTATGGATGCTCTTCAATCTAGCGCGGCTTCTTTGGGGCTCTTCTATTCGCGCAGGGCAATAGATGATCCTAATTACATCTACAACGCAGTCATAAGACTAATAGCAAAAATACCAACAATGATTGCTGCGTTTCAACTTATTAGAAAAGGACAAGACCCAATTCAACCTAGAGATGATTTAACTTACTCCTCAAATTTTCTTTACATGCTGACTGAAAAAGAACAAGATCCCATAGCTGCAAAAGTTTTTGATAGGTGTTTAATTCTACATGCCGAACATAGTTTAAACGCCAGTACATTTAGCGCTAGAGTTACTGCAAGCACTCTTACAGACCCATATGCTGTCATCGCTTCTGCAGTAGGAACCCTTGCTGGCCCATTGCATGGAGGAGCTAATGAGGATGTGATTGCAATGTTAGAAGAGATTAAAACCCCAGAAAATGCTGGGTCTTTTTTAGATAACGCAATAAAAAATAAGAGTAAGATAATGGGCTTCGGCCACAGAGAATATAAAGTCAAAGATCCAAGAGCAATAATTCTGCAAAAACTGGCAGAAGAGCTTTTCATTAGATTTGGAGCAGATGAAATGTATGAAGTTGCTAAATCACTTGAGGCAGAGGCAATATCAAGACTCGGTCCTAAGGGTATATTTCCTAATGTGGACTTTTATTCTGGTCTAGTTTATAGAAAACTTGGTATTCCTCGTGATTTATTTACTCCAATTTTTGCCATATCTAGAGTGGCTGGTTGGTTAGCTCATTGGAGAGAGCAACTTGGAGCAAATAGAATTTTCAGACCATCTCAAATCTACACAGGTTCAGCACCAAGAGATTGGATCAGCCTAGAAAACAGAGAATAATATTTGCAGCTTTTCATAAAAAACACACATATTGTTTGTGAAGAGTTAATGTATTAAGTAAATAACATAAAAATTTTGGAATACGGATTAGATCTCGAATATAGTTTTAATGAATTTTTAAAAGGTTTTGGCCTGTCTAGCGAAATTGCTCATATAATCTGGCTCCCACTCCCTATGCTTTTGGTTTTGGTGGCGGCAGTAGTTGGAGTGTTAGTAACAGTTTGGCTTGAAAGAAAAATATCTGCTGCTGCTCAACAAAGAATAGGTCCCGAATATGCAGGAGCGCTTGGCGTCCTTCAACCAATTGCAGATGGTCTTAAGTTACTTGTAAAAGAGGATATTATTCCTGCTAAAGCAGATGGAATTCTGTTCACTGCCGGACCTATATTAGTTCTTGTTCCAGTGATTCTGTCCTGGCTAATTGTTCCTTTTGGACAAAACCTTTTAATAAGTAACGTTGGTATTGGAATTTTCCTATGGATTTCTTTAAGCAGTATCCAGCCAATTGGACTTCTCATGAGCGGATATGCATCAAATAATAAGTATTCTTTACTAGGAGGTTTAAGAGCAGCAGCTCAATCAATAAGTTATGAAATTCCTTTAGCTTTATCTGTACTGGCTATCGTACTAATGACAAATTCTCTAAGCACTATTGACATTGTCAACCAACAAAGTGGTGCTGGAATCCTAAGTTGGAATATATGGCGACAACCAGTTGGTTTTATAGTCTTTTGGATTTGTGCTCTTGCAGAATGTGAAAGACTACCATTTGACTTGCCTGAAGCTGAAGAAGAATTAGTTGCAGGATATCAAACTGAATATGCAGGTATGAAATTCGCATTGTTCTACCTTGGTAGTTACATTAATTTAATCCTTTCAGCTTTATTGGTATCAATACTTTATCTAGGAGGATGGGGGTTTCCTATTCCAGTTGAATTAATAGCTAAGATTCTAAATTTGCCAATTAATGCACCCTTCATACAAGTTTTCACTGCATCAATAGGAATTGTAATGACTGTATTGAAAGCGTATCTTTTAGTTTTCATTGCAATATTATTGCGTTGGACAACTCCTAGAGTAAGAATAGATCAACTATTAGATTTAGGATGGAAGTTTCTTCTTCCAATTTCTCTTGCTAATCTTTTGATAACTGCAGGATTAAAACTTGCTTTTCCGCAATTCTTTGGTGGTTAAACTTAAGTAAAAATACTTAAATTAAAAATTAATCCACTAAAATAAAATAACTAAGTAAATTCTTCAAAATGAAAAATTTCCTTCAACAAATTAATAGCTATATCAAAGAAGCATTTAATGCTGGCAAATATTTATACAATGGCTTATCAGTTACCTTTGATCATCTTCGAAGAAGACCTGTTACTGTCCAATATCCATATGAAAAATTAATACCTTCTGAAAGATATAGAGGAAGGATACATTATGAATTTGATAAATGTATTGCTTGTGAAGTTTGCGTGAGAGTATGTCCCATTAATTTACCAGTCGTTGATTGGGTAATGAATAAAGAAACCAAAAAAAAGGAACTAAGAAATTATTCTATAGATTTTGGAGTTTGTATATTTTGTGGAAATTGTGTTGAATATTGTCCAACTAATTGTCTTTCAATGACCGAAGAATACGAACTAGCTACTTTTGACAGACACAATCTAAATTTTGATAATGTCGCACTTGGTAGGTTACCTACAAATGTCACAACAGACCCTTCAGTTAAACCTCTAAGAGAACTTGCATATCTTCCTAAAGGAGTCATGGACCCTCATGAAATCCCAGCTTCAGATACTAGAGTTGGTAAATTACCAGAAGAAGTCTATGATTGGATGAGGCCAGAATCCAATGAAAATAAAGATAAAGTTTCTACTTCAAACAATTAATTTCCATTAATTTATGTCCATCGCAATAACAACTCAAATAATTTGTTTTACAATTTTATCTTTAGTTATCCTTATCGGAGCACTTGGTGTTGTATTACTCGAAAGTATCGTTTATTCAGCCTTTCTTCTAGGAGGAGTATTCATGAGTGTGGCTGGATTATATCTTCTTTTAAATGCGAGTTTTGTTGCTGCGGCACAAGTTTTAGTTTATGTGGGTGCAGTTAATGTATTAATAATCTTTGCAATAATGCTAGTCAATAAAAAAGAAGATTTAAAGCCCATCAATGACATTAAATCAAGAAGAATCATATCAACATCAATATGCTTAACTCTGCTAAGCCTTTTAATAAGAGTTGACATGACTAATGTATGGAGCCTATCAAGTCCTCAAAACTCTATTGGAGAAGAATCAACTATCAGAATTGGTGAGCATCTATTTAGTGATTATTTACTCCCATTTGAAGTAGCATCAGTTTTACTTTTAATGGCAATGATTGGAGCTATCGTTTTAGCTAGAAGAGATGTAATGAGTAAAGATATATCCACTGGATTACCTGTTGATCAAGAGTTAATTGAAAAATCATCAGAACCATTACTTACAAATAAAAATTAACCTTTCACATTTCTTATGATGAGTTTAGAATCTATTCCTATTCAAGCATTTTTAATAGTATCTTCAGCACTATTCTGTATTGGGATTTGGGGATTATTAAATAGCAGAAATGCAGTAAGAGTTCTTATGAGCATTGAGTTAATGCTCAATGCAGTAAATATAAACTTAATGGCGTTTTCTTCCTATGTCGATAATAATTTAATTCAAGGACAAGTTTTTACAATTTTTGTGATTACTGTCGCTGCCGCAGAAGCAGCAGTTGGATTAGCTATCCTATTATCTCTTTATAGGAATAGGGTGACTGTAGATATGGAAAGTTTTAATTTATTAAAATGGTAAAACCACTAAATGAAACTTTCATTAGTGCTTATTATATATCGTTCAGATAGTTCTATAGCTCAAGAAGCTTCTGAATTCTGTGAAGAAGTCCTCAAAGCTAAAAATATAAACTCAAAAAGAATTGAAAGTGATTTTTATAAAGATGAAATTGAAAAATATTTTTGTAATCTAGAATTACAACCAAATATTGGCATAGTTCTTGGTGGAGATGGAACCTTCCTAAAATGTGCAAATGCTTTAGCTGATTATGATATTCCTTTGTTGAGCATTAATATTGGTGGTAATTTGGGTTTTCTTACGCAAGAAAAAGATTTTTTGTTTGACAAATCTTTTATTGAAATCCTTGAAAAAGAAGAATATAAAATTGACTTTCGTAATAGATTAAATTGTAATGTTTTTATTAATGGGAAAAATTCTGAGAAAAAGATTATAAAAAGTTACGATGCCTTAAATGATTTTTATTTTAAATCTGTTGAAGAAGACATTTCTCCCACCAACCAAATACAAATTGAAATAAATAACGAGAAGGTTAATGAATACAAAGGTGATGGATTAATCATATCTACATCTACTGGTTCAACCGCCTACTCAATGGCCGCAGGGGGGCCAATAGTACACCCTAGTATTGATGCAATGATAATTAACCCTATATGCCCAATGAGTTTGGCTAGCAGACCAATAGTTATACCTAATACAAGTAAAGTAATCATAAAACCTGTAAAAAAAAGTAAGGGGGAAATTAAATTATGGAGAGACGGTTCAAAATGTATGACTATTAAGGAAAATTACTATTGTGAGATCAAAAAAGGGCAATCACCCTGCAAAATAATAAAGTTTAAAAAAAGCACAAGCTACTATAATACCCTAATACAAAAACTAGATTGGAAAGGTGATTTATCTCAAAAAAATTTCAAAAATTAGATGGCCTTAGAGATAGAAAGAAGATTTCTTATAAAAAATGATAATTGGAAAAAATTTATAAATAAAAAAATTTATATTGAACAAGGATATTTATCCAAAAGTATAGATGGTTGGATTATTAGGGTAAGGCTTATAGGCAAAAACTCTAAAATTACACTTAAAAAACATATCAAGGGCTTTACCAACTTTGAATTTGAATACTCCATTCCACGAAGCGAAGCTGAAATAATAATGTCAAATCTTTCAAATACAATTAAAAAAGATAGATTCTTTTTAGAAATTGAAAAAAAATCTTGGATTATAGATTGCTTTAAAGAAAATAATTATCCACTTGAAATTGCAGAAATTGAACTTTCTAATGAAGATGAAGATTTATTTCTTCCATCTTTCATTTCAAAAGAAATTACTGGGCTGACCCATTACTCCAATTTCAGTCTCGCTAACAATCCTTTTTCACAGTGGAAAGAAGACTAGTTAACAACTTTCAAAAGTATCTAGTCAAATGAACCACTCATCCTTTATATTTTCTTTATATTTAAGCAAAGAATTTTTTATTTTCTTCAGATGTATGGTCTTTATGACAAAGAGGGAATATTGAGATTTGTTGATGCAGACATGGATGCATGTATCGCATATGCTGAACTCTTCGAATTAGGTTCTACAAATTATTGTTTAATGGATTTAGCTGATGATACAAAAAACTTAAAAAGTTATACTAATCTTGATCAGAGTCAGGGAGTGTACAACAATTAAACCCATCTCTACAAATCTTTCCGTTGTCCATTGCCCAATTCAAAAGTGCAACCCTGTTTTTAGAACCAGTTTTTGTAAACATATTACTTACATGATTATCAACAGTTCTTTTACTAATAGTTAGTTTTACCGCAATTTCTTGATTTGTAAGCCCATCAGCTACGAGATCAATGATTTCCATCTCCCTTGCGGAGAGACCCATCATATCAATGTTGTTTACTTCTTCTTCAACCATTTGCATTTAAACAGTTCCTTTTTTATATTAATTAAGTTTAGCAATCTCAGTACACTTGTTAACCAACTAGGAAACAAAAGCAATTGAAATCAAAACTTCAGAAGACTTTAGAAAAAAGTTCTAAGGTAATAACGGCAGAGTTGATGCCGCCAAGAGGTGGAAGCCCCATAAGATCTCTTAAGATAGCACAACTTTTGAAAGATAAGGTACATGCTGTTAACATTACCGATGGAAGTAGAGCTGTGATGAGAATGTGCAGCTTGGCAATGTCCAAACTATTACTGGAAAATGGGATAGAACCAGTAATGCAAATTTCTTGCAGAGATCGTAATAAAATTGCTTTACAATCAGATATTCTGGGAGCAAATGCTTTAGGAATTAAAAACATCTTATGTATTACCGGTGATTCAGTAAAAGCTGGGGATCAACAAGATGCCAAGGCCGTACATGAGTTTGAGTCTGTTAGATTGCTTCAACAAATTCAGGCTTTCAATAAAGGAATTGATCCCACTCTTGGAGAACTTTCCGATAAAAAAACATTGATTTTTACAGGTGCCGCAGCTGATCCAAATTGCAGAAATAAAAGAAGTCTAGAAAATAGAATGAGGAAGAAAAAAGAGGCTGGAGCTGGATTTATACAAACTCAAATGGTTATGGAAAAAGAAAATTTGATAGAGTTTTGTGAAAATATTAGTAAGCCTCTTGAAATTCCTGTGATTGCAGGTGTATTCCTATTAAAATCTTACAAAAACGCTCTCTTTATAAACAAATATGTTCCAGGTGCAAACATCCCTGAAAATATCTTAAATCGTCTTAAAGATGCTAAAGAGCCATTACAAGAAGGCATTAAAATTGCAGCTGAACAAGCTCATGATTTTATGAATATCGCAAATGGTGTTCATCTAATGGCCGTAAAAGCAGAGCATTTAATTCCTGAAATTATTGAAAAAGCTAATCTTAGTCTGGAATATTAATCAAATCAGTACCTAATAATTCTGCCATAGCTTTCTGCTGAGGGGATGGTTCAGTTAAATCAGATCTTCTTGAATCTGCTATTAACCAATCTAAAGATGCATCTTGCAAATCAAAATGATCTCCATTTTTATCAACACAATATTTACCAAACACTAACTTATCCATAAGTCGTACCCCTTTACCAATTTTAGAATAATCAAAAATAATTGAGTTATCTATAGTTGCTCCCTCGCAAATGCAACAACTAGGACCAATCATAGAAGGTCCTATAATAGTTGCCCCATCCTCTATCCTAGTCATACCTCCTATGTAAACCGGCCCAGTGATATTAATTTTTTCCCAATTAGCGGCTACATTCAAACCGGTAAAAACTCCTGGTTTAATTTCCTTACCTGGTATTTGCACTTGTCTTACCTTACCTAGCAATACATTTCTAATAGCACTCCAATAATCAGGAACTTTTCCAATATCTACCCATTCAAAATCCATTGGTAATGCAAAAAATGGCAAATCCATTTCAACAAGTTTAGGAAAAAGATCAGCTCCAATATCAAATTTCTCGGCTGAAGGTATGTAATTAAAAATTTCGGGTTCAAAAAGATAAATTCCTGTGTTTATAGAATCACTTAAAGCTTGATCAACGGATGGCTTTTCCTGGAAAGCCTGTATTCTGCCATTTTCATCTGAAACTACAACACCATAACTTGATACTTGATCTTTAGTAACCCTCTTTGTTATCAAGCTCGCAATAGCTCCTTTCTGTTTATGTTTTTTAACAGCTTGAGTTAAATCTAAATCAACTAAAGCATCACCACATAAAACAACAAAAGTTTCATCAAAGAAATTTTGAAAATCCTGGATTTTTTTTAATCCTCCTGCGGATCCCAAAGCATCACCTATTAATTCCCCATCTTCAATTCTTCCTTCAAAACTATAAGCAATTTCTACTCCAAATCTTTGCCCATCCCTAAAATAATTTTCAATTTCTTCAGCAAGATGAGAAACATTTACCATTATTTCCTTAAAGTTATGTTCTCTTAAAAGTTCCAAGAGAAACTCCATAACAGGTTTTTGCAAAATTGGAATCATCGGTTTCGGAATAACATGAGTAATAGGCTGCACACGTGTGCCTTTACCTGCCGCAAGTATCATTGCCTTCATAAATTCAAAAACTTTTTACCAAATTATACTTTATTACTATTTATACTTCTAAGCAGCAGAGGAAGAAGAATTACTTACCTCAAGATTTTCTATTGGTAATTGAGCTATGCCACCATCAGGTATTATTCTTTTAATTTGAATTGGACCATATAATGAATTAATTTGTTTGATTTCAATTTTGTTTTCAGATGATAAAAATAACAAAGCCCAAAAAACTCCCAAACGATCTTTATCTAAATCATTTTTTACAACTGTTTGCCACTTCTTGACTAAATATTCAAAATCTGTCCATTGTAATGCTTTTTCCCATCCGTCAATAAATAGACCTAATGCTTTAGTTGTTTCTGGAAGTTTCTCACGATGAGCTAATGATTTTACTTGAGAAATTAAAGCCTTATCAGAATATTTTTTATTTCTTTTTCTCTTCATGAGCAGAATATCTTGGGTTTCTATAACTTCTGCTATAGACTCTAACTGACTTACCAGTTCTCCCAATGTTGTTGTACGTTTAAGAATTGGTTGTGCAATTGATCTTCTCCTTAAATATTTTTCAGGATATTTTGGAATATCAAATTCTTTATCAATCCAATCTTGATTATCTAAGTCAAATTCATCTTCAAAATCTGAGGAATTTTCTTTGAAAACATCAGATTCCAAAACTTGAGCCTTTAGATTAACTAGTACGGAAGCAGCAAAAAATGCTTCACTTGTTTCAGCTAAATCCTTACGATAAGAGCTGTACTTATTAGAAGAGTTATTGTAAGTATGTGAGTATTGCTCTAAAAATCTATCAATTACACTTATTACATCAATATCCCATGGATCAAGCTCACCTTTCCCAGCGGCGTCTTGAAGGAACTTAATCAACAATCTAGGGCCTAATTGTTGACTATCAATTGGATTAAAATAAGGTATTTTGAAATAGATAAAATCTAATCACAAGATATCTTTTAATTTATGTAATGCCAAACAATATTGCATTTAATTTAAAAATTATATTGTTGGAGCTTTTAGGATGTCATTTTTTTTGGTTCCTGAAAAAATATTCGTTTTCACAGCACTTTTAACTGCAGTTAAATCTCTGTCGACTAAGTTATTGATAGATGCAATATAACTTTCAGTAACTAATCTTGGGTACAAACCTATTCCAATAATCGGTAAAAGTAAACAAGCAATAATATAGACTTCCCTTGGCTCCGCATCTATAAGTTTTCGTTCTTCAATTAATTTAGGATTTTCTTTACCAAAGAAAATTTCTCTTAACATTGAAAGTAAATAAATAGGTGTAAGTATTACACCGATAGCTGCTAAAGAGGCCATCACCACCCTAAAAGGAAGTGTATAAACTTCATCTGTAACAAATCCTGTAAATACCATTAATTCAGAAACAAATCCGCTCATACCAGGCAAAGCAAGGGAAGCCAGAGAGCAAGCAGTCCATAGGGCAAACATGATTCTCATTTTTTGCCCTACCCCACTCATTTCATCAAGTTTAAGAGTCTTTGTTCTGTCATAGGTAGCACCAACAAGAAAGAATAAACTTGCACCAATTAATCCATGACTAACCATTTGCAGCATAGCTCCGCTTGTTCCAAGACTGCTAAAACTCCCTATTCCAATAAGAACAAAACCCATATGACTGATCGAACTGTATGCAATTTTCCTTTTAAGATTTCTTTGAGCAAAAGAAGTTAATGCAGCATAAATTATATTGACCACCCCAAGAACTATTAATAATGGGGCAAATTGAGCATGAGCAACTGGTAATAACTGTGCATTAAACCTTAAAAGAGCATATCCTCCCATCTTTAATAAAATTCCTGCTAGAAGCATATGAACAGGTGCTGTAGCTTCTCCATGAGCATCTGGAAGCCAAGTATGAAGGGGTACTATTGGGAGTTTGACTCCAAATGCAATTAAAAGTCCTACATAACATAATATTTGGAATTTCTGACTAAAATCTTGAGCTGCCAAGTGAGAGAACTCAAAATTAGGAATTTCTGTACCATAGAAACCCATTGCTAACGCTGCTAGAAGAATGAAGATAGAGCTGCCAGCTGTATAAATAATGAATTTTGTTGCTGCATATTGTCGATTTTTGCCACCCCATATTGCCAGTAATAAATATACAGGAATTAACTCAAGTTCCCAGGTTAGAAAGAATAAAAGCATATCTTGTACGGCAAAAACAGCGATTTGCCCACCATCCATAACCAATATCAAAAAGAAAAATAACTTTGGTTTGAACTTAACTGGCCATGCAGCAAGAACTGCTAAAGCAGTTATAAAACTAGTTAATAATATCAACGGCATAGACATGCCATCAGCGCCTACAGACCAAGTAAGACCTAAATCAGGGAGCCAACTAATATTTTCTTTCAATTGAACATTTTCATTATTAATATCAAAGCCATTTATATAAGAACCAACAGTTATTAAAAAAGTTATTAATGCAATAGACAATGCAAACCATCTCACCTCTTTGCCATCCCCTTTATCTGGGAAAAAAGGTATCACAAATGCACTACCAATTGGGAATAAAATTGAGGCAGATAACCATGGAAAATTAGACAATTCAGCTCCCAAAGTTCCAAACATTTGCAAGGGAATATGTGTTAAAAAAGCAGTACTCAATTTAATAAGAAATTTGTCCTAAATAAAGTCTAGAAATTTTCTGTATTTTTTCACCCCAATGGACAGTGAAGACACACAATTGTAATTAAGATACTTGAGGAGATTGGAAACCAAATATTGCAACTAAAAGAATTACTCCTCCAAAAACTATTAGAGCGTAAAATTGAGCCCTACCAGTCTCGAAATATTTTAAACCTTCTCCACTACCTAAAGTTACAAGCCCAGTAAGGTTTACGACACCATCAACAACCTTAGAATCAACTTCTAAGACTTCTTTAGCCAGTTTTCGGCTCCCCTTAACAAAAAGTTTTTCATTAATATCATCTAGGTACCATTTATTGGATAAAAATTGATTAATCTTAGGAAACTTTTCGGCGAATAAAACTGACAAATTAATTTTTTTCACAAAATATGCCTGGTAAGCAATAATGATTCCAGCTGATGCAATAAGAACTGAGGCTATAGCTAAAGGCAAAAATTCCCTTAATTCGAAGGCTTTAGCAGCAATTTGTGCTTCTTCAGGATCTAGTAAATTTGCAATTTTACTATCCCATGGAAATCCCATAAAACCTATAATTACAGACGGTACAGCTAAAAATACCAAGGGAAATGTCATTGACCAGGGCGACTCATGAATAGAGCCATGTTCTTCATGCTCTTCTTCATTTTCTTCATCTAGATTTGATTTAGAGGCTATTAAAAGCTCTTGTTGCAATTCTTTATTCTCCCCTCTGAAATCTCCTTCAAATGTCAAGAAATAAAGCCTAAACATATAAAAAGCAGTCATGCCAGCAGTTAGAAGTCCTACAAACCAAAAAGCTGGAAATGATATAAATGCATTTCCGAGAATCTCGTCTTTACTCCAAAAACCAGCTAATGGTGGAATTCCACTAATTGCTACACAACCTATTAAAAATGTTGTTGATGTATATGGCATTTTTTTTCTTAACCCCCCCATCAATCTCATATCTTGAGCTAGTACAGGCTGATGGCCGACTACTTCTTCCATAGCGTGTATTACTGAACCGGATCCCAAAAATAACATTGCTTTAAAACAAGCATGAGTTACTAAATGAAAAATTCCTGCTACTGGTGCTCCACAACCCATTGCGAGCATCATATAACCAAGCTGAGAAACTGTGCTATAGGCTAAACCTTTTTTTAAATCCATTTGGGTCAAAGCTATAGATGCTCCTAAAAAACAAGTAATGGTCCCAACTAAAGCAATAATTAACTGAATAGAAGGGAATATTGAATACAAAGGTTGTAGTCTTGCTACAAGAAATATTCCTGCAGCAACCATTGTTGCAGCATGAATGAGTGCAGAAATGGGTGTCGGTCCTTCCATCGCATCAGGCAACCATACATGCAGAGGGAACTGAGCAGATTTTGCCATTGGTCCTAAAAAAACTAAAAAACAAAGTAGTAAAGCAGCCCAAATGGGTATTGAATTTTCAGATATTGATTGAGAAATTCCTGTAGCTATTTCGTTAAAATCAAAACTATTTGTTGCCCAAAATAGACCAAGAATACCTAGTAATAAGCCAAAATCGCCTACTCTATTAACAACAAATGCTTTTTGAGCAGCGTGTGCAGCACCATCTCTGTCGTACCAAAAACCTACCAATAAGTAAGAACACATACCAACTAATTCCCAAAAAACGTAAATTTCTAATAAATTTGGACTTACTATTAATCCCATCATTGAACTACTAAATAATGCTAAATATGTAAAAAATCTGACATAACCTTTGTCATGCGCCATATACCCATGAGAGTAAATCATTACAAGCAGAGTTATGGTAGTTACTAAAGCAAGCATTACACTCCCCAAAGGATCAAGGACAAATCCCATTGGAATTGTGAATTCCCCAGCGTTAGCCCAAACAAATAATTTTTCTACTGATTGATAACCATTAATTTGTTCTATCAAAGCTTTATAACTAATTACCGCAGAAATCCCAACGAAAGAAATCAAACCTACAGAAACAATTTCTCTTGAATTATTAATTTTCTTATTGATACTTATTAGTCCTAAGCCAGAAAGTACCGCTCCAATCAGTGGGAACACAGGAATTAACCAGGCAATTTCTGAAGCTTGAGGCATGTTTTAAATTATTTATATTTTGATTTTAAACTGTCAATTGAAAAATTCAGACAAAAATGATGAATTAAATGTTTTAACAGCAATATTTATATACTGATGAGACCACCAAAGTACTCCTATTGCAATCAAGATACCAAGTTGAGAAAACCTGAGAAATTCTCTAATCTTAAATTCTTGCCTCCCTTCAAGTATTGCCATAAAGGGGATTATGGAAGTATTTTTTTTAAACTTTTCAAATTCTTCTCCAAATCTATTTGCTAATCTCTTATCCCCATGCCAGATCGCAAAAAGATGATGCAAAATTAAGCCAATAGAAGTTATTAATGTGAATGATGAGCCAATCCATAAGGTATGAGCAAAACACCAAATTATCTGACCAAATGCTTGTGGATGTCTTGTTATTCTCATTATCCCTGTTCCATAAATTCGTACTTTAGGTTTTAAAACCGAAGGAATTTCTAGCAAATTATATGTAGCGGGATATAAAAATAAAAAACTTATTGCAGTTAAGAACCAAACTACGATAAAAACAAAATTATTACCCTGTAAATTCCATAATCTGATTCCGTCATATCTATGAGCTAAAAAATAACTAATTAAGATAATTGCAGACGGCAAACTTAAAAAAACAAAACATAACCGCCATAACCTTGGACCAATAATAGATTCTGCTTTAATTCTTAAAGCAGCTCCGCCACTATGAATTAACGCAAAAATTAAAATTAAAACTAAGATTATTAGGGAAGTTTTATGAGTCTCCATATATTTAAATTATTCAAATAATTTTTGTTCTTAACAAGAATGCTTAGAAGCATTAGAATTATAATTAATTGTAGGCATAATAGATGCCAGAATTACCATTTACGCTCGACCAATTAAGAATACTAAAAGCTATTGCAGCTCAAGGAAGTTTTAAAAAAGCTGCAGATATCTTATATGTAACCCAACCTGCTGTGAGTTTACAAATACAAAATCTAGAAAAACAACTTGAAATCACAATTTTCGACAGAGGTGGAAGGAGGGCTTTATTGACTGAAGCAGGGAGACTATTACTTGAATATTGTGAACGGATTTTAAATCAATGCGACGAAGCTTGCAAAGCTATTGAAGATTTAAATAGCTTAAAAGGTGGAACTCTTGTCATTGGAGCGAGCCAAACAACGGGTACTTATTTAATGCCAAGAATGATAGGACTATTCAGACAAAAATACCCTGATGTATCCGTTCAACTTCAAGTTCATAGTACGAGAAGAACGGGTTGGAGTGTTGCCAATGGACAAATTGACTTAGCCATTATTGGCGGACAATTACCTGGAGATTTGGAAAATTTGCTACAAGTAATTCCATATGCCACTGATGAATTGGCATTAGTTTTACCATCTAAACATCCGCTTGCGACCAAAAAAGAGCTTTTAAAAGAAGACTTATACAAATTAAATTTTGTAACATTAGACTCACAATCTACAACAAGAAAAGTTGTTGACAAACTTCTCCAAGATTCTGGGCTTGATATTCAAAGATTAAAAATTGAGATGGAACTTAACTCTCTTGAAGCAATCAAGAATGCAGTTCAATCAGGTTTAGGAGCTTCCTTTTTGCCTGTTGTTTCTATTGAAAGAGAATTATCGGCTGGAACAATCCACAAGGCATTTGTTGCTGATTTAGAGGTTAAAAGAGAACTTAAATTAATTACTAATCCGTCAAGATATACATCAAGAGCATCAGAAGTATTTAAGAAAAATATTCTTCCACAATTTGCTAGTTTAGAAAGCCCTTTGAGGCATATATAATTTTGATTAAAACTGAACTGCTTCTTTGTTAATACCTACCCCGCCATCTTCGGCTTGTCCATCGCCTTTTATTATAAATTTATTTTCATTTACATCAGTCTGATAAACGCACTTAACTATTGGCTTATCTCTTATTGAACCAATATATGCAAAAGTATTCATTCTTTGCTTACATTCTCTTACATCTTCATTACTAATTGCGCCCTGTTTTTGTAACACTGTCCAATTCTCTCTTCTAATAACACACCCTGGCTGAAGAGCTGGTTGCGTTACAAAACTCGTAGATGGGTTTAGAGTCGTATACATTTCAACATCAATTACGAAAGCACTAGCTCCCCATTGTCTGCAAAATTCAGGATCTGGAACAGCCATATCTAATTGTTGTTGACTTGCTATATTTCCCTGCCCGCCATCTGTTGTACTGGTAATAGCGCTACCAATACCAACTCCTAAAATTAATACTCCAGCAAGTACGGCAATGGTTCCTGTACTAAAGTTGATCTTTTGTTCAGAAGAAGCAGGCAATCTATTGCTTCTTTGACCATAAGGATCTATGTCCCTTGGATTTGGAGGATAATAACTTCTATTTGAGCCTCTTCTTGGCCTTCTATTTGAGGATGATCTATTCACAGCACTTCATTAGTCTTTGGTAAACCCATTGAATAATTCATTACTCTACAATCAGGGTTATAACTAAGCTGACCATTTTGTAGAAAAAATTTAATTAAACCTTCGATTTCTGATCCTATTTTTCGAAGTTCATAATCATCTAACTCCTTTCCTGCTCTCTCTTTTATTAATTCATTGAATTTTTCATTTATTTTATTTAGAGAATCTTCACTCCAGATAAATTCGTTATCAGGATCTAAATCAAGAGTTAGTTTATTGGGATGAAACTTTAATTCTTCATCTACGACTTCAGCAGTAAAAATTCTTACATGCCTAGTAGTCGTTTTTAAAAGCATTTTTTCCATAATTTTACGAAATAATCAACGAAAAAAACTTATATGTTCTAACTTTAATGTAGCTTATTAGTAAGTGTTAATTTATTTCTTGATTTAATAATGCGTGTTGTAATTGCTGGTGCTGGTTTAGCAGGTTTATCTTGCGCTAAATACTTAGTAGATAATGGACACATACCAATCGTACTTGAAGCCAGGGATGTTTTAGGTGGGAAAGTTGCAGCGTGGAAAGACGAAGATGGTGATTGGTATGAAACTGGGTTGCATATATTTTTTGGAGCCTACCCAAATATGTTGCAACTTTTTAAGGAATTAGATATTGAAGACAGACTCCAATGGAAAAGTCATTCAATGATTTTTAATCAGCCATCAGAACCTGGAACTTACAGTAGATTCGACTTTCCTGATATACCTGCTCCAGTTAATGGTGTAACAGCAATACTGAGCAATAATGATATGCTTTCATGGAATGAAAAGATTCTGTTTGGATTAGGTTTAGTGCCTGCAATGTTGAGAGGCCAAAAGTATTTAGATAAATGCGATACAAAATCATGGACTGATTGGCTAAAAGAGCACAATATACCAGAAAGAGTTAATGATGAAGTTTTTATAGCGATGAGTAAAGCTCTTAATTTCATTGGACCGGATGAAATATCATCTACAGTTTTATTAACAGCATTAAACAGATTTTTACAAGAAAAAAATGGTTCTAAAATGGCATTCCTTGACGGTGCTCCTCCAGAAAGACTTTGCCAGCCTATGGTTGATTATATTACTGCTCGTGGTGGAGAAATTCACATGAATAGTCCATTGAGGCAAATCAACCTCAATGAGGACAGCACTGTTAAAAGTTTCACTGTTGCCTCCTTAGATAAAAACGAAAAGAAAGAGCTAACGGCTGATGCTTATGTAAGTGCAATGCCTGTAGATCTCTTTAAATTAATGATCCCTAAACAATGGAAAGGGTTAGATGCATTTTCTAAATTAGATGGATTAAATGGTGTCCCAGTCATTAATATCCATTTATGGTTTGACAAAAAATTAACAGATATTGACCATCTTCTTTTTAGCAGATCACCACTTCTCAGTGTTTATGCAGATATGAGTATTACATGTAAAGAATACGAAGATCCAGATAGATCAATGCTTGAATTAGTTTTTGCGCCAGCAAAAGATTGGATAAATAGAAGCGATCAAGACATCGTTGATGCAACTATGGAAGAGCTGAAGAAATTATTCCCAACACATTTTATGGGAGAAGATAAAACAAACTTACGAAAATATAAAGTAGTCAAAACCCCAAGATCTGTTTATAAGGCAGTTCCTGGATGCCAAGAGTTCAGACCTAGTCAAAAATCTCCTATAAAAAACTTCTTTTTAGCAGGTGATTATACTATGCAAAAATATTTAGCATCTATGGAAGGAGCTGTTTTAAGTGGTAAATTATGCGCGGAATCAATTAATAAGGAGCATTCCAAAACTCCTCAAAATGTTTCTTAATGAGATTTACATTCCAGTAATTTAAAATTCATCTAAAACTTTTTGAAAAATTCAATTTCTCAACTAGATCAAGCATACGAGATATGCCGAAAAGAAACCCAAAAATGGGCTAAAACTTTTTACTTGGGAACTCTTCTGCTACCAGTAGAAAAAAGAAAAGCTATTTGGGCTATTTATGTTTGGTGTAGGAGAACAGATGAAATAATGGACAGCTTAGAAGCTTCAACTAAATCGCAAGATGAACTTGCAGAAAATTTAAATGCATGGGAAGAAAATACAAAGAATGTTTTTAAAGGCAATATTAAATCGGAATTAGATGCCGTTTTACTAGACACAATCGAAAAATATCCACAAAGTATTCAACCTTATCTAGACATGATCGATGGCCAGAGAATGGACCTTAATAAATTTAGATACAAAGATTTTGATGAATTAAAACTCTATTGTTATAGAGTCGCAGGGACAGTTGGTTTGATGACTCAGAATGTCATGGGGATTGATAGTGCTTACACATCCGCTCCATGGAGTGCCAAACCTGACCCCTCAGAAGCCGCTATAGCTTTAGGTATAGCTAATCAATTAACAAATATATTAAGAGATGTTGGCGAAGATAGGCAAAGAGGTAGAATTTATCTGCCTCAAGAAGATATTGAAAAATTTAATTATTCTGAAGAAAAACTTTTAAAGGGAGAAATAAACAAACAATGGAAAGCGCTAATGAATTTTCAATTAACAAGGGCGCGCGATTGGTTCCAGAAATCTGAAGATGGAATCAAATGGTTATCTTCTGACGCAAGATGGCCTGTTTGGACATCCTTACGTCTTTACAGAGGAATATTAGATTCTATAGAAAGGCTAGACTATGATGTCTTTAATAATAGAGCTTTTGTAAAAAATTCAGTAAAAGCTTTTGAAATTCCTATATCTTTTTTAATTTCTCGAATTAAATAACTAAGCGGGCGTCTTTTGATTAGCCAACAAATCTTTCAATTTAGATAGTTCTCCAGCCCATCTTGGATCAGGAGCTTCGAGGTTAGGAGCATCACTATGAACAATTTTCTTAAACTCTTTCCTCTTCTTATTCTTATTTAATTTCCCACCATTTTTTTTGTTTGAAGCAGAATCTTTCTTTTCTGATATTTCTACTCTCAATTTAGAACCACTAAATTCAAAACCATTTAACTTTTGAATTAATAAATTAGCATTATCTTGATTATTAGTTGTCGCGAAACCAAACCCCCTGCATTCCTTAGTTTCCTTATCTAGAACTGCTTTAAATCGAATAGAATCAGATACTGACTTTAAAAGTGTATCAAATTCTTTTGGATTAAATCCTTGTGGTAAGTTGCCAATGTAAATGCGAATGCTCATAAATTTTTAAAAAATGATTTTGAAGTCTGAACTTTTAAACAAAACTAAGCTATGTGTATTTAATCACATTTTGGTGCATTTTGTTCAATCCATTGCTTAGCTTTATAAATAGCTTCATCAAAATTATTCAATCTTTTATACGCAAGTTCCTTAGAAAGATAATGTAAAAGCTCTCCTAATAAAGGCCCATCCTTTATTTTTAAATTTTTTTTTATTTCATCACCATTAAGCAAGTTTGAAGGATGAAATAATTTATCATCATTATCACGCCATCTTTGAAGCCAGTCTAATCTTAAGTTTTGAGGTAAATAAAAAATAAATGATGGAAGAAACATCTCTAATTCTTTATGTAATACAAATCTATCTGATTCAGTTAATTGAGCGATATTTTTTTTCTCCAACAAAAAGTGCCATTTTCGTAATAACTTAATTTTTTCAATTTCAGCTTTACTAAATTTAAGTTTTTCTAAAGATACAACATCTAAAATTTGAGCAATAAAAAATGATGGTAAAAATTTTTCTTTTTCTTTCTGACTAAGTTCTGCATAATTAATTTTCTCTAAATCCAAAAAAAAAGAATCTTCAGATAACTTATCATTACAAAATATATTAAATTTTTTTACCAAAATTACTGCCTCAAGAGCATTTTTCCCATTTACTATTTTATGTATTTCATAATTAATCCTCTCTTTAGAAACAAGAAATAATTCCCCTTTATTTTTTGTTATAAAATCAACCAACTTGAGATCGATTTTAAAATTCAGTTCTGAAACAAACCTAAAACATCTTAAAATTCGTAATGGATCATTAAGCAAGTTTATTTCTGAATAAGTTTTAAGTAGAGAAAACTGTAAATCTTTGAGACCATTCAATGGATCAAACAAAAGCTTCTTATCAAATAAAAAAGCAATTGAATTTATAGAAAAGTCTCTACTCCTTAGATCGCCCTCGATCGTGGAAGAAATCTGATTAGAAATATCAATTGAGATATGGTTAAGAATAATTCTTACAACTTCTCTTTCCTTATCTAAGATTATAAATTTAGATTTAAAATGTTCTGATATCATTTTCCCAATTTCGATAGCATTAGAAGGCACCACAATATCAACATCTATCTTTTCAGTTACTCTTTTCAAAACAATATCTCTTATGTACCCACCAACTAAATATGAACCTTTAGGTAAAAAAGATAAAATAGAATTCCAGTGATAAAATTTGATACTTCTTTCTAATTCATCAATAATTAGTGTATGATCAATAAGAATGTTAGTTCTTTTCATTAATTAGTATTAATTATGTGCATTTGCATCAACTGTAAATGGGTTGATAGATGTATCACTTATCATGACGTCGAAAATAAACATGGTGTTGATAATATTTGTGATGTACCTGATTTTAAAGCAAAAAAGCCATTCATTCATGTCAGTATAATTAAAGATAATAATGGTGATTATAAAACTGATTGGGATGTTCAATCTTGTGAAAGTTTTACAAATGAATTCGGTAAATGGTCTAAATTTAACCCAGGAATGGAATTACCTGTTTAAAGGTTATAGATGACTTTTAATATCAAGCGAAGATGAACTACCCCGCATTAGTAATTCATAGTACAGATAATTCTTTTTGCTTTGGATATAGAAAAAGCAATGATATTGAATCTGAGGAATTTTTTGTTAAACAATTTGATCATGACTTGTGTAACAACTTAATTGTTGAATTTAACAAATTTATTTCCAAAGAAAATTTAAAAAAAGTAAAAAAGATCTCTGTAAGCATAGGGCCAGCAAATTTTAATGCTTCTAGACTTATTGTAGTTTTAGCAAGAACTATCTCACAACAAATAAATTGTCCTTTAGACAGCTTTAGTTCATTTGAATTAATGGCAAAAAGAATTGCATCAAAAAATAATATTTTTACAAACAAACAATCATTCTGGATTTATAAAAAATTAAAACGCAAAGGATTTATTGCAGGTAAGTATGAGATTTCTTATGACGAAGAAAATAATGCGGATCTAGTTATTCGAGAAAAAGTTACACCAAGATTTGTTAAAGAATTAGAGAGTAAAGAACTTTTTTTTGAGGCTAATTATGATGATAAAGAAGATTTAAAAGAGCTACTGGATTTATCAAATAAAAATTTATTACATTCAGATTTAGATTCCTGGAGAAAAGTTTTGCCTCTTTACCCTATTTCTCCAATTAACTAAATATTCATCCAATCAAATTATTAATTTTATCTTGAAGGTGCATAGTTACAGAATTCAGATCATCTCTTGATGAACTTTTTGGAGGTTTAACAGGTTTTCCAACTTTAATAACTATTTTTGAAAACAAAGGAATAAAGAATTTAAATCTTATTAGTCTATGTGAATTAACAATTGCAACAGGCAATAATAATTTTTGATTTTTAAAGGCTAATAATGCTGCGCCTTGTTTGGGCTTATTCACTCGACCATTTTTTTGACGAGTACCATCTATAAAAATTCCAATACAATTATCATTTGATAATTTTTTACATGCTGTTTTAATTGTATTTTTATCAGCAATTCCTCTTTTTACTGGATAAGCTCCACAAGCCTTGATGATAAAGCCGAGTAAAGGAATTTTAAAAAGCTCTGCCTTGGCCATAAAAGATATATTACGTCCAAGGGCATGTCCTAACAAAGGAGGGTCAAGTAAAGAACCATGATTAGAAACCATTATGAAGGAATCTTTTTGGGGAATATTATCTCTACCTATTAAATGACCTTTAAATACAAATTTATAAATTGGAAATACAAAAAGCTTGCTAACTATTTCATAGATTAATTTTTGAATAGTATGATTTTTCATACAGATTAATATGATATTTGATCAGAAGATGAAACTTGAGAAATTTTTACATCTTTAAGATGTCTTTTTCCTAAACCACTTAGTACATTAGAAGGGCCAATTTCAACTATATGAAGATCACTATCTTTTGCCATTAAATCCATAGTTTCTCGCCATCTAACTCCATTACACATTTGTTTTTCTAATTTAATTTTAAGCTCATTTGGATCACTACAAAGTGAAGGTTCATAATTACTTATTACTGGGAAAGAAGGATTTTTAAACTTAATCTGTTTTAAATACTCAGAAAATTTAACTGCAGGCTCATCCATGAATGGTGAATGGAATGCGCCTGAAACATTTAATTTTAGGAATCTTTTACAAGAAATTTCTTTCGATAAATTGTCTAACTCTTCATTAGATCCTGATAAGACAACTTGGGAAGAGCTATTATCATTCGCGATCACAACATCTTCACGTTTTTTGACTAATGAATCAAGTTCATTTCTATCAAAACCAATTACTGCTGCCATAGATCCTTGCCCAGCATTTACCATTAATTGAGATCTTACTTTTATTAGTGATACACAGTCTTCGAATGAAAAAACATCCGCACAATATAATGCAGTTATTTCTCCTAGACTATGCCCAGCAACATAAGTTGGTTTAAAACCATTTTCTTTTAAGGCATCTAATAAAATTGATTCAACCAAAAAAAGACAGATTTGTGTATTTCTTGTATTATTCAAATCACTAAGAGGATTTGTTGAATCAGAATTTAACTCGCAAATTTCAAATAAATTTCTCTCAAATATCTCCGAAGCATAACTAAACCTGTCTTTTGTGCTCGGCAAACTTTCAATTTGTTTTGCCATTCCAATTTTTTGCGAGCCCTGTCCAGGGAATAACCATGCAACTGTCATAATGTTCCTATTTTGTTTTTAACCCCATTTAATTAGGGCTGCACCCCAACTTAACCCAGCACCGAAACCACTTGTAGCAATAATATCATTTTGTTTAATTCTATAATCTCTTACAGCCTCATCCATCATTAGAGGAATTGTTGCTGCTGAAGTATTGCCATATTTTTCTAAATTACTAAGAATCTTTTCTTTGGGAATTTTTAACCTTTCTCCTACAGAATCTAATATTCTTTGATTAGCTTGATGCAGCAAGAGCCAATCAACTTGATCAGAATTATATTTCATTTTTTTCAACAACTTTTCAAGAATTAGGGGGACTTCTTTAACTGCGAATTTATAAACTTCCTGACCATTCATCTCAATTGGAGAAAAACCTCCGTTTAAAAAGTCAATTTCATCCACTATTGAATCCTTATTCTTTTTTGATGGAAGATTAAGAAAAGAACCCCTTCCCCCATCAGTTCTCATATCAAAACCTATAAAATTATCAAATTCATTTGTAGCTTCAATTGCTAATGCACCGGCACCATCTCCAAAGAGAATACAACTTCTTCTATCGTTCCAATCAACAAAACTTGATAATTGATCTGCTCCAATAATAATAGCCCTTTTAAAACTGCCCCCTTTTAAAAATTGTGAGGCTGTTATTAAAGCAAATAAAAAACCACTACAAGCTGCAGTTAAATCGAAAGCGACAGCATTAGCTGCCCCTAATTTAGATTGAATGGATGGAGCTGATCCAAATAAATCATGCGGAGTAGAAGTAGCTAAAACAATCAAATCAACAGTTTTAATATCCCAATTAGCCATTTCTATAGCAGTTAGAGCAGCCTTATAACCCATCTCAGTAACATTATCTCCTATGTTGGATATTCTCCTTTCAGAAATTCCCGTTCTAGATTGTATCCATTCATTGCTTGTATCAACCTTTTGACTAATTTTTTGATTAGTTAGGATTTGATCAGGTACATAACTTCCGCTTCCCTTGAATGACACTCCAATCTGATTAAAATTTATTCCTTCCAAAAGAGTTTTTTAGATACTTATATTAGTCAAACATAAATTTGACTCAATATGCTTTATGAATTTAAAACTTGAAGCTTTTGCAGTTGAGTTAAATTGTCCATAACACCATGATTAACTGCAGAGTGAGCCAAGCGAAGAGCACTAACTACTGATAAAGATTTGCTACTTCCATGCCCAATAACGCAAATACCATTCACCCCAAGTAATAAAGCTCCTCCATGTTCTGCATGATCTAACCTTTTCTTAATTCTGATTAGATTACTTTTTAAAAAAGCTGAACCAACTTTACCCCGCCTTCCACGCGGCAGCTCAGATCTCAAAATATCTAATAAAACTCCTCCCACAGATTCGAGAAATTTCAATAATATATTTCCAGTAAATCCATCACAGACTACTACGTCGAAAGTACCTGATAATACATCTCGCCCTTCACAATTACCTCCAAAATTCAAACTTTTTTCAGAAGATAATAATTCAAATGTTTTTAGGGATAAATCATTGCCTTTGCATTCTTCTTCTCCAATATTTAAAAGGCCAATTCTTGGTTTTTTTACTTGTAAGACATCTTTTGCATAAATGTTACCTAGAAGAGCAAATTGATGCAGATAGGATGGCTTACAATCAGTATTTGCACCAACATCTAAAACTAAGACCGGGCGTGTTTGATCCCTCGTTGGAAATAATGCTCCTATAGCTGGTCTCTCAATCCCTTTCAATCTTCCAATTCTAAATATGGCAGACGCCATCATGGCGCCTGAATTACCAGCTGAGTAGACAGCTTCAGCTTTATTATTTCTGACTAAATCCATTGCAACGTTTATACTTGCATTTTTCCTTTTTCTAACTGCAGTAGCTTCTTCATTCATCCCAATAGGATCTCCACTATCAATTAATTGAAGACGATTATTGTCAATTTCATTTTCTAATAATTCTGCTAAACCAGTTTTTTCTGCTGCACCTTTAACTTTTTCAATTTCGCCAACAAACTTTATATTTATTGGAAATCTACTTATTGCTTCGAGACAACCCTCAAGAATTGGAGCAGGAGCATAATCTCCCCCCATACCATCAACTGCGATCCAAATTCTTTTAGATTGAGATTCCTCTACCCTATCTAAGATATTATCGTTATTTTGCAACCTTTTTAATGGGTCAAAAACTAATGGCTGTAATGTATTTTTAGCTATTGAACTAGCATTTGAAACAACACTGCTGGCAGTATTCACAACAGATTCAGCGCTTGAGACTACATTACCTGCGACATTACCTGCAACATTACTCGCCACATTGCTAGCTGTGCTCACTACAGAACCAGCACCAGAAACTACATTACCCGCCACATTACTAGCCGTTACCGCAGAACTAGCAGCAGTATCTACTATTGAAGTTACAGCCGAGTTTCTTTTGTACCAAATAACTAATCTTCTAATAGCTCTGGGCTTATTAATTTTTTGAATACTTTCTTTGCCCATCTATTTACCGTCAAAAGGTGCGATATCTACTATCCTTTGGAAGAGATATCCTGTGCCCCTTGCTGTTAATATCAATTCAGGATTTGCTGGATCAGCCTCCAGCTTTGATCTTAATCTTGATATATGAACATCGACTACTCTTGTATCTACGTGTCTCTCAGGTGTATATCCCCAAACTTCTTTCAAAATTTCTCCTCTACTAAATGGCTCGCCTGACCTGCTTACCAAAAGCTCCAAAAGACTAAATTCCATACCAGTTAATCTAATTCTTTCATCGCTTTTAAAAACTTGTCTTCGATTTGTATCAATTTTAATATCAGTAACCAATATTAATCCTGAATTAGGCATTCCAGGAATTTGTTCTTTATCAATTCTTCTTAGAACGCATCTAATTCTAGCTTCTAATTCCTTAGGACTAAATGGTTTCACAACATAATCATCAGCCCCTAATTCTAAACCTGTTATCCTGTCTGCAACATCTCCTAATGCAGTTAACATAACAATTGGAACATCAGAATCTTTTCTTAATTCTTGACAAACACCATAGCCATCTAATTTCGGCATCATAACATCAAGTACGACTAAATCAGGCCCATAATCTTTAAATAACTTTAATGCTTCTTTACCATCACTTGCAGTGACTACTTTGTAGCCAATCATAGAGAGGCGTGTCTCCAGAATTCTTCTAATACTTGCCTCGTCATCTGCGACAAGAATTGTTTCTTTAGTTTGACTAGATAGAGCCATTTGTTTCTATTAGCTAATCAGTAAGAGAATTAATTATTATCCTAATCTAACTTGTAGAGGGGCAATATCCCAAACATTCTAGTTCTTATATTTTGTTCAAAAACTAAATGTCTAGCAAATTGTCTACTTTTATTTGTCAAAATTGCGGAACTGAAACTTCTCAATACTTTGGGAAATGCCTTAATTGCAATTCATGGAACTCCATTGTAGAGGAAATTAAAACCAAGAGATCTAAACATCAAGACATTAAAAATAATAAGAAATCTATACCTTTTCATGAAATTTCATCAAAAAAAATAGCAAGATTTACTAGTGGTTTTAGAGAATTTGATCGAGTTCTTGGAGGCGGAATAGTACCTGGATCTGTTGTTTTACTTGGTGGAGAACCAGGTATAGGTAAAAGCACAATAGTTCTTCAATCAGCAGGAAAAATATCTCTCAATGAGAAAGTTTTATATGTAACGGCAGAGGAATCTCTAGAACAAGTAAAAATTAGATGGGAAAGATTAAATCAAAGCAGTATTGATTTAAAAATTTTTGCAGAAACTAATTTATCCCTAATTATTGAAGAGATCAAACGTATAAATCCAAGTTTCGCAATTATTGATAGTATTCAAGCCATCCATAATAATGAAATGGAAAGTTCGCCAGGATCAGTTTCTCAAGTTAGAGCATGTTCATCTGATTTGCAAAATCTCGCTAAAGATAATAATATCGCGCTTCTAATAATTGGTCATGTAACCAAAGATGGTGCTTTAGCTGGTCCAAAAACTCTAGAGCATTTAGTTGATACAGTAATAAACTTTGAAGGAGATAATATTTCCTCACATAGATTACTGAGAAGTATAAAAAATCGATTTGGATCAACCTTTGAAATTGGAATTTTTGAAATGTTTGAAGAGGGCTTACGAGAGATAAAAAACCCAAGTTCAATTTTTACAAATAAAGAAAATATTTCAGGTGTGACAACAACTATTACAAATGAAGGCACTCGACCATTAGCAGTTGATATACAAGCACTTGTAAATAAAACTTTTTACAGTAACCCAAGACGAACTACAACAGGAATTAGCATAAATAGATTACATCAAATTCTAGCTGTTATTGAAAAACACGTAGGTATAAAATTATCTGAATTTGATTGTTACATAGCTACTGGTGGTGGTTTTGAGATTAATGATCCTTCAGCAGACTTAGGTATAGCAATATCAATTTTATCAAGTTTGAAAAATAATCCTCCTTTAGCAAATAGCTCATTTATTGGAGAATTGGGTTTGAGCGGTCAAGTTAGAAAATCGAATAACGTTCGAATAAAGATAGAAGAGGCTGTAAGACTAGGTATCAAAAATATCATAGTGCCAAAATTAGAGGAGGAACTAAATAATAAGTTTAAAAATTTAATAAATATCAAAGAGATTTACAATATCAAAGAAGCAGTTGAATATTCTTTCTCAGAGTAAAATTTTTTAGAGATACATATCGATTGAACTTCTTCCTGAGTTTTTCAACCAATTCTCAATATCTAAATACCCACCTGGATATAATCTAACTGCTTTAGACCAGACTTCAGCAGCTTTATCAAACCAAATATCTCTCTGATCTAAATCACCATTTTGCTCAGCATATCTTCCCCTTTTTTCATAAATTAAACCTATATTTTTCAGGCATGATGGCTGTTTGGGATTTTCTACTAATGCTTTTTCATAAGTTTCAATAGACAAATCCTCTTCGCCGTTACTCATATATATTATTGCCATATTTTTTAAAGTCTCACCCCGATCAATTTTATTTTCTTCAAGCAGTAAACTCTCTTTGTAATACTCTAATGCTTCTGAATAATCCCCATTATTTTGTGCAGCTAAGCCATCTCTATAATAGATATATGCCTTTTTTTCTTTCTCTGCAATAGGCATAATTTTTACTATAGATTCAGCAATCACAGTAAAAGCTTTATCAATAAAATTGTCTCTGTTTTGATTACTAGGCACTGCTTCAAATCTAATAAAGTTTATATACTAATTTAAAAAATAACTATTTAAAAAGTCTATTACATTTATTATTATAGTGAAAAATGAAGTCAAGCATTAATTTGCTTCTATCGTGAAAAATATGGAGAGCATTCAATTAAAAGTTACAGGAATGAAGTGCGGGGGTTGTGTTAGTACTGTTGAAAAAATATTGAATAATTCTGATGGTATTGAAAATGTTTCTGTTAACTTGCTTACTGAAAGTGCATATTTTGAAATTACCCAAAAACACTTAGAAATAGAAACTATTCTCGAAAATCTAAAAGAGAATGGTTTCCCATCAAAGATTTATGTAAATGATTTTTCAAAAAAAATAAATAAAGCAGAATTAGAAAAAAAAAAGAAGTGGAATAATCAATGGAAAAAGCTAACTTTTGCCCTCTTACTTTTATTATTTTCAGGTTTAGGTCATCTGGCAGAAGGAAGATATATAAATTTTCCAATATTAGGAAATATATTTTTTCACGCTTCATTAGCAACGGTAACTCTATTATTTCCTGGCAGAGGAATAATTATTAATGGATTTAAATCATTTATTAAGTACCGTCCGGATATGGATTCTTTAGTAGCTCTTGGAGTAATTAGCGCATATACAACTAGTCTTCTATCCTTAATATTTCCTGCCACTGGTTTTCCTTGTTTTTTTAATGAACCAGTTATGCTGTTAGGCTTCATACTGATTGGGCGTTTCTTAGAAGAAAGAGCAAGATATCAAACTGGATCATCCATTGGAGAATTATTAGATCTTCAACCTGAAATGGCAAATATCTATACAGAAGAAAATAAAATAAAGTCAATAAGAGTAAATACTTTAAGAACTGATCAAGAGATTCAAGTTTTAGCAGGAGACAGAGTACCTGCTGACTGCCTTGTTATTAAAGGTAATTCATATATTGATGTTTCACATATTACGGGAGAATCGAAACCTATAGAAGTAAAAGAAGGCGACAATCTATCTAGTGGATCTTTAAATCTTAATTCAACTCTAAGACTTAAAGTAAAAAAAGTCGGAGGAGATTCTTCTCTTGCAAAACTAGTAAGTCTTATTGAGTCTGTAAACGCAAGAAAACCTCGCATTCAGAGAATTGCTGATGAAATTGCAGGTAAATTTACTTACTTTGTACTTATTTTTGCTACTTTAACCTTCTTCTTTTGGTGGAAAGCGGCAAGAAACATTTGGCCTAATTTATTAAGTAATAATCATCAATTCATAACTCACTCTAGCCACACACTTCATAGTTCGCTTGGTAGTAATGCTGAGAATTTCCTGAGTTTAGCAATTCAATTATCAATTGCTGTTTTAGTAATAGCTTGTCCTTGTGCATTAGGGTTAGCTACCCCAACTGTAATAACTGTCGCATCAGGGAAAGCAGCAAAAAAAGGCGTTTTATTTAAAGGCGGAGACAAAATAGAAATGGCCTCAAAAATTAATTACATTATTTTTGATAAGACAGGTACTTTAACAAAAGGCAAGCCTTTCATTGTTGATTATAAAAATAATAATGATCATTCATTTTTATTAAGAATAGCTGCCAGTCTAGAAAAGGAAAGCAGACATCCAATCGCTAATGCCTTAATTCAAGAGGCAAAAAAACAAAATCTAACTTTATTTCCAATAAAAGAAATTTTCACCCATTCGGGTAGAGGTATTTCTGGAGAACTTGATTCAATTGATGGAACTATTAATATTGGAAATATTGAATGGCTACTAAGCAAAGGAATAATGATTAATAGTGATGCAAAAAAAATCCTTGAAAATGAAGAAACAAAAACGAACACTATCATTGGAGTAAGTATCAAAGATCAATTATTAGGCTTTATCTTGTTGGGAGATTTACTCAGAGATGATTCAATTAAAACAGTTCAAAATTTGAGAGAGAACAAATTTAAAATTAATATTTTAAGTGGAGATAGAAAACAAACAGTCTTAGCTTTAGCAAAAAAAATTGGTTGTAAAGAAACAGAAGTGAAATGGGATCTGCTTCCTGAAATGAAACTGAAGACTATAGAAAATTTAAAAATCAATAATAAAGTAGCAATGATTGGTGATGGTATTAATGATGTACCTGCCTTAGCATCTTCAGACTTAGGAATTGCAGTAGGATCAGGGACTCAAATAGCCAAGGCAAATGCAGATTTAGTATTAATGGGAGATCAACTAAATGGATTACCCTACGCCCTAAATCTTTCAAAAAAAACTATAAGAAAAATAAAGCAAAATCTCACATGGGCTTTCGGTTACAACTTACTAGCTATACCCATAGCCGCCGGCATTTTGTTTCCTAGTTACGGTATTCTTCTTACTCCCTCAATAGCAGCATTATTGATGGCTATAAGCTCTATTACAGTTGTAATTAATGCTTTATCGTTGGAATAAATGAAAGGAAAATTTATCGTTATTGAGGGTATTGATGGATGTGGTAAAACTACCCAGATAGATGAGCTTTCCAAATGGCTCCCTGATAGTGGCCTAATAAATAAAGGGTCTAAATTAATCACGACAAGAGAGCCAGGAGGCAGTGATTTAGGAAAAAGACTTAGAAGACTGATTCTAGATAATAATGAAAATAACCAGCCTTCATCGCTTGCGGAATTATTGCTTTATTCAGCGGATAGAGCTGAACACGTTTCCAAAATTATTTCACCTGCTTTAAACAACAATGATTGGGTAATAAGTGATAGATTTTCCGATTCCACCCTTGCCTATCAAGGTTATGGAAGAAATATAAATTTAAAAATAATTAAAAATATTGAATCTATTGTATGTCAAGGAGAATCGCCTGATCTAACTTTCTTCTTAGAAATTTCTCCAGAAGAAAGTATATTACGAAGAAAAAATGAAATTCCAGATAGAATAGAATCAGAAGGTATTAAATTTTTAGAAAAAGTAAATGAAGGCTTCAAAATAATTGCCAAAGAAAAAAAATGGATAGTAATTTCTGCCTCACAAAATATTAAAACTATTTCTAATCAAATTAAAGATATTGTAGTAACCACTTTTTCTAATAACAAATGATTGATGTTAAAACAAAGAATTTTTTATTTAATGAAGAAGTCAATAAATACCTTAACAACATAATTAAAAACAAATCATTTGCTAATGGTTATATATTTTATGGTCCTGAAGGAGTGGGGAAAAAGCAAACTGCTCTTCAATTTATAAAAGAAATTTTCAAACAATCTTCACAAAGTGAGAATGTTGAAGAGAAAATTATCAACAATAACCATCCTGATTTTCTAATTATCGAAGCTGATTCTCTTCTAGCAAATAAAAATTCAAGAAGTTCCAATCTTGAAATAACCACAAAAAGTGGATCTGAGATTATCAAGATTGCTCAAGTACGTCATATCAAAACTTTTCTTGGTCAGAAATCAATAAACTCAGAAAAAAAAATTGTTTTAATTATTGATGCACACCTTCTCAATGAAGCAGCCTCAAATTGCCTTTTAAAAACCTTAGAGGAACCTAGTAATGGCATTTTTATTTTACTATCATCTAAATTAAACCTTCTCTTAGATACAATCATCTCAAGATGTCAATTAGTCAGATTTCGATCCTTTTCTAACAGACAAATAAAGTCTATTTTTGAAAATTATTTAGATAATTCTAAATTAAAAATTATTTCAAAATTAAAATTTGAAGATTTAATAAACTCTGCAAATGGATCTCCAAATCTATTAATGAAAAATATTGAAATCTGGAATGAATTTTCAGATGAAATTATAAGTAAATTAGATTCTCCAATAATGAATAGTCTGGAAATATTAGAAATATCTAAGTTAATATCTGAAAAATTAGAAATTTATCAACAAATTTTTTTAGTCAATTTAATTCAAACTATTTGGTGGAGAAAAACAAAAAATATTGGTTTGATTAAAAAGCTTGAAAATTTAAAATATCTCTTAAGAAAAAATATTCAACCAAAATTAGCCTGGGAAATAACTTTTTTAAAAATTTCAATAGAAGATACTTAGATTAATCTAAAGCAGAATTTATTAAATCAGGATTTCTTGCTTGCATAAACTCTTGTTTAGCAGTTTCAACTTGAGAACCAATCGGTAACTCAAGACAATAGCCTGCACCATATACAGTTTTTATATATGTAGGCTTTCGTGGATCAGGTTCTAATTTAGTGCGTAGATGTCTAATGTGAACTCTTATTGTTTCAATATCATCATCAGGTTCATATCCCCATACTTCTTTAAGAATTAATGCTGGTGATACAGTTTGACCATGTCTCTGCAAAAGACAATGAAGCAGTTCAAATTCAAGATGCGTTAATCTAACAGGAGATTCAAACCATATAGCCTCAAATCTTTCCGGTACAAGAGTTAAGGGGCCATAGTTTAATATTTCCTGCTGATTACTAGAATTCAATTGTGCTCTGTTGGTTCTTCTAAGTAATGCTTTTATGCGTACATGTAATTCTTCTAGATCAAATGGTTTAGTAATGTAATCATCTGCTCCAGAATTAAACCCAGTGACCTTATCTTTAAGGCCACCTAAAGCAGTAATCATCAAAATTGGGATATTTGAGGTTCTTTCATCTCTTCTAAGTCGCTGGCATAAAGTTAATCCATCAACACTTGGTAGCATTAAATCTAAGAGTATTAAATCTGGTGAATATTGAAGAGCTAATGCTTGCCCTTTAATGCCATCTTCAGCTTTTTGGACATCGAAACCAGAATGTTCTAGATGCCTTGCCACCAAATCACGCATATCACGATCATCTTCTATTAGAAGGATTGAAATTTTCATATTGATAGACTATTAAATAAAAATTAAGTTTTAGTATTATGATTCTCTCAAGAATTTATAAAGATTGCTGAATTTGTGTAAACAATTTTATCAATTAGATTTATCAATTAACTTAGTAGCAGCAGGGGATTAGATAGAAATTACAAATTTTAAAAAGTTTTAAATTTTACAATTTCTTTCGATTCTATTTATTTTGTCTTAATAATTGGAGGAATATTAGAAAAAATAGTGATTAAATTGAAACAAATATCTTATTAAACTGCGAATTCAGAGTATCTAAAAAATGAATTAAATAGAGAATCTCAGTTGTCAGAAAGGAATCCACTTATTTTAAAGCTTTTAATTTATCCAGAGTGTTTAAACTAATAATTTTGTCTATATTAAAAAAAATTTAAGTATCTATGAAAAAGAAGCCTATTATCTATTCTGATTTATCAAAAAAACAACTAGAAAATCTTAAAGAACTTTACATTCAAAAAAAAGTTGAATCGATGAGTCATCAAGAACTTAAACAATATGTTTTAGAAATTATTACTCATCAGATAAACGATACTATTGACAGAGAGGAGGAGATGGAAGCATGGAGAGAAATGTCAGATTTTTTTGGGGAACAATTTGAAATAATTATCTTAGAAATACAAACAAAATACATGGATGATAACAACGAACTTGTAAGAGAAATAGATTCCCAGAAACAAAGATTAGAATTACTTGATAGGAATAATCTAGATAAAGAAAAGAAGGACATGTGGGATGACTAGAGATTCCTGAATGGTTTAATTATTAAAGATACAAACAAAAATATATTTTAATTTTTTAGAATTTAAAAATCAATTTAAGAACTTATTATTTTTGTTCATATGAAAAATTTAGTAAATGTTCTAATAACTGTTCTTGAAAAACAATTTAAAAATTTTATATTATATGTTTTACCAATTAAAACTGATTATTTTTATATGTTCTATATACTGTTCTTAATAAGATAAAAAATTGCTTGGAATTTCAGTCTCTACCATTAATTGATTAATCAAAAAGAAGACTTTCTGTCCAAAATAAAATTATCACTATGAAGAAAAGTTTTAAAAAACTTGAAATTGATGAGTGAAAAAAAATAAAAGAGATGAATAAAGAGATTAAACAATTTCACTAATGATTTCTGAATATTCTTGCGTAGATAAATAATTTACATATCATGATTTTTTCTTGTCCGAGAACTTAAAAGACCAGACAGAACTTACTTTGTACGGGAGTAGGTGCTTTTCTTATGGAAACAAATGTATTAGAAATAAAACTTACAAAGCACGATTTAATCAAGATTCAAAAAATATTAGAAAATGATCAAAGACCTAGATAAAATATGATCTCAATTTAATTAATACAAAAATTAATGCCCCAAAAACAAAGTGATATGATTAAAAAATACATTGAACTAAACTTTTATGTTCAAAAAGATTGAAATTTGGATACTTTATCTTGTTGTTTTATTAGGTATACCAGTAACAATTGGTTTTGGTATTCTTGTAAGACAAGAAATAGAGGGGACTACAAAAAAAGGGAATATCGACATTTCTTTTTTGACTAAACCTGCTACATATATTGCAAGATTGCCTGAAACTTTAATAAAGTTATCTTTAAAACTCAATCCTAATAGAGTAAATGATACGTGGGATGAGAATAGATATTTTTATAGTCAAAATGGTTTTAGTGGAACTTCAAATACAAGCGAATCTTATCTGCTTCTCTCACGATATGAAGGAGATTTAAAGGAAGGCATAGTTGAACTTATTGATTTAACAAATTTTAAAGTATTGCATACTTGGAATCCTGATATCGATGATTTCAATAAATTGGTTAACAAGGATGATGAATTTAAACATTTAAATAGAGATAACACTAATTTCAGGCAGGTATTACATCATCCAATTTTAATTGAAGATGGAGGTTTATTTTTTGGCTGGGAGACACCTTTAAGAAAAATTGATTCCTGCTCTAACTTGATTCTTCAGAATCAACATGATATGTTTCATCACTCCATAGAAAAAGATATTGAAGGGAATATATGGGTCCCATCTATGATTTACCCACAATCACTTCCCATTGAAATGGTTGGTAGAAATATCCCAAAAGATGGAGGTTATTATGATGATGCGATTGTTAAATTATCTCCTAATGGGGAAATTCTATTTGAAAAATCTGTTTCTCAAATACTTATTGATAATGGAATGGAATATCAATTATTTTCTTTAGGTAATAAGAATATCGATCCAATTCATTTAAACGATATTCAACCAGTAGATTTTGATGGGGAGTTTTGGAAAAAAGGTGATCTCTTCTTATCACCAAGGAACCTATCAATGATTCTGTTATATCGACCATCAACTAATAAAATAATATGGACTGGTTCAGGTCCATTCTTTTATCAACATGATGTAGATATTTTAAATAATCATAAAATATCGGTTTTTAATAATAACTATAAACACTTTGCAAGTGGTCAAGTCGTGGATGGTCAAAATGAAGTAATTATTTATGATTTCAAGACGAATGAATACTCATATTATTTAAATGAAAGTTTAATGAAAAATGATGTGAGAACAAAAACAGAGGGTAGAAGTCAGATCCTTCCAAATGGAGACCTTTTTGTAGAAGAAAGCAATTATGGAAGAAGTTTATATTTTAATTCTGATGGTTCTCTTCGATGGACACATGTTAATAGTGCAAAAAATAATGAGGTTTATAGAGTTGGATGGTCGCGAATTTTGTATAAAGATAATGATATAAAGATTGTAAAAAACTTCCTAAAGTCTAGAAGTAAATGCAATAATTAAATTTATGTTTATTTCTATAATTTTGTCTAATCTATCTCCATTAATTGCATATATAGGCCCTGGTATGGGCGGAGGAGTTATTGCTGCAATTTTTGGAATCATTGCAGCATTTTTTTTGGGACTATGGGGGATTTTATATTATCCAATCAAACGTGCTTTTAAAAATAAGAAAAAGAAGAGGATATTATCCAAAGATAAGAATCAAAATAAAAAATGAACCATTTAATTATTTTGTTTATTTGTTTTATATCAGTTGAAATATTTATCAGGTCCAATTATATTTTTTTAGTAAAATCTACAATTAATGTCAGCAAAAAATCAATTAATATTATATTAAATAAGAATATTAGCGATCATTGGAAAGAAAATATTATTCCTAAATATTCATTGCAGATGATGAAGTATTCACTGCAAATGCTATTAATTCTATTTTTGATCACATTTATTTTTGTTATTACAGATAACTTTTTTAGTGGATTTCTTACCTTCATATTGTCCTGGAATGGAGTAATCGAATCGATATTAATTGCATTTTCTTATGCTTATATTAGAAAACTAATAGTTAAATGAATAATAATTACTCATGGTTAGAACAAAAGTTGCACAAATTTGCCCTGTCATCACAATTTATGCGCGAAGTAACTTTTGACTTTGAAAGTTCATATCTGCCATCTTCAAAAGTAAATGAAGATCATATTTTTATTACAGGACTTGCACGATCAGGAACAACTATATTATTAAATGCACTTTTTAAATCAAATATTTTTGCATCTCTCTCTTATTCTGATATGCCATTCGTCCTCGCTCCCAATCTTTGGTCTAAAATATCTTTTAAAAATAAAGATTTAGAGTTAAAGGAAAGAGCACATGGAGATGGAATTAAAGTCTCTACAGATTCACCGGAAGCATTTGAGGAGGTATTTTGGAAAACTTTTGCTGAAGAAGAGTCTCATGAATTAGAAGAAAAGTTTAGGGTTTATATAAAAAATATTGTTCATAAGTATAAAAAGGACAGATACCTTAGTAAAAACAATCAAAACATAAAAAGAGTTCAATTGATTAATTCTATTTTTAGTAACTCAAAGATACTTATTCCTTTTAGAGAACCAATACAGCATGCATATTCTTTAATGACTCAACATAAAAAATTTATTGAGGAAGCTAAAAATGACAAATTTATATCAAAATATATGAAATGGATTGGACATACAGAATTTGGTCCTAATTACATTCCTATTCACAAGCAGAATCTAAACTATCTAAATGATTTAGAAATAAATCATTGGATTGAACAATGGTACCTCACCTATAGTGATTCTTTTCAATCGTTAAGAAACAGGAAGAATGTCAATTTTATATCTTATGAAAAACTCTGTTCAAACAGGGAATATTGGTTTCAAATCCAAAAATTAGTGAACATAGAAAAAACCTATGATTTTGAATTTAAAGAATCAAAAAAAGACATTTCATGCAATATTGATAGAGAATTGAAAGGAAAAGTAATGTCTTTATATGATGGTTTAAATGATTTAGATCTTATGTAACAGGAAGAAAAGTTTTTATGAAATATCAAATAGAAGAACGTAGAGAGGGCATTAAAAAAGACCTCAAGTGAATTAACTTGAAATCTTAAGAACCCGTAATTGAACTCCCCGGGCGGGATTCGAACCTGCGACCAATCGATTAACAGTCGATCGCTCTACCGCTGAGCTACCGAGGAATATAAAATGAATTTAACTCTTTAAAGTACCTTATGACAAGTACAAGTATTAATTATATTGAAATTTTGATGGTTCTTGCCAGCTAGATAAATAACCATGTTTTAACTCTGCTACTGCATCAGCATAAGTAAGTTCTTCATAACGATGAGTAATCCACAAAGCAGATAAAGGTTTTTTATGGTCACTGGTAAGATTTTTAATAGTTTTTAAAACTTTTAATTGACTGGTTTGATCAAGTAAAGCTGTAGGCTCATCCAAAAGAATAAAATTTTTATTACTAATAAGAGCGCATGCAATTGTTAAGCGTTGTTTTTGCCCACCGCTTAAAGTATGGATTGGCCTTCTTTCAAAATCATTCATTCCTACCTGATCAAGCACATTTTCAATTTTTTTATTAATTTCATTTTGACTTATATTTTGATTAATATTTATAAGAAGTTCACTCCTACAATTTGGCATCAATATTTGATGATCAGGGTTTTGAAATACCATGCCAATATTTGCTTTATAATCGATAAAACCTTTATTGGGTTTGATTATTCCATTAATTAACTTTAAAAGAGTACTTTTTCCGCTTCCGTTTTTACCCACGACCATCCAAAATCCTGGTTTTTCTATTGAGAAGTTACATTTAAAAATTAAATTTTCTTTTTTTCCGGGATATGAATATGAAACATCTTTGAATTTAATATTAGGTATTTCATTTTCAAAGAAATCTTGCATTAATTCTATCAATCTATGTTGAGAGAAAATCCTGGTCTTTTAGCTCCGCCAGCTAATGACGATTTTTCATATATCTGAACAGAAATGATTTCTTTAGATTTGACAGCAATTAATTTATCTTGTACTTTGTCACACCTTAATTCAATCAAGTTTGAGGATTCTAAAGTTTCATTCATAGAGCTTTTTATCTCATCATAAATTCTTTTAACATCATCAAATTCTTTCTTCTGGATTGAGACTGGAAAAGGTGAATATCTCAAACTTAGTTCGATGGAATACATAACTATCTTATAAACTACTTTTTATAATAGTAAATATTTTTACAGAGAAAGTTATTTTAAATTAAATTCTTTTGAGAAAATCATATTAAACATCTGTAAATTCAATTATTATGTTATTAGAAGATACTATTTTGCAATTTAAAAAATCATTTAATGGAAATAGCAAATGATATAACATCTCTAGTTGGAAATACTCCTTTAGTTAAATTAAATCGAATCAGAAAATATTTTAATTGTTATCCCGAAATAATAGCCAAATTAGAAAGTTTCAATCCATCAGCATCCGTTAAGGATCGCATAGCTTATTCAATGTTATGTAAAGCTGAAGAAGAGGGATTGATAACACCGGATAAAACAACGTTAATTGAAGCAACAAGTGGGAATACTGGAATCGCATTAGCAATGGTTGCTGCAGCAAAAGGTTATAAATTAATATTAACTATGCCGGATACGATGAGTATTGAAAGAAGGGCAATGTTGAGAGCATATGGAGCTGAATTACAGTTAACGCCAGGCAAAGAAGGAATGAAAGGAGCTCTAGATTTAGCTAATGAATTGTCTTTAAGCATTAGCAACACCTATCAATTTAATCAATTTGAAAACTTCGCTAATCCTGATATTCATGAAAGAACAACGGCTCAAGAAATATGGTCCCAATCCAATAACAATTTAGATGGACTAGTTACAGGAGTAGGCACAGGAGGAACAATCACTGGTTGCGCACGTTTCTTGAAAAAAGTTAATCCAAATTGCAAAATTTATGCTGTAGAGCCCAAAAAAAGTGCTGTGATATCTGGCGAAAAAGCAGGATCACATTCGATTCAAGGAATTGGAGCAGGTTTCGTACCGAAAGTACTGAATACTAAATTAATTGATGAAATTATTAAAATAGATGACGACGAAGCATTTTATTATGGAAGGCTATTAGCTCGATTGGAGGGTCTTTTATCTGGGATCAGCAGCGGTGCAGCTTTAGCAGCAACCATAAAAATCGGTGCAAGGAAAGAACTTTTGAATAAAAGATTGATAGTTATTCTTCCAAGCTTTGGTGAAAGATATTTATCTACAGCAATGTTTGAATCAAATACCTCAATTCAAGCCAGAAAAGATGGTTATCTTTAATCCATAATTTATAACAATGGAAAAAAATTTATATGCAGAATTAGGCCTCAAAAAAAATGCAACCAAAAGTGAAATTAAATCTTCATATCGTTCCTTAGTTAAGCAACATCATCCTGATGCAGGAGGGGAAAAAGAACGATTTCTTGCAATACAAAATGCCTGGGAGACTCTAAATGACCCTATCAAAAAAGAACAGTATGATAGAAGTTTTTTCTCTTCAAGTTCATCATTTGATTCGTTAAATGAAAATTGGAAAGAGAAATTTAATTCAAAAAAAAATAATTCTTCAATTAAAGACAAAGAAGTTGAAACATGGATTAAAGAAATTTACACTCCGATCAATAGATTAATTAGTCAAATAATTAAACCTTTGAGCAATGAAATAAGAGAACTATCTGCGGATCCATATGATGACCAACTAATGGAAAATTTTTGCAGTTACATAAGTCTCTCACAAAAGAAAATAGAAAAAGTTGAAAAAATTTATAACAAAAAAATAATTCCAAAGTCTATTTCAGCTTTAGGAATTGATCTTTATCATTGTTTTTCACAAGTTAAAGATGCACTATCAGAATTTGATAGATATACACAAGGATACGTGGATAATTACTTATTTGATGGTAAAGAAATGATCAAAGAAGCAAGAAGAATTCAATCAAAGATGTCTGCACAGAAAAAAAATAAAAACTTTTAGTTATAAAAATTTATTGAATATATTCTTTAAGTTGATCTAATTTAAACCAAACATCTGGAACAGGTCTGCGCCATCGAACCTGAGCATATTCTTCTTTGACTGCAAGAATCTCTCCAGGACCTTCAAAGACGTAATTAGGTAGATCATTATCACTAGCTAGAGCCTCGATACTTTTTATATAATTTTCTTTATCGACAAATACTAAGCTTCCTTTCTTAAGAGGTTTCTTTGGAATAGAATCTGTCATAGTGAAGTCAACAAAGTTATTTGAAACTCATTATACAAAAACTTGTTTGATAAATATTTAAAAAAATTGATAACGGAATAATAATTACAAACCTCTAAAAAATTTAATAGTCTTAAATGGTAAATATTTTATAAATATGCGTCTTTTATTACTTGGCTGCACTGGATTTGTTGGTAAAGAATTAGTACCAACACTACTCAATGAAAATCACGAAATATACATTGTAAGTAGAAAACCCATTAGTAAATTAAAGCTTGATTTAGATTTCAATAAGTTTAAATTTTTTCAAATAGATTTATCAAAAGAAAAAAACTGGAATAACGAAAATCTTCTAAATATTTTAAGAGAGACAGATGGAATTATTAACTTGATGGGAGAACCTATAGCAGAAAAAAAATGGACTTCTGAACAAAAACAGGAGATTGAAAATAGTCGTATTAACACCACGAAATTTATGATGAAGACCCTTAAAGATTTAAAAATAAACCCAAAAGTCATTATAAATGGATCTGCTATAGGTTATTACGGTACAAGTTTGTCTAGTGAATTCACTGAAAATAGTCCTGGAGGAAAAGACTTTTTATCTAATCTTTGCAAACAATGGGAAGCGGTCGCTGCTGAAAAACCATTTTTCTCAAGGTTAGTTATTTTTAGAATTGGAATTGTTCTAGAGAAAGATGGAGGAGCATTAGGAAAAATTCTCCCTATATTTAAAGTTGGATTAGGTGGACCAATTGGAGATGGTAAGCAATGGATGAGTTGGATTCATAGAACTGATTTATGTGCATTAATTATTCAAGCATTAGTTGATAAAAAGTATTCGGGAGTATTTAATGCTGTTGCACCAAATCCAGTATTAATGAAAGAATTTTCTCAGACTTTAGGCAAATGTCTTAATAGACCTAATTTACTTCCAGTGCCTGGAGCGGTTTTAAAAATATTGTTAGGAGATGGAGCGAAAGTTGTTTTAGAAGGACAAAAAGTAATTAGCAGTAAAATCAAAAATTATAATTTTAAATATCCTCTTCTTGAGAAAGCAATTTACGCCTCCACCAAGAATTAATACCGTTTACTAAAGCACCAATAATAAGAATTGTTATCAATGGAACTACAAGAGGATTCCAAACTATCTGAATAAAATTAATAAAAATAAATATCCCATTAAATTGCATGATGATTGCAAAAATAAAAAATATTGCAAAAAAAATGACTGTAAATAAATTTATTAATAACAAATTATCGATAATTTGTTTTAACTTATTTTGATTATTCTCCTTAGTCATTTTTTATAACAATATTCATATCATCAACCATTTTAAGACAAGATTTGTTTTCACCCAGTCTTTTTTTAGCATTTTCATTACATGAGATCATAAACTTCTTATTTAGCTGTATAAGGTATATTATTTTTATGATCAATTTAATTGTCTGATTGATTTGATCATTTTTATCTTTAAAATTACTGGCACAAAAAACATATCTCCCAAGTAAACGTCTTTGCGCTTCTGCAAAAGTTTTTGTAAATTGTGGACCTTTACCTTCAATCTGAATAACCGGTTTTCCTAATCCAATCGCTTGCTCTGCTGCTGTTCCTGCCATGCTAATACAGCATCTACTTTTCAATAATATTTTGTCGAAATTATTCCAATATATATTCACTTCTAAAAATTTATATTGGAATTGCAAGAGATTATTATCTTTTATATTTTCTTTTTTTAACCATCCTCTTTTTTGAAATATCTCCTTTATTTTTGATGAAGATAGATCATTAACTATTGCAAAATTAAACTGAATTTTTTGAAAATATCTTAAATCTGACAATGCCTCTAATACCTCTAAAATCAAAACAAAATTATCTAAAATCTCAGGGAATCTACTTCCTGGAAATAATCCAATACTAAATTCATCTTTATTTAATTCTTCGTTTCTAGGAAAAAACTTATCCATAAATGGGTTGCCTAAAAAAGACACTTTCTTTTTTAACTGCAAAGTTAAATCATTAGCTGTAAGGGAATCTCTCGTATATATTTTTTTTGCTTTTTGTGAGAGCAAGAAATATTTAGAAGGCCATGGTAATTTCAACTTCCCTTCATAATGGCTGGAATAAGCAACTAGATACGTAAAAAAATCTTTCTTACAAAGCCATGCAAAAAAAACTGGCACAATATCTCCAACTACAAAAAAATAATCATATTTTTTTTTTATTTTAAAAGTTAAATATAATCTTTTTAGAAGATAAAATATTTCTCCTCCTAATATTTCAGTAAGTCTTCCCTTAAAAGAATTATAACCAATTCCTCCAGTTCTATATTCCTTCGTTTTACCGATAATCTTAATTTTTTCTTTTTCGTAATGGTTTCCAATACCAACAATTGGCAAAGCATGAACAGAATAACCACTTTTTACGAATTGCTTAGCTATTAGACTGCCAGATAGATCTTCTCCATGCCCATTACTTAAAATTAAAATCTTAAACAATTTAAAATTCCAACCATTTTTTTACTTTGGTTAACTCAGGCCAATCTGGATATCTACTTAATCCATCTTCAACAGATTCTTTCAACTCACTTTTCACATCTGGCATCATCATAGACATTTTTTTTATTAACTCAATATGATCCCTAACACCTTTATTATTAGTAGCCAAAAGAGCTAAAGACAAATTCATTCTTGCTTGTGGATCTTGCTGATTTAATCGAACAGCTTGTCTGGCAGCTGACAAAGCTTCTTCATTATTTTTCAAAAGTAATTGAAGCCATGATAAACAAGTCCAAGCAGCAAAATGATTTGGAATTTGCTGTATAATTTTTTGAAAATCTTGAACGATTGGAATTAAATCTTGCCCTGCTTTATATCTTGATAAAGCTGCATTAAAATCCTCTTCGATGGGATTAATTTCGTTATTCATTATTTATTAAACTGCAAAAGAGCTTCCACAACCGCAAGTTTGAGAAGCATTGGGATTTACAAAGTTAAAGCCACCTCCAATTAATTCCTTACTAAAATCTAACTGCATTCCATAAATATATAAAAGACTTTTAGGATCACAAACAACTTGAAAGCTTTGATCAGCTTTTAATGAATAATCATAAACTTTATCATCAGGATTTATTTCATCAGTTTCTATAAAATCCATCGTATAACTCATCCCACTACAACCGCCAGATCTTACTCCTACCCTTAGTGCTTTTTTATTACTTTGGCCCTTCAATAAATTTGCAATTTGTTCTATAGCATCATTCGTAATTAAGATACCTTTGCCATCATCAGAATTTTTAATTTCCTGTTTAACTTCTACATTTTCCATAAACCAGGGATTTCTACTATTTATAATATAAAAACTTAATCGATAGAATGCATAGAACAAACGTTATCCAAACTTGATTTGTTATAATTTTAAGAAAAAGTGAAAATTGCAATAGTTGGTTCTGGATTAGCTGGTCTTACAGCAGCAGTCAATTTAGTTGATGAAGGCCACGAAGTAGAAATTTACGAGAGCAGGTCATTTTGGGGAGGTAAAGTAGGAAGTTGGGAAGATAAGGATGGCAACCACATAGAGATGGGTTTACATGTATTTTTTTACAATTATGCAAATCTGTTTAAATTAATGAAAAAAGTAGGAGCTTTAGACAATTTACTCCCGAAAGATCATACTCATCTATTTATCAATAATGGTGGTAATTTAAAATCGTTAGACTTCAGATTCCCTTTAGGTGCTCCATTCAACGGACTTAAAGCTTTTTTTACCACTGAACAACTCACTTGGGTAGATAAGTTCAGAAATGCCTTGGCTTTAGGGACAAGTCCAATCGTTAGAGGATTGATAGACTATGAAGGCGCGATGAAAATAATTAGAGATCTAGATAGAATTAGTTTTAAAGAATGGTTTTTAAACCATGGTGGAAGTGAAAAAAGTTTAGAAAGAATGTGGGATCCTATCGCTTATGCATTAGGTTTTATTAATTGCAAAGATATTTCAGCAAGATGCATGCTAACTATATTCATGATGTTTGCTTCAAAAACAGAAGCCTCAAAACTTAATCTTTTAAAAGGTTCCCCACATAAGTGGTTAACGAAACCTATCGTTGACTACATCACAAACAAAGGAGCAAAAATACATCTTAACCATAAGGTAGAGGAAATCATTTATGAAAAGGAATCTTCCTCTTATTCAGTAAATCAATTAAAAATATCTTCTCCTGAAGGAATTAAGGCAGTGTTTGCAGATAAATTTCTAGCTGCCTGTGATGTTCCTGGAATAAAAAAAATAATTCCAAAAGAATGGTATCAATTTAAAGAATTTGAAGGTTTAAAAAAACTTAGAGCTGTAGCTGTTGCCACAATCCAATTAAGATATGACGGTTGGGTTACTGAATTACAAAAAGATAATACTGGAAACGAACCAATTGGACTAGATAATCTTCTTTATTCTGCTGATGCCTCTTTCAGTTGTTTTGCTGATTTAGCACTAGCAAGTCCAGCAGACTATAGAAAAAAAGATATGGGATCTCTTCTCCAATGTGTTTTAACTCCTGGCGATAGATGGATGGGAAGATCCACAGAAAGAATTACAAAAGAAATTGATAAAGAGGTTCGTCGTCTATTCCCATCCTCAAAAAACCTTAAATTGCTTTGGAGTAACGTGGTACAAATTCCACAATCACTCTATAGAGAAGCTCCCGGTATGGAACCTTTCAGACCCGATCAAAAAACATCTATATCTAATTTCTTCATGGCTGGTAGTTATACAAAACAAGATTATATAGATTCTATGGAGGGAGCTACAATGAGTGGTCATTTAGCTGCCGCCGCAATTTTAGAGAAGAAAGCCGAATTAGCAAAAAATCTTGCAGTAAGTTAATAATGGGTACTTGGCTAAAACATGACGTAATAACGGTAGTTAATGCGCCTCTTGAAAATGTATGGGACACATGGAGCGATTTAGACTCAATGTCACTTTGGATGAGCTGGATTGAATCTGTAAAAACAGTTGACGAAGAAACTAATACGTTACCAGATTTAACAGAATGGACTTTAGCTGCTAATGGCTTTAGGTTTAAATGGAAAGCTCAAATTACAGAAAGGGTTGAAAAAAGCAAACTTAAATGGAAATCAATAGGAGGTTTACCAACTGAAGGATCAGTAGTTTTCGAAAGTAAAACTGATCAAATCACAACGGTAAATTTAGCAATAACTTATGAACTACCAAAAATGATTGCTCGGTTTATGGAAGAAAATATTTTAGGAAAAATGGTTACAAACGAATTGCAGGCCAATATTGATAGGTTCAAAGATTTAGTTGAAAAGAACTATACAAAAAATTTTTCTAATTAAAAATATTAATTGCTACATCTAGTAGTCCTTCAAAAGTATATTTTTGTGCCTGACAATCAACTCTTCCAAAAATCTTGTTACATATTTTTGTTGTCTGAGGTCCAATAGTTAATAACTTAATTTGATCAAAATATTCTAACCATTGTTTACCAAGGTTTTTTTCTAGTAAAAAAGCAGCATTTACTACGGTTTTACCGCTTGAGAACATAATTGCATCGACTTTTCGATTAGAAATAATATCAATTGTTTCTTCCGGTATTGAGTCAGGACATCTAGTTTCATATGCAGCAACCTCAAATACACGAGAACCAGCCTTTCTAAATTGATCTGCTATTAAATCCCTACCACCTGTTTGAACTCTTGGTACAAAAACTCGAAGTCCATAACCAGATACTGGGAAATTATCAATTAAACTTTCAGCAACAAATTCCGGAGGTATGAAATCAGCCTTAATCCCAAAATCATCAAGAGTTCTTGAGGTTTTTTCTCCGACTACGGCGATTTTTGTTTTTTTAGAACATTCTTTTAATGAACTATTAAAGTATTTAAGTCTTTTATCCACAAATTTGATCCCATTACTACTGGAAAAAATAATCCAATGAAAATCATTTATTTGATTTAATGCTTCATCAAGAGGATTCAAATCATCAGGATCAGCAATGCTTAATGCAGGTAAATCAAATACATTAGCGCCCTTGCTTATGAATATCTTTTTTATATCCAATATCCCTTCTTTTGATCGAGTAATAATTATATTCCTTTGATCAAGCGGTAGATCAACTTTTGGCATCCTTGTCCTCAACATTATGATTTTGATTTTTATTTTTTAATTCATCGAGAAGTTTCAAGACTGATAATCCTTTATCAAGAACAACATCGTCTTTAAAAATTATCTCTGGAACTCTTCTCATCTCAATTCTTTTTCCTAAACTATGCCTTATAGAGCTTTTAGCAGTATTCAAGTTTGATACAATTTCTTTCCTCACTTTCTCTTGAGCAGTTGAAGTTATATAAATTTTACAGTGTTGCAAATCACCTGATAAATCAATCTTAGAAATATTGACGAAATGGTCTCTAATAATATCATTTTCTAAATCATTCTGTAAAATAAGGGTTATTTCTTTCTTCAAAAGAGAAGAAACTTTTGCAAGACGGTAATTATTTGGCATTATGGTTGTAAATTTATTGGGTTTGTCATCGCTTGCAAGACAAAATAAACAGTTATGAAAGCACTTAAGGCAGAAGATATCAAACCTACGATTGTGAGTGGATTTGTTCTATTCTTGAATAAAGGTTCAAGCAAAGCAACAAGTCCCCCAACAATGATGGATATCAAATACTTTGGATATCTTGCAACATTAGAGAAAAATTCGCCCATCAGCTCCACAAATAGATTACTTTTTTAGCTAAGTTTTAACAAACATTAAACAGCATGATTACATTATATCAATTTAGGCATAGTGCTTTTTGTTTGAAAACAAGAATGGCTCTTCATGCAAAAAAACTGCAATATCGAGTTGAAGAAGTAACACCTGGAATAGGCCAATTTGAAATCTTTAAATTATCAGGCCAAAAACAAGTACCTGTAATAGTTGATAGTAATGATCAAGTTATTAATGACTCTTCAACTATTTGCGAATATATAGATAAAAAAAATGATAACAATCCACTCTTTCCTGAGGACCCAATATTATTTGCACAATGCAAACTAATTGAAGACTGGGCAGACACTACAATGGCTACAACTTGTAGAAAAGCTTTAATAAAATCTGCTATAGAAAATCCACAGCTAAGAACTGCATTACTTCCAAATGAAATACCTTCTTCAGTTAAAAGCATTGTTGATAAATTACCTTTTGAAAATCTTAGTAAAATTTCTAATGTAGTTTTGTCTTCTAAAGATAATTTAGAACTTCAAAAATTACTTGAAGCTTTATCAAAATCTTTGATCAACAAAAAATATTTACTTGGAGATAGTTTATCAATTGCAGATATTTCAATTGCTGCTCAATTATCTCTTCTTAAATTTCCAAAATCTGCAGGACCAATTCTTTCAGGAGAGGGGAGCCAAGAATACATAAATAACCCTTATTTAGAGAATCTTTTTATGTGGAGGAACAACCTAGAAGAATATCTTTTTAGTGCTAACTCTCAATAAATTCAAACATCAATTTATATTTATTTGTTTTTATCGCATGAATGGAAGGATCACCAACTTTTGAACCATAAGAAGCAACATATTGCACTCCACAAATTGATGGTTTGATTGAATTATCAACTTCCAATATTTCATCGGAACATTTTTGAAATTTACTAATGGTCTCTACCTGATTAATCCTTGAAGCACCTGGCTTATGTGCTGTTTGTATAACTAGCTCATCTGCGAAAAAAATATCATCATCTTGGATCTGATTTCTCCCTGTAATTCTTGAATCGATGTAAAAATCATCTCTTAAATAAGTAACTTGATTATTAATAGATTGAGGATCATTTACAACCTTGATTAAGGTATCACCAAATATTGCTTTTCCAATAGATTCAGAATTTTTTGCACGATTACCAACAACTAAATCTGAATCGTTCTTAAAGAAATTTACTTTATAAATAACTGGCTCTTCTGAATCATTAATTATATCTTGAGAAGTAACAAGCCAATTTCCCTCGAACCATTTAGGATAAATTAAATCTTTAGAAGTATCAGATAATTTAAAATTTGGCAAATATAATTCTGGCCATTGATTTTCACGATTTTCCAAAAACTCTCTTACGTTAGAATCTACTAAAGCAAAAGAACTTTCTAAAAAAATTCCTTGAAAAATCAAGCAAAGAATTAATCCCAGAAGAATTTTCATTATGTCAAATCCACTAATAAGAGCATCAGATCATTATGTATTATTAGAGCCAGATTCAAAAGAAAAAATTGTATCAAAGCAAGAAGCAATTTTATGGTTGAAGAATTGGCTTAGTAAGGCAGAAACAAAAACAATATATCAAAATATAGAAGATCCTGATAAGGAATTTTATGAAGAATTATTAGAAAGTACCTATGAATTAGAAATAAAATTAGGATACGTTATCAAATGGTTTGCAGTAAGAATTGAGCCAGATTAATTAATTATTTCTTTATGAATTGCATTAATTACTTTCATAGCGACTTCTTCAATATTTTCCCTTTTTACTTGAATTCTTAAATCTGCTTGCGAATACAAATTTTCTCTAGATTGAAAAATGCTCATATATAAATTATTTAGATTCTTTCCCTGAAGAAGTGGCCTATTTTCAATTTCATTTTTCAATCTTTCAATTACTATATCTTTGTCGAGATCTATCCAAGCAATTATTCCCTGCCTTAAGATTCCCCAGTTTTCCGATTTGGTAACTATTCCTCCCCCAGTAGAGATTACTAATGAAGGAATTTTGATAGTTTCTTTAAGGCAGTTTGATTCTAATTCACGGAAATAATTTTCTCCTTCATCATTAAAAATTTGATTAATAGATTTTTTTGCCAACTTCTCTATTAACGAATCTAAATCAATAAATTTATACTTCAATAATTCAGCCAGCTTCAAACCGGTTTGTGACTTACCAGAACCCATCATTCCTATTAAAAATATGCTTCTGCCCTTTAAAGTATGAACTGTTTTTTTGATAATGGATTGTTCCATAAAGACAAAAGCGTATTTAAAACCTTAAGATAGTATTATCGCAGAAAGGTATGACTTCTACACAATCCAAACCATTACATGGAAAAGGACGTGAATGCGTCATAACTCGACGTGCCTGCTTTAGTTCTAGTCACCGTTATTGGCTTCCTGAAAAAACCCCAGAAGAAAATTTATCTCTTTTTGGAAATTGCAGTATTGCACCAGGTCATGGTCATAATTATGAACTTATTGTTTCAATGGGTGGAGAACTAGACTCTGATGGAATGGTACTTAATCTCTCTGATGTAAAACACTCTATTAAAGATAAGGTTACTGGACAATTAGATTTTCGTTTTTTAAATGATGTCTGGCCTGAATTTAATGTTAATAATCAGGAGGGTATACTTCCCACAACTGAAGCATTAGTAAAGGTTATTTGGAGTCGTCTAAAGGATGATTTACCTCTTACCAGTCTAAGGCTTTATGAAAACCCAAATTTATGGGCAGATTATTTTGGAAAAAACATGGAAGCATTTTTAACAGTACAAACTCATTTTGCAGCCGCTCATAGACTTGCAAAAGAAGAGATTTCCTTTGATGAAAATAAAAAAATCTATGGGAAATGTGCCAGAGTTAATGGGCATGGTCATAACTATCTTGTTGATATAACTGTAAGAGGAGACATTGATAAAAGAACAGGAATGGTTTGCGACTTATCTGCGCTCCAGGAGATAATTAATGATTTGGTTGTTGAACAACTAGATCATACTTTTCTAAATAAAGACATCGAATTTTTCCAGAATTGTGTTCCAACTGCTGAAAATATAGCTTTATATATTTCTGATATTCTTAAAAATCCAATACATGAACTTGGTGCAACATTACACAAAATAAGACTCCAAGAGAGCCCAAATAATGCTGCAGAAATTTATGTTGATCAAAAGCTAACCAATTCATTGAAGTTGAAACTTGAAAATAGTTTAGTCTCAAAAACTTGAGTATCCCAAGAGTAATAATTGTTATAGCATCTAGTCTTGATGGAAGAATTGCATTTCCTGGAGGTGGAGAATCGCATCTTGGAAGCGAAGAAGATAAAAAAATGTTAAATCAACACTTATCAATTGTTGACGCCACTATTTTTGGTTTAGGCACTTTAATGGCACATCAATCAACTTACCTAATTAAAAATCTCAATGGTAATGACGAAGTAACAATATCAAAAAAACAACCAATTTCTATAGTTGCTTCAAATAGCAAAAAATTTAACAGTAATTGGAAATACTTTCGTCAACCAATTAGAAGATGGCTAATAAGCTCAAGTAAAATTGATAATTCGTCTAATAATGACTTCGAGAAACAACTCTTTTTCGAAGATTCATGGAGTAAAACTTTAATTTCACTTAAAAAACAAGGGATAAATCATCTAGCTCTTTTAGGAGGTGCAAAACTTATAAATTCATTCATAAAAGAGGATCTAATAACAGATATAAAAATTACAATAATTCCACAAATTATTGGAGGTAAATATACATGGATCCCTCCAGAAGAAACAAATGAGATTTTTAATCTCAAAAGACTATGGGAAATAAAATCAATTCAAAATTTAATGAATAATGAAATCCATATTCATTACAAAAAAATTTGAAATAGATTCAATAATAAATGAACCAAAAAATACATAAAGTTGAAGTCAAATTGTCAATTAAGGAAATATCTAAGGAGATATGGAATGAATTAACAAATGAAATCAATAATCCATTCTATGAATGGACTTGGCTTAAAAACCTTGAAATATCAAAAAGTGTCTCCAGAGAAACTGGTTGGCAATCTCTATATTTTGTTGCTTATAAAAATGAAGAAATATTAGGAATTGCTCCACTTTTTTTAAAAAATCATAGCTATGGAGAATTCATTTTTGATCAATCATTTGCAAGATTGGCTCAAGAGCTAAATTTAAATTATTACCCTAAATTAATTGGAATGAGTCCTTATAGTCCTGTCAATGGATATCAATTTCTTTATAAAAAAAATGAAGATAAGAAAGAAATTACAAATTTACTCATAAACCATATCGAAAGCTTCGCGATTACAAACAAAATTTTAAGTTGTAATTTTTTATATATTGATGAAAGCTGGGGCGACCATCTTAAATCTTTGGGATACCATGAATGGATAAATTCCAGCAGTGAATGGAGGAGTAATGGAGAAAAAACGTTTGATGATTTTCTTTCAAGATTTAACTCTAATCAGAGAAAAAATATAAAAAAAGAGAGGAAATCAATTACTAAACAAGACATTAAAATAAAAATTTTTAATGAAAATGATATCAACCAAGAAATACTCAAAAAAATGCATAATTTTTATGAACAGCATTGTTCGAGGTGGGGAGTCTGGGGAAGTAAATATTTAACATCTACATTTTTCGAAAAAATTCTTGAAAATAAAAAAAATCTTTTACTTTTTAGCGCATCAAAAAATGATTCAAATAATATTTTTGCTATGTCGATGTGCGTTAAAAATAAAAACAACTTATGGGGTAGATATTGGGGTAGTCAAGAAGAAATATCTAATTTACATTTTGAATTATGCTACTACCAGCCAATTGAATGGGCGATAAAAAATAGTATCAATTTGTTTGATCCTGGAGCAGGCGGGAAACATAAAAGAAGGAGGGGGTTTTTTGCGAAAAGCACCATTAGCTTGCATAAGTGGTTTGATAAAAATATGGAAAATATAATTTATCCTTGGCTAAATGAAGTTAATAACCAAACCAAGATGGAAGTTGATTTTGAAAATAAATCTATACCCTTTAAATAAAAAATTATTAAGCTTTAACAAAGATTATATTAGTAATATAGTTTTATTAAATTCTAAGAATGGATTCTAGTAAAAGTTTCGATGAAAAAATAAAGATTGATGATAATCTATCCAACCGATATATAGACTTAGATCCAAACGGTTATTTTATTATAAAAGTAGATTTAGTGAAAAATAAAATAATTTTGGAGCATTATCTAAATAATATTAATGATGACGGATATGCGCTTGACCCAGAAACAAATGAACCAATTAAATGCGACTCTGAAAATAAAAGAGTTAGTAATGAAGTTTTTGAAGGTATTAGTGCAAAACAACTTGGAATATTAATCACTGAAGAAAGAAACGACTTAATCACCAGATTCGACCATGCTCTATATTTAGGACGGGAACTACAAAAAGCAGAAGAATGTTTATACAAAAAATTACCCTATATCCAAGATTAAGAAATTAAACGAAAAAATCTAAACTTTTCATCTGATGTTAAATTAAATAAAAATAAAAAAATTAATGAACATCATTTTCTATTTCGCATTTATTGGTTTTGGTTTTGGAGCTGCTTTCGCATTAGATAAGCTCTTAAGAGCAGTTAAATTAATTTAAAAAAACTACAAAATTTTAATAGTCTCTCCATACAAATCATATTCATCCGCAAAAGAAATATTTGCTTCAACAAATTTACCAATATAATTTTTCAAATGAATTTTATCTTTAACTGATAAAATTACAGTTCCGTCAATTTCAGGAGCGAAATTGTAGGACCGACCAATTAATTCGTTATTTTCTGATATTTTTTCTACCAAAATCTTCATTTTTGAACCAACATATGTCTGATTTTTATCTTTAGAGATATTTTGTTGAACTGAAATAACGTTATCTTTTCTTGCCTCTGCAACTTCTGGAGATATTTTATTTGGCAAATTAAAAGCTGTAGTTCCTTCCTCAGGAGAAAAGATAAACACTCCCACATGATCAAATTTGTGCCTATCCAAAAATTCGAGAAGATGTTTAAAATGTTCTTTTTTTTCTCCTGGGAAACCAACAATGAGACTAGTTCTTAGTACAGCAGATGGAATTTCTTCTCTAATTTTCTCCAAAATTGATTCATTCAAAGAAGCTTGCCAAGGTCTATTCATACTCTTCAACACATCTGGATGGCTATGCTGAAGTGGTAAATCAAAGTAAGGTACTATATTCTTTGAATCTTTGAAAGCTCTAATAACTTCATCAGTTAAACCTGTTGGATAAGCATAATGTATCCTTATCCAAGTAATTGGAACTTTAGAAAGCTCATTCAAAAGTTTGGCTAATGATGGTTTTCCATAAATATCTTGACCATAATTAGTTGTTATTTGACTAATTAATATGATTTCTTGAATACCTTTTTTTGCAAGACTTTTAGCTTCTGAGACTATAGATTCTATTGTTCTACTTCTTTGAGGACCTCTCAACTTAGGAATAATACAAAAAGCGCAATTATAGTTGCAGCCTTCAGCAATGCGAAGATAAGCAACAAATTTAGTTTTATCTACAAAACGAGGCATTTCCTCATCTGCAATAAATTCAGGTATTTTTGAAACTTCATTAACGATTTCCCCTTTTTCTACTCTGTCTAAAACCTTGGCTATCTTTTGATAATCTCCTGTTCCAACCAAACCTTTTATTTCAGGGATTTCTTTTATAAGCTCATCTTTAAAATGCTGAGCCATACAGCCAGCAACAATTACTTCCTTTCCCTGATTAGTATATTCTAGAATTTTTCTAATAGATTCTTCTCTAGCTGTTTCAATAAAACTGCAAGTATTTACAACAACAACATTTGCATCATCTATATTGCTGTCAACTTCATAACCCTCTTTATCTAATAAGCCTTGCATATGCTCAGTATCTACAAGATTTTTCTCACAACCAACATGACTGAATGCAATCTTAGAAAGTTTTTTTTCTTTTAGATTGGTACTATTTTGTTTCACAACTTAAAAAAAAGAATTAAAAGATTTAAACAGCATTTCGTATATAACTCTCATGCCAAGATAATATTAAGATAGATAATGCAAATAACAAACTTTCTTTTTTATGGCCCTTAAGACTTTAAACAGAAGAAATAAAAAAGATTTGAAATGGCCAAAAATCATAATTGCAATTCTTAGCACTATAGGCATAGTTGATACAGGTTCGATTACTTTAAAAAACTGGGGATTATTTACTTCGCTTTCATGCCCAGGGATACAAAATGGTTGTGAAACAGTTTTAAATAGTCCTTGGGGTACTTTATTTGAAAATAATCAAGTTAATATACCTCTCTCATTATTTGGATTTATAACATATTTATCAATATTAGTTATCACAATAATACTCTCGCTTAATTTAATTTCCCCAAAAGAAAAACTAAATAAGTTTTTATGGTGGTTAGTATTTCTAATTTCTTGTGCGTCATCAACATTTAGCTTTTTATTGATAAATATAATGTTTTTCAAGATTCAAGCATATTGCTTTTTTTGTATACTTTCAGCAATTTTATCGTTTTCTATCTTTATAATTTCTATGATTGGAGCAAAGTTCGAAAGTAGAGAACCTATGATTTTTAGAGGTTTCATTGTAGCCATTAGTGTCCTGCTGGGAGGCCTAATTTGGTCAACAAACGTTGACCCCTCTAATGCAATTGATGTTGCAAACCCCACTGAAAATGTATCGCCAATAATTACCACTTCAAGCTCTCCCCAGAAGGTAAAGTTTGCAAAGTTTTTAAGTGAAAACAATATTGTTATGTATAGTGCATATTGGTGCCCGCATTGCCACGATCAGAAACAATTATTTGGTAAGGAAGCAGTTAAAGAATTAAAAGTAGTTGAATGTGCTAAAGATGGTAAAGATAATGAGTATGAGCTATGCCAAACGAAAGGAATCAGTGGATTTCCTTCTTGGGAAATAAATGGAGAAATAATTAGTGGTACGC
>CACHEM010000002.1 GCA_902578845.1 uncultured Prochlorococcus sp.
TTGTAAATAATCTCGAAATAAATAATTCAATACAATCATCTTTAGAAAATTTAAATAATTGCAGTCATGATCAACCATCAGTAGCCTTTTTGATAAATCAATCGATAAAAAACCTTAATAGAACAGCAGATTTTGATTTAAAAATTCAAAAGTTTAGAGAAAACTTATTAGATATCCAAACTGATGTTGAAAATTTAATTTTCGCTTTAAATTCATATATACAAGACATAGATAATAATGAATCTAACCTTTCAGAAATACAAAAAAGATTATTTTTTTTAAAAAACTTGGAGAGAACATTTTCATTAGATATACCTCAATTAATTAAAAAGCGAGATCAATTAAGGACATATTTTCTAAAAAACGATAAAGATAATGAGATTCTTAATTTAGAAAATCAAATTAAAAACTTGCAAAATCATTTAAATTTTTTATATCTTACTCAGTCTACTGAAAGAAAAAAAATTGCTAAACAGTTACAAGATTCAGTAACCTCTATTTTAAGGGATTTAGGATTAGAAAATGCAAATTTTTCAATACAATTCTCAGAATGTAAGCCTTCTGCCCATGGAATTAACAATATAAATTTTTTATTTTCTGCTAATCCTGATCAGAAGCTTGCTCCATTATCAAATGGAATCTCAGGTGGAGAAATGTCAAGATTTTTATTGGCTATTAAATCCAGTATTTCTAAAAAACCAAATACTTTCTTTTTAGATGAAATTGATAACGGTTTAAGTGGGAAATCCTTACTCTCTTTGGTTGAGCTAATAAAAGAAATTTCTAAAGATCAACAGGTTTTATGTATTACACACCAGCCTTTTTTGGCTGCTCAAGGATTATCTCATTTTAAAGTTGATAAAAACGTCATTGATGGAACAACTTTTACTTCAATATTAAAACTAACCACAAAAAAACAAAGAAAACATGAATTAATAGAACTTATTGGTGGAGGTTCTTACGAAGTAAATGAATATGCTTCTAGACTTCTTGATCAAACTGCTGCATAAAACAGAAAAAATTCCACTATAATAGTCTTTTTAAATCATATTTAGATTTAAACATGGGTAAAAAAATTGATAATAATTTTGAAGAAGATAATTCAATTATTATTAGAGGAGCTCGTCAGCATAATTTAAAAGATATTGACCTTTCTTTACCTAGGAATAAATTTATTGTTTTTACAGGAGTTAGTGGAAGTGGTAAAAGTTCTTTAGCTTTTGATACGATTTTTGCCGAAGGTCAAAGAAGATACGTAGAAAGTCTCTCAGCATATGCCAGGCAATTTTTAGGGCAAGTAGATAAACCAGATGTTGACAATATTGAGGGCTTATCGCCTGCTATTTCAATTGACCAAAAATCAACAAGTCATAATCCTCGATCAACTGTTGGAACAGTAACAGAGATACAAGATTATTTAAGATTGTTGTTTGGTCGTGCTGGTGAACCCCATTGTCATCATTGTGGGATTCCAATCGCGCCGCAAACAATTGATGAAATGGTTGATCAAATTCTTTTATTGCCAGAAGGAACGAGGTACCAATTGTTGGCGCCTGTAGTAAGAGGTAAGAAAGGAACTCATACAAAATTAATAGGCGGACTAGCTGCTGAAGGCTTTGCTAGGGTAAGAATCAATGGCGAGGTAAGAGAACTTGCTGATAGTATTGAATTAGATAAAAATCAAATTCATAACATAGAGGTAGTAGTTGATAGATTAATTGCAAGAGAAGGGATACAAGAAAGATTAAATGATTCTCTACAAACTTGCCTTAAAAGAGGCGATGGTTTAGCAATAGTAGAAGTTGTGCCAAAAAAAGGAGAAAATTTACCTCCTAACTTAGACAGAGAAAAACTTTACTCAGAAAATTATGCATGTCCTATACATGGTTCTATTGTTGAGGAACTTTCTCCTAGACTATTTTCCTTTAATAGCCCATATGGGGCTTGTCCAGACTGTCATGGTATTGGTTATTTAAAAAAATTTACTGCTGATAGAGTCATACCGGATAAAACATTACCCGTTTATGCTGCGATAGCGCCATGGAGTGAAAAAGATAATACTTATTACTTCTCTTTACTGTATTCTGTAGGTCAAGCTTATGGTTTTGAATTAAAAACTCCATGGAAAGATTTAAGTGATTTGCAAAAAAAAGTTCTTCTTTTGGGATCAGATAAACCAATATTAATTCAAGCTGACAGTCGTTTTAAAACTTCTAGTGGTTTTGAAAGGCCTTTTGAGGGGATTTTACCAATATTAGAAAGGCAATTAAATGAAGCTAATGGAGAATCTGTAAAACAAAAATTAGAAAAGTACCAAGAATTAGTTCCTTGCAAGACATGTTCTGGTAAAAGATTAAGACCTGAGGCTTTGGCAGTTAAACTTGGTCCTTATAATATTACAGACTTAACTTCTATAAGCGTTTCTGAAACTTTAACTCACATAGAGCGCATCATGGGATTAGGCAAGACTAAGAAGGGAAATATATCTTTATCAGAAAAACAAAAGCAGATAGGTGAATTAGTTTTAAAAGAGATTCGTTTACGTTTGAAGTTTTTAATTAATGTTGGTTTAGATTATTTAACTTTAGATAGACCAGCCATGACTTTATCTGGAGGAGAAGCTCAGCGTATTAGACTAGCTACGCAAATAGGTGCAGGCCTTACTGGTGTTTTATATGTGTTAGATGAACCAAGTATTGGTTTACATCAGAGGGACAATGACAGATTATTAGAAACATTAAAAAGCTTAAGAGACCTTGGCAATACTTTAGTTGTTGTTGAACATGACGAAGATACTATGAAATCTGCAGATTATCTAGTAGATATTGGCCCTGGCGCAGGTGTTTATGGTGGGGAAATTATTGCTAAGGGATCATATAAAGATGTTTTAAAGTCAGAGAGGTCATTAACTGGGGCTTATCTTAGTGGTAGGAAGTCAATTCCTACTCCAAAAGAACGCAGATCCTCTGTTAAAAAAAGTTTAATTCTAAATAGCTGTTCAAAAAATAATCTAAAGAATATATCTGTAGAGTTTCCTCTTGGAAGACTAGTTTCTGTAACTGGTGTTAGTGGCAGTGGAAAAAGTACCTTGATAAATGAATTACTACATCCTGCCTTGTGTCATTCTCTTGGATTAAAAGTGCCTTTTCCTCAGGGGGTAAAAGAATTAAAGGGTATAAAGGCAATTGATAAAGTTATTGTTATTGATCAATCTCCAATAGGCAGAACACCAAGATCCAACCCCGCCACTTATACAGGTGCCTTTGATCCTATAAGGCAGATATTTACCGCCACAGTAGAAGCTAAAGCGAGGGGCTATCAGGCGGGTCAGTTTAGTTTTAATGTGAAAGGAGGAAGATGCGAAGCGTGTAAAGGACAGGGAGTTAATGTCATCGAAATGAATTTTTTGCCTGATGTGTATGTTCAATGTGAAGTATGTAAAGGAGCTCGCTTTAACCGGGAAACTCTTCAAGTTAAATATAAAGGTTTTAATATATCTGACGTCTTAGAAATGACTGTTGAACAAGCTGCAGAAACTTTTTCTGCTATACCTCAAGCTGCTGATAGGTTATCTACATTAGTAGATGTCGGATTAGGATATGTCAAATTAGGACAACCTGCTCCAACATTATCTGGGGGAGAGGCTCAAAGAGTTAAGTTGGCCACAGAGTTATCTAAAAGAGCTACTGGAAAAACTCTTTATTTGATTGATGAACCAACTACAGGTTTAAGTTTTTATGACGTTCATAAATTAATGGATGTAATCCAACGTTTGGTAGATAAAGGTAATTCTGTAATTGTTATCGAACATAACTTAGATGTAATTAGATGTTCTGACTGGATTATTGATTTAGGACCTGATGGAGGAGATAAAGGTGGCGAAATTATTGCAGAAGGTATTCCTGAAGATGTAGCAAATCATCCTACAAGCCACACAGCAAAATATCTCAAAAAAGTTCTTAACTAAAAAAACTTGTTGTAATTCTTTGTATTACTAATTATCTGAGTAAAACGAAATTTTTCTTTTAACGGGTATTATTATAGTCTACATAAGCTTTTTCAAAAACTTTCGTACTAAAAAATTTTAAAATCATAATGCTTTCTTAATATTTTCTTTTAGAAATTCAGCTTATTTCTATTAAAGGCCGTTGGCGGGAGGACTTGCTTAATGAGATTTAAATTTTTACATTTACATTTACATGGTCTTATACGCTCTAGAAATCTTGAATTAGGAAGGGACGCAGATACAGGAGGACAAACACAATACGTATTAGAGTTAGTTAAAAGTTTGGCTAATACTTCAGAAGTTGATCAAGTGGATTTAGTTACTCGTTTAATTAAAGACACTAAAGTAGATGATGAATATTCTCAAGAAGAAGAATTTGTAGAACCTGGAGTTAGAATTTTAAGATTCAAATTTGGACCTAATAAATATTTAAGAAAGGAATTGCTTTGGCCTTATTTAGATTATTTAACTGAAGAACTTATTTCTTATTATCAAAAAAATAAAAAGCCACATTTTATTCATGCACATTATGCAGATGCTGGATATGTAGGAGTAAAACTCAGTAAATCTTTAAATGTTCCACTTATTTTTACTGGCCATTCTTTAGGACGAGAGAAAAAAAGGAAATTACTTGATACTGGTTTAAAAACTAATCAAATAGAAAAGCTTTATGCAATAAGTAAAAGAATTGAGGCAGAAGAAAAAGCGTTAAAGTCTGCAGATATTGTTGTTACAAGCACAAAACAAGAATCAATTTATCAATATTCTCAATATTCTTCTTTTTCACCTCACAAAGCTAGGGTAATTCCTCCGGGTGTTGATCATAATAAGTTTCACCATATTCACTCGACAACAGAGACAGCTGATATTGACAATATGATGCAACCTTTTCTAAAGGATTCTAATAAACCTCCATTATTAAATATTTCTAGAGCGGTACGAAGAAAAAATATTCCTTCTTTGATTGAGGCATATGGAAGATCTGAAGAGCTAAAAAGAAAAACTAACTTAGTATTGATTTTGGGTTGTCGAGATAGTCCTTCAAAACTTGACTCTCAACAAAAAGATGTTTTCAATAATATTTTTGAAACGATTGATAAATATAATTTGTATGGAAAAGTAGCTTATCCTAAAAAGCATCTTCCAAGTCAGATACCTGCCATATATAGGTGGGCTGCTAGCAGAGGGGGTGTATTTGTAAATCCAGCTTTAACAGAACCTTTTGGTTTAACTCTTCTTGAAGCTTCTTCCTGTGGATTACCAATAATATCAACAAATGATGGAGGACCAAAAGAAATTCGCTCAAAATGTGAAAATGGACTTCTAGTGGATGTTACTGATATTAATGAGTTACAAGTTATTCTTGAAAAAGGTATTTCTAATAATAATCAGTGGAAATTATGGAGTAGAAATGGAATTGAGGGTGTTAACAGGCACTTTAGTTGGAATACTCATGTACGCAATTATTTATCAATACTTACGGAAGAGTTTTCAAGGGCAAATAGTTATTCTTCATCTGATATTAAACAGAGTTGTTTAAAAGGAAGTTCTTCACTAATAAAACCCCATTGATCAAACACTTTAGGATCAGGGTGAAGAATGAGCTGATTGTTTTGAGTTTTCTTTAATTTAAAACCTTTCTTAGATAGTTTTTTCATTAAGTTAGCAGTTTCTTCGAATCTTGATGCCATTGCATCAAGACTCGAGCAATCACTTGTTAACCCATTATCTTTCCATGTAAAAAAACTCATAACAAATCTTTTAAAGATTGATTTTTAAAACTATACCTAAAATTACAAGTAAAATGTTGATTTTCCAAAAATTTTCAACTATTTTTTGTTCCTTAACTCCTTGAAGTTCAAAATGGTGGTGCAGAGGAGCCATTAAAAAGATCCTTTTACCTCTGCGAAATAATTTTTTTGTAATTTTAAAAAAACTTACTTGAATCATTACTGATAATGATTCAATAATAAATATTCCTGAGAAAATAGATAAGGTAAAAACGCTATCGGTCAATAACGCTATAGAACCAAGAATTGCACCAATACTTAGTGATCCTGTGTCACCCATAAATATTTTTGCAGGATAATTATTGTATTTAAGAAATCCTAAGCATATTCCAGACATTGAGTAACAAAGGATACTAAAAATAAAAAGTTCTTGCTTTTCTTTCATTAATATTTCTGTTCCTAATCCATAAAAGACAATCCCACTACATCCAGCTGCTAATCCATCTAGTCCATCAGTCAAATTCACTGAATTACTTATGCCAACAAGTACTAAAAAAGAAATTGGCAATATAAAAATATTCATATTTATTCCCCAGGAATCAGATAATGTTATTAATGGATTTATTAAATTTTTTTCATAGGCTAACAATATAAAAATTATTGAGATGATACTTTGTAGAACAAATTTTTCTTGTGTTTTTAACCCTGTATTTTCTTTGTTTTTAATACTTAAATAATCATCTAAAAACCCCGTTATGAAGAAACCAAAAATAGTCATTAATAAAAGTAATAATTTTATAGAACCTAACTTTATGGTTATTATTAAAAGAAAAATTAAAAAAGGGACTATCATAAAAATCCCGCCCATTGTTGGAGTATCACTTTTTTTATAGTGATAAACAGGACCTTCAGTTCTAATATTTTGAAGTAAATTTAATCTTCTGATAATTGCTACACCGTTCTTTGTTATTAATAAAGTAATAAAAAAAAATAATGTAAAAACTCCTATAAAAATATAATTATTAAAAAAATATGAGGTTCCTATTAAAGCAAAAGTATTTAATATTAATAACGATTTAAAGTTTAGTTTTTTAATTTTCCCAATCATCTTCTAAAGAAGGGTCTTCTTCAGTCTTATAATCTTCCTTCTCTCCCATTAAAGCTGAAAGTTCTTCTTCTTCTATAGTACTAATTTCTTGTGAATCTCCTTCTTTTTCTGCAACAAGTCTTCCTGTATTTTCAAGCCAAGATAGTAAATCTGGTTCATCTCTTAATGGTAAAACAGGAGCTGGATCATTTCTGTGGTAGCAAGTTAAAGCAGGGTTTACTTCAGAAATATCCTCTAATCTAAGTTTTAGTTTATTTGTGTCCATTAAAGTTTATGTTCTATATATAGTTCTATATATAAGATAATACATAATGATGCACACGAAAAACTTTGTTTGATAAAGCAAATTTAAAATACCTTTTTATCTGGCTAATTTCATTGGTGCTGTCTGGATTATTTAAACTTATTGGATATTTTTATCCTAATGTTTTAATAATTAATAACTTTCTTCTCTTGTTACTAGTTTTTGGTCCAGCTCTTTTAGTTACAATAATGTTAGTTTTTAAAAAGTTTTCAAATTCTTAATTACGTCAAAAATTTAAATTTATGGAGCAAATTTAGATGCAGCAGGTAAAGAAAGTTGTACTAGCGTATTCTGGCGGGGTAGATACGAGCGTTTGCATTCCATATTTAAAGAATGAGTATGGAATATCAGAAGTAGTTACTTTTGTAGCAGATCTTGGGCAAGGCGAGGATTTAGAACTTATTAGGCAAAAAGCTTTAAAGTCTGGTGCATCTCAATCAATCGTTGGTAATTTAAAAAATAGTTTTGTTGAGGGATACGCTTTCCCAGCTATTAGAGCAAACGCATTATATTTAGATAAATATCCTTTATCTACAGCTCTTGCAAGGCCTTTAATTGCTGAAAATCTTGTAAATATTGCACGAGAAATTAATGCTGATGCAGTAGCTCATGGATGCACTGGTAAAGGCAATGATCAAGTTCGATTTGATTTAGCAATAAATGCTTTAGGTCCTGATTTGAAAATAATTACTCCTGCAAGGGAATGGAATATGAGTAGGGAAGAGGCAATAGTTTATGGAGAAAAATTTGGTATACCTGCACCAGTATCAAAAAAATCACCATATTCCATAGATGTTAATTTACTTGGTAGGAGTATTGAAGCAGGCATATTAGAAGACCCAATGAAAGAAGCACCTGAAGATATTTTTGCAATGACATCATCTATTGATAATTCACCTGATTCTCCTCAAGAAATAGAAATTATTTTTAAAAATGGATTTCCTGTTGGAATCAATGATGAATCTTTAACCCCCGTAGAGATTATTAAAAAAGCTAATGTTCTCGCAGGTGAGCATGGTTTTGGAAGAATTGATATGATGGAAGATCGAGTAGTAGGAATTAAAAGTAGAGAGATTTACGAAACACCTGGTCTCTTACTTTTAATAAAAGCCCACAAAGAATTAGAAAGCATTACATTAAACCCAGATGTTGTCGACTTTAAAGGAATAGTTGAAAAAAAATGGGGTCAACTTGTGTATCAAGGTTTTTGGTTTGGACCTCTTAAAGAAAGTTTAGATTCATTTATTTCGTCGACTCAAACTTCAGTGAATGGAAGAGTAAAGATTAGACTTCATAAGGGGAACGCAATAATAATCGGGAGAATGTCGGAAAATAATTCTCTTTACAGGGAAGATTTGGCAACTTATAGCAAAGATGATATTTTTAATCATTCTCTAGCGGAAGGTTTTATCTATATGTGGGGTATGTCTAATAAAATATGGGCTGAATTAAATTCAAAAACAAAAAATTAGCATTTAAGATTCTGCATTTTCTTTAGTTTCAGCTTCATCTTTACCCGAAGTTGAAGTATCTGCACTTGCTACTGGTTGTTTTTCTTTAGATTCAAGTTTGGCATCTGGAGTATCTTTATTCTCTGTTTGAGATGCACTCTTGTTTGAAGGTCTTGGGGTTGGTAAAGGACCTTCTTGTTTAACGGTCATGTATCTAATAACATCTTCACTTAGTCTCATTGCTTTTTCAATTTTGAAAATATGTTGCCCATCACCTTGATGACTTAGTTGCACGTAAATACCTTCTCTATGTTTTGCTATTTGATAGGCTAATCTTCTCTTGCCTCTCATTTGACTATCAAGGATAGTACCGCCAAATTCTTCTAAAAGCTTATTGTATTTATCAATGTGATTAGTTACTTCATCTTCCGCAATGTCTGGGCGGAGGATATACATGGTTTCGTAATAAGATTGTTGATCATTCATAGTTTCAGACAAGGTCTTTGGCTCATAAATTGATTTGATGAGCGTCTGTTCTTTATCAACGATACATTACCGTAGGCAATTTCTTGGCAAATAGGATCATTTTTTTAAAGATATTTTTTTATTGCGTCATTCATTACATGAAAAGGTACCTCTAAACCATCTGTCCAAAATGATAATGATTTAATTCCTTGAGCAATAAGCATTTCCAAACCATTTATAGTCATGCATCCTTTTTTGGCACTAAATTTTAATAATGTAGTTGGGGCAGGATTGTAGATTAAATCATAAACAATTGTGTGCGAGTTAAGAGATCTCCAAAAAGCTTCTCCATATGGAATTACATAATCAGTTGTTTTCATCCCTGCTGGTGTTGTATTTACAATCAAATCTGCTTCCCTAATTAAAATTTGGGCTTGATCATTATTATTCAACAAACCCTGCAGTTGAACTTGGTTATCAAAGTTTTTTATTAAATCATCTAGTGATGATTTGTTACGTGATATCACTGAAATTGTTGAAAGATTTAAATTTATTAAACCTTGAATAACAGATCTTGCTGCACCCCCGGAGCCAAGAACTATTGATTTTTTATTTGCTAAGTTTATATTTTTTAATGGATAAATAAATCCCTCTACATCTGTATTAGTTGCGCTCCATTCTTTTTCAGAATTTAATTTCAGGGTGTTAATTGCCTTAAGTTTATTAGCAATTGGGGAGATTTCACTACAAAGGTTAAATACTTTTTCTTTGTGTGGAATTGTAATGTTTAAACCTTTGCAATTAATCTTTTTAAAAGAATTAATAACTAATTCTAGATCTTCATCTTTACAGGGCACAGCAATATAGATTAAATCTAAGCCTAAATATTGGAGGGCAGCATTTTGCATAATTGGAGACAAAGAATGGCTTACTGGATTGCCAATTAATGCGATGAAAGATGTCTTACTTGAAATCATGTTTAGAATTTTATCCTTAAAAGTAATGGTCTGTTCGGGAACCACTCCCCGTCTTTGAGTAACAATAATGACGTCAATGACCGATTATGGAGAATAACAAACAAAAAGAATTTACCCATGGGTAAGGTAGTAGGAATTGATTTAGGAACAACTAATAGTTGTGTCGCTGTAATGGAAGGTGGTAAGCCTACTGTAATAGCAAATGCTGAGGGTTTCAGAACTACTCCATCAGTTGTTGCATATACAAAAAATCAAGATCAGCTTGTTGGGCAAATAGCTAAAAGACAAGCCGTAATGAACCCCGAAAACACTTTTTATTCAGCAAAAAGATTTGTTGGAAGAAGGGTTGATGAAGTTAATGAAGAATCCAAAGAAGTTAGTTATTCTGTTGAAAAATCTGGCTCTAGTGTCAAATTAAAATGCCCTATTTTGGATAAGCAGTTTTCTCCTGAAGAGGTAAGTTCTCAAGTTTTAAGAAAGTTAGCAGATGATGCTGGTAAATACCTTGGTGAAAAAGTTACACAAGCTGTAATTACAGTTCCAGCTTATTTTAATGATTCACAAAGACAGGCTACGAAAGATGCTGGAAAGATTGCAGGTTTAGAAGTTCTCAGAATTGTCAACGAGCCAACCGCTGCAGCTTTAGCGTATGGTTTGGATAAAGAAAATGAAAAAATTCTTGTTTTTGATTTAGGGGGAGGAACATTTGATGTCTCAGTCATTGAAGCAGGTGATGGAGTAACTGAAGTTTTATCTACATCTGGAGATACACATTTAGGTGGTGATGACTTTGATAGATGTATCGTAGATCACTTAGCTAATACTTTTAAATCAAATGAGGGAATTGATCTCAGACAAGATAAGCAAGCTTTGCAAAGATTGACTGAAGCTGCAGAAAAAGCAAAAATAGAGCTCTCAAATGCTACTCAAAGCGAGATAAATCTTCCTTTTATTACAGCTACGCCCGATGGGCCAAAACATTTAGATTTGAACCTTACTAGAGTAAAGTTCGAGGAATTAGCAGCTTCCTTAATTGATAGATGTAAGACCCCAGTTGAGAGAGCTATAAGTGATGCAAAAATTTCTACTAGTGAAATTGATGAAGTTGTTATGGTGGGAGGTTCATCTAGAATTCCTGCTGTTTTAGATTTAGTCAAAAAAATAATTGGTAAAGATCCAAATCAAACCGTTAATCCTGATGAGGTAGTAGCTGTTGGAGCTGCAATTCAGGGAGGTGTTTTAGCAGGAGAGGTTAAAGATATATTGTTGCTTGACGTTACTCCACTTTCTCTAGGTGTAGAAACTCTAGGAGGAGTAATGACAAAAATGATAAATCGAAATACTACCGTACCTACAAAAAAATCTGAAACATATTCAACTGCTGTAGATGGTCAAACAAATGTTGAAATACACGTTTTACAGGGTGAGAGAGAAATGGCTTCTGATAACAAAAGCTTAGGAACTTTTAGATTGGATGGAATACCTTCAGCACCAAGAGGAGTTCCACAAATTGAAGTTACATTTGATATTGATGCAAATGGTATCCTTAGTGTTACCGCCAAAGATAAAGGAAGTGGTAAAGAACAAAGTATTTCTATCACTGGTGCTTCAACTCTATCTGATAATGAAGTTGAAAAAATGGTAAAAGATGCTGAATCAAATGCATCTGCAGATAAAGAAAAAAGAGAAAAAATTGATTTAAAGAATCAAGCTGAAACACTTGTATATCAGACAGAAAAGCAACTTGGAGAGTTAGGTGACAAAATTGATGCTGCAACAAAGTCTAAAGTTGAAGAAAAAAGTAATGCTTTAAAAGAAGCAACGTCAAAAGAAGATTATGAATCAATGAAAAAACTTCTTGAAGAACTTCAGCAAGAACTTTACGCAGTTGGTTCATCTGTTTATCAACAACCAGGTAACCAGCCGCCTTCACCAGGAGCACCAGGCGGTCCTGATCAGAGTGATTCAAACGAAAAAGGCGGAGATGATGTGATTGATGCCGACTTTACTGAAACGAAAGATTAAAAAAGGTAATTTTTAATTTCATTAGCAACCCATTTAGAACAAGCCGGAGCCAGTAAAATTCCATTCTTATAAAAACCTGTACATATAATTAGTCCATCTTCAAGATTTTTCATTATTGGTGAAGGCTCACCATCTGGTCTTGACCTTATTCCGTACCATTTTTTAGAAATCTTCCCTTTCATCAGCCAATTTGGTTTTTTATCGAGAAAATTTGTGAGTTTTTCGAATGTATTTTCTGCTGGCTTATTACTATATTCGTCAGTTGATCCAATAATTAGCTTATTTTTTGATTTTGGAATTATATTTTTACCATTTATATTGAATTGTTTCGGCAGTGATAATAAATCAATCTCTGCATCATTTATATCAAGTTCCATAGCTTGACCCAAGACAGGTTTTAATGTGATGTTGTGAGATACGCTATCTATTAAATCAACTGCTTTAAGTGAATTGCACAAAATAACCACATCAGATTTGATGTTTTCATTATTTCTTGTTGTAGAAATCCAATGATTGTTTGATTTTCTGATTTTTATTATTTCTCCTTCTGAAAAATTGATTTTTTTATGACTTAGATATTTATTTAATGTTTGAAGTAAAGAAAAAGGATTTATTCTTCCATCTTTGAAGGAGATCATTCCTTTTATATTTTGAGTTTGGAAGGCTTTATTTATATTCTTGATAAATATTGAGTCTCTTTCTAAAATTCTTAAGTTTTGATCATTATTTTCATAAATAAATTTCTCTAATTTTTTAAACTTTTCTTCATTAGTAGTTAGTTGTATTAATGGTTTTTCGATATTTAATTCATTATTAAATTTTTGAAGGAATTTAATCCATTGTGGCCATAATTCAATGCTTTGTTTCCTGAGATCCCAGCTTCTACCTCTTCTTTTTTGATACATATTTCCCATTAGTAAGCCTAAAGCTGCATAGCTACTATTTTGGAGTTCAGCTGGATCTATTATCGTTACCTGGTAACCTAATTCTGATAATTCTAAGGCGTTAAATTTTCCAATAATTCCTGATCCAATAATAACTATGTGTGCTTTTTGAAAATTTTCTTTTAAGCTTTTCATTGATATATTAGAAATACTTGTTTATTTGACTTAATAGTTAAAGATTTTTTGGAACATCCTTCAATTATATTCAAAATTGTTTGTCCCGATCGTCCTGGCCTTGTCAGTTTACTTACAAGTTGGATTTCAAATTACGGTGGTAACATAAAACACTCTGATCATCATACAGATCAAGATGCGGGTTTGTTTCTTAGTCGAATTGAATGGAATAGTAACAATGCCTCTTTTAATAGAAATGAAATTTATAAAGAATTTGAAAAAATTGCAGATGAAGTAAATGGAAAATTTAACGTAAATTATTCTGATGAAATTCCAAATGTTGCTATTTTTGTGAGTAAACAAAATCATTGTTTGATTGATTTACTTTGGCGAGTAAGAAATGGAGAACTCAAAATGAAAGTACCGTTAATAATTTCAAATCATTCTGATCTTGAAAATATTGCAAATGACTTTAATGCAAAATTTGTTCATGTTGATACCTTTAAAATAGATAAATCTATTGTTGAAGATCAATTTTTAAATTTACTAAAAGAACATGAAATTGATCTTGTTGTATTAGCTAAATATATGCAAATTTTGAGTGACTCTTTTTTAAAAAAGTTTTCTTCAATAATAAATATTCACCATTCTTTCTTGCCTGCATTTAAGGGCGGGCAACCATATCATCGAGCATGGAAGAGAGGTGTTAAATTAATCGGTGCTACTGCTCACTACGTTACTGAAGATCTTGATGAAGGTCCGATAATTGAGCAATGCACAGTTAATGTAAGTCATAGGGATGAAGTTGATGATTTGATTAGAAAAGGGAGAGATATTGAAAGAATTGCTTTAGCAAGAGCAGTTAGATTACATCTTAATCATCAAGTATTTGTTTATAACAGCAAAACTGCTGTTTTTGATTGAAGATAGTTTCTTAGTCTTCTAATTCTATTTGTATTTGTCTCTCATAAATTGATTCTTCATTAAAAGTTCTTGCTATCAAGAAACTGGCAATGCAGCTAATTAACACAGGTTTCATTATTAATAAATTTTTTGTTAAAGCAAAAGCTAAAAACATTGCTGTTATTGGTGTTCGTGAACATCCTGCTACGAAAGCTCCCATCCCTGCAAAAATGTATGTACTAGGTGCATGTCCTGTCGCAATTTCTACCCAGCTTCCCATTATTAGTCCGATTGACCCTCCTAAAGTGAGCATCGGATAGAATAATCCTCCAGGAGCTCCAGATGCTGCAGCTAAACCTGTCGTAATAAATAATATTAAAACTGCTAATAAAGCAATTTCAATACTTGTATTTTGTTCGGCTATTATTTTCTGTAATTCATCTAGATTATGAAATGTACTGGGTAAAAAAGAGTAGATGCTTCCTAAAATAAGTCCACAGATACTCATTTTTAAAACAAATTTATTTTTATACCACTTTTTCCCAAGATTTTGCATCAACAAAACGTATCTGCTGTACAATTCTGCAAATATTCCAATAATTATTCCTAGTAAAACTAAGTAAATAAAATCTACAGGTAAGAAAAAAACTGATGGGTCATATTCTTTTTGAATCAAAAATCCGAGGTTAAAATCAAAGCCACCTGCTTTAGGATCTAAACCTAAGGCTTGAATAATATCAGCAGATGAATCTGCAATGAAAGTTGTAATTACTACTAATAGCAAAATTACTGGTCTTGCAGAGTTTAATAACTCTTCTATTGCATAGACAAACCCTCCTAATGGAGCGCTAAATACTGCAGCTATTCCAGCACCACCCCCTGCTGCTACTATGACTCTTCTAAAAGCTGTAGGAGCTTTGAGCCACTTGGCCATTTGCCAAGCTACTGATCCTCCCATTTGAACGGATGGACCTTCTGGACCCAAAGGGAATCCACTACCAATAGCGATAATTCCTGACATTAGCTTTACTAATCCTACTTTTAAATTCATTGGAACTTTTTTATGTCTTAAAAAACCCATGATTTGACTCACTCCTGAACCTTTTGCAGCAGGTGCTATATTTTTGATCAAATATCCTGCAATTGCTCCTCCAAGAGCTCCAAAAATAGGTAAGACGGCAATAGATGGGAATTGGTCTAATAATGCTAATCTCCAATTATTAATAAAATAGATTCCAGTCTTAAAAGATATGCTTGTAATTGAGGCTCCTAAACCTGTTAATAAGAGCGAAAATGCAACGACTAGAGATCTTTGTTTTAATAATTTTTTGATGCTACGAGAAGAATTATTACTTGTTTTTTGAATATTATCTTTTATAAAGTTTGGCATAGTCCATGATTACTTTGTCAAGCTGAAATCGTGTATTTCATCAAATTGAAGATAGCGATAAAGTTCATCTGAATATGGATTAATTTTATTTTTAGTAATATCCTGATATTCTTCAACTTCAGGTATTTTGCCAAGAAGTGCGCAAACTGCTGCTAACTCAGCGCTGCCTAAAAAAACTTGTGCATTCTTGCCAAGTCTATTGTCAAAATTTCTTGTACTTGTAGAAAATACTACGGAACCTTCATCTACTCTGGCTTGATTTCCCATACATAAAGAACAGCCTGGTAACTCTAACCTTGCACCACAATCTTCGAAAATTTTATAGTAACCTTCAGCTTTTAGAGTTTCTTCATCCATTTTTGTTGGTGGACAGATCCATAATTTAGCTTTTAAATTTTGTACACCTTCAAGAACTTTCGCAGCTGCCCTGTAATGGCCAATATTCGTCATGCAAGAACCTATAAAAACCTCGTCAATATTTGTATTTGCAACATCAGTGATTTCTTTTACGTTATCTGGATCGTTTGGGCAAGCAACTATAGGTTGTGTTACTTTTGCTAAATCAATTTCAATGGTTTCTTCATACTGAGCGTTTGAATCTGGTTGAATTAATGATGGTTTTTTTAACCAATTTTTCATATCATTTATTCTTCTTGAAATTGATTTTGAATCTTCATAATTGCTCTCAATCATTTTTTCTAGCAGGCAAATATTGCTTCTTAAATATTCTTCTACAGTTTCTTGGGATAAAAGTATGGTACTACCAGCGCATGAGCGTTCTGCAGTAGCATCAGTAAGTTCAAAAGCTTGTTCAAGTTTTAAGTTTGGTAATCCCTCAATTTCCATAATTTTCCCATTGAATATATTTTTCTTATTTGCTTTTTCAACAGTTAAGAGTCCTTTTTTAATTGCGAAGAGAGGGATTGCATTAACTAAATCTCTAAGGGTGATTCCTGGTAATAATTCTCCCTTAAATTTAACCAGCACAGATTCTGGCATATTTAATGGCATTGATCCTATAGCAGCGGCAAAGGCAACAATGCCCGAGCCTCCAGGAAATGAAATGCCAAGAGGAAATCTAGTATGACTATCTCCGCCTGTGCCAACAGTATCTGGGAGAAGCATTCTATTAAGCCAGCTATGAATTATGCCATCTCCAGGCTTAAGAGCTACTCCACCTCTTTGAGATATAAAATCAGGTAATTCTTTATGGGTAACTAAATCTACTGGTTTAGGATAAGCAGCCGTATGACAAAAACTTTGCATCACTAAATCTGCAGTAAATCCTAAACAAGCTAGTTCTTTTAGTTCATCTCTAGTCATTGGCCCAGTAGTATCTTGACTACCAACTGTTGTCATAATTGGCTCACAGGTCATTCCTGGCCTTACTCCATCTAAACCGCATGCTTTGCCTACTATTTTTTGAGCTTGAGTAAAGCCGGCATTACTTTCGGTTGGATTTTGCGGTCTGGTAAATATTTCATTAGGTTGATAATCTAATTTATTTCTAATTTTGTCTGTAAGAGATCTTCCAATCATAAGATTAATTCTTCCGCCAGCTTGAATTTCATCAGTAAGAGTTGATGGATACAAGTCGAATTTGCTTATTAATTCTTCAGTATTTGAATCTTTTTCAATTTTTTTAATAATGCCTGCATAAGGATATATTTTAATAACATCTCCTGTTTTCATTTGAGATACGTCAGCTTCTATTGGTAAAGCTCCTGAATCTTGTGCAGTATTAAAGAAAATTGGGGCTATTTTGCTACCAATTATTATTCCACCTGTTTTTTTGTTTGGAACAAAAGCAATATCTTCTCCTATATGCCAAATGAGTGAATTAATAGCAGATTTTCTAGAACTCCCTGTTCCGACAACATCTCCAACATAAGCTATTGGTAAATTTTGTTTTTTTAAATTATCAAGAATCTTTAGGCTATCAGGTTTTTTGAATTCCAGCATAGCTAATGCGTGCATAGGAATATCCGGGCGTGTTGTTGCATGTACAGCTGGAGATAAGTCGTCTGTATTTGTTTCACCGTCAACTTTAAACACTAAACAAGTGATCTCTTTCTCCAGAACTTTTTTATTTTTGAACCATTCTGCATTTGCCCAACTATTTATAACCTCTTTTGCATAAAAATTATTTTGAGATAATTCATAGATTTCATTAGCTGAGTCGTAAACAAGAATAATATTTTTTAAAACTTCTGCCGCTTTTTTAGCAAGTAAACTATTTTCCCCTTTCAGTATTTCAACCAGAGAATTTACATTATATCCGCCTATCATTGTTCCTAATATCTCAATTGCTTTTTCGGGATTAATTAATTTGCAATATTTTTCGGAGTTAACAATAGCTGTAAGCCAGCTTGCTTTTACATAAGCAGCCTCATCAACTCCTGGTGGTACTCTATTTATTAGTAAATCAAGTAAGTAAGAAGAATCGTAACTACTATCTTGTTCTAATAATTTTGTAACACAATTTGTTTGCTCAGCATTTAGAGGTAAAGGAGGTATACCTTTGGTAGCTCTTTCAGCTACATGATCTGCATAATCTTTTAGCAATGTTTCCAAATTCTTCATTAGTAAGGTTTAATGCCTAATCTATTGTTATTTTTAATATTGAAAAGGAGAGTATTCATAAATGCTTTTTTAAATATTCAAACTTCTTAATTAATCAATGACGACATCATCAAATAATTCAGCTTTAGAAAAGACATCAGATTTACATGTTGTTGAAACACGTCCATTAATACCTCCAAGCAGATTACATAATGATATACCTTTAGATCACGCCTCTGCCAATACAGTATCTAAAACAAGAAGATCGATACAAAATATTTTGCATCATAATGATCAGAAGCTTCTAGTAATCGTGGGTCCATGTTCAATTCATGATCTAGAGGCGGCAAAGGAATATTCAAAATATATTCAAAACTTCCGAAAAATTTATAAAGATAAATTAGAAATAATAATGAGAGTATATTTTGAAAAGCCAAGAACAACTATTGGTTGGAAGGGATTAATAAATGATCCTCATCTAGATGATTCTTATGATATTAATACTGGTTTAAGAAGGGCAAGAAGTTTGCTTTCATATCTAGCAACTCGTGGCATACCTTCTGCTACAGAATTACTAGATCCAATTGTTCCTCAATACATTGCCGATTTAATAAGTTGGACAGCTATAGGTGCGCGGACTACTGAAAGTCAAACACATAGGGAAATGGCATCAGGATTATCTATGCCTATTGGTTTTAAAAATGGAACGGATGGTTCTTTTACAACTGCAATCAATGCAATGCAGTCAGCTTCAAAATCGCATCATTTCTTAGGTGTAAACGAAAATGGAATGGCTGCTATTGTTAATACCACAGGAAATCCAGATGGACATATAGTTTTAAGGGGCGGGTCAAAAGGCCCAAATTTTGAAAGTGAACACGTAAAAAGAATTTCATTTGAATTACAGCAATGTAATCTTCCCCATAAAGTTATGATTGATTGTAGTCATGGAAATTCCAATAAAGACTTCCGAAAACAGTCGGAAGTGCTAAAAAATATAGCCTCTCAAATTAGCAATGGTGAAAAAAACATTTTAGGAGTAATGCTTGAAAGTCATTTGAAGGAGGGAAATCAAAAACTTTTAAAAAAAGAGGATCTCCAGTTTGGTAGAAGCATTACAGATGCATGTATAGATATAGAAACAACAAAAGAATTACTCGCTATTTTATACAATTCACTTAGCTAGTTATAAAAAAATTAAAAAATAATGCTGAAGAGATTGGAACAATGAAATTATCTATTCCTAAAACACTAAATTGTTCGAGCAAAGTCGCAAAAAAAGCTATTGTAAAATAATTTAAATTCAAACTATTTTGTTGGGCGTATCCTATTGAGCAAACTACTATCAAACTTGTTAAAAACATTGTCATAGTTCCAAATAAAGATTTTTTTTGTTTAAAAAAAATCCAACTCTTTGAATCAAAGCTTTTTCCAATTAACCCAGCTAATCCATCACCAAAAGTCATTATGAAAAATCCACTAATTAATGCATATGGATCTTTATCCCAGAAAAGATAAATCAAAATAAATAAACTTAGACAATAAAATAATGTTCCATAACTCTTTCTTTCAACATCCTCAATTGTTGGAAATAATTTATAGGTGTAATTGATGAAAACCATAAATGAAACAATTCCAGTAAAAATTAGAGCAGAGTTTTGATTAATTTTTAAAAATTGAGCAATTGGTATTAAAGGTCCTATTCCAATATGTATTATTTTTCTAACGATTTCTCTGCTATCTTCATTATATTTTTTAAAAATTATTGATAATAAAAAAATTGAAAATAAATATAATAAAATTACAGTAAATTTTATCAATTTGGTTAAGCTGCTTTTTGATGAGTTGTCATAACTCTAAGCTTTAATATTGCTTTTGCTTCTAGTTGCCTTACTCTTTCTCGTGAAACATTAATTTGCCTTCCTATTTCTGCGAGTGTTAATGGTTCTGCACCATCTAAACCAAATCTAAGCTTCATTATTTTTTGTTCTCTTTCATTTAATTGAGAAAGCCAAGTTCCTAAATGCTCTTTTTGAATAGTTCTATCCATACCTTCCATAGGCTCTTCACAGTTTGGATCAGGTATGAGTTCACCAAGTGTGCTTCTATCTTCTTCGCCTCTTGCGTGAGCATCTAGTGAAGCGCAAGGAGCACTTTGTGAAATTAAATCTTCTAAATCTTTTTGATCAATTCCCATTTCAGTTGCCATTTCTAATCTGGTAGGTTGTCTACCAAATTTATGTGATAATTCTCTTGAGACTCTTCTCATTTTGGATAGTTTTTCACTTATATGAATAGGCAAGCGGATTGTTCTTGCACTGTTATCTATAGCTCTTGTCATTCCTTGCCTAATCCACCAGTAAGCATAAGTTGAGAATTTATATCCCATAGCAGGATCAAATTTATCTACGGCTCTTTCAAGCCCAATAGCTCCTTCCTGGACAAGATCTAATAATTCAAGCCCTTGATTTTGGTATTTTTTTGCAACGGATACAACAAGCCTTAAATTAGCTGCCATCATTCTATCTCTGGCTCTTTTGCCAATCTTAATTTGATAAAGATTTCGTTGCGTTCTATCAGTTTCAGGAATTTGAAGAAGCTTTTTCATGTTCTGAACATGGTGAGCTAACTCAATTTCCTCTGCTGGAGTCAAAAGAGGTACTCTTCCAATGCTACTTAAATAATAACCAATAGAATCTGAAGCGAGTCTGCCAGATTTTTTTTGGCTTTGTTTTGTCGTAAGACTGGATTTCGATTTGCGAGGCTTGCCCGCAGTGTTTGGTAATCTTGGCTCATCAAAATTATTATCTGAAGAGCTTTTCGCAGATTCCAGAGGGATCCCCATCACCCTGGCCTCCTAAATAATGGATTTTTTAAAAAGCTAGCACTGAAATTGAAATAAAAACTACTTTTACGTTGAAATTTTAAAGACAAAAAATTTTTTTTTACAGCTTATTTCTTGAAATCAATTGATACGAGATGATTTTTTAAAAATTAAAAAAAATTTAAAATATTAAGTATTTTTTTAAATGTTGTAAAAATCAATATTTTTTTTATTTTTTTATGAGGTCAATTTGTGAACGATTATCAGATGAATCTAATTTAAATTTCGAATAAGAACCATCTTCCTTCATTATCCAAGAAAAGTAATCATCTTTAATGTAGGTTTGCAAAAGCGAGTATATTTTAGATTTCAGTTCATAATCCTCTATTGGAGTAACAGCTTCTATTCTTCTATCAAGATTTCTTCTCATCCAATCTGCACTCCCAATAAAAACCTCATTATCACCGTTATTACAAAACCAAAAAATCCTTGAGTGCTCAAGAAAATGGCCAATAATGCTGATGACTTTAATATTTTCACTTAAATTTTTTCTTTGGGGATATAAGCAACAAATACCTCTTACAATAAGACTAATTTTTACACCTGAATCAGATGCTAAATAAAGAAGTTTAATTATTTCAGGGTCTACTAAAGAATTCATTTTTGCAATTATTTCAGCTTTTTTACCTTCCGCTGCATTTTTAATTTCTCTTTTTATGAGAAAAATAAATTTTTTTCTCATCGACGAGGGAGAAACTAATAATTTTTGAAAACTTTTTTGTTTAGAAAAACCTGACAAGTAATTAAATAACTCAAGTAAATCTGATGCAATATCAGGATCTGTTGAAAGTAATCCTAAATCTGTATAAAACCTTGAAGTATTAGAGTTATAGTTACCAGTTCCAATATGAAAATAATTTCTTAATCGTCCTTTTTCTTTTCTGACTATTAAAGCTATTTTTGTATGTGTTTTAAATCCTATGATCCCATAGACAACATGAACGCCAGCTTGTTCAAGTTGCTTTGCCCATTGAATATTATTGTCTTCATCAAATCTTGCTTTTAGTTCAACAAGAGTCATTACTTCTTTCCCATTCTCTGCAGCTCTCATTAAAGCTTCGATGATAGGAGAATCTTTTGAAACTCGATATAAAGTAATTTTTATAGCCATTACAAGTGGGTCATCAGCTGCTTTATTTATAAATTCTTCCACTGAAGTTTTAAATAAGTCGTACGGATGATGAAGTAGAATATTTTTTTTCCTAAGTATCTTAAAGATAGAATTTAGATTTTTGTCTTTAGATAAATCTAAATTTTTTAATTGTGCGTGGGTTTTTCCAATTAGCAGATTTTCTTTTAAATCATCTCTATTAATTTTTGTCAGCTGATTTAAATCGTCAAGGCCTAAAAAACTTTTGCAAAAGTATATATATTCTTCTTGTATTGAGATACTGTCAACTAGTGGTTTAAGAATATTGTCTGGCATATTCGATTCAACTTCTAATCTAACTACGTCTCCACCTAATCTTCTCTTTTGCAAACTTTGTTCAACTGCTAGAAGCAGATCATCAGCTTCAAGTTCTTTTAATTCTAAATCTGCATCCCTTGTCACTCTAAAAAAAGAGTAATTTATACATTCCATTCCGTTAAATAAATTATTTATATTATTCCCAATTAAATCTTCAACGCTTATGAAAAAATATGTACTTTCATCATCATATTGAATAATTTCATTGGGAATTTGTATAAATCTATTTATATTTTTTGTTGGTATTTTTATTCTGACAAACTGATTTTTAGAATTTTCCTCATCTCTTATTAGAGCTGCCAAATTTAGACTTAGATTACTAATAAAAGGAAATGGATGTGCAGGATCAACAACTAATGGGGTTAATAAAGGGTAAATAGATGTAGTAAAGAAGTTATTACACCAATTTCTTTGATTTTCATTTAGGTCCTTATATTTTTTTAAAATTACACCTTTTTCTTTTAATTCATTATTTAATTCATTATTTACATAGTCTTCTTGAAGAGTAGTTAATTTTTTTATTTCATTGTTGATTTTTTTTAATTGCTCTTTAGGAGTAAGTCCGTCAATACTTTTTTTTGTAATTTCTGCTTCAACTTGAGCCTTTAATGAAGCTACCCTTACCATAAAAAACTCATCAAGATTATTACTAAAAATTGAACAAAATTTAACTTTATCTAGGATTTTGTACTCCTTTTCCATACCAGTTAAAAGTACTCTTTTATTGAATTCAATCCAACTTAATTCTCTATTAATAAAAACATCAGTCTGGCTTTTCATAAAAAAACTTTTGATTTTTGATTGTTAAAAGAATTATTATTTTTACCCTCTGCAATAAGGTATATCATGAAAAGTAAGATAACGGAACCAGCTATAAATGGTGATTTAGGACCAAAACTATCATAAACCCTTCCAGCCATTGCAATTCCTAAAACTCCTCCAAGACTCTGTAGACCCTGAAGGTTACTTAAAATTGATCCTTGTTTATCAACGTCTAATTTCTTTGATATTAGTGCTCTTAAGGTGGGCGTAATTAACCCTGCCCCAACGGCTAAAAATGAAACAGCTGAATAAATATTAAGTATCGCATTTTCTTTTGGAGCAGTTATTAAAAGAGCACATGCCACAAGAATGAAGCCTGATCCGATAAGTGTTAATCGCATTTCGCCAAATTGCTTTACCAGAGGTCCTATTAGTCCTCCTTGAACGATAATTGCAATTATTCCTACTACAACAAGAGTTCCACTTGATGCTTTGGTGGTCCAGTTTAATGATTCTTGAAGGAAAAATATTAGGATATTAGTCAGTCCAGTAAAAGCAATAAAGTAAATAAAAAAAGCTAATGATAATTTTTTAATCTTTTCTTCTTTGAAAACTGCAAATAGCGCTTTTAAAGGGTTTTTTAAAATAGGTTTTGATTTATTTGAATCACTATTAGGCTTGGTTTCTGGTAAGTAAAAAAATACCAGGAGGAAATTTATTATTGGAATGACTGAGGCTATCAAAACTGGAATAATAAAATTATTATTTGTATTTTTTGCAAAAATTACAACAAAAATATTACCTAAGAAAAAACTCAAACCAAAAGCTACACCAATAAGACCAAATGTTTTTGCTCTTTTTTCAGGGCTTGAAATATCTGCAAGAATTGTTGTTGCAGTAGCTGCAGTGCCCCCACTTAAACCGTCAATTAGTCTCGCTAAAAATAATAAAAATAAAGGGATAGAGGCTATTGAATTTGACCAATTAAAAAGAACCGTAAAAGATAATATTGATATTCCTATTACTGAACCAGTAATACAAAAAAGAGTGACAGGTCTTCTTCCATATCGATCACTCAAAAGTCCTATAAAAGGAGAAGCTGTAAATTGAGCTAATTGGTAAGTGCAAGATAATAAACCATATGTACTTGCTTTAGAGTCAAAAAGTAAAACAAAAGAGGGTAATATAGGTAAAAGTATACTTTCACTTAAACGATCATTTAGAAGAGTGATAAACGCACTAAGGAGAGTAAATTTTTTATTTGGTTTTAATAAACTTTCTTTCACAATATTTACCTTCATTGCGATTAACTTTTACTACCATACTTGTTAATGGAGATTATTGTGCCCGGCATTGTTTATTTAGTTGGAGCAGGTCCTGGTGACCCTGACCTTTTAACTCTTAAAGCTTTACGCCTAATAAAAAATTGTGATGCATTAGTTCATGATGCTTTAATCCCGGATGAAATAACAAAAGAGGTAGGGGAAAATACAGAAATTTTTCATGTAGGCAAAAGAGCTGGGAAGTGTTCTGTACCTCAGGCCGAAACCAATGCTCTTATTTTGAAATTAGCAAAAGAAGGCAAAAATGTTGTAAGGCTTAAAGGGGGAGATCCTTTTGTTTTTTCTAGGGGTGGTGAAGAAGTATCATTTTTAGAAGAAAATGGTGTTTCAGTTGAAATAGTGCCTGGGATTACTTCTGGCATAGCTGCTCCAACATATTTTGGTATTCCACTTACTCATAGAGATGCTGCGAGTTCTGTAACTTTCGTTACTGGGCATGAGCATGTTGATAAGGATAAAAAGAGTGTCAATTGGAGAAATTTAGCTAAATCTTCAGATAGCTTAGTTATTTTTATGGGTATAAAAAATATTGAATTTATTGCAGAGGAATTGATTTTAGGCGGCTTATGTAAGGATACAAAATGCGCTGTAATCCAGGAAGCTACTTTGAAAAATCAAAAATGTTTTATAGGGAAATTAGAAAATCTCCCAGATAAAATCAAAGATAAAGAATTTTTGGCTCCATCAATTATCATTATTGGAAAAATTGTTGAATTTAAGGTTAATAACAATATAACTAAAGTATCTGATGTCTATTTACCAGATATTAATAACGTTCAACTATATAATAAATCCCAAAAGTAAATTGGATCGAATTTAGGTTTAAGCTTTAAATCATTAACTTGATTAATTTGTCTGCAAGATAAGCTATTAATTGCAAATATTATGTCATCATTTTGAAATTCTGGATGAATTAATTTTTCTTTTACAATTTTCAATTTTAAAGCTTTACAAACCATAATCCCCTCTAAACAGCCGCTCTCTTTTCTAGGAGTTATCCATTGATTATTTCTTTTAATCAGAAGATTAAATGTACTTCCGCAACAAAGTTCACCTGAGGTATTCAACAGGATAGAATCATCAAATGATTTTTCATTAGCTTCTCTCAAAACTTGTATTGCCTGATTATAAGAAAATGTTTTGCATTTACTTATAAGACTGAATTCATTGATTTTTTCCGTTTGACTAATAAAAACGCTTATCGGATTAAAATTTGGTTTGATTCTATAGAACTCAAGCCATAAATTATCTAAATCTTTTGTCTCTGAAGTGCTATCAATTGTTAGTGTTCGACCTTCGTTAGTTCCTCGACTATAGTTTATTCTTACTGAAGCAAATTGATCATTCCTAAGCGATAATTTTCTAATTCCATCATGAATAAGTTTTCTCAAAGTTAATTTATTTATTTTGAGATTAATATTTAAAATTATGCTACTTTTTTCTAATCTTTTCAGATGTTCATCAAAAAGAATAGGTTTGTTTTCTTTTATCAAAATGGTTTCAAATATACCATCAGCAAATTTTAATCCTCTATTATTAGCAGCAATGAATATTTTATCAATATCTAACCATTGATCCTTGTGCCAGCCTAATGTTTCAATCATTTTAGTGAATCAATTAAAGGTAAAAGTTTCCACTTTAGTTCATTTGTTTCCTCTTCAGGGTTTGAGTCAATAACTATTCCGCAACCAGCATATATGTTGATTTTTTTGTCTTTAATTAAAAATGATCTTATTAGTATATTGCTGTCAAACTCTCCATTCCAGTCAATCTTCAAAAATGAGCCACAGTATGGTCCGCGTTCACATTCTTCTAATTCAAAAAGTCTCTGGCATGATCTTAATTTAGGCGCTCCAGTTATAGAACCCCCAGGCCAACAAGCTTTTAGTAAATCAATCCAGTTTTTGTCTTTTTTTAATTTTCCTCTGATTACTGAAGTTAGATGATGAACTTTTAAGAAACTTTCAAGTTTTAATATTTCTGGCACCATAATACTTCCTGTTTCGCAAACTTTACTTAAATCATTTCTTATTAGGTCAACAATCATAATATTTTCGGCTCTATCTTTTTCGTTCGTTATTAAATCGATAGCATTAAGTGCGTCTTGATTTATATCCTTATCTCTGGTTCTAGTTCCTTTGATAGGTCTTGATTCTATAAAATTTTTGTTATCTATTTTTATAAATCTTTCAGGCGAGGTAGATAATACCGCCTCTTTATAATTGTAATTATTATTTATTATTATTCCTCCAAATGGAGCTCTTAATTTACTTCTTATTTTTAAATAAATATCTAGAGGATTATAGTTTTTGGAAGATTCGATTTCGCACTTAGTTGTTAGGTTTGCTTGAAATAAATCTCCTAAGGAAATTAATTTTTTCAATTGTAAAATATTTTTCTGAAATTTTTCAGCCATTTCGTCCAAATTAATTTTTGAAAAATCAAAATTCAAATTTGTTTTAATAATATTTTCTTCTTCAATAGTTTTTATATTGCTGATTATATTTTTATAATTCATCAGTTCAGATGAGTTTGTGCCTTCGATAATTATTTCTTTTTTTATTAGATTACATTTAATGATTGGATCATATGATGCAATCCATAAAGTTGCCATATCAGATTGTCGCCATGGGTTTTTTGGTTCTAAGTAAACTCCAGCTTCATAACTTAACCATCCGATCCAAAATCCTTTTTCAATATTCTTTAAATTGGTAAAGGGATTATTAGTTTTGTCTAAGTTATTAATATCTCTTGATTGAATTGTTTTTTTAGGTTTAATTCCTATTATTGACCATTCCCCATTTTCTTTACCATCACTGTCTAGCCAAGCTAATCCTTTATCTCCGAATTTTTTTGTTAAATGATGTGTAATCAGTGCTGGATCTATCCATTTTTTTAGAATTATTTTTTTTATTTTCATTTTTTATTATTTTTATTGAGCCATTTTGCATAAGCGGTATTTCTAATTCTGCAGCTATCACACTTCCCGCATGGTTTTGAATCTCCTGAATAACAACTCCATGTTTTATCTAAAGGGACATGATTATCAAAAGCTAATTTAATAATTTCCTCTTTATTTAGATCTAATAGTGGTGTCCAAAGTTTGATTGGGTTATTTTCTCTTCCTCTTTTATTGGCTAAATCTGCTAATTCTTGAAATTTTTTAATGTAGTCAGGTCTGCAATCTGGATAACCAGAATAATCCAGTGCATTAACTCCTAATCCTATAAAATCAGCATCTATTGCTTCGGCATAACTTAATGCAACGGAAATAAATATAGTATTTCTCCCAGGAACATAAGTACTAGGAATTTTATTAGTTTGTATTCCTTCTAAGGGAATATTTTTTTGAATATCAGTTAATGAAGAGCCTCCCCATAAAGATAAGTCAAGCTTAATGATTTTAAATTCTTCGATATCAAAATGTTTTGCGATTATTGATGCAGAATTTAATTCTTTTTTATGACGTTGACCGTAGTCAAATGAAAGGCCAAAAATTTTAGCTTCGGATTTTTTTGCGATACCAGTTACTGTAGAAGAATCTAAACCTCCAGATAATAAAACTACTATCGATTTGTTTTTAAGAATCATATAATTTCATTTAATTTTTAAGTATTTGTGAGTTTGAAGGCTTAATTTCCAATCCGGGTTATTTTTTACAAAATCAATAGCGAGAGAAAAACCATTATTATTGTTCCATGCTGGTTGTAAATAAAAAATTTTATCCTCTTTTTTATAGCCATCTTCGCTTTTTAAGAATTTACATTGTTTTAAAGCTTCTTTTTTTATTTGAATAGCAAATTCAATATCTTTTATTTCATTTATGATTATTTTAATTTCATCACAGTTTTTTAAAAAATAATTTTTTGGAGGTGAATGTCTTTTAGGAGATAAAGTAATCCAGTCATAACTTCCTGATATCGAATTAACTCCACTTGTTTCAATATGAATTTTCATTGAGTTTTGTTTTTCTCCCATCGTCATTTGTTTTATGGCTTTGCAAAAATTATCCAAGTTATGTTGTAAAGGTTCTCCACCTGTAATAACGCAAAAAGATGCTCCTTTCTCTCGAGCAATTTTTATGCTCTCTATTATTTTTTCAATTGATATGGATGGGTATTTTTTTTCATCCCATGAATTCTTGGTATCGCACCAAGAACAACCAACTTTACAACCGGCTAATCTTACAAAAAAAGCACTTTTCCCGGCGTGATAACCTTCACCTTGTAATGAATGAAATTGTTCAACTAAGGGTAAAAAATTTGTCATTTTTTCATTCAAAAAAATAAGGAATATTAATTTGATTGAGATAACTTTTTTTGAGAAGCTTTGATTAAACCTTTAAATAAAGGATGAGGTTTGCCAGGCCTTGATAAAAACTCAGGATGATATTGACATGCTAAAAAGTATGGATGATTTTCTAATTCAATTAACTCTACTAATCTGCTATCTGGTGATGTACCACTAATTTTGTATCCAGAATTTAAAAAACTTTCTTTGTAGTAATTATTAAATTCGTATCTATGTCGATGTCTTTCATAAATAACATCTTCATCATACAAGTTTTTTCCAGTTGTATTATTTGTCAATCTACATGGATAAACTCCAAGTCTCATTGTTCCACCTAAATCAACAACATCCTCCTGTTCTGGTAATAAATGTATCACTGGATGAGGAGTATTTGGGTCTAGTTCTGAACTAGATGCATCTGGAAGATTAGCTACATTCCTAGCCCATTCTATAACTGCACATTGCATACCAAGGCACAGACCTAAAAAGGGAATTTTATTTTCTCTTGCGAATTTTATAGCCGATATTTTGCCATTAACTCCCCTATTACCAAATCCTCCAGGTACGACAATTGCATCAACCTCATTTAAGTATGTTTCTGCTGAATCTTTTTCTATCATTTCAGCGCTTACCCAATGTAAATCTAATAAAGCCTTTTGCTCAATGCATGCATGTCTTAAAGCTTCAACTACGGATAAATATGCATCTCCAAGTTCAATATATTTACCTACAAGAGCAACTTTTATTGGTGCTCCAGGATTTCTTAGATTATGGATTAGTGATTCCCAATTTTTAAGATCACATTCTTTGTCTTCAAGTTCTAAATATTTCAGAGTTTCTTTGCATAAACCTTCTTTTTTCAATGAAAGAGGCACAGAATAAATACTATCTGCGTCTAATGCTTCAATGACAGAGTTAATATTGACCCCGCAAAATCCACTGAGTTTCTTCTTAAGACCTTCATTTACTGATTTATCACTTCGGCATACAAGTAAATCTGGCTGAATTCCAATTGATCTTAATTCTTTTACTGAATGCTGCGTTGGCTTAGTTTTGATTTCACCAGAGGTTTTGATGAAAGGAAGTAATGTTACGTGAATGTATGCAACATCATTTCTATTGACATCATTTTTGAATTCTCTTATTGCCTCTAAAAAAGGTAGAGATTCAATATCACCAACTGTTCCACCAATTTCAGTAATAATAATATCTGCATTGCTGTTAGCGGCTACTCGATGGATTCTTGCTCTAATTTCTCCAGTTATGTGAGGGATTACTTGAACAGTTCCACCGTTATAATTACCTCTTCTTTCTTTGTTAATAACTGCTTGATAAATAGATCCCGTAGTTACACTGTTCAATCTAGTCATTGCAGTATCAGTAAATCTTTCATAATGACCTAAATCTAGATCTGTTTCAGCTCCATCTTCGGTTACAAATACTTCTCCATGTTGGAAAGGACTCATTGTGCCTGGATCAACATTTAGATATGGATCTAGTTTTAATATTGAAACACTATAACCTCTAGATTTTAATAATCTCCCTAAGCTTGCAGCTACAATTCCTTTTCCAATGCTAGAAACTACTCCTCCAGTAACAAAAACAAATTTTGACATTAAATATTTTTAATTAAGCACAGCCTCCTTATATTTTATTTAAACAAAAAACTTTTAGAACATCCATATATGTTCTTATTCATCAATTGTTATTTCAATATCTAATTCTTTTAATTGTGATTCAGAGACATTTGAAGGTGCATTTGTAAGAAGACATTTTGCTTGTTGATTTTTTGGAAAAGCAATGGTTTCTCTTATTGAATCTGCACCTATGATCAGCATGGTAATACGATCTAGCCCAAACGCTATTCCACCATGCGGCGGAGCACCCATTTCTAAGGCTTCTATTAAAAAACCAAATTTTTCATCAATTTCTTTATCAGTAAGTCCTACCGTTTTCAAAACCTCTCTTTGCAAGTTTGCTTCATGAATACGTAAAGAGCCACCTCCTAATTCCAAGCCGTTAAGAACTAAGTCATAAGCATTTGCAATAGAGTCCTCGATTTCTTTTTGTAAGTTAGCAGGATCTTTAGATTTTATATTTTTTGGAGAACAAAAAGGATGATGTAAAGCCTCATATCTATTTTCCTCTTCATTTCTCTCAAACATCGGGAAATCAGTTACCCATAAAAAATTCCATTTACTTTTATCTATGAGATTTAAGTCTTTTGCGATGTATTGTCTCACTCTATCTAATGACTGGTTGACAATTTGTTTATCTCCAGCGCCCAAGAGGATTAAGTCTCCATCTTGCGCTTCGGTGATTCTTAAAATATCAGCTATATGCTCTTCATTTAGATTATTTTTAATTGCCCCAATAGTCTCAAGCTCATCTCCTTTGACCCTTATAAAGGCCAACCCACCAGCTCCTGCATCTTGAGCTACTTGGAAGATATCACCTCCGGGTTTAATTCTTACGTTGCTAATACTTAAATTACCTCCTTTGACTGTTATGGATTTTATAGAACCTCCAGATTTAATTGCCTGGGTGAAAATATTAAAGCCAATATCACCTAATACTTCTCCTAAATCTTTTAATAACATTTGATATCTGGTGTCTGGTCTATCAGTGCCGTAATTATCTATTGCTGCTTGCCATGACATTCTTGGAAAAGCATTATCAAAATCAATATTTAATACTTCTTTCCATATTTTTTTTATAAGACTTTCATTAAAAGAGATTATTTCTTCTTCACTAATAAAGCTCATTTCAATATCTAATTGCGTAAACTCTGGCTGTCTATCTGCCCTTAAGTCTTCATCACGGAAACATTTTGCGATTTGATAATACTTATCTAAGCCTCCCACCATTAAAAGTTGTTTAAATAGTTGTGGGGATTGAGGCAGAGCAAAAAATTCTCCATTAGAAAGACGAGCAGGAACAAGAAAATCGCGAGCGCCTTCTGGAGTTGATTTTGTAAGTAATGGAGTCTCTACTTCTGTAAATCCAAAATTATCAAGAAATTCTCTAGCAACTTTAATAATTTTATGTCTTGTTTTTAAATTTTCTAGTAATTTGCCTCTTCTCAAATCAAGGTATCTATATTTTAATCTGAGCTCCTCTTTTGTATTTTCATAATCATGTATAGATACTGGAAAAGGTAGGTTTTTTTTAATTTGGTTGAGAATTTGCAAATCTTTAACTTTAAGCTCTAACTCTCCAGTACTTAAATTTTTATTGATTGAATCTTTTGGCCTTTCGTTAATAATTCCGCTGACCATTATTACTGTTTCATTTCTTAGAGTTTCTGCCTGTTTAAATAGATCTGCACCATCATCGGGGTTAATTGTTATTTGTAGAAATCCACTATGGTCTCTTAAATCAATAAAAATTACACCACCATGATCTCTTCTTCTATCTACCCATCCACATAAATTAACTAATTTACCAATATCTGTATTATTGAGTTCTTTGCAAATTTTGTTTCTCATCTAAGTATGATTTATTTATCAATAACTTATAATAATTCTTTAAGGGTAAATTTAGTTAATAATTTTTTTTATAAAACGCTCTCTTTGTTATTACCCCTTTGAATTTTTTGCCTCTTATTGATATTTGAACTTCATTATTTATTAAGGCATGAGAAGTATTAATGTATGCAAAAGCTATAGCTTGTTGTTTAGTTGGAGACCAACTGCCGCTTGTGATAGTCCCAATATTTTCTTCACCTTTAAGAACTGCGCAACCTTTTCTTCCTATTGCTTTACCTTCTATAGAGAGACCAACTAACTTTTTTTGAATACCTAATCTTGACTGCTCTTCAAGAAATCTTCTTCCAAAGAATTCGTGATTATTTTCTAGATGCACTAGCCAGCCTAACCCTGCTTCATATGGAGAAGTTTCTTCATTTATGTCTTGACCATAAAGATGCATGCCTGCTTCAAGTCTAAGAGTATCTCTAGCTCCTAAACCACAAGGTGCAACATTTTTGGAAATTGAGAAATCCCATAAATTAATTGCTGCTTTTTTAGATAAAAGTATTTCTAGACCATTTTCCCCCGTATAGCCTGTCTTTGAAAAGAAAATTTTTTCTTTAGGCGAAATATGTTCAAAAATTTTATATTCGCATCCAAAGTTAGGGATATGTGAGATCGAAGATTCAATCCATTCTTCAAATAAATTGAATGAGTTTTTTCCCTGTAGTGCTAAAAGTACTTTGTCTTTTTTAAAGTTTGTTATCAAAATTTCAGACATATTTAAATTATTTTTTATCCACTGAAAATCTTCTTCATATCTACTTGCATTAACTATTATCAATAATTCTGATATGTCATTTTCTTGAATACCAAGGTCATAAATTATTAAGTCATCTATTATTCCTCCTTTATCATTAAGCATTAATGTATAAAGTCCCTGTCCTTCAGAAAAGGAGTATAAATTAGTAGGAAAAAGTTTTTGAATATAATCCTTTGGATTGATTCCCTTGATAGAAATCACACCCATGTGAGAAATATCAAATAATCCTGCTGAAGATCTTACCGATTCATGCTCTTTAATTAATCCTGAAAATGATATGGGCATTTCCCAACCTGCAAAATCCACTAATTTTGCATTGGATTCAACATATTTTGAATAAAGAGGACTTTTTAGCAAATCCATGAAATATTTAGTTTGTATTTAGTATTTTTACACTGTAGTTTAGAAATTTTTTATTGCATATTTTCTAATGACAAAATTAAGCTTCTAAGTACTTTGGCTGCAACTATGCTACTTACTCCGCTTTTATCAATTTCTGGAGATAATTCCACAATATCTGAAGCCACAATTCTAAGGTCTTTTAAAGTTTTCAGTATTTCTTCAAAATCATTCCAAAAAAATCCTCCCGGTTCTGGAGTGCCTGTCCCTGCTAGTAAACTGGGATCAAACCAATCTAAATCAATTGTTAAATAGATTGGAGACTTTGTGTATGGTAGAAGAGCTTGTTTTAACTCATGTGTATTTCCGCCTGGACAAAAGTTAACTAATTGGTTGTTGTTATGCATAATTTCAAATTCTTCTTTAGTCCCACTTCTAATTCCTACTTGCAAAATTTTTTTTTCAGGTAGCACTTCTAAGCATCTTTTCATAGTACAAGCATGACTATGTTCATTCCCAATATATGATTCTCTTAAATCTGCATGAGCATCAAGTTGAACCAATATCAAATCTGGATATTTTTTTACTAATGCTTCAATAGCACCTCTTGTAATAGAGTGTTCGCCTCCAAGCATAATAGGACTAAGGCGTTTACTAATTAAATAATTTGTTGCTGATTTAACCGATTCAATAACGGACTTTGAGTCATTTTTATCAATTAGTATTGATCCAAAATCAACATACATAATATCCTCTAAGTCTTTTTTTATTTTTGGACAATATGTTTCTAAACAAGAACTGACTTGTCTTATTGCTTCTGGACCAAATCTTGCTCCTGGTTTAAACGAACATGTCCCATCATAATTAACTCCAAATATACCAATTGAGCAATTCTCGGGACTTCTTTTTGCTCCCATATAAATTGCATTTTCGTTATCAAATAATTTTTTTGTCATTCTATGAATTTAGTTCTTTTACAATTTTATTTGGCATCATTTTGAATGCTGCATTTTGAAAATTTAAATTCCAAATTTCACATCCTTTTTCTATTTTTAGGACTTCATCATAATTTTGCTTTGATAAATTTAGATCTTCTGAAGAAGCAAAAGTCCAACTCCAAATCCCGCTTGGATATATAGGCACAAAGGAATACATAGTTTCAGAAACTTTAAATATATTTTTTAGGGTTTTCAAAATATTTATGTGAATATTTTTGAAGGATTCAGGAGATTCGCTTTGCGTTGCTAATATCCCTTTTGGTGTAAGTATTCTTTTACATTCTTTATAAAAAGAATCTGAAAATAATAAATTTGAAAATTCTGAGGGATCTGAACAATCTATAAAAATAACGTCGTAAAAATTATCTCTTGTTTTTTTTACCCATTTAACACCATCATCAACATGTATTTCTAATCTTTTGTCATTCCATGCTTCGCCTCCAATTTCTTTTAAAAATTTTTTAGATATTTTGATTACCTCCTCATCAATTTCTACTAGATCAATTTTTGATATTTGAGAATATTTAACGCATTCTCTCGCTGTACCGCCGTCTCCTCCACCAATAATTAGTATATTAGATTTTTCGTCAATGCTACTTAATGCTGGATGTACAAGACACTCATGATAATATTTCTCATCTTTTAGTGATGTCATCCAACAACCATCAAGCATTAAAGCTCGTCCATAGTATTCATTTTCAATAACAATAATTTCTTGATATTGTGATTTTTGTTTAATTAAAACATCTCCATTTAGACCGAATCTTGAGCCTTTATGATATTCATCTATCCATATTGAAATATTAGTCATTTGCTTTTTAAGAATTTTTTCTTTTGAGTTTTCGCTTGGCTATTTGCCAAAGCCGTTGAAAGTCTTTAGGAGTTTGTTTTTTAATATTATCGCCTGCATGATGTTCAATGATTGAAAATCTGTCTAAAAATTTTTTATTAGTTTTTTGAAGAGCTGATTCAGGATTTATTTTTAAAAAGTTTGATAGATTCAGAAGGGTAAAGTAAATATCCCCAAATTCATTTTTTATTTCTGAATCATTATTACTTTTAATTGCTTCCTTTAATTCATTAACCTCTTCCTCTAACTTTTTAAAAATCTGATCGGTACTCTCCCATTTAAAACCATATTCTTTAACAACATTTGTGATTTTATCTGTTCCAACCACCGGTGGTAAATTTTTGATTTTCATATTTAAATTTTTACTAATTGATGATTCCATATGAGGTGTTTCTTTTTCTGAATTTTTAATGTTTTCCCAAATCTTTTGCGATTTTTCTAGAGATACTTTCTCTTTTTTTTTAAAAATATATGGATGTCTATTAATAATTTTTTTGTTTAGATTTTTTATAACATCATTTAGTTCAAATTCTTTTTTTTCGTAACCGATTTCGGCATGAAGCATTACTTGTAATAAAAGATCTCCTAACTCTTCACATATGTTATCCCCCTTTTTTTCATATATCGCATCTATAAACTCATTACTTTCTTCATGTAAAAATGGGATCAATGATTTATGAGACTGTATTTTCTGCCAAGGGCATCCCCAAGTTTTATCTTTTAATGATTTGATATTAGATATTAAAATTTTAAAGCTTTCTAAAGTCTCTAAATCGGAATTTTTTTGTAAGTTATATCTATCGTTTGAGGACATAGGATATATTTTATTAATTTAATTTTGCCTCAATCATGAAATATTTAAATACTTAGTATAAATATTTCAACTTCATCTATTAGAATGTTTTATTATAAGGGCGATTAGCTCAGCGGTAGAGCGCCTGCCTTACAAGCAGGATGTCCCTGGTTCGAACCCTGGATCGCCCATTTATTGTTTTTCTAATGACTGAGGTCGTCAATCTTTCAATCAGTCAAAGCGCTGCTTCAGAACTATCTAGGCAAGCTTCTTTTGGAGGTTCTCCAGGAGAAATGTCGATTGATTTGGTAGAGGATAAAAATTGTTCCGAAGGATGGATGCATATCAAATTAAGGCCAGGTACATGTAATGGATCCCCTATTTCAAGAACTGAAGGAGTAACTTTATACGCGGATTTAAAAAAGTTTAATTTACTTAAAGATTTAAAATTAGATTATTACGGTGATTTGAGCGGTGGTGGATTTCTTATTTCAACACCAAAAAATGCAAAACGTTGTTCTTGCGGTTCTGGCTTCAAACTTTTGTAGAATGGATGCGTCTTTTTTTGCAAACTAATATTATTTTCATTAATTGGCTGCTCTCAAGATAAAATAAACAAAAAGTTTATTGAAATAAAATTTGGACATGACAGAGATGAATGATCAATTATCTTTAAAGAATTATTCACCTTTTGAAGTAGAGAAAAAGTGGCAAGAAAAATGGGAAAGTCTAAAAGCGTTTAGTCCTAACCCTGAGGATGATGGGGAGCCCTTTTGTGTTGTTATTCCACCACCAAATGTAACTGGATCTTTGCATATGGGGCATGCATTTAATACGGCTTTGATAGATGTTGTAGTACGTTTTCAAAGACTTTTAGGTAAGAATGTTTTGTGCTTACCAGGTACTGATCATGCTTCAATAGCTGTTCAAACTATTCTTGAAAAACAATTAAAAAGTGAAGACAAAACAAGCGAGGATATTGGAAGAGATGAATTTCTTAAAAGAGCATGGAACTGGAAAGAACAAAGTGGTGGAAGAATAGTTTCTCAATTAAAAAGGATAGGATATTCAGTTGACTGGACTAGAGAAAGATTTACTCTTGATCAAAAATTAAATGAAGCAGTTGTTGAGGCTTTTAATATTCTCTATAAAAAGAATTTAATTTATAGAGGCGAATATTTGGTTAATTGGTGTCCTGAATCTCAATCTGCCGTAAGTGATCTTGAAGTTGAAATGCAAGAAGTAAATGGTCATTTGTGGCATTTTAAATACCCTTTAATTTCTGAAAGTGGTGAACAGTTAGATAAGTACTTAGAAGTTGCTACAACAAGACCAGAAACTCTTTTGGGTGATACTGCTGTGGCAGTTAATCCTGATGATGATAGATATAAAGAATTTATTGGTGTCAAAGTAAAAGTCCCTTTCGTTGATAGAGAAATACCTATAATTGCTGATTCACATGTTGACAAAGATTTTGGTACGGGTTGTGTAAAGGTTACTCCAGCCCATGATCCAAATGATTTTGCAATAGGAAAAAGGCATAATTTAAAACAGATTAATGTAATGAACAAAGATGGAACTTTAAATATTAATGCAGGTATTTTTCAAAATTTAGATAGATATGAGGCTAGAAAGAAAATTATCAAAGAATTGGATAACTTAGGACTTTTGACAAAGATAGAGGATTATAAACATACTGTTCCTTTTTCTGATAGAGGTAAGGTTCCAATTGAACCTTTATTGTCAACACAATGGTTTTTGAAAATGGATGAAATATCAAAAGGATGTCTTAATGAAATTGATTTTAAAAAACCATCGTTTATTCCTGCACGCTGGGAGAAAGTTTATAAGGATTGGTTAGAGAAAATTAATGACTGGTGTATCAGTCGGCAATTGTGGTGGGGGCACCAAATTCCAGCATGGTATGTTTTAGATGAATCTCAAGACTCAATAGAACAAAATACTCCATATATCGTTGCAAGAAATGAAGAGGATGCTTTAATCGAAGCTAATAAAAAATTTGGACTAAATATTAAATTGGTGCGTGATAAAGATGTTTTGGATACATGGTTTTCAAGTGGTTTATGGCCTTTCTCAACCCTTGGTTGGCCAAATACAAATGATCTGGATTTTAAAAAATGGTATCCAAATAGTGTTCTTGTTACTGGTTTCGATATTATTTTCTTCTGGGTGGCCAGAATGACAATGATGGGAAATACTTTTACGAATAATATTCCTTTTAAGGATGTTTATATTCATGGTCTAGTTCGAGATGAAAATAATAAAAAAATGAGTAAAAGTTCAGGTAATGGTATTGATCCAATACTATTAATTAATAAATATGGTTCTGATGCTCTACGATTTGCTTTAATTCGAGAAGTTGCAGGAGCTGGACAAGATATCCGGCTTGATTTTGACAGGAAAAAAGATACATCTTCAACTGTTGAAGCTTCAAGAAATTTTGCGAATAAATTATGGAATGCAACTAAATTTGTGTTAATCAATAAAACTTCTAATAATAATTCGCTTAATGAGAGTGATGAAGCTTCTTTAGAGTTATGTGATAAGTGGATTTTATCGAAATTGAATCAGGTAAATATAAAAGTCGCTGCTTTATTGAAAGAATATAAATTGGGGGAATCTGCGAAACTTCTATATGAATTTACGTGGAATGATTTTTGTGACTGGTATGTAGAATTTGCTAAACAAAGGTTTAATAATAAAGAGATTAATAATAGACAAATATCTGAAAAGGTTTTAATAAAAGTGCTCAATGATATTTTGGTGATGATTAATCCTTTTATGCCTCACATTACTGAAGAACTTTGGCATGTACTTCAACTTAAATCAGATAAAGAATTATTATCTCTTCAAAAATGGCCAACCCAAGAAAATAAATTTGTTGATAATAAGCTTGATAATTCTTTTCAGCAACTCTTTGAAATTATTAGATTGATCAGAAATTTGAGAGCTGAATTAGGCCTCAAGCCATCAGAAAAAGTTCCTGTTTACTTAATTTCAGATAATGATGAATTGATTGATTTTCTAAAAATTTTAGTTGATGATATTCAAACCTTAACTAAATCTTCTGAAGTATTTATTTTTAAACCTAATGCTGTTGATAAAAAAGAGTTTGCCAAATCTTTTTCTGGGATAATTAGTGATCTAGAGGTTTACTTACCTTTTCAGGCTTTTGTAAATATAGATGCATTAAAGGAAAGGTTAAACAAGGATTTAAAAAAGGTGACTATTGAATTAGATAATTTAAATAAGAGATTATCTAATAAAAATTTCGTGGATAAGGCTCCAAAAGATATTGTTGATGAATGTAGATTTAAATTAAACGAAGGTTCGGTACAAATGGAGAGAATTACTAAAAAACTTGAACTTTTGAATTGAGAATGAATATATTTCTTGAAAATATTTATAATTTGTCTTTTTTTTTTAATACTGGAATTGGGATCTTTTCGTTTGTTTGCATTTATATTTTAATTGTTTTATTAATACTTCCAGCTTCTTGGCTATCTTTATTATCAGGGTTTTTATATGGCTCATATTTTGGTTCAATTATCGTTTTCATTTCTGCTTCCATAGGCGCATCAGTTGCTTTTTTTGTATCAAAAAGTTTTTTTGCAAAAAAGCTAAAAAATCTTTTTAGCCGTTATCCAAAATTAAGTGTTATGGAAAAAGTAGTAGAAAAAGGCGGACTTAAATTAATTTTTTTAGCAAGATTATCGCCGATATTTCCCTTCAGTATTCTTAATTATTTTTATGGTTTGAATAATGTTAAATTTAGAGATTTCGCTCTTGGTCTTCTTGGAATAATTCCAGGAACTTTTCTTTATTGCTCAATAGGTAGTTTGGCAAAAAGTATCCAGGAGTTAAAAAATGTGCAATCACCAAATAATTTATATATCACTTTCGTTGGAATTATTTCAACTTTTTTAGTTGTATATTTCTCTGCTAAATACTCCAGAGAATATTTTCAAAACTCCTAAGAATTTACTCTTTAATATTCCAATCTCTAATAGATGCAATTAAGATAAACCACAAAAGTCTAAATTTACCTGGTAAAGTTTTGTTGGCTTCTAATTCGATATATTTTGCCTGTCCACAAGGTGTTTTTATGAATTTGAAAACTGTTTTCTTCGTCATAAGTCTTTCAAAAAGTCCTGATAATTATTCTTACATTTTATAGCCAAGATTTTCAGTTTATTTACTTAAAAATCATATTTTTCATTGACTACTTTGTTGAATATTATTTTTTATAATTTAAACTTTTTCTCCAGCTTTAAATCCTCTAAAGCATTTGAATCTAGGAAACCTAAGACTAAAAGCTACCGCATCCTTGGATTTAGTTTTAGCATCAGCTCTGATTTCTACAAGTTGACCAATAAGTTGATTCCGTTTTGACCAATATTCTTCACGTTGGATATCGCTAAATCCGCTTCCACAACTAAGACTGTATTCATACCCATCATCTTCTCCTTCAACTAGGACAGCTCCTAGTCTACCTTTATTGCGACCTGTGCCTTCCTCAACCGATACAACCTTTAAAGTGACTTCAATGAAAGGTTTTGCTTTTAACCAACTGTGTGTTCTTTTACATTCATATATAGCATCAGGATCTTTAATCATTACTCCTTCATAACCACCTTCCACTGCAGATTTATTAAGCTCTACAAATCTTTTCTGTCCCTCAATGGTGTCGAGATCTACATTTTCCCATTCAAGTGTTTTTATATGTCTTAGAAGCATAGAATGTTTTGCTACCCATTCTTTAACTAATAAACTTCTTGCTGTTTGACTAGTGTTCCATCTTCCTTTTTGAAATTTTTCAAGGGGACATAAGTCAAATAGGTGTAGAACTGCGTCTTTTGTTTGCTTGCCATCTTTTCTATGAACTTGTTTCATTAAATCCTGAAAGTTAGCGCTCATTACTTCACCATCTAGGACTAAGTCATGAGGTGGAGGATCCTCTTTTAAGACGTTTTCTATTTCCGAGATAATATGACCAAAATTATGGAATTGTTTCCCATTGCGAGAAAACATTTCTACTTTATTTTGTCTAATAATAGTTAAGACGCGCACACCATCTAATTTGATTTCAATTTGCTTTTTTCCTATCATTTTTTTTTCATGATTTGCACTGTCATGGGCTAAAGGACAAGAAAAAATAGGAATCGCATATTTGGGAAATTTCTTGGCTATCTTATTGATTGTTTTTTCAGATACACCACATCTAAGATCTTTAATTAAAACTCGTCTATAAAATCCATTCCACTCTTCTTTTGTGGCAAATTCCATAGCCGTAATAATTGCATCGCGAGCTGCGTGACCAGTAAGTTCTCTTCGAATAAGCTTATTTGCTAATTCCTTAAAATCTTTCCATAAAAAATTTTGACTTTTTTCACTCTCTTTTTCAGGAACAATTTTTACACCAAAAGTTACCAATGGATCAAGTGCCATACGGATTCCCTCAAAAAAATCATCTAGACCTTCTTCCATTGCTTCTGAGATGATTTTTTCTTTATCTAATCTACTTGGATGTAATTCTAATTGATGTATTATCTCTTCTTTAAACAATTCTTTTTGCCTCACAAGAAATTATTAATTCACTTTTGCTATTCTGTCTATTTTCCAATCATTTTCAGTTTTTGCGAAAGTAAAGTCTAATGGGAGCTCGTCTTGTTTATCTTCTGATTTTAAATTCAAAGTTATTATGATTTGATCTTCTTGGACTCTAGGTCTTCCTGATTTTAAATTTCTGTATTTATTGAGGTTTAAACTAGCTAAAAATTTAAGAAAGTCTTGGCGCTTCACATGCGTTTTATAAGTTTTTGTAGTCAAACCATATGCTGCATCAATTCTTCCTGCAGCTATTTGATCAAAAAACTTTCTTACTAGTGGATTAATTCCTCTGGCGCTTATAACTAATTTGACTGCATTAAAAGTCCAAAAAGAAACTAGGACCGCTCCTCCAACTAATAATGCTTTGATTCCGATATCTTTAACTAGTGTTGCATCCATGTTGATTTGAGTTTTTTATTACTTTAAGAAAAGAAATCGTTTTTGATGGCTTTTTTTGTCAAAATAATACTAATTTTAATCCATAATGCCTGTAATTCCTCTTTTACCTTTATTTCATAAATTTAATAGTCAATATTTTGAAAATACTCTAGCGGTTAATAATCAACCTTTAGTAAAAGTTAGATGGAGTGATAATAGATTAAAAACTACTGCTGGTTTTTATAAAAGAAAACAAATTAATGGTTTTGTAGATTCTGAAATTATCTTATCGAAACCTATTTTGAGTAGATTATCTACTAGTGAAATAAACAGTACCCTATGTCATGAAATGATTCATGCATGGGTAGATAGGATATTAAAAAAAAATGAGATACATGGTCCAAATTTCTTAGAAAAGATGAATGAAATTAATGAGAAAGAGAAGAATTTTCAAATTTCTGTGAGGCACTCATTTCCTATTGAAAGGAGAGAATTAAAATACATAGGAACTTGCCAAAATTGTGGTGAGAAATTTTTCTACAGGAAAAGGATAAAGAATATTGCTTGTAAAAAATGTTGTGTGAATTTCTTTAATGGATCATGGAATAAAAAGTGTTTAATTTTGTTTGATTAAAAATATAAGATGTGTTTTTGTTTCTATATTTGGAATTATTTCAACTTTTTAATGTAATTTATATTTTAAAAAGCATAATAATTTATGGATTCAAGGAGAATTAGAAATCTAAGAAATAGTTTTGATAAAAATATTGTTGATAAACAGGTAGATAAAATTTTCGAAACTGGAAGACAATTTGTTGATGGAGTATCCGGGGCTAGGCCAGGAAAAAGAAAGAACTCAGATTTTCAAGGAATAACTAGTAAAAGTGTTAAAAAAGTAGGAAGATGGGTATCTGAAAAAGTGGATTTATTTTTTGATGAAGATAATGATGATTGGAATGATGATAATTATTACGATGATAATAGGGATATCAAGACATTTTCCAGAGAATCAAATTCTTATGAATCTGCTAAACAGCACTCAAAAAGACCTTTAGAAGCAATATCTTTAAGGCAACCAAAAAATTTACAGAAAACTGAGCAAAAAAAATTACCTTACGTGAAAGAGAGTAAGGACGAAGATTGGCCAGATGAAATGGATTTCAAAGTTGAAAGATGGCAAAGAGCTTCAGAAAAAGAGATTAATACTTCGAGAGATCAATCAAACCAACAAGTTCATTCAAAATCAAGAAATCTTCCCAGATCAAGAAGAAGAAGAGTATAGTTTTGTAAATTCTTTAATTCCTGAATAGCCTAATAAACTTTCTAAATGAGGATTGAATACTTCTCTAATAATTGTTAGGGGCTTTTTGTCTCGAAAAAATCTATAATTTCTTGACCAGAATGGACCTTTCAAACAAAATTGATCCTCTAACCAATTTGAATTAACAAGTGAAATTCGATCAACTTCTCTAAACAATTCTGATCTGTCTTGTGTCAAATTCTTCCAAATTGGTTCTTCTTTGGCTTTTAAATTTTCATTTACTTGTTCTGCATTCCACCAACTTTCAGCCCATGCTAGGTTTTTATTATTGTTTTTAATCCATACTTGTCTTCTAATTAAAGGTCCATTTAACTGATTTAATTCTTTAGGTCCCTCTGCGATGAATAGAGGATCTACTTGCATTGAAATTAATTTAATTTTCGTCTCTTGATTAGTTAAAAGCTGTAAATGTCTAGTTGGACTTCCATCCCCAAGCAGCATTAATTTCCATGGACCAGATATTTTTGGTAATGAATTTTTCACTAAAAAAGTAGAGGCTTTTTCTTCCCATAAAATTTTTGGTGATTTAAAAAGTTTATTATTCAGTGCTCAGACGGAATTCTTTTAAGATGATAACTTTTTTTCGACAAAAATATTTGCCTTTTCTTTTTTTATTTCTCTTATTTTTAGCCAAACAAGTAATGCAGTTAAATCAGCTTTGCTTACACCGGGAATTTTTGAAGCATCACCAAAATTTTTTGGCTTTATCTTATTCAAATTTTCTCTAGCTTCTAAAGATAATGTCTCTATCTTTTCATAATTAATTTCTTGAGGCAGAGATTTGCAGCTTTGACGATTTATTTGTTCTATGTTGTTTTTTTGTCTTTTAAGGTAACCCTCGTATTTAATATCTATCTCAACACCCTCCTGGATTGAAGAACCTAGATTTCTTTCATTCAGATTATATTTAATTAGATCTGAATAATGAAAGTTTGGTCTTTTTAAGAGTTCTTTCAACGTGGTTGAGCCTTTGATTTTTGATCCCGTTTCTAATTCTATTTTTTTTGATATTTCATCAGTATTTTTTAAACGAGTGTTATTTAATCTAAATTTCTCTTCTTCGAGGAGGTTCATTTTTTCTTTATAGGCCGACCATCTTTTCTCATTAATTAGCCCTATTTGATAACCTAATGGTGTTAATCTTCTATCTGCATTATCTCCTCTGAGAGTTAACCTATATTCACTCCTACTAGTGAGAACTCTATATGGTTCTTTTAGATCTTTCGTAATTAAATCATTGATCATTGTTCCTATATAACTGCTTTCTCTAGTGAAGATTATTGGGTCTTTTTTGTTTAGTTTTCTTGTCGCATTGACTCCTGCAACTAATCCTTGTGCTGCTGCTTCTTCATAACCAGTAGTGCCATTAATTTGTCCGGCGCTAAATAAATATTCAATTTCTTTCGTTTCGAGTGATGTTTGGAGCTGTGTTGCAGGTATATAGTCATACTCCACAGCATATGCTGGTCGCAACATTTTACATTCACCTAATCCAGGTAAGGTCCTTAAAAGTTCTAATTGAATATTTTCGGGTAAACCTGTAGAAAATCCTTGTACATATATTTCAGGGGTATTAATTCCTTCTGGTTCTAAGAAAATTTGATGTGATTCTTTATCAGCAAATTTGACGATCTTATCTTCAATTGATGGACAATATCTTGGCCCTTTACTATCAATAAAACCGCCGTAAATGGGAGTTAAATGTAAATTGTCTTTAATTAGTTGATGTGTTTTGGTAGTTGTTCTTGTGATGTGACAACTAACTTGGGGCATATTATTTTTTATATCTGGGTCAAACGAAAAATATTTATCTCCTGCAGTACTTGGTTGAATATCTAATTCATCAAAAATGATACTTCTTTTATCAACTCTTGCTGGAGTACCTGTTTTTAAACGTTCTGTTTTGATACCAATTTCGTGCAAATTCTGAGTAAGACCTTGTGCTGCTTGTTCGCCCGATCTACCAGCTGACATTGATTTATTTCCTATCCATATTCTTCCTTCTAAGAACGTACCAGCTGTGATGATAACTGATCTTGCTGAATAATAACTACCAAAGAATGTTTTTACACCTTTTATTCTTTTTTTTATGATTTTTTTTGAGTTCAATCCAATTTGTTCAGTTTTTGCAATATCTAGTTCAGTAATCATTGCTTCTTTTAAAGATAAATTATCTGTATTTTGTAGTATTTCGATCATTCTTTTTGAGTATTCTCTTTTATCTGTCTGAGCTCTTAACGCCCATACAGCTGGGCCTCTACTTGCATTTAATATTCTTTTTTGAATAGCTGTTACATCGGCTAATTTACCAATAATTCCACCTAATGCATCAACTTCATGAACCAACTGACTTTTTGCTGGTCCCCCAACTGCAGGGTTACACGGTTGCCAGGCAATTCTATCTAGATTGATCGTAAATAAGGCAGTAGAAAAACCTAATTTTGCTGTTGTTATAGCTGCTTCGCATCCTGCATGTCCTCCTCCAATAACGATGACGTCAAAAGATTCATTTGTTGAGTGATGATCTTGCATTTTAGGAGCGATTTAATTAGCTAAATTCCTAAATCTCGTAAATTGAGGTTCAAATAATAATTTAACAGTTCCCACGGGTCCATTTCTATGTTTAGTGACAATGATTTCTGTAATTCCTCTATCTTCAGTTTCCGGATTATAGTATTCATCTCTATAAATCATTAATACTAAATCTGCGTCTTGTTCAATAGATCCTGATTCTCTTAGATCACTTAACATTGGTCTTTTATTTGTTCTAGACTCAACCCCTCTACTAAGCTGAGATAAAGCTACTACTGGTACTTTTAATTCTCTGGCCATGCTTTTAAGACCTCTTGTTATTCGTGAAAGTTCTTGAACTCTATTATCAGGGGTTGATCCTTCCATCAACTGCAGATAATCAATCACAATTAATCCAAGTTCCTTTTTTTGTTCAGCTATTAATCTTCTGCACAGAGATCTCATCTCTAGAACACTTAAGTTAGGCTTGTCATCTATAAATATTGGTAATTGACCTAATGAATTAATACCTTCTCCGAGTAATGGCCATTCATCTTGCTGTAATCTTCCTGTTCTTAGCCTGCCACTTTCGATTCCCACTTCCATAGAGAGTAGTCTATATGTCAACTGTTCTTTACTCATTTCAAGGCTAAATACACACACAGGTAAATCTTGAGATTGTGCAACATTTTTAGCCAGATTAAGAACTATTGAAGTTTTTCCCATTGAAGGTCTTCCGGCAACAATTATTAAATCACTTCTCTGAAAACCTTGAGTCATCGCATCAAGATCGTAGAAATTAACAGGAATTCCAGCTACTGAAGTACCTAATGATCTTGACTCTATTTCATTGAAAGTACTTGTAAGGATTTCAGCAGCTTGAGTCAGGCCTTTTGAAGGTTTTTCTTGACTGATTTCAAATATTTTTTGTTCTGCTTTATCTAGTACTTCATTAGTATCTTGAGTTTGATCAAAACCTAGTTGAACCACTTCATTCCCAGATCTGATAAGTTGCCTTCTCATGAATTTGTCGTTAATTAAATTAGCAACTTGTTCTATGGAAGCTGTAGAGGAAACATTTTCAACTAGTTCTACCAGCTTGCTGTTTCCTCCAATTTTTTCTAGTGATCCATTATCTGCTAACCAAGCACTCATTGAGGTTAAATCAGTTGGTTTACCCTGGGTATGCAACATTAATGCTGTTCTATAAATCTCTTGATGGGCATTTATATAAAAAGCTTCAGGTTTAATTAAGTCTGCAATTCTTCCGATTGCGTCTGGATCAAGAAGTATGCCCCCAAGAACAGCTTCCTCTGCTTGAACATTTTGAGGAGGTACTAATCCAGAGTTTTCACTATTAAAATCCTTTTTAAAATTTTTATTTTTCCCATTATTTGGAAAAGGTACGGAAACCATATCTTTAATTGCTTAGATATACACTCTGGCTACTTTTCAAAATAATGCAACAAATTGATTAACTTGTTACTTCAATATTTACTTCTGCATTTACTTCTGGATGTAATTTTACTTTTGCAGTAAAGGAACCTAAATTATGAATATCAGGAACAGTAATGTTTCTTCTATCAATTTCTTTTTTAGTTGCCGCTTCTATCGCTTCCGCGACATCCCCATTGGTAACCGTTCCAAAAAGGACACCATCTTCTCCAACCTGTTTTTTGATAGTGAACCTACCTATTGTAGATAATGCAGTTTGGAAATCTAAAGCTTCTTGCTTTAATTTATCAGCAGCGATTTTTTCTTTTTCTTTCTTCCTCTCAATTTGTTTAAGGACTGCTGGTGTTACATTCATTGCCTTGCCATAAGGTAATAGAAAATTTCTTGCGTAACCTGGAGCTACATCAACTAGATCTCCTTCTTTACCGAGTGAAGCGATTGATTCAGTTAATGCGACTTGTACTCTTTTAGCCATGAAAATATTGAACAATATAGTTAATAATAAGACCTAGAGGGTAACTTTACTTTTTTTGCAAAACCAAATTTCGCAAGAATCTTAATATGTTCCCATGTTATGTCTATCTGCCCTTTAAATAATCCTTGTTTTGCCGAATTGGGAAATGCATGATGGTTATTATGCCAACCTTCTCCAAATGTTAATGCAGCAACCCATGCATTGTTTTTAGATGAATCACCACTTTCAAATGGTGCTTTACCCCAACAATGCGTCGCGGAGTTGACTAGCCAAGTTACATGATAAACAACCACAAGCCTCAATGGAATTCCCCAAAGGACTAGAGCTAATCCTCCAACTCCTAATTTTTGACCTATTGCGTACAATAAAAGTCCAATAGGAATTTGTAAGAATAAAAAATATTTATTTAAAAATCTATAGTATGGATCCTTGATTAAATCTGCACTTAGTTTTGGAACAGCTTTTAGTGCTTCTACGTCTTTAAACATCCAACCCATATGACTCCACCAAAACCCCTTTTTACTATTGTGATGATCTACTTCAGTATCTGAAAAAGAGTGGTGATGCCTATGTAAACCTACCCAATCTATTGGTCCATGCTGGCAACTTATGGCTCCACAGGTAGCAAAAAATCTTTCTAACCATCTTGGTACAATGAACGATCTGTGTGATAACAATCTGTGATATCCAAGGGTGACTCCTAAACAAGCAGTTACCCAGTAAAAAAATAATAATGAAGTGACTGCAGGGAGACTCCAAAATTTTGGTTGTATAGCTATAAGAGAAAGAATATGAATTGCAACCATAAAAACTATTGTTCCCCACGTTTTATGTAGTCTTGGAGGATATCTTTTTGAATGACTGGAAGGTTCCAGTAATTTTTCTGAAAGTTCTATAACTTTTTCAGCTGGAACAGGTTTTTTTAATTTTGCTGTTTCTTGGAAAATTACTGAATTCATGATATTGAAATACTATTTTCAAAATTACCGATATGTAATATTATCATACTATACTATTGATAAGTTTAATTATCTGTGAGTCTCGGATATCGCGATAAATTATCTAGAGGTCGAAGGGCTATGGCTCATTTGATACACCTCTGGCATGAAAGAAATGGTTGGTCTCACAGAGTATTGCCATTACTTTCAGAAGTTCTTGATTTAGGTAAAGTTCATAATTCGCAAATTTCTAATCTTAGAAATGGAAAGTTATCTTCGCCAGGTCCTGAAGTTTTTCTTGCTTTAGCTCAAGTTAATACGATTCTTGATCAAGGTATTGAAAAAATCAGGGATCGTTTTGAAAGTGATTACCCAGAGTTATGGAAATCTTTGGAAGAGTCTGCATTACCCCTAAAAAATGATTCTGGTAATCCATTGTCGGCCGGTGAGTTATTCGAGATATTTTCAGGATTAAAACCTTTACCTTCATCTTTTGACTGGTACATAGAAGATGAAGAAGCTTCTGCTTTAAGTGATGCTCTTTCAGTACATTTTTGTCAGAATAAGGCTTGGAGATCATGTAAAATACAGGTAATGGATGCCTATGCTGTCAATAAATCTCCCCGAAGAGAACGTTTTGCTGAGGTAATTGCAGGAATTAGAGATTATACGGCAGAAGAATTAGATGGAGAACTTCTTGATTTATATGAGGCTTCAAAAAAACTTTCTTATTTTAAGGGTAGGGGACCTAATGCTTTCCTCGCAGAATTAAGAAATTTAGCTTCTGAAAAATAACATTAATTTTCAAAATAAATGATTCTTGAGAATAACTTAAAACTGGCTGAAACCGCTGTTCTTTCTGTCGAAGAGAGTTTAAGTAAAGTTTTCCAAGAAAGGTCCAATCAGGTTTACCAGAAATTAGAAAATATTTTGACAATTTTTAAAGAAGAAAAAGTTTCTACTAGTCATTTTAGTCAATCTTCTGGTAGTGGTCATGATGATATATCTAGAGAAAAAATTGATGCGGTTTTTGCAAGATTGTTTCTTGCTGAAAAGGCTGCTGTGAGGATGCAATTTGTAAGTGGAACGCATGCAATAAGTTCTGTTTTATTTGGAATTCTTCGACCTGGAGATGTAATGTTATCTCTTACAGGACAACCATATGATACGTTAGAAGAAGTCATAGGAATAAGGGGAGGAGGAAAAGGCTCACTTAAAGATTTTGACATTGAATATAAGCAAATAAATATCTGCGAAAATTTTGATTCTTTTGAAGAAAAAATTGTTCATTATTTTGAAGAAAATTCATGTAAATTAGTATTCATACAAAAAAGTTGTGGATATAGTTGGAGAAAGTCTCTTACGAATCATCAGATAGAGAAAATTTGTAGTCTTATTCATTCTCTTGATCCTAATTGTATATGTTTTGTTGATAACTGTTATGGGGAGCTTGTTGAAGATAGTGAACCAATTTCTAAAGGTGCAAATATAATTGCAGGATCATTGATTAAAAATTTGGGAGGAACAATCGTTCCTACTGGTGGTTACGTTGCAGGAGATGCAGAGTTGGTTGAGATGGCATGTTCTAGATTAACCTCACCAGGCATTGGTTCTTCTGCAGGAATCAATTTTGGACTAGGAAGATTAATTTTGCAGGGTTTGTTTTTAGCACCACAAATTGTTCACGAATCACTAAAAGGTGCTGATATGGTTGCAGCAGTCTTTAAGAATTTGGGATTTAAGGTTTTACCAGAGCCAGCAACTTATAGATCTGATCTTATTCAGTCAATAAGATTGAATAATCCTGATTTGGTACAAAAAGTTTGTCAATCTTTTCAAAATTCTTCACCAGTAGATTCTTTTCTGAATGTTGTTCCATCATCAATGGATGGATATGATTCAAAATTATTAATGGCAGGAGGTACCTTTATTGAAGGTAGTACAAGTGAATTTTCTGCTGATGCCCCTCTTAGAGATCCTTACAATATTTTTGTTCAAGGTGGTTCTCACATAGCTCACATCAAAATTGCATTAATTCGATTATTATCTGAACTATTAGAGGAAAAATTAATTTCAAAGGATTCTCTACTTCCTTTATCTACTTAATCATGTCTTACAAGTTTCCAGACAACCTCAACTATGCTGATACTCATGAATATGTCTTAGAAGAAAATGGATTATTAAAAATTGGAGTTAGTGAATTCGCTATAGATCAATTAGGAGATATTGTTTTTGTTGAATTAGCTGATGAAGGGGCGACTTTAGAGAAAGGCGAGACTTTTGGAACAATAGAATCAGTTAAGGCTGTAGAGGAAGTCTATCTGCCTTTTTCAGGGGAAATAGTATCTGTAAATGAAAGTGTTATTGAGAACCCGGAGCTTTTACAGAATGATCCGATTGGAGACGGTTGGTTAGTCATTTTGAAACCAGTATCAAAAGCATCAATTGCTGATTTGATGACTTCTGAGGAATATCAAACAAAGGTTGTACCAAAATAAGGCAAACTTTTTAAAAAGAGCTATTTTAAAGAAAAATATTTTAATATGACATCCAAATTTGGGTCTGATTTGTTTATAGATAGGCATCTTGGGTTAGGAGATAATGATGAAAGAATTATGCTGAACAAGCTTGGTTTTAATAATATTGATCAATTTATAAATCAGGTTATTCCTGAAGATATTCAGCTTAAAGATAAATCTTCAGAAATATTGCCCCAAGGTTGTTCAGAAATTGAGGCTTTAGACGAATTAGAAGAGATTGCGAATAAAAATACTAAAATGAGATCACTTATAGGCCTTGGTTATTATGACAATCATATGCCTAAAGTAATCCAAAGACATGTTCTTGAAAATCCAAGGTGGTACACGTCTTACACTCCATATCAAGCAGAAATTGCACAAGGAAGATTAGAAGCTCTATTTAATTTTCAGACTATTGTTTGTGAACTAACAGGATTTCCTGTCGCCAATGCATCTTTGTTGGATGAGGGTACTGCTGCAGCAGAAGCCATGGCCATGAGTTTTTCCGCAAGAAAAAATAAATCTTCAAAAGTGTACTTAGTAGAGTCAAATGTTTTTGATCATACTTTTAATGTTCTACAAACCAGAGCAAAACCTTTGGGAATATCCTTAAAACGCTTTACTCAAAGCAACCTTCCTAATCATGATGATGTTTTTGGAATGTTGTTGCAATTACCTGGTAAAAATGGACAATTATATGATCCTACTTTCTTAATATCCCAAGCACATAGATCAGAAATTATTGTTACGGCATGTATTGATCCACTAGCACAAGTTTTGATTAAACCAATTTCTGAATTTGGTGTTGATGTAGCAGTGGGGAGTATGCAAAGATTTGGTGTTCCTATGGGTTTTGGCGGTCCCCATGCAGCATATTTTGCTTGTAGCGAAAAATATAAAAGGCTGATACCCGGAAGAATTGTTGGGCAAACTCTATCTAAAAATGGAGAAAAGTCACTAAGACTGGCATTGCAAACAAGAGAGCAACATATTAGAAGGGAAAAGGCCACTAGTAATATTTGTACTGCTCAATCTTTGTTAGCCATAATTTCTTCTTTTTACGCTATTTATCATGGACCCTCTGGATTAATGCAAATTGCTAAGAGATTAGTTGAGTTGAGAATAAATTTAGAATCAAGTTTAGCTGCTTTAGGTTTTGATATTCCTGATGGGATTAGATTTGATAGTGTTGATGTTTATTCTGAGCATTCCCAGAGGATCCATAATGAAGCTTTAAAAAATGGCTATAACTTAAGAATTTTGCCTTTGGGATCAACTATTGAAAATTCAACTGGCTTTGGGATCTCTTTAGATGAGCTTAGTAATGAAAAAGAAATAAAAGATATTTTGACTTTCATAGCAAACCTTATAGAAAAAGAAGAAGATTTAGAGCATATAAAATTTGATAAAGAATTTCATCTTGAAAGTTTAGCTTTGAGATCCAGTGAATGGATGCAGCAAGATATATTCACAAATTACCAAAGTGAAACGGAATTAATGAGATATATATTCCGACTTGCTGAAAAAGATTTTTCTTTGGTAGATGGAATGATGCCATTAGGAAGCTGTACCATGAAGTTAAATGCTGCAGCAGAGTTAAATCCAGTCTCTTGGGCTAATTTATCTTCTATTCATCCTTTTTCTCCACTAGATCAAACTAAGGGCTATTCAAAAATAATAACTGACTTAGAAAAATGGATAAGTGATATTGTTGGTTTGAAATCAGTTTCTTTTCAACCAAATGCAGGCTCTCAGGGAGAGTTTGCAGGATTATTGGCAATAAATTCTTATTTTGAATCAAAAGGTGAACTTTCAAGAAAAAAATGTTTAATTCCTAAAAGTGCTCATGGAACAAATCCTGCTAGTGCAGTTATGGCAGGATTTGATGTTTTAACGGTTGAATGCGATGACGAAGGAAATATTGATTTTCAAGATTTGTCGATCAAGGTTAAGAAATTTGATAACCAGATAGGAGCACTTATGTTGACCTACCCCTCTACTCATGGAGTTTTTGAATTGCAAATCAGAGAGATATGTGACTTAATTCACTCTGTTGGAGGATTTGTCTATTTAGATGGAGCAAATTTGAACGCTCAGGTTGGATTATGCAAACCGGGGAATTATGGTATTGATGTTTGTCATTTGAATTTACATAAAACATTCTGCATTCCACATGGAGGTGGTGGTCCAGGAGTTGGTCCAGTTGCTGCATCAGAAACTTTAAGCCCATTTCTTCCTACTCATTCTTTAATGGATAATAATTTATCTAATAGTTTCAATTACGTATCCTCTGCCAAGCATGGGAGTGCAAGTATTCTTCCTATAAGTTGGATGTACATAAAAATGGCTGGTCTTAGTGGTCTAAGGAAGGCAACTGCGCATGCGATTTTATCTGCAAATTATATTGCGCATTCTTTAAAGCACAAATTCAAGATTCTTTATAAAGGAAAAAATAATTTTGTCGCACATGAATGTATTTTAGATTTTAGAGATTTAAAATCCAAAACTGGTTTGAGCGTAAATGATTTAGCTAAACGATTAATAGATTATAGTTTTCATGCTCCAACTATAAGTTGGCCTGTTCAAGAGACTATAATGATAGAGCCAACTGAAAGTGAAAGTTTGGCTGAATTGGATAGATTTTGTGAGGCTATGCTACTGATAGGAGAAGAAATCAGCGAAATAGAAAAAAATATTGAATTACAGAATAATAATGTAATAAGTAACGCTCCCCATACGCTAAGAGAGTTAATTGCTGATAATTGGCATTATCCTTATTCAAAAGGAAAAGCATCTTTTCCGTATAAAACTCCAACATCTATTAAGTTTTGGTCTTCAGTTTCTAGGATCAATAATGCATATGGTGATCGCAATTTAATTTGTTCTTGCAATGTAAATCAAAGAGAGACTTTCGAAGAAAAAAAATGTGCTTAAAGGACTAGCGTCCTTGTATTTACTTAGTTATTATCAGTGAGAATAAAAATTTAATATTTTCTTATAGAATTTTTTTAAATTTTTTTATTAAAATATTCGAGCATCAAATTTTTGGGGTATTTGAAGCTATGACAAAAGATTTTAAATTTGGTAATGTTAAGCATCTGCCAGTTAAAAATGTCGACTTACCAAATTTTGTCAATAATTTTTCTGGAGATAATTCAAACATTTGTTCCATTGAGGGAACTAATGTTATAAGAGTACCTTTTGGTAAAAAATTCTCAAAGAAAAAAAGGCCTGAAAAGAGTCAAAATATCGCTACTCTAATACTCCCATTAAATTCGTATAGTAGTCCTACACCTCCACACGTAGCATAATCAAGATTTGGTTTAATTGATTTCTTTTAGAGTATCTGCATAATAATTTTGCAGTTGTAACGTTGCTTGATTCCAATCCCATTTTTCTGCTTCGTTTCGTGCTTCTTTCCTCATAACTTCTCTTTTATCTTCATGCTCTAGAATTTTTTTTGTCGCTTCAATCAAACTCTGTTCCCCATTATCTTTTTCATCAGGATCATATAAACAACCATTAATTCCATCGCTAATAATATCGGGAATTCCCCCTTTGTTGGCTCCGATAACTGGACATCCTGCTGCCATTGCTTCTAGCAAAACTAACCCAAGTGTTTCTGTACTAGATGGAAATAAAAATATATCTCCAGAGGCATAGGCGCTAGCAAGTTCATCGCCGGATAAATATCCTATGAAATTAGTTTTGGTATTTTCGAAAATTTTTTCAAGCTGGTTTCTATATGGTCCGTCACCTACAAGTGCTAGGCAAGCATTAGGGATACTTTCTAAGACTGGTTTAATTCTCTCAATTTGTTTTTCTGCTGATAATCTTCCTACATAAATTAATAAGTAATTAGCGTCGTTATATTCCCCAAATAATTTTTTTCTCATTTTCTCACTTCTCAAATCTGGTCGGAAACTGTAAGTATCTACTCCCCTTTGCCATAGAGCAGTCCTTTGAATACCTTTATCTTTTAACTCATTTACCATAGCGGTGGATGTACATAAATTTAATAAGGCTTGATTATGTGCTGCTTTAAGTAATTCCCACAAAAGTGGCTCTAACATACCCATACCGTAATGTTCTAGATATTTCGGAAGATGAGTATGGTAACTGGCAATTAAAGGAATATTATTAGTTTTCGCCAACCATATGCCACCTAAGCCAAGTACAGCTGGATTAACAACATGTATCAAATCTGGGTTAAATTTTTCTAACTTATCTGAGACTGCAGGACCTGGTAAACCAAGCTTCAACTCTGGGTATAAGGGTAATGGCATTGCTGCAACTCCCACTACAGTTGCGCCCATATATGATTCTGGACACCCCTCTGGACAAAAAATTATAACTTCATCACCATTTTTTATTAAAAATTCAATCGTTTTAGTCAGTCTTGTGACTATGCCGTCAACTTTAGGTAAAAAAGTTTCAGTAAACAATGCAATTTTCACTTTCTTAAGGTAAATATTTCAGAAATTTTAATTAGTCTTTATAGCCTCAGCTTGTTTTTTAGTCCAGGATGAAACACAAGGTATGCGCTTAAGATCACATCTATTGGAGTATTTTTTAGCAACTTCAACAACTTCTTCTAATAAACCATTATCAAGAGTCGTCGGGTTTAAACCTAATTCTATAAAGCATTTATTATCCACAATGAGATCATTTTCTACTGCTTCATTCCTTGGATTTGGTAAATAATTAATATCAGCACTTGTTAGAGACGCAACTTTTTTAGCTAGTTCTCCAACTTGATGACTTTCAGTCATTTGATTAAAGATTTTAACTCTCTCTCCAGGTTTTGGAGGATTTTCAAGAGCAAGTTGCACACATTTTACAGAGTCTTTTATGTGTATAAAGGCTCTTGTTTGCCCTCCAGTTCCATGAACACTTAATGGATATCCAATTGCGGCTTGCATTAGAAATCTGTTTAGAACAGTTCCATAATCTCCGTCGTAGTCAAATCGGTTTGTTAATCTAGGATCTTTTAAAGTTGCTTCTGTATTTGTTCCCCAAACAATACCTTGATGTAGATCAGTAATCCTTACAAGATCATTTTTGTTGTAATAAAGAAATAATAATTGATCTAAAGTTTTAGTCATATGGTAAACACTGCCTGGACTTGCAGGGTGTAATATTTCTTCTTCAAAGCGGCTTCCATCTGGTTGTGGAACTTCAACTTTTAGATAACCCTCTGGAATTGTTGCACCCCTATGTGATCCATATCCGTAAACTCCCATTGTTCCTAAATGTACTACATGAATATCTAAATTACTTTCTACTATTGCAGCGAGAAGGTTGTGGGTACCATTAACATTATTATCTACTGTATATCTTTTGGTAAAGCTAGATTTCATCGAGTAAGGCGCTGCTCTTTGTTCTGCAAAATGGATCACAGAATCTGGCTTTTCATTAATGAGCAAATCGAGTAATTTTTGATATTGTTTAGAGATATCCATGTTAAGAAATCTCATAGGCTTCCCTCCAATTTCTTCCCATGCAGAGAGTCGTTCAGTTATTGAAGCAATTGGAGTTAAAGATTCTACCTCTAGATCAATGTCAATTTTTCTACGACTTAAATTGTCGACAATAATTACATCATGATTTTGCTCTGCTAAATTCACCGCACAAGGCCAACCGCAAAAACCATCTCCACCTAGAACAATAACTTTCACTCAGAACTCCAGAATTAATAGATTCATAACATATTTATTAAATTACTACAGTGTGCTTCCAATTTGCGAAAAAACATTGAAAATAGTTTCAAATCTTCTTTCTTAATTACTTAAGAATAAAATAATAAGTTTTTTATTCTCTTTTTAAACTTTGCTCAATAAAGAGAATTAGATAGATATGTTTTTATCCGGAGAACTTGCTCTTGCAAAGTCTTGTTTTTTAATTCTTCCTGCCAGAAAAGCTTGCCTGCCAGCTTTTACACCATAATTTATCGCTTGAGCCATTAGAGCAGGATTTTGAGCCTGTGCTATTGCACTATTGATTAAGACACCATCAGCTCCAATTTCCATAGCTTGAGAAGCTTCACTAGGCACCCCAATTCCTGCGTCAATTATTACTGGTACTTTTGCATTCTCAATAATTATCCTTATATTTGATAAATTTAATAAACCTTGCCCGGAGCCTATAGGTGAGCCTAATGGCATTACAGTCGCACAACCTATTTCTTCTAGTCTTTTTGCAAGAATAGGATCTGCATTGATATAGGGAAGTACAGCAAAACCCTTTTTTATTAAAATTTCGGCTGCTTTAATGGTTTCTATTGGATCTGGTAGCAAATACTTTTTGTCAGGAATAACTTCTAACTTCACAAAATTATTTTCTTCTTGACCAGATAATTTTGCAAGTTCTCTACCCAAAATTGCTATTCTCACTGCCTCATCGGAATTAACACAACCAGCTGTATTTGGAAGCATCCAGTATTTTTTCCAGTTGATCTTTTCGAGTAAATTTTCTCCGTTCTGATTATTTTTAATTCTTCTTACCGCGACGGTTATAATTTCCGTTTCAGAATTTGACAAACTTTCTGCCATATCTTGAGTAGATTTGTATTTGCCAGTACCCACCATTAATCTACTGGAAAATTGTTTTCCATCTATTAGTAAAGAAGAATAATTTTCCATATTTAGAATCCCTTATCTTTAATACCTTTATAAGGCTTATAATTATTTCTTTTTTCTAACTCCTTACTTTTTTTAATTGCTGTTTTGTTTTTTGGATCTATCACCAAAACCTTTTGGTAAGTTTCATATGCCAGGTCGTACTCAAGTAAACGCTGTTGTGCAGATGCGAGGTTATTTAGGGCTATAGGATATTCTGGGAGTGATTTTATTGCAGAGTTATAGTGTTTAATTGCTTTCTTAAATTCATTTTGAGCAGCATAAGAGAATCCTAAAGCATTGTTTATTATTGCTTTGGCTTCATCAGGTTCATTTTCATAATTTTCAATTGCTTTTAAAAAAGTTTTAGTTGCTTCAGAATATAATCTTTTTTTTATCTGAATAGACCCAAATTTATATAATTCTGAAGCTTGAGTGAGAGAATCTAAACCTTTCTGCTCGAATTTTACTAAATTTAATTCTTCATTTCTTGTTTTTAGAAATTGTCTGAATACAAAAATAGAAATTATTACTAATACAACAAATAGAATTATTAAATAAGATTGAAAGGAAGATATTTCCATTATTTATATTAACTTTTCTAGATTATATTCTTTTTTCTACTTACTAACGGAAGAAACAATTTTTTCAAAACACTTAGGATCGTTTAAGGCTAATTGAGCAAGCATTTTTCTATTAATAATAATTTCTGAATTTTTCATGCCATTTATCAACTTGCTATAGTTTGTTCCATTTATCCTGGCAGATGCGTTTATTCTAGAAATCCAAAGTCTTCTAAAATCTCTTTTTCTTCTTCTTCTATCTCTATAAGCATTACAAAGAGCTTTCATCACCCTTTGATTTGCTGTTCTGAAAAGATTTTTGTTGCCTCCCCTAAAACCTTTTGCAAGATTTAAGATTTTGTTTCTTCTTTTTCTGGCTATGTTGCCTCTTTTTACGCGTGCCATGAATTTCTAATAAAAATTGGTTAAAGATTTATGCGTATGGAATCATTAATTTTACATTATCAGCATCTCTTTCATCAACTACGGCTTTTGTTGATAGATGTCTTTTTAATTTTGAGCTTTTATGATCAAGTAAATGATTATGGAAAGCTCTTCTTCTCATGAATTTACCCGTCGCAGTAGCTTTAAATCTTTTGGCAGCTGATTTACGAGTTTTTAGTTTAGACATTTAAGTCAAATGTGTTTAATTAGGATAATCTAAACCTTTATACGCATTGGTGCAAATTAAAGTTTTTAATTCATTAAGAAAGTTCTAACTTATGAAACTTAAATTTGCCTTTTTAAACTTATTTTTGGGATGCATTTCTCTTTTATTGATAAACACTAAATTTACTTCAAGTGTAAAAGGAGAAGAATTGCAAAAGGTTGAACTCAATAATGCAATCAAAAAAGGAAAATTTTTAATTGGTTTAAAGCAATATTTAGGCGGGGAGAATGACAGTTTTTCAAAAAAAAAGAATATCAATTTCATCACTGATAAAGGTTTTTTAAATCTGATATCCTCTAACGGTATTAAACATAAATCAAAAGAGATTAATATTAGTTGGGTGGCTATACCTATCAAAAATCCTAAAACAATCGAAAGAATTGTTTTTGGTCCTTTTGCTAGCTATGAATCTGCAAAAAAACAAGCAGAGAAACTTAAAGATAAGGGATTTGAGACAACTGTTGCTTACCCTAAAAATTGGGAAGTATGGATTCCATTTCAAGATGATCTGCCAGGGTTTGAATTGAAAAATAAGATTTCTAGAAAAATAAAAAATTTTCAAATTACTCCTGTTCTTAGAAGTGAATATAGTCTTATGAAACTTGAGGGACCTATATACATTTATGCTCAAGAGGACATAACAATAAATGGTGTCAATTATGGTAAAAATTTTTATTTATTAAAAGATTTATATGGAACTTGGACATTAGTTCAAAAAATTGAGTTTGATGATTATTTGGCAGGTGTTTTGCCATATGAAATTGGACCGAATTCTCCTTTAGAAGCACTCAAGGCACAAGCAGTCATAGCAAGAACTTGGGGAATTTTTAATTCTAATAGATTTAATATGGATAAATATCATTTATGTATCACCACTCAATGTCAAGTTTATAAGCCTCCTAAAATTACGAATAAAAAAGTACAAAAAGCTATAGAAGAAACTTCAAATTTAATTCTCACTTATAGAAATCGACCAATAAATGCTTTTTACCATGGTTCTAATGGTGGCATATCTGCTACTGCAGGAGAGTCTTGGCAAATTCAAGATTATTCTTATTTTAATTCAATCATTGATGGTTCTAAATCATTAAATAAAAATTTTAAACTTCCTATGATAAGTGAATCTGATGTAAATAATTTTTTAGATTTTGATAAAGAACAGTTTTATGGGAGTAATCATTCTCTTTTTCGATGGAACAAGAAAATTTCTAGTCTTGAAATTAAAGAAAAATTAATTAAAAACAAACTTATAGATATTAATGATGATGTTTTCGATTTAAATGCTATTGAACGTGGGTTTAGTGGTAGAGTGACAAAATTAGAAATACAAACGAATAAAGTTAATAAATCTATTGTTCTAGTTAAAGATGATATTCGACGGGTATTAAATTTTATACCAAGTAATTTGTTTACTATTAATAAATTAAATGATGATTTATGGCTTTTGAGAGGAGGAGGCTTCGGTCATGGTGTAGGTTTATCTCAGTCAGGAGCAATTGAAATGGCTAAATTAGGATTCTCTTATGAACAAATATTGAATCATTACTATCAAAACGCAAAACTGAAAAAAATTGAGATATTGTCTCAATGAAAGTTTAGTAATTAAAAATTTACTTTTATGAGTAAGGGTTTTTATAAAAATCGAAGATTAAAGTCTTTTATATTTCTTAGTGCTTGTTTTTTAGTAGCTTTTATTCCTCATACATACAATATCAAAAATTTCTTTTACATTATTTTGACTCTTACTTTTTTGATTGTTTTATACGGTTTGATAGTTATTTCTAGAAATTTCAAGAGGAACAAATTTTCAAATATTGTAAGCAGCAGAATTAGTAATAAAGATTTACCTATTCTTGATATTTTAGTCGCAGCTAGAGATGAAGAGAATGTCATCGCAAGATTAGTTGAGAGATTATTTAATTTAGATTATCCAACAAATAAATTAAATATTTACATAATCGATGATGGTAGTCTTGATAAGACTCCCTTAATTTTAGATAGACTATCTAGAAAATATGAAAAGCTAAAAGTCGTAAGTCGTTCTCCAAACGCAGGAGGAGGAAAGTCAGGAGCTTTAAATTATGCCTTGAAGTTTACTCATGGTGAGTGGTTATTAGTTTTGGATGCTGATGCTGAATTAAAACAAGATTCTTTGATAAGGTTATTTAATTTCGTAGAGGAAGGTGATTGGTCTGCAGTTCAACTAAGAAAATCTGTAACAAATGTAAGCAAGAATTTTTTAACTTCTTGTCAGTCTATGGAGATGGCTATGGACGCAATCTTTCAATATGGAAGATTATCAGTTGCTGGAGTTTCTGAATTAAGGGGAAATGGCCAATTAATTAAGAAAGATATATTATTGTCATGTGGTTCTTTTAATGAAGATACAGTTACAGATGATCTTGATTTAAGTTTAAGGTTATTATTATCAAAATCTAGAATTGGAATCTTGTGGGATCCTCCAGTCATGGAGGAAGCAGTTGAGAATTTAAATGCTTTATTAGCGCAAAGGCAAAGATGGGCAGAGGGGGGCTTGCAAAGATTCTTTGATTATGGAGATCAATTATTGACCAATAAAATTGATTATTTGCAAAAATTTGATTTAACTTACTTTTTCACCTTGCAATATGCACTACCAATCATTTCTCTTTTTGATTTAGTTTTCAGTATTGCTTTATTAGATTCACCAATTTACTGGCCTATTTCATTTACAGCTTTTATGTTATCCGGAATTGCTTTTTGGTACGGTTCTTCTTGTAAAAGCGAAGTACCAGTATTGCAAAAAAGCAATTTTTTGATGGTATTTCTGTCGGTTTTTTATTTATCACATTGGTTTTTAGTAATCCCTTGGGTAACAATAAAGATGTCTATTTTTCCCAAAAAGATACTTTGGCGAAAAACTATTCATACTGGAGTTTAATTTATTCATCAAGGTCTATAATTTCTCCATTAAAAAAATTTGCTAAGTTTTTTGAGCTATCATCATATTTCTCCTCATTAGATATTTTTGTTGATGAATTTGTTTTTGGTTCTATTTTTTTTAATGGTCGAAAATTTTTTACTTCATTTTGAGTAATTTCTGGAGTATTTGTTGGGTTACTTTTATTTAAATTTTTGGTTGAGAAATTAAGTATTATTTGATCTCCAAATATCTTTTTTACAGTATTTTCAATTATAACTTTTCTACTTTTAATCATATTTTCCCAGTTTGGAGATAATGCAATTGTTATTTTCTCCGAATCAAAACTTTCAAGTTCGGCTTGTTGTGAAAGTAACATTCTTGTTGAAGGTAACTCTACTTTAGAAAGAATTAATTCCCATTTATCTTTTAAATTATTTGATCCAGGATTATTTTGGTTATTTTCAGAAATATTTTCAATACTTTTTTTTTCAAGAACTGCAAATTTTTCGTCTTTTTTTTCGATCAATTCATCGCGAGTGATCTCTTTTTTGATACTTGGTTTTTGAATTTCAGTAGAACTATTTTCTGTATTAAAAATTGCAATGTTTTTTTTACTTTCATGATTCTCTTCAGTCGTATTATTTTTACTTTCTTGCTTATTTTCAAAATTATTTATCTCTTGATTACCAAGAATACCAGTTAAATGTATTTCAAACCAAAGCCTTGGATTATCACTTGATTTGATTTGATATTCAATATTTCTCAGATTATTATGCCAATTAATTATTGTTGATTTATTTATTGTTTTTGAGATTTTATCCAATTCATCTTGAAATTCATCAGACGTATAATAAAGATCTGAATATTTATTATTTGTAGTGTGTAATAGTAGATCTCTTGTGATATTCAATAATCCGATAATTATTTGAAGAGGTTCGTTTCCTGCATCATATAATTTGTTGCAGGTGATAATTAATGACTCTGGATTATTCTCAACCAAAGATTTAATCAGATTTGTTAATTCACTTTCTGATACTTCTCCTAGGAGGTTTTGGATATTATTAATTGTTATCCCTTCTGGTAAAAGATTCAATTGTTCAAGGAGGCTTTGTGCATCTCTCATACCTCCATTAGATCTTTTTGCAATCATTTTTAAAGCCTGGACTTCGTACTCAATGGATTCTTTGTTGGCGATTTCTGATAAATGTTGAAAAATATCACCAGGGCTTATTCTTCTAAAATCAAACTTTTGGCATCTACTTTTTATTGTATTTAATACTCTCTCAGGATTTGTCGTCGCAAGGATAAATACAACTTTTGAGGGCGGCTCTTCAATAGTTTTTAGTAAAGCATTTGAAGCTGCCGTTGAAAGCATATGACATTCATCAATAACATATACTTTCCATCTCGCTTGAGTAGGTGCAAATCTCGCTCTTTCTATAATTTCTCTTATATTTTCTACTCCTGTATTTGATGCTGCATCAATCTCGATAATATCTAGAGCGCTACCATCTGTAATTTGTCTACATAAGTCACATTTGCAACAAGGAGTTATCGTAGGTTGGTCGAATGCCAGGCAATTTAGAGATTTTGCAAATATCCTTGCACTTGATGTTTTTCCAGTGCCTCTTGGACCATTAAAAAGATATGCAGGAGCAATTTTTTTTGTTAATAGTGCTTGTTTGAGTGTAATGGATATAAATTTTTGCCCAACCAGTTCGTCTAAGTTGTTTGGTCTATATTTTTGATGAAAAGGCTTATGTATATTTGGCATTTATTTTTCATTAATTATAGAAATTCGGGATTCAATTAAAAAAAATTAAACTCTAATTTTATGCAGACTCTTTAATGATTCTTTTTGATCCTGAAGGTAGTTTAACAATTTTAGATGAGAACAAATTATCTACCATTTTTTTCGTAATTGTGAATTCTTTTACATTTTCTTCAGAAGGCAAAGTGTACATTATGTCTAGCATTAGCTCTTCAATTATTGATCTTAATGCTCTTGCACCTGTTTTTCTTTTATATGCTTCATTTGCTATCGCTTCAACAGAATCAGGCTCAAATGATAATTCAACATTATCCATACTTAGCAAAGTTTTGAATTGCTTTACTAATGCATCTCTTGGTTGAGTCAAAATAGATTCTAAAGTTTCTTTAGTAAGACGATCTAATACAGCACAAACCGGAATTCTTCCAATAAATTCTGGAATTAGGCCATATTTCACTAAGTCATCTAATTCTAAATTTTTCAAGGAATCTCTTGGGTCTACTATTTTTTTTGTATCAACTTTGTTTTGATCTGAATTGGTGGTAAATCCTATAGAGTGTTTACCCATACGCTTTTGAACGATATCCTCTAAACCTATAAAAGCTCCCCCGCAAATAAATAATATTTGACTTGTATCAATTTGGATGCAGTCATGATAAGGATGTTTTCTTCCTCCTTGTGGTGGCACATTGGCAATTGTTCCTTCAAGCATTTTTAATAATGCTTGCTGTACTCCTTCACCAGAGACATCTCTAGTAATTGAAGGATTCTCGCTTTTTCTTGCAATTTTATCTATTTCATCAATATAAATAATTCCTTTTTGAGCTAGTTCTACATTCATTTCTGATTTCTGTAGAAGTCTTAAAAGTATGTTTTCAACATCCTCTCCAACATATCCAGCTTCTGTCAAAGTCGTTGCATCAGCTACTGCAAAAGGAACATCCAGAAACTCTGCTAAAGTTTGCGCCAATAATGTTTTTCCACTTCCAGTAGGGCCGATGAGTAAAATGTTTGATTTTTGTAATTTAGTTGCTTGTGAATCTGTTGCATTATTATTTTTACTATCTTCTTTAAATTTCCAAGCTAATCGCTTGTAGTGATTGTATACGGCTACTGATAATATTTTTTTTGCCGATTCTTGTCCAACAACTTGATTATCTAGAAAACTTTTAATTTCTAATGGCTTAGGAATTGAGGTTAATTCTAAAGGAACAGATTTTTTTGGATTATCAGTTGGTAATTTCTTTTTTACTTGCGGAGAGTTGTTTGTGCTCGCTTGATTATCAAGTAGTTCTTCATCGAGAATTTCATTACAAAGATCTATGCACTCATCACAGATGTAAACCCCAGGACCAGCTATAAGCTTTCTTACTTGGTCTTGTGATTTACCGCAAAATGAACATTTAAGATGGGCGTCAAATTTAGCCATCGATTATAAGTTTTTAAAAGTGAAAGGTGTTAAATATTCCCTATTCACTAGGATTGCTTATAAATATCGATTCGTCATCATATTCTTAAAAAATCAGTATTCCTTGTCACTTTTTGATAACTTTATCAATTAATCCATATTCGACTGCTTGTGAGGGAGATAAAAAGTAATCTCTTTCTGTATCTTCATTAATTTTTTCTAAAGGTTGACCAGTATGTTCTGCTAAAAGCGAATTTAATGTTTTCTTGAGAAAAAGTATTTCTTTAGCTTGTATTTCAATCTCTACTGCTTGACCTTGTGCACCTCCCAGAGGTTGATGAATCATAATCCTAGAATTTGGTAAAGCCAATCTTTTCCCCTTGGCTCCTCCAGAAAGTAGAAATGCTCCCATACTTGCCGCTACTCCAAAGCATATTGTCACTACATCAGGGGATATTTGTTGCATAGTATCGTATATGGCCATTCCGGCAGTTACTGAGCCTCCAGGAGAATTAATATATATTTGTATATCTTTTTCGGGATCTTCCGCTTCAAGAAATAATAATTGTGCAACAAGTGAATCAGATACTTGATCATTAATTCCAGTACCTAAAAAAATTATTCTCTCCCTCAGTAGTCTTGAATAAATATCAAAAGCTCTTTCTCCTCTACCTGATTGTTCTATAACAGTAGGAACAGCAGCAATAGTTTTATTATTACTTTCGTAAGAACTTATTGAGCTTTGGATTAAATGTTTTTTTTCTGAGTTCACAAATTAGTTTGCGTCTAATAAATAATTTAAGGGGTTTTTGTTTAATTAGTAGGAAATTTCATAAAATTATTTTTTTTCTTTTTTATTTTGAGTTTTTGTAGTTTTTGTAGTTTTTGTGGCTTTTGTTGTTTTAGAGGTTTTGGTAGCTTTAGGAGATTTTGTAGTTTTTTCTTTTACTTCAGAATTTTCTTCAAGCCAAATTATTAATTTTTCTTTGAGTAAATCGTTAGTAATTACTTCTGTTAATTTTTTAATATCTATCTGTTTTGAAGATTGAGAGATTGCATCTTCATAATCTTTCATTTTTAAATCAATTTCATCTTTCTCAACTTTTATGTTTTCTGTTTCAGCTAATGCTTTTAAAGCTAAATTTCTTTGAACATTTTTTTCAGCCTGAGGTCTTGTGGACTCTGCTAATGACTTAACTAATTCCGGAGTGAAAGTAGATTTAACATCAAGACCTTGTTGAGCAAATCTTTGAGCTGTTTGTTCAATATTATTCCTCACTTCTATATCAATCATAGATTTTGGAATTTCAGCAACCAATTCATTTGTTAAAGCATCTAATAAAGCTTCAATTTTGATATCTTTTTGAGTTTTTTCAAAATTGTCTTTAAGTTGCTTTTCAATATCTTTCTTTAACTCTTTTAATGATTCTTTGTTGCCAGACTGTTTTGCAAAATCGTCATTAAGTTCAGGTAATTCTTTTTCCTTAAGGTCCTTAAGATTTACTTCAAAGATTGCCTCTTTGCCTCTTGAATCCTCATGAGAATAATCTTCAGGAAATTTAAGGTTAAGTGTTTTAGTATCACCAATTTTCATCTTTACGATTCCCTCAACGAAACCAGGAATCATTTTGTTCTTTTCTAACTCAAGATCCATTGATTCACTTGTTCCACCATCAATCTCTTTACCAGAATCTTTATATTTTCCTTTGAAACTAACTACAGCAATATCTCCTAATTTTGCTGCTCTATTGGTAACTGGAATAATGTTTGCAAACTGATTTCTAGATTTTTCTAGCGCTTCATCTATTGACTTAGGATCAAACTTTGTTTTTGATATTTCAACACTTATTCCTTTGGATTTTTTAAGTTTTAATTCTGGGGCAACATCAGTTTGAAGAGTAACCTTAAGCGATTTTTCAGGACTAAACTTTGCAAGTAAAGATTCAAATCCATCTACCAATTCTGGTTCACTTAGTGGCTCTATAGATTTTATTTTTAACGCTTCTTGCCACGATTTATCAATAATTTTTTCCAGAGCAGAAGCATGTAATTGTGTTATGCCAATCCTTTGGATTAAGACTTGTTTGGGAATTTTACCGATTCTAAATCCCGGAATTTTAGCCGAACGACTGATAGAACTGATTGTTTCATTAATACAAGTTTTGCATGTCTCAGATGGTATTTCTAATTCAAATGAGATTCTACTTTGAGGCAGAGGAGTTGTTTTGACTATTAATGCTTCTTTAGCCATTTTTTTTATTTATTACTAAAAGCCGAAACTTAATTATTTCACATTATGTGATTTCCTTGAAAGTTATTTTTTTGATAAAGTAAAAAAAATAGTAAATCTATTCATAAAAATCATTTTATAGTGTGAGACAAAATCCGTTTTTGCCCAATAGGCCATTAAAAGTTGCTGTTTTAGGATCTTCAGGTGCTGTGGGATCTGAATTACTCAAAATTCTTGAACAACGTGATTTCCCAATATCAGAATTGGTCTTGCTTTCATCAGAGCGTTCAGAAGGAAAAAAAATTATTTGGAAAGGTGAAGAATTAGTTACAAAAAAAACAACTAAGGAAGAATTTCTGAATGTTGATTTAGTTTTAGCTTCAGCCGGTGGAAGTATTTCAAAAAAATGGTTATCTACCATCATGGAACAAAATGCTTTATTGATAGATAATTCAAGTGCTTTCAGATTAGATAATAATGTACCTCTTATAGTTCCTGAAGTTAATGCAAGGGCTGCACTCAATCATGATGGGGTAATAGCGAATCCAAACTGTACTACCATTTTGCTGACATTAGTTTTAGCTCCGTTAAATAAACTTTCGACTATTCAAAGAGTTGTTGTTTCAACATATCAATCCGTAAGTGGTGCAGGCCAATTGGCGATGGAGGAACTAAAACTTTTAACTGAAAAATATCTTGGGGGTAATCCTCAAAAAAGTGAAGTTTTGCCATACTCACTGGCTTTTAATTTGTTTTTACATAATTCACCCATGCTTTCAAATAATTACTGCGAAGAAGAGATGAAAATGGTTAATGAGACTAGGAAAATATTAAATATTGCTGATTTAAGGCTCTCTGCTACATGTGTTCGAGTCCCAGTACTGAGAGCACATTCTGAATCGATTAATATTGAATTTGCTGGTGTAGTTGAGCCTAAAGCTGCTCTTGAAGAATTAAAAAAATCTCCTGGAATTGAAATTATTGAGGATTACAAAAATAATAGATTTCCTATGCCAAATGACGTTATGGGAAGGGATAATGTTGCTGTTGGCAGGCTAAGAACTGATATAAGTCAGTCTAATGGATTAGAATTATGGTTATGCGGAGATCAAATAAGAAAAGGAGCAGCTCTTAATGCTGTTCAAATAGCTGAGTTATTAATTCCAAAAAAATGATTACAGACAAAACTAAGTGTAATAATCCACCATTTGGAAGAATATTGACTGCAATGGTCACTCCATTTACTGAAAATGGAGAGGTAGATTATGAACTAGCTATAAAACTATCAAATTATCTTTTTGAGAACGGTTCCGATGGAATTGTGCTATGTGGTACTACTGGAGAATCTCCTACTCTTTCATGGGCGGAACAGCATGATTTATTTATTGCGGTAAAAGGATCTTTGGATGCAACCTGTAAAGTAATAGTTGGCACTGGTAGTAACTGTACAAGCGAGGCTGTGGAAGCTACAAAAAAAGCCTATGACTCTGGTGCCGACGGTGCTTTGGTCGTTGTTCCTTATTACAACAAGCCACCTCAAGAAGGTCTTTATAAACATTTCAGTTCTATTGCTAATTCTGCAAAGGATTTGCCTCTTATGCTTTATAACATTCCTGGAAGGACAGGATGCAATTTATTACCTGATACTGTGAAGAAACTTATGGATTTCTCAAATATTCTCAGTATTAAAGCTGCGAGCGGTAGAATAGAGGAAGTAACAGAATTAAGAGCTATTTGTGGCTCTGAACTCTCTGTATATAGTGGCGACGATTCATTGTTGCTTCCAATGTTATCTGTAGGTGCTGTAGGAGTAGTTAGCGTTGCAAGTCATTTGGTTGGTTTGCAATTGAAAGAGATGATTCATTCCTTTCAAAGTGGAGAGGTTTCCCATGCGCTTGCTATTCATGAAAAACTTCAGCCTCTTTTTAAAGCACTCTTTATGACTACTAATCCAATCCCAATTAAGGCTGCTTTGGAGCTTTCGGGATGGGATGTAGGTAATCCTAGAAGTCCTTTGTCACCGTTAACCAATGACATGAAAAAGCAACTATCTTTTATCCTGAAATCCCTATAATAGGGATTATATTTAACTTGATAATTAAATTTAAATAAACTTTATTTGATTACAAGCAGGCCTTCATAAATTTCAAAATTATGCAATCAAGTACAAATTCAACTGTAAATAGATCTACTCATAATTCATCTAGATCTAAAAGTAATACGCCATCGCTACGAGTAATACCTCTTGGTGGACTTCATGAAATAGGAAAAAACACTTGCGTTTTTGAATATGCTGATGAATTAATGCTTGTTGATGCCGGCCTAGCTTTCCCATCTGATGGTATGCATGGCGTAAACGTTGTTATGCCTGATACAACTTTTTTAAAAGAAAATCAAAGAAGAATAAAAGGAATGATTGTCACTCACGGGCATGAAGATCATATTGGAGGTATTTCTCATCATCTAAAGCATTTTAATATTCCTATTATTTATGGCCCAAGACTGGCAATGTCAATGCTTAGAGGAAAAATGGAGGAAGCAGGGGTATCTGATAGAACAACTATACAGACAGTAAATCCAAGAGATGTTGTAAAAGTAGGACAACATTTTTCTGTTGAATTTATTCGAAATACCCATTCTATTTGCGATAGCTTTTCTTTAGCAGTTACAACACCTGTTGGCACAATTATTTTCACGGGAGATTTTAAGTTTGATCATATGCCAGTAGATGGAGAGCAATTTGATATTGAAAGAATGGTGCATTATGGAGAGAAGGGTGTTTTATGCATGTTCAGTGATTCGACTAATGCCGAAGTTCCAGGTTTTTGTCCTTCTGAGAAGACTATCTATCCCTCTTTAGAAAAACATATTGCAGAGGCAAAAGAACGAGTTATCCTTACCACTTTTGCTAGTTCTGTTCATAGAGTGACAATGATCTTAGAGTTGGCCATGAAACATGGAAGAAAGGTTGGTTTGTTAGGTAGATCGATGATAAATGTTATTGCTAAGGCGAGAGACATTGGTTATATGAAATGCCCAGATGATTTGTTTGTTCCTATTAAGCAAATTAGAGATTTACCAGATAGGGAGACCTTATTATTAATGACGGGAAGTCAAGGAGAACCTCTAGCAGCGTTAAGCAGAATCTCTCGTGGTGAACATCAGCATGTTCGTCTTAAGACTACTGATACTGTAATATTTTCAGCCAGCCCAATTCCTGGTAATACTATTTCTGTTGTTAATACAATAGATAGATTAATGAAACTCGGAGCAAAGGTTGTTTATGGAAAGGGTGAGAATATTCATGTTTCTGGTCATGGTTTTCAAGAAGATCAAAAGTTAATGTTGGCACTCGCAAAACCTAAGTTTTTTGTACCTGTTCATGGAGAACATAGAATGCTTGTTTGTCATGGTAAGAGTGCACAAACTATGGGGGTTCCAAAGGACAATATTTTGATTATTGAAAATGGAGATGTAGTTGAGTTAACACCTAATTCTATTCAAAAGGGCGATCCTGTAAAAGCTGGTGTTGAACTGCTTGATAACTCACGAAACGGGATAGTAGATGCTCGAGTATTAAAGGAAAGGCAGCAATTAGCTGGGGATGGTGTAGTAACTGTTTTAGCTCCTATTAGTACAGATGGGAAGATGGTTGCACCGCCCAGAGTTAATTTAAGAGGAGTTGTTACTACTGCAGAGCCAAGAAAAATGTCTATGTGGACAGAACGAGAAATAGGCTGGGTCTTAGAAAATAGATGGAAACAATTATCCAGACAAACTGGCCCGAATAATTTTGAGGTAGATTGGATTGGTGTACAAAGAGAAATTGAAAATGGTTTATCGAGAAGAATGAGAAGAGAATTACAAGTTGAACCACTTATTTTGTGTTTAGTTCAACCTGCTCCAAGTGGAACTCGTGCTTATATTCCAAAGATCACCGAAGGGCAAAATTTCTCCAATAGAAATAGAAATAATAATAATTTCCATAAGAAATCAAACAATAATCTTCCTAATAGTTCAAATAACCCACAAAATACCCAAAAAAGTCCAAAAGTTTCACAGAATCCATCAACTGAGACCGCTACAGAAGATTCATTTGAAGGTAGAACAAGAAGAAGAAGATCTGCTGTAACATCTTAACTTTTTTCAAAATTTATATAGTTTTTATCCCAAACAATTTTTAAAAACTCTTGCAGATTAATTTGACCTTTATTTTTTTCATAAATTGAAGTTGCTAATTTTGTCAGATTTTTAGAACTACATTGTTTTGCAGATATTTCTTTTAAAAATCTATTTAAGATTGTGCACCTCGCTTCAATACACATACCATTTAGGAGATTTCTATCGATACCTTTTACATCTTTACAATATAAATATGCTAGTTCACTAAGATCATTACGTTCATTATTGTATTTGCTCATTTTTTGGGAAAAATTATTTATCCTTTCAGAACAACCAGGATAGATGACTTCTAAGGTAGGAATAATTTTTTTTCTTACTAAATTTCTTTTTAATTTAAGATCTGAATTTGTAGGATCTTCCCAGACTGGGATCTTCATATCATTGCAAAATTGTTTTGTATCTTCCCTACTGAAAATTAATATTGGCCTTATTAAAAAAATTTGATTTTCTATTAATCTTTTACTCTCAATATTACTCAGACCTGCAAAATTGCTTCCTCTAGATAAATTGAGGATAAATGTTTCTGCATTATCACTACTCGTGTGACCAGTTAACAAATAAATATTATGTTTTTGCTGGTTTGTATTTAATAAAGTTTTGGCTCTTTCACATAATTTTTTATATCTCCATTCTCGTGCTTTTTCTTCTGAAGTAATACTTTCTTTATCTGCTTGATCAAAAGAGAATGAAATATTTTTATCTTCGCAATAATCTTTTAATTCAAAAGCATATAGTGATGATTTTTCGTGCCACTGATGATCACCATGCCAAACACTAATAGACCAATTATGTAGTTTTTTTAGGTCATTAATTAGGGTTAATAAGGTCATTGAGTCTTGACCCCCGGATACACTTAGTAAAATCTTGGATCCTTTGGGAATTAATTTTTTTTTGGTAAGAATCTCTTTATGAAGTTGATTATGCCATGATGACCAATTTTTCTGAGTTAATTTTTTATCAGTCATTTTGTGTTGCTCAGATAATATTTTTTAAAAAATGCACTGTTTTACTAAAACAATGTCACAATCGGGTAATAAATTCATTAATTAAATGAGTCTGATTAATCTTTTGCCACAAAAAATCAAAGAAGAGTTAAGAAGCAAATCTTTACTCAAAGTTATTTCAGGATTGAATAATTTTGATGTTTCATCTGTGAAAATAATTGTTGAGGCTGCTTCATTAGGAGGTGCAGATCTTGTCGATATTGCTTGTAAACCTGAACTGGTTGATTTAGCACTTAACAATTCAACTCTACCCGTTTGTGTTAGTTCAGTAGTGCCTCAATCTTTTCAAGATTCTGTAAAAGCAGGAGCATCATTAATTGAAATAGGAAATTACGATACTTTTTATGAAAAAGGCATTAATTTTTCAGATAAAAAAGTTTTAAACATTACAAAAGAGACGAGGGATTTATTGCCTAATGTTCCTTTATCAGTAACTGTTCCTCACACTATGCCTATTGATAAACAAGTTGATCTTGCTATAAAGCTAGTGGAAGAAGGTGTTGATATTATTCAAACAGAAGGTGGCACCAGTTCTAATCCTTACTCTTCAGGAATTCAAGGCTTTTTTGAAAAATCAGTACCAACTCTTGCAGCTACTTATGCTATTCATCAAGAATTTAAGAAACAATCTCTGAATATACCAATCATGAGTGCTTCTGGATTAAGCCAAGTAACTTGTCCACTAGCAATATCCTCTGGAGCCTCAGCAGTGGGCGTTGGATCTGTAGTTAATAAATTAGATGATTTAATATCGATGATTGCGGTTGTTAGGGGCTTAAAAGAATCTTTGAAAAATTCAATAATTGGAGAAAAAATTTCTTAGTATAGCAATACCCTTTTTGCTACTAGGTTGATGAACAACTATAAGCTTCAAGCTCCTTACGAACCAAATGGAGATCAACCAGAAGCTATAAAAAAATTAGTTAAAGGGGTCAATACTGGTAAAGAGTTTCAGACTCTTTTAGGGGCTACTGGAACTGGTAAAACATTTACTATTGCGAATGTAATTCAACAAACAGGAAGACCAGCACTTGTATTAGCCCATAACAAAACGTTAGCTGCACAACTATGTAATGAACTAAGGGAATTTTTTCCAAAAAATGCTGTTGAGTACTTCATTTCTTACTACGATTATTATCAACCAGAAGCTTATGTACCTGTAAGTGATACTTACATAGCCAAAACGGCTTCAATTAATGAAGAAATAGATATGCTTAGGCATTCTGCAACACGCTCATTATTTGAGAGAAAAGATGTAATTGTTGTAGCCTCAATAAGTTGTATTTATGGTCTTGGTATACCGAGTGAGTATTTAAAAGCTGCAGTTAAATTTGAAGTGGGAAAATCAATAAATCTACGTTCCTCTTTGAGGTCTCTCGTTGAAAATCAATATACTAGAAATGACATTGAAATTAGTAGAGGTAGATTCAGAATTAAAGGTGATGTTTTAGAAATCGGTCCAGCTTATGAAGATAGATTAATTAGAATTGAATTATTTGGTGATGAAGTCGAAGCTATTAGATATGTTGACCCTACTACAGGAGAAATACTTGAAAGTTTGGAACAAGTTAGCGTTTACCCAGCAAAGCATTTTGTGACCCCAAAAGAAAGACTTGAGAGTGCAATAAGTGCAATTAGAAGTGAATTAAAAACTCAACTAGATAAATTTACATACGAAGGAAAATTACTAGAGGCTCAACGTCTAGAACAACGCACAAAATATGATTTAGAAATGCTCAAAGAGGTAGGTTATTGTAATGGAGTTGAGAATTATGCTCGTCATCTATCAGGCAGGGAGGAAGGTTCACCGCCAGAATGCTTAATAGATTACTTTCCAAAAGATTGGTTGTTGGTAGTTGATGAGAGTCATGTAACATGTCCTCAACTTCATGCGATGTACAACGGTGATCAATCTAGAAAAAAAGTTTTAATAGATCATGGTTTTAGATTGCCCAGTGCTGCAGATAATAGACCTTTAAAATGTGAAGAGTTTTGGGAAAAATCAAAACAGACATTATTTATAAGTGCAACTCCTGGTCAATGGGAATTAGATCAATGTGATGGTGAATTTATTGAGCAAGTTATCAGACCAACTGGGGTATTAGATCCTGTAATTGATGTAAGACCTAGTGAGGGCCAAATAGAAGATCTTTTATCTGAAATAAGAATTAGAGCTGAAAAGAATCAACGAGTGCTAGTGACAACACTTACTAAGAGAATGGCTGAAGATCTAACTGATTTTTTATCTGAAAATAAAGTAAGAGTTAGATATTTGCATTCCGAAATCCATTCAATTGAAAGAATTGAAATTATTCAAGACCTCAGAATGGGCGAATACGATGTTTTGGTAGGAGTTAATTTATTAAGAGAGGGACTAGATCTTCCTGAAGTATCCTTAGTTGCCATTTTAGATGCTGATAAAGAAGGTTTTCTCAGGGCTGAAAGGTCATTGATTCAAACAATAGGAAGAGCTGCAAGACATGTTGAAGGTGTTGCCTTGCTTTATGCAGATAACTTCACAGATTCAATGAAAAGAGCAATATCTGAAACTGAAAGAAGAAGAACTATTCAAAAAAAATATAACCAAGACAATGGTATTACTCCAAAACCTGCAGGCAAAAAAATAGAAAATTCAATATTATCTTTTCTAGAACTTTCCAGAAAGCTAGATGCTGGTGGTTTATCTAAAGATTTAATAAATATAGTTAATAACAAAACTGACGCAATTCTTAGTTCCAGCGATAATCAATGTTTGCTCGAAGAATTGCCTGACTTAATAGAAAAGTTAGAAATTAAAATGAAAGATGCTGCAAAAGAGTTAAATTTTGAAGAAGCAGCAAATTTGAGGGATAGAATCAAAAAATTAAGACAAAAATTGGCAAGAAATAATTAAAAAGAACTTATTTTTCTAATTCGAAATGATTATGAATCGCATTTACTGCTTTGTCACAATCTTTTTCTAAGACAATACATGAAGTCCTGATTTCACTAGTGGCAATCATTTCAATATTGATATTTTGGTCAGCCAATGCTCTAAATATTTTTCCAGCAGTTCCAACCTTAAATGCCATTCCCGCTCCTACAGTACTTACTTTGGCTATAGCAGGGCCATCTTCAATGTATGATCCGGGTAATTTTTTTGTTAAGGCCTCAAAAACTAAGTTAGCTTTTTCTCTATCTTGTTTATTCATTGTAAGACTAATATCCTTAGTTTTTAAAGAGGAAATTCTTTCAGACTGAACGATAGTATCGATAAGTAAATTATTTTCAGCTAATGCTAAACATATCGATGCTGCTACACCTGGACGATCAGGTAGTTTTCGAAAACTTACTTGAACTTGGTTTTTATCTAATGCAATTCCTCTTACTTCAGGTTGATCTTGTTTTTCATTAATTGGATTAACAAATATTTGTGTATCGGATAGCTTAAATTTCTCAGCAACAAATCTAATAGCTTTTGGTATATTGTTAATTTCAATTACACAGCTGACTTTAATTTCACTAGTAGCTATTAACCTAACATTTATATTCGCTTGAGATAAAGTATCAAATAAATCAGCTGAAACACTAGGTCTGCCCATAATGCCTGCTCCTTGAATACTTAATTTAGTCATGTTTGTTTTTAAGTTATATTCTCCTCCTAATTGACTAGTTATAAGTTCACATTGTTCTGCAGTCTTTTTAACTTCTAATTCACTAACAGTAAATGTAATATCGTTTTTATTTCCATCATTTGTCGCTTGTATTATTAAATCTACATTAATACTTGCTTCTGAAAGTTTTTCAAATATTTGTGCAGCAATCCCAGGCCTATCAGGAATATTTGAGAGACTGAATACTGCTTGGTTTTCTAATACCTCAAGACTATTGACTGTTTTTGTTAATTCTAAGCTTCCTCTTTTTAGCGGGAGAGGTTGGATTTGACTTTCTAGGAGAGTCCCACTTGAGTCACTTTGGCTTGATTTTACACACAATTTAATTCCATAATTGCGAGCAATTTCTACTGCTCTTGGATGCAGAACTGAAGCACCGACACTTGCAAGTTCAAGCATTTCCTCGCAGCTAATTTTATCTAAGAGTTTTGCATTAGGAACAATTCTTGGATCACTAGTAAGAACCCCTGGAACGTCTGTATAAATTTCGCACGTCTCAGCTCCTAAAGCTGTTGATAAAGCTACTGCGGAAGTATCTGAACCACCTCTACCCAAAGTTGTAATTTCCATTGAACCCGTATGGCTTAATGTTGTTCCTTGAAATCCAGCAACTACAACTACAAAACCCTGATTTATATAATTTTGGATCCTTTCTGTTTTAATATCCAAAATTCTTGCTTTCCCATGAATTGATTCTGTAATAATTCCAACCTGGCTACCGGTCATTGAAATTGCCGATATTCCGTATTCGTTTAATGCCATTGAGAGAAGAGATATGGTTACTTGCTCTCCAGTTGAGAGAAGCATATCCAATTCTCTTCGATTAGGATTTTTACTAATTGATTCCGCTAAACAATTTAAATCATCTGTAGTTTGCCCCATTGCAGAGACAACTACGACAATTTCATTTCCTGCTTCTTTACTTTGACAGATGCTACTTGCAATATTTTTAATTTTTTTAATATCACCTACAGAAGTACCGCCAAATTTTTTTACTAGTAATGCCATATCTAAATCATAATGTAAATTCTTAAACTTATAATTTGGTTAACTTAAATTAATTAATTTCTCTGTAAAAACATTTACAGGATTATTACCTTGTTTTAGTAATGATTCAATATCTAGTAAGTTACTCATCAAATTAATTAAATATTCTTGAGATACATTTTTGACTTTTCTTCGAATAAAAAAAATTCTTTTTGGATTAGAAATGCCTGCAAGATTACAAATCTTTTCTGCATTATCGTTACCTGAATTAACTGCTAATTTTATAATGGTATGAATTCTTATTTGACTAATTAAACCTGCATTTAGTCTTAAAGCAGGTTCTCCTTTCTGTAAGGAATAATTTATTTCAATGAGGCTTTCATTAATATTTTTTTCTAAGAGAAGATCAATGATTTTGAAAATATTGGATTGATGATCACTAAATATTTTTTTTACATCAATACTTTTAAGAAAAAGTTGTGAATTCGAATCACTTGATACTGCAGAAAGGTATGTTTTAGCTTTAGCTAATTCATTTATTAGTTTAAAGCTATCATTACCAACTGAATCAATTATTAATTCAGCTGCATTTTTATCAATTTTGATATTCATTTCATTTGCTGCATCTTCTAAAAATCTTTTTTGTCCTTCATAGTCCCAGATTTCTGGTAAAGAAAATGACTTTTCATTAGCTAAATTATTTTTGATAAGTTTTTGCAAAAATTTAGTACTCTTTAGTCTTGAGTCTGGCTTTTTTGTATTTTGTAAAATGAAATAAGTATTTTCAGGTATATTGTCATGAATTTTTTCAAATTTAATTCTTAGATCCTCATTTTTGGCAGTAAAAATTGGATTATTTTTCAATGTAACTATTCTGTATCCCTCTCCAAAAGGAGGTGTAAGAACTTCATCTAAAGCTTTATTGACTTGCTCATCATCGTCTCCATTTAAATTTGTTACGTTTATTTCCTTCCATTCATTGGATACTTCCTTATCAATTAATTTTTGAATAAATGTATTTTGAGCGTTTAAATCATTACCCCATAATATTTGTATTGGCATAATAGCTCAATAAAAATCATATACTAACTATGATTACTTCTAACATAAATTAAATTTAATGGTAATAGATCATCCAATTTTTTTGGAAAGCATCAGATTCATAAGATCTCATTTATTAGCCAATGATCTAGATTATTTGGAAAAAAAAGTGTTAGAAAGATTAGTCCATACTTCAGGAGATTTTTCAGTTCAAAATCTTGTAAATTTTAGTGAAGGTGCTTGCGAAAAAGGGCTTCAGGCACTTAAAAATGGTGCTCCGATTTTAACTGATACTGATATGGCATCAGCAGCAATAAAATCCATGGCAGAAAATACCACTAGTAATAAAATATTCACCGCTAGTATGTGGTTTGGAAAAAATAATCATACAAATTTAACTAAAACTGCATATGGCTTAAGTGAAGGTTGGAAAGAGTTATCCATTGAAAATCCTGGAAGGAAATCACCTATTGTAGTTATTGGCAGTTCGCCTACAGCCTTAACTTATTTAATTGATATTTTAGAGAATGCAAAAGAGTTACCTAGTTTAATTATAGGAATGCCTGTTGGATTTATTGGAGTAGAGAAAAGCAAAAACAAATTAATTTCTAGCGATCTTCCTAGAATTGTTATGAATTCAACTAGAGGCGGTGCTGCCATGGCAGCTGCTGCGGTTAACGCCTTATTGAGGGAAACTATTTAAAAAATATTTATTCTATAAAATGTCAAAAATCTACTTCATATCATAATTTAAGTTGTTATTTTTTTCTAAAGAATTTAAAACTGATTTTGCTTTTTCTATAACTTCTTTTGGAACTCCTGCTAATTTAGCTGCTTCTATGCCATAGCTTTTGTTTGAGCCCCCTTTAACAATCCTGTGGCTAAAAATTAGCTGATCGTTATTTTGTTCTACTAAAACTTGAAAATTTTGTATATTCCTATTTGAATTTTTTAAATAATTAAGCTCATGATAGTGCGTAGCAAAAATAGTATTACATTGAATTTTTTTTGCAAGATATTCACTTACTGACCAAGCTATTGCAAGTCCATCAAAAGTAGATGTTCCTCTACCTATCTCATCAAGTAAAACTAGTGAGCTAGAAGTTGCCTGATTTAGAATTGATGCAGTTTCAGACATTTCTACCATAAATGTTGATTGTCCAGATGATTGATCATCAACCGCCCCAATTCTTGTGAAAATCCTATCTGCAATCTTGATTTCAGCATTATTAGCAGGAACAAAACTCCCAATTTGTGTGAGAATTTGTATTAAACCAAGTTGTCTTATAAAGCAACTTTTTCCGCTTGCATTGGGACCGGTTAATATAATTAATTTTTGAGTATCCTCAAAAGAGATATCGTTTGCTACAAACTTTTTATCACTTAATAATTGCTCTACAATTGGATTTCTTCCTGCGATAATTTTTGTACTATTTTTTGTCATTGAATCATTTATTGGTATTAATGAAGGTTTTATAAAATTGTTTTCTACTGAAGTAATTGATAAACCAAGCAGTGCATCAAGAGATGCTATGGATTTTGCAATTGATCTTATTTGTTTTGTTTTTTCAGCAACTATATTTCTTAATTCGCAGAAAATTTCATATTCTTTTGATGAAGCTCTACTTTTTATTTGGAAAATCTTATTTTCTTTATTTTTAATTTCTGAAGTGATATACCTTTCTTCATTAGTAAGTGTTTGCCTTTTGATCCAATGTTGTGGAGCTAAATTAACTTTTGACTTATTTATAGAAATGTAATAACCAAAATTTTTATGAAATTGAATTTTTAGGTTTGAAATTTTGCTAATTTTCCTTTCTTTTAATTCCTCTTTATTTAGCCACTCAGAGTAATCATCCATTAAATTGCGTAAACCATCTAATATATTATCAACACCGTCGTGGATCATGCCTCCTTCACTAATATTTAGAGGAGGATTTTCTATTAGTTTAAAACTTATAGTATCGGCTAATTCTAAGAGTCCTTCATCAATATTTTTTAATTGATCAGTCCAATCTGGGAGATCATATTTAAATAATTCAATTATGGATTTTAGCCTAGGCAATTTTTTTAAACCTTCAGCTATGGCAATTAAGTCTCTTGGACTTGCATGACCTGCACAAGCTCTACCTGCAAGTCTTTCTAAATCCCCCATTGCTCTAAGTAAATTTTGGGTATCTTTACGTAATTGTTTAGATTCAATAAAGTTTGTAATTACATTTTGTCTTTTATAAATTTCATTCACGTTTAATAGTGGTGAATCTATCCACCTTCTTAAACACCTTGCACCCATGCAAGTATAAGTTCTATCAATACTCCATAGTAGCGAACCTACATAATTGTTTTCTCGTTGTGTATTTTTGATTTCTAAGTTTTTTTGAGTTTGATAATCAATAATTAATTTGTTGTGACCATATTGGATTTGTGGAAAGTCTAATGAGATTTTTAAAGAAGAATCTTTATCTAAATTTGAAGGATTAATTTTCTCTAAATAATTTAATAAGCCTCCAAGTGATCTAGTTGCATTGTTTAAATTTTTAAGTCCTATTCCCTCTAGGTTTGCAATTTGGAAATAATTTTTTATTAGATAATTTGCTTCATTAATTCCAAAATTAGTCTCTTGAGATACAGTATATGTAATTTGACTATTTCCTTTAATTAATAAATTTCTTACTGCATTGCTTCCTACAATGATTTCTGAAGAATCTAATTTAATAATTTCATCAAATAGTTTTGAGAGAGATTGGCCTTCTAAAGTTATTAATTCACCTGTGCTTACATCAGCTTTTGATATACCCCATTCATAAGATTCAGCTGAGTTTTCTTCGGATAAGTAAATAGCAGTAATCCAATTATTTTTCTTTGCTATTAACATCCCCTCTTCAATTACGGTTCCAGGAGTAATTATTCTTGTTATTCCTCTTTTAATTGGAGTCCCATAATTTCCAGAACTTTTTTCTAATTGATCGCATATAACAACAGAATAATTTTTTTTTATTAAATCAGCACAGTATCTCTCCATTGAATGATGGGGAACCCCTGCCATAGGGATCTTACCAATCTCTTTGCCAGCATCTTTACTGGTAAGCGTTATTTCTAAAAGGTTAGATATTAATACAGCGTCCTCAAAAAAACATTCAAAAAAATCTCCTAATCTATAAAGTAATAACCTATCTTTATTTTCTTCTTTTAGAGTTACATAATGCTTCATAACAGGAGTTAATTTAAGTTTTGAAACTGTTTTATAGCTATAAGATTCTTCATTGATGCAAACATTTTTGTTATTTGAAACTAAATCAGTCTTTAATTGATTTATTAAATTAGTTGAATTTTTTCTTTGTCTGGGTCTTTTTTGCGATTCTTTTTTTAAATCTTCCAAAGATAAATCTTCTGGAATTTTTGTTATTTGTTTTTGCTCATTATTATCATTACCTATCGCAAATAAATTCTTTTGAATTATCGTATCTTCTTGCATACTTTTTTAATTCCTAAACAGATATTAGGTAAAATTTTTTTTTTTGCATTTAAAGTGGCTAAAGTATGTAAATTTTCTCTAAAAATTATCATTTTCATGAGATTATAGTATTTATAATATTTGAAACTTTAGACTGAATTATGCAGGCTGTTAACTTTTTCTTCGTAAATGCTCTATTATTTGCTTCTTTAATTGCAGTAGTTGGAGTACCCGTTCTATATGTGACTCAACCTTCCACTGAGGAAGGACAGAAAGAAAGTAGGAGAAAAATTTATTCTATTGCTGCTGTTTGGGTTGTTTTAGTTTTTGTTACAGGGATAGTTTCTTCATTAGTTTGAACTTAATACCTTTTCGTGAGAATCTATTAATATATCGAAGTAAAATTTAATGGCTATTTTTGAGGGTTCTTTTACTAATGCATCTACTTTAAAAGTTGGGATTGTAATAGCAAGATTTAATGATTTAATTACAAATAAAATTTTATCTGGTTGTCTTGATTGTTTAAAAAGACATGGTTTAGATACTTCTGAAATAAGCAATCAAGTAGATATAGTTTGGGTTCCTGGTTCATTTGAATTGCCAATCGCAGCTAAAACCCTCATGAAAAAAAAGAGTTATGACGTAGTAATTGCTCTTGGGGCTGTGATCCGGGGTGAAACTTCCCACTATGATGTAGTTATATCTGAGGCGAGCAAAGGTATTTCACAAGTTTCAAATGAAAATAATGTTCCAATTATTTTTGGAGTTTTAACTACTGATACTATGCAGCAGGCTCTAGAGAGAGCAGGGATTAAAAATAATCTTGGTTGGAATTATGCTTTGCAAGCAATTGAGATGGGATCCTTAATTAAAAATTTAAATTAGTTAAAATAAAAATAATTATTTTTCTTATTAAGCCCTTCTTTGAGATAAAATGGAAAAGTTGTGCGGATGTAGCTCAGTGGTAGAGCATCTCCTTGCCAAGGAGAATGTCGAGAGTTCGAATCTCTTCATCCGCTTTTAATATTTGTATCTTTTAAAATATTTTCAACGATAATTTCGTAATGACAAAAGTAATTTCTATTGAGGATTTAAAGGGATTGTTTACTAAACCTTATGGTACAGATGCACCAACAAAACAAAAATGGGCTGAATTTTATAATGAGAATGTTATTTTTACAGACCCAACTCAGGAAACAGAGGGCTTAGATTCTTATGTTAAAGCTCAAGAAAAGCTAGTTAAAAGATGTGATGATGTTTTTTTAGAAACTCATGCAATTTCCATAACTGGAGATTGTGGATTTGTTGAATGGACTATGGGTTTAAAAATTATGGGTAAAGAATTTATTTATCCTGGAACTACTCGTTTAATATTTGGTGAAAATGGATTAATAAAAGAGCACAGAGATTACTTTGATTTTTGTGGCCCAACTTTTGGACCAGTGCCTATTTTAGGGCCTTTTATAAGATGGCTTTATAGTAAATTTGTATCTTGATTTTGTTTTTATTAGAAACAGAGTGCTTCATATTTCATGAATTAATAAATTTTGAGAAGTAACTTCTTTAAAATCAAATTGAGAATAAAACAATTCTTTATTTGTTGTCATTAAATATAATTTTTTTGTATTTTTAATTTTTTTAGAAGATAAAAGACTTTTTACAATTAATGTGCCAAAACCTTTGCCTTGATGATTTTGATCTATAACAATATCCCAAAGTACTCCGCGATAAATCCCATCGGTTAAAGCTCTACCAAAACCAACTATTTCCTTTCCAACCCAAAGACTTATTACGACATCACTGTTAGAGAGACATTTTTTTAGATCATTAATTGTTCTATTTTTTGCCCAGAAAGCATTGGTATCTAGTAATTTTTGTAGCTTAATTAATCCATTTGTTGGTTTAAGGTTAGGACCTAGTCCAAAAACCCTTAACCCTAAAGCTCCTTTGGCATGTTTGATGAGAGATATTTCTTTCATTTATAAAAAAAGATTTTTGAAAAGTGATGTCAGCTAGGCTATTTTTGTGACTTCAATCTAAATACCTTAATCGATCGTTTCTATAAAATAAAGAGATAATAGTTTTCTTCATTCTGTTGTAACGCACTAATTTATAATGTTTGTAATAAGATAAAATTTTTAAGGACTTTGACTTATGCTAAAACTTTTGTTGGGAGATCCGAATACACGAAAGTTAAAGCGCTATCAACCAATAGTGGAAGAGATAAATTTTTTAGAAGAACAAATTTCTCAATTGACTGATGATGAGCTGAGAAAAGAAACTCAAAATCTTAAATCAAATATTTCAGCAGAATTAGATTTTAAAAAGCAAAAAGAACTCCTAGAAGAATCTCTTCCTAAAGCCTTTGCAATCGTGAGAGAAGCAAGTAAACGTGTGCTTGATATGAGACATTTTGATGTGCAGTTAATAGGCGGGATTGTTTTAAATGAGTGTCAAATTGCAGAGATGAAGACTGGAGAAGGAAAAACTCTTGTCGCAACATTACCTTGTTATTTAAATGCTCTTACGGGAAAAGGTGTTCATGTTGTTACTGTAAATGATTATTTAGCTAGAAGGGATGCAGAGTGGATGGGACAAGTTCATCGTTTTTTAGGTTTATCCGTTGGTTTGATTCAGCAAGATATGAATCCAGTTGAGAGAAAGAAAAATTATGATTGTGATATAACTTATGCCACAAATTCAGAATTAGGATTTGATTATTTAAGAGATAATATGGCTACTGATATTAGTGAGGTAGTTCAAAGAAAATTTAATTACTGTGTCATTGATGAGGTTGATTCAATATTAATTGATGAAGCAAGAACGCCCTTAATCATTTCTGGCCAAGTTGAAAGACCACAAGAAAAATATCAAAAAGCTGCAGAATTATCTCTGGCATTAGTCAAAGCAAAAGAATTAAGTAAGGATGGTATTGATCCAGAAGGGGATTATGAAGTTGATGAAAAACAGAGAAGTTGTATATTAACTGACCAGGGGTTTTCAAAATGTGAAGACTATTTAGGAGTGAATGATTTATATAATCCTAAAGATCCTTGGGCGCATTATATAACTAACGCTTTAAAAGCCAAAGAATTATTTATTAAAGATGTAAATTATATTATTAAGAACGATGAGGCTGTAATAGTGGACGAATTTACTGGTAGGGTAATGCCAGGAAGGCGTTGGAGCGATGGACAACACCAGGCAATAGAAGCAAAAGAGAATCTTAAAATTCAACCTGAGACTCAAACGTTAGCATCCATAACTTATCAGAATTTTTTCCTTTTATATCCAGGTTTAGCAGGAATGACGGGAACTGCAAAAACTGAAGAGGTTGAGTTTGAAAAAACTTATAAATTAGAATCAACAGTTATACCGACAAATCAAATAAGAAAGAGACAAGATTGGTCTGATCAAGTATTTAAAACAGAGATTGGTAAATGGAAAGCCGTTGCTAAAGAAACTGCACAAATTCATAGAGATGGTAGACCTGTTTTAGTTGGTACAACAAGTGTTGAAAAAAGTGAATTACTAAGTTCACTTTTATCTGCCGAAAAAATCCCACATAATTTGTTAAATGCTAAGCCAGAGAACGTTGAACGTGAGGCAGAAATTGTCGCTCAGGCAGGAAGAGCAGGTGCTGTTACTATTGCGACAAATATGGCTGGAAGGGGAACAGATATAATTCTTGGCGGTAATAGTGACTATATGGCAAGACTTAAATTAAAAGAAATTTTAATTCCTTTGTTAGTCAAGCCTGATAATGAGCACAAGCCACCAATACCTAAACAAAGAAATTCAAAATCTAAGGGTGGTTTTTCTAGAAAAGCAGTTTCAAATTTGAAAAAGAACATTTCAAATCCTTCAACAAGTCTTTTCCCTTGCAAACTAGATGAAGTAATTGAAAAGAAACTCTCTCTTTTGTCTGATGAACTTGTTAAAAATTGGGGAGATAAACAACTTTCTGTCTTGGAGCTTGATGACAGGATCGCTACAGCTGCAGAAAAAGCACCAACTGATGATAACTTGATAAAGCTTTTGAGAGAATCTTTGTCTGATGTAAAAAAAGAATATGAAAAAGTTTTGATTCATGAAGAAGAGAAAGTAAGAGAAGCTGGCGGTTTACATGTAATTGGTACTGAGAGACATGAATCAAGAAGAGTGGATAATCAACTTAGAGGAAGAGCAGGAAGACAAGGTGATCTTGGAAGTACAAGATTCTTTTTATCATTAGATGATAATTTATTAAGGATTTTTGGAGGTGATAGAGTAGCAAATCTAATGAATGCTTTTAGGGTAGATGAAGATATGCCTATTGAGTCAGGCATGCTTACAAGGTCTCTAGAAAGTGCTCAAAAGAAAGTTGAAACTTACTATTACGATATTAGAAAACAGGTTTTTGAATACGACGAGGTAATGAACAATCAAAGAAAAGCAGTTTATGGTGAAAGACTAAGAGTATTAAAAGGCATAGATTTAAAGAGACAAGTAATAGGATATGGAGAAAGGACAATGATTGAAATTGTAGATGCTTATATTAATCCTGATCTTCCTCCTGAAGAATGGAATATTGATCAATTAACTTCTAAAGTCAAAGAATTTATATATTTATTAGATGATCTTAAATCTGATGATATTAATTTACTGTCAATAGAAGAATTAAAAAACTATCTTCAAGAGCAGTTGCGAATAGCTTATGATTTAAAGGAATCACAAATAGAAAAGATTCGTCCTGGATTAATGAGAGAAGCTGAAAGATTTTTCATTTTGCAGCAAATCGATAATTTATGGCGAGAACATCTTCAATCCATGGATTCCTTGAGAGAATCAGTCGGATTGAGGGGGTATGGTCAAAAAGATCCATTAATCGAATATAAAAACGAAGGATATGATATGTTCCTCGAAATGATGACAAATATGAGGAGAAATGTTATCTATTCAATGTTTATGTTTCAACCTAAAACTGACGTTAATGAAAAAAATTAAATAAAGACCTAATCATCCCCAAGAAATTCTATTATTTCTTTGTCTTTAAGATTTTGAGCGTCACCTAGTTTAGAAATATCAATTGATTCTGAGTTAACTAAGCATTGAAGAGTTTTTTGTAATTTAAGAATTTCATTTTCAAGGAAGTCAATTCTGTCCATTAAATTTTTTATCACATTAGCTTCTGCATCTGGTAAAGCAGAGTGAGCTAATGGGTTTACTTTAACACCACTTTGATGTACGACTCTGCCAGGAACTCCAACCACTGTACTGTTACCCTCCACATTACGAACAACTACTGAACCCGCACCAATTCGTGTGTTAGATCCTACTGTGATGGATCCAAGAACTTTTGCACCTGCCCCAACTACAACATTTTCCATCAAGGTGGGGTGTCTTTTACCATGACTTTTACCTGTACCTCCTAATGTAACTCCCTGATAAAGAAGACAATTATTCCCTATCTCAGCTGTTTCTCCAATTACTACTCCCATTCCATGATCTATGAAAACACGTTTACCAATTTTGGCTCCAGGATGTATTTCAATTCCTGTTAAGAGTCTATTGGTATGACTTAATAAGCGGGGAATCAAAGGAATCTTTAATTGCCATAATTTATGCGTAAACCTATGAATAACTATAGATTGAAAGCCAGGGTAGCAAAGAAATATTTCTATTATTCCTCTAGCGGCAGGATCTCTTTCTCTGATAATTTCAATATCTGATTTTAAAGTTCTTAGCATCTTGGCCTAATTAATAACTCCTATTTCTTTTTTTAATTTGTTTATTGTTTCGATACTTAAATAATTTTTAGCACATATTATTTGAGGTAATCTCATCAACTGAGAACGATTTTTTAATAATGTGTTTTCTATAACTGATAAACTAGGTCCATCACACACTATATGGTTCGAAGCCTTTAAAAGTGACAGTAATCTACTGCTATTGTCTGAGATTGCCGTCATAAGAATTAATTCACTACCTCTCATGCTGTGTATGATAACTTCTGCAGCTCTCAGTAAACCAGGACTTATGCTAACAATACCTACACAACTTCCAGCATTTAATTCTTTGAGAATTTTTAATTCCTTTTGAAAGTCGCTTAAGTCAACTGCAATCGCTCGCACTCCATATTGCTTAGCAACTTTTTCTAGAGGCTGTAAAAAATATCTGCTTGTTACAATTGTACCATTATTTGAATTACTTAAAACTTTTTCTAATTCTTCCATAGGAACAACTTCTACAGTCACGTTAACCGTTGTAGAAAGGTCCTCTGCTATTAACATTGATGCGCCAATATCCTCTCTAGGAGTACTGACTATTATTCTTGATCCGCACTTAATTCGCCAATCAATTTCATTGGTCAATATATCTCTCGTTTCTTGTAAAGTGCATCCAAGATTTATCAAATTGTCAATTGCCTTCTTTGCTTCTTGGTCTGGTGGTTTGCTTATTTTATCTTTTGAGTAAACTGATTTTTTGAAATCTTTTTTAGTCAGATTATCTCTTACATAGATACCTGATCCAGCTATTGCTTCAACAACTCCATCTATTTCCAGTTGTCTGTATACTTTGCTGATAGTATTTCGATGGAGTCCAGTCTGCATTGCAAGTTGCCTTGTACTGGGAAGTCTGTGTCCTGGAGGATAATGTCTCGCTGCAATTGCAAAACAAATTTGATTATATAGTTGTGTAGATGCAGGAATATCACTTACTTGTTGAATATGAAATCTCACTTTTAAAAAACCCCCTACTAGTTTAGTTTTGACCATAGTGACACTTTAACATTCGTCCTATTTTTTGATAATTATTTTTCACCCATCATCTTTTTTAATGAGAGGAGTTTTTCGAGGACTCAAAAACATAATCATGTTTCTCCCTTCTCGTTTTGGTTTTTGTTGGACTTCTGATTGCTCTTCTAAATCATTAGCCATTTTTAAAAGAAGTGTTTCAGCTAAATTTGAATGTTGAATTTCTCTACCCCTAAAAATTACAGTGCATTTTACTTTGTCTCCCGATTTTAAAAATTTAGTAGCTTGACCTATGCGGACATCATAATCATGCTTGTCAATTTTGTACCTCATTTTTACTTCTTTAACTTCTGTTTGATGAGACTTTTTCCGTGCTTCTTTAGCTTTCTTTTCTTGCTCAAATTTATATTTGCCATAATCCATTATCCTGCAAACAGGAGGATTTGCTTTTTCGCTCACCAAAACTAAATCAAGTTCTCTTTGAGATGCTATTTCTAATGCTTTTAATCTCTCTATAACACCTAATTGTTTCCCATCTGAATCAACGACTCTCAATTGAGGGTATTTTATTCTCTCATTTATATTTGGTAGCTCTCTTACAGGAGCTCGGCGGTCAAAGCGTGGGCGTGGGGGCATTCAGTTAATTTAATGAATTGATTGGATGATGAAAAAATCTATTTTTATAAAGTTAGCTTAAAAAAGACTCTATTTTAATTATTGCATCTTTTAGCAGGTTTTTGTTATTGAGCCAAAGAGGATTATTTTTATTACGAAACCAAGTTTTTTGTCTTTTGGCAAATTGGATTGTTTTTGTTGTAGTTAATTCAATCGCTTTGTCAATTGTTGAATGGTTTTTTAAAACGTCCCTAGCTTCTCGATAACCAATGGTTTCTAATATTGGCAAATCAAATCCGTATTTAGAGATAAGGTGATTTGTCTCCTCAATAATTCCAGATAAAAACATATTTTTTGTTCTTTGTAGAATTCTTTCTTTTAAATTATCTCTATCTAATCCAAGCTCTAGTACTCTCCATTTAGGCGGATTTTTAACCTGGAGAGTTGACAAAGGTTTACCTGTTACATAAAAAACTTCCAAAGCTCTTATTGTTCTAATGCGGTCAGCAAAACTGATTTTTTTTGTTGATAATGGATCACAATTATTTAAGAGCTCCCAACATTTTTTCTGACCAAGTTCTTCTAATTGTCTTCTCAAATTATTTTGGGGAGGAACATTTGGTACAAAAAACCCTTTTGTTATTGAGTTCATATATAACCCACTCCCTCCAACAAGAAAAGGTAAATAATCTTGTTTAATTTCTTTTTTTATTGATTTTTGAGCAATTTCTTGAAATTGTTTTACATTAATTGGATGGATTGGCTCCTCTAGGTCTATTAAAAAATGCTTTATTTTTTTTTGTTGGTTTTTAGATGGCTTGGCTGTTCCAATATCCATAGACTTATAAATTTGCCTTGAATCTATATTGTGAATGCGAGTTTTAAAATATTCTGCAATTTCGATAGCTAATTCCGTTTTACCACTTGCAGTAGGCCCAATTAAAATTATTACATGAGGAGGATTTGAAGACATATGAATTTCTGAAGAAATAAATATTAGCTATATAATTAAAGTGGTTAAATTTTCCATTAACTTCGAGCCTTTATCTTATTGCGATGGTAAGTTTAATAAAAGAACTTTTAAATAACATTTTAAAAGTTTTGTATTTTTTTTATATTAAATGAGTGAGGACAAAAGATCTAATAAAATCTCAAATGATTATGGTGCGGAACAGATTCAGGTTTTAGAAGGGTTAGAACCAGTTCGTAAACGTCCCGGGATGTATATAGGTTCTACAGGACCTAGGGGATTACACCATTTAGTATATGAGGTGGTTGATAACTCTGTTGATGAAGCACTTGCAGGACATTGTGATCATATAGAAATAGTTCTTCGAGCAGATGGCTCTGCTTTGATTTCCGATAATGGACGAGGTATTCCAACAGATATTCATCCAAGAACAGGGAAAAGTGCCTTGGAAACGGTACTAACTGTTCTACATGCTGGCGGTAAATTTGGAAGTGGTGGTTATAAAGTTTCAGGGGGTTTGCACGGAGTAGGAATATCTGTAGTTAATGCTCTAAGCGAATGGGTTAATGTCACTGTATATAGAGATGGTAGCGAATTTAATCAAAGATTTGAAAAAGGTTTATCAAAGGGTGAATTGCAGACTAAAAAGCAGACTGGAAAAATATCTAAGAAAGGAACAACTATTGGCTTTAAACCAGACAAAACAATTTTTTCTGGAGGAATTGAATTTGAATATGCTCTTCTTTCATCTAGGTTAAGAGAACTAGCTTATCTTAATGGTGGGGTAAAAATTGTTTTTAGAGATGAAAGAAATCAATTATCAGATGGTTCTTTTAAAGAAGAAATTTACTTATATCAAGGAGGTATTAAAGAGTATGTTGAATATATGAATGCTGAAAAAGAGTCTATTCATCCAGAAATAATTTATGTTGACTCTCAGAAAGAAAATGTATATGTAGAAGCTGCTTTGCAATGGTGTTCAGATGTATATTCAGATAATATTTTGGGCTTTGCAAATAATATTAGAACTATTGACGGAGGAACTCATATAGAAGGGTTAAAAACAGTTTTGACAAGAACTTTCAATAATCTTGCAAAAAAGAGAGGCAAAAGAAAAGATATTGAAAAAAATTTAGCTGGCGAAAATATTAGAGAGGGCTTAACTGTTGTTTTATCTGTAAAAGTTCCAGACCCCGAATTTGAGGGACAAACAAAAACAAAATTAGGAAATACTGAAGTAAGAGGAATTGTGGATTCTCTAATTGGAGAGGCCCTCACAAAATATATGGAATTTAATCCTGGAATTTTGGATTTGATTCTAGAAAAAGCAATTCAATCATTTAATGCAGCAGAGGCTGCTAGGAGGGCTAGAGAATTAGTAAGAAGAAAAAGTGTTCTGGAGAGTTCTACTTTACCGGGAAAATTAGCAGATTGTAGTTCTAGAGATCCATCGGAATCAGAAATTTATATAGTTGAGGGTGATTCAGCAGGAGGTTCCGCAAAACAAGGAAGAGATAGAAATTTTCAGGCGATTTTACCTCTCAGGGGAAAAATTCTTAATATTGAAAAAACTGACGATACTAAAATATATAAAAATACAGAAATACAGTCATTAATTACCGCTTTAGGATTAGGAATAAAAGGAGAGGAGTTCGACGTTAGCTCTTTGAGATATCATCGAGTTGTAATAATGACAGATGCTGATGTTGACGGAGCTCACATAAGAACTTTATTGTTGACATTTTTTTATAGATACCAAAGAGAATTGGTTGAGAAAGGTTACATATATATTGCTTGTCCCCCTTTGTATAAAGTTGAAAGAGGTAAGAATCATAATTACTGTTATAACGAAAATCAATTGAAGGATACAATTGAAGGCTTTGGAGAAAACGCAAATTATAATATTCAAAGATTTAAGGGATTAGGTGAGATGATGCCAAAACAATTATGGGATACAACTATGAATCCTCAAACGAGGATGATGAAAAGGGTTGAAATCGAAGATGCACTTGAGGCTGACAGAATATTCAATATATTAATGGGAGATAAAGTGGCACCAAGAAGAGAATTTATTGAAACTCATAGTGGCAATTTAGATATGGCAACTTTAGATATATGATTAATAATCTTCTCAAGAATTTTTGCTTAATAACTTTTGCATTAATTGCTCCAATTACATTACCTGCTGGAGGGATCCAAAAAAGTTTAAATCAAAATAAGTTCTCTCATAATACAAATGAAATCATATTGAGTTCTAATACTTCTCTTTATTCTTCTCCCCAAATTAGTGCTAAGGAATTATTAGTTCTTGATGTAGGCTCAACTTTATCAGTATTACGTACTTGGCAAGTCAGTAAAAGTGAAACTTGGGTTAGGATTGAATTAGCTTCTAATAAGTTTTTAGATGATCCTAATAAGATTTTAAAAGGCTGGATAAAAATGTAAATTTTGGATTTTAGTTCAATATTTATACTTTTAATTGGCAGTACTTTTGGATTAATACTGAGAATATTTATACAAAATAATTTTAAAAAAAGTATAGGCTTTGATATTCAAAATACATCAATAGTAAATTTTTTATCATCTTTTTTTTTAGGAATTTTAGTAGCATTAAATTTTATTAATAATGAAATATTAGTATTATTTTATAGTGGTTTTTTAGGATGTTTTAGTACATTTTCTGCCTTTATATCTCAACTATTTAATCTATTTAAAAATAGAAAATTCCTTAGATTATTTTTACACTATACAGAAGTGATAATTTTTTCTTTCCTTTTTTTTTATTTGGGATATTTTGTTATTCAGTTTTTTTAAATTGAAAAAAAATAATTTGCTTTATACTCTTTTAGCTGCTTACTTAGCTACTTTTTTAAGATTAACTATTAATAATAATTTTCTTATTTCAATAATTGGATCATTTTTAGTGGGTTTTTTTATAAA
>CACHEM010000003.1 GCA_902578845.1 uncultured Prochlorococcus sp.
TCGAAAAGAAGCTGTCGAACTGGCAATTAAGAAAGCTTTAGATTCTCTCCCAAATCGACTTGATAAAACAACACAAGAAAATTTGGTAACTCAATCAATTAAAAATATTGAGGTGAACTAATGCCACTTTTAAATTCAGTTACTACACCATACGCAGAGGCATTACTTCAAGTTGTGAATGAAAATTCGCAAACTGAAGAGATGGTTTCTGAGGTTAAACAACTCTTGGAATTAATAAATGATTCCCCTGAATTGGAGAAAGCACTATCCTCTCCCATTTTAGAGACAGATGCTAAGAAGAAAATCATTGTTGAAATATTTTCAAATAAGGTTAATTCTTCTTTACTGAATTTCTTAAAATTATTGGCCGATAGGCAAAGAATTGGAATCCTTACTTCAATTCTTGATAGGTTTTTAGAGATTTACCGAGAAAATAGTAATATTGCATTGGCAACTGTTACTTCTGCAGTCGAGCTTACTGATGAACAGAAAGGTTTAATTACCAAAAAGATCATCAATATTGCTGGAACAGAAAAATTAGAACTTGTAACTAAAATCGACCCATCTCTTATTGGTGGTTTCGTCGCCAGTGTAGGATCAAAAGTAATTGATGCTTCTCTGGCTTCACAAATAAGAAAACTTGGCTTATCTCTTTCCAAGTAACTTTTAAATCAACCTTAAATTCTTAAATCCATGGTATCTATACGCCCTGATGAAATCAGTTCAATCTTAAAACAACAAATAACTGATTATGACCAATCTGTAAGTGTTAGCAATGTAGGAACTGTTCTGCAAATCGGTGATGGCATTGCAAGAATATATGGCTTAGATCAGGTCATGGCAGGTGAATTATTGGAATTTGAGGATGGCACCGAAGGTATAGCTTTAAATCTTGAAGATGATAATGTTGGAGCCGTTTTAATGGGAGAGGCTCTTGGTGTCCAAGAAGGAAGTAACGTTAAGTCCACAGGTAAAATCGCATCTGTTCCAGTTGGTGAAGCAATGCAGGGGAGAGTTGTTAATCCTCTCGGACAACCAATAGATGGGAAAGGGGAAATTCCAACAAGTGATACTAGATTGATTGAAGAAATGGCTCCTGGAATAATCAAGAGAAGATCAGTGCATGAACCAATGCAAACAGGTATCACATCTATTGATGCAATGATTCCTGTTGGAAGAGGTCAAAGAGAATTAATTATTGGTGATAGACAAACTGGAAAATCTGCGATCGCTATCGACACAATAATCAACCAAAAAGGTCAAGACGTAGTTTGTGTTTACGTAGCTATTGGTCAGAAGTCAGCATCAGTAGCAAACATCGTAGAGGTCTTAAGAGAGAGAGGAGCTCTAGATTATACAGTCGTAGTTAGTGCAGGAGCTTCAGAACCAGCTGCTTTACAGTACTTAGCACCTTATACCGGTGCAGCAATTGCTGAACATTTTATGTACCAAGGTAAAGCAACACTTGTTATTTATGATGATTTAACAAAACAAGCTCAGGCTTATAGACAAATGTCTCTTCTTTTAAAAAGACCACCAGGAAGAGAGGCTTATCCAGGAGATGTTTTCTACTTACACAGTAGATTGTTAGAAAGAGCAGCAAAACTTTCTGATGCTATGGGAGGGGGCTCTATGACAGCTCTTCCAATTATTGAAACTCAGGCAGGGGACGTTTCGGCTTACATCCCAACTAATGTTATTTCAATTACAGATGGACAAATTTTCTTGAGTGCAGATTTATTTAACTCAGGATTAAGACCAGCTATTAATGTGGGTATTTCTGTTAGCCGTGTTGGAGGAGCCGCTCAGACAAAAGCAATTAAAAAAATTGCTGGAACTTTAAAATTAGAACTCGCACAGTTTGATGAACTAGCTGCTTTTTCCCAATTTGCATCTGATCTTGATGAAGCAACTCAGCAACAACTTGAAAGAGGCAAAAGACTTAGAGAGTTATTAAAGCAACCTCAATTCTCTCCACTGAACCTTGCAGAACAAGTTGCAGTTGTTTATGCAGGAGTTAAAGGCCTTATTGATGAGGTTCCAGTTGAAGATGTTACTAAATTTGCCACTGAACTTAGGGAATACCTGAAGTTAAACAAAGCGGAATTTATAGGAGAGATTCTTAAAGAAAAGAAATTAAATGATGGATTAGAAACGACACTAAAAGAGGTGATAAATGAAGTTAAATCATCAATGCTTGCCACAGTTTAAATTTATTTAGGAGATACCATGGCAAATCTTAAAGAGATTAGAGATCGAATCGTTTCCGTTAAAAATACAAGAAAAATAACGGAGGCTATGAGACTTGTTGCAGCTGCAAAAGTTAGGAGAGCTCAAGATCAAGTTCTTAAAAGTAGACCTTTTGCAGACAAACTTGCACGAGTCTTAGAAAATATTCAATCTAGAGTACAATTTGAGGCTGTCGACTCTCCTCTATTATCCAAGAGAGAAGTAAAGAGTATCACCTTGGTTTGTATAACTGCGGATAGAGGGTTATGCGGTGGTTACAACACAAATATTATAAAAAAGGTAGAAATAAGATACGCAGAATTAGTTAAACAAGGTTATCAGCCAAATTTAATTTTGGTAGGTAAGAAAGCTATTGGATATTTTCAAAATAGAAAGGATAGATATGTAATTAAAAGTACTTTCAAAGAACTAGAACAGGTACCCACAGTCAAGGACTCCGAAGGAGTTACAAATGAGATTTTAGCTGAATTTCTTTCAGAAAATTCTGATAGGGTGGAAATTATTTACACGAAATTCATTACTCTAGTTAGCTGCGCGCCTGTCGTTCAAACACTATTGCCACTTGACCCTCAAGGAATTGCTGAGGAAAACGATGAAATTTTTAGGTTGACTACAAAAGATAGTAAGTTACTTGTTGAAAAATCAAATATTGAAAAAAGTGATTCAGAGAAATTACCATCAGATATTGTTTTTGAACAAAGTCCTGATCAACTATTAGATTCGTTATTACCATTATATTTACAGAATCAGGTACTAAGAGCTCTTCAAGAGTCGGCAGCTTCAGAACTCGCTTGCAGGATGACCGCGATGAATAATGCGAGTGATAATGCTAAAGAATTAGCAAGTACTTTGAACCTAACCTATAACAAAGCCAGACAAGCAGCTATTACTCAAGAAATATTAGAAGTTGTTGGAGGTTCAGCAGTTTAGTAATTAGATTTAGGATATGCCTGAATACAATATCAAAGTTCAATTTGAGCAAAAGACTTTTAGTTTTTTATGTTCTGATGATCAAGATATTATTTCAGCGGCAAAAATGAATGGAATAGATTTACCAAGTAGTTGTTGTTCAGGAGTTTGTACAGATTGTGCATCCATGATATTGGAAGGATCTGTAGATCAAGAAGATGCAATGGGATTAAATGATGATTTAAGGGAAAAGGGCTTTGCACTCCTATGTGTGGCATATCCTAAGTCAGATTTGAATATTGTTATTGGTAAAGAAGTCGAAGATGATTTATATAATGATCAATTTGGTAAATATCAAAAATGAAATTAAGTTCAGTTGATTATTATTTGGATTGGCCAGTTTCAATAAAATTGAAAAATCTAAGGGAATTTATCATTGCAAATTTAGAAAAAAAAGGTGATTTAATTCGATGGTCAATTGTTGATATTCAAAATTCTATTGACTCTTTTGGAACAAAAAAACTTAAAATTAAAGCTGTCATAGCTAATTAAAAATATAAATTGAAATATTTTTAATAATGGAAAATTCACCAACAATATTCATAGTTCCAACTGGTATTGGTTGTGAAGTAGGAGGTTTTGCAGGGGATGCGCTTCCTACCGCTAAATTATTAGCATCGGCAAGTGGATGTTTAATTACTCATCCAAATGTTATGAATGGCGGTACTCTCTCTGAAAAAGATAAAAATATTTTATATGTTGAGGGTTATAGTTTAGACCGACTTGCTAAAGGAGAAATCGCTTTAAAAAGTGTAAAGCAACAGAAAATTGGGATAATTTTTGATTTAGCCATTGAAAAAGAAATATTGGTGAGACATTTACAAGTTGCTGATGCATGTGTTTCTACTTTAGGGATTAATGTTCATTCTTATGTGATTACAAAAAAGCCATTAAACATAGTTATTGATTCTGATTCTTCAAAAATCAGTGGTGGCATAATTGAAAATCCTGATACTCTAATTGATGCAGGAAAATGTTTAATTGAAAAAGGCGTTACATCAATAGCAATTGTTGCAAAATTTCCAGATGATTCAGATTCTTTAGAAACAAATATCTATCGAGAGGGGAAAGGAATTGATCCTATTGCTGGAGTCGAAGCAGTTATAAGTCATTTAATAAGCAAATTTTTAAAAGTTCCCTGTGCTCACGCACCTGCTTTAAATCCAATTGAATTGAATGAAAATTTAGATCCTCGTGCAGCCGCAGAAGAAATAGGATTCACCTTTTTACCATCAGTACTGATTGGATTAAGTAATGCACCTGACATTGTTGAATTACCTGCTAAAAATGAATCAATATCACTACACCCTGATCAGATTGAATCTATTGTCGTTCCTAATGGTGCATTAGGAGGTGAAGCAGTACTAGCAGGGATTGAAAAAGGTTTAAATATTATCTCTGTAAAAAATCAAAATACATTAAAAGTTACAAATGAGTTTTATGATTATCCCAATCTTTTTGAAGTAAATAATTATTTAGAAGCTGCAGGCGTAATTCTTGCTATCAAAAAAGGTATAAATCTTGATTCAGTCAAACGGCCTTTAAAAAAAATCCAACAGTGTTCTTATAGTAATTAATAAGATATTGCTATGGGAACTCTCCAGTCACTTCCCAATGATTGACTGCTTAGTTTTAGTATTGGAGGAGCCTGTTTTCTTTTAAATTCCGCTTTTTTTATGAGTGAAATAATTTTTAAAATTAAGTCTTTTTTATAACCATCTTCTTCTAATTGTTGTAAATCTTTTTTCTCCTCAATAATTCCTTTAAGAATATTATCTAAAATAGAATAAGGTGGTAGAGAATCAGTATCTAATTGATCAGGACCTAATTCGGCACTTGGAGCTTTCGTACGTATATTTTCACCAATTATATCTTCATTAGTATCTAACATATATGATTTTCTATGATTAATTGAATCTTTACTATCAAGCCAATTGCATAATTTAAAAACATTAGTTTTATATAAATCCCCAATTACCGATAATCCTCCATTCATATCACCATAAAGTGTGCAATATCCCACAGCTAGTTCTGATTTATTTCCTGTTGAAAGTAATAAATGCTTCTCTTGATTTGCTAAAGCCATCAGAAGCGTACCTCTGATTCTTGATTGAATATTTTGATTTGTTATTTCAGCCATCTTGAAAGATACGGTATTTATAAAAGATTCTTCAAAAGAGCTCATCAAATTTTCAATCGGGATGATATTGAAATTTATTTTTAATCTTCTCGCTAAAGCTTTCGCATCACTCTTTGAATGAGATGAGTTCCACTTAGAGGGCATTGAGACGCAATAAATATTATTACTGCCAAGAGCAGCTGTCGCAATTGCTGAAACTAGTGCTGAATCAATGCCACCACTTAGTCCAATTAAAGCTGTTTTAAAGCCGCATTTTTGAGCATAATCCCTAACACCAAGGACTAGTGCATCAAAAATTGATGACATCTCAGAATGTTCAAATTTATTTTTTTGAGGCTTTGTTTGCTCAATGTCCCAGCTGGAGAGGTCTTCTGAAAAGGATTTTAATTGCTTAATTTTAGATCCATTCTTATCAAGAATAAAACTATTTCCATCAAAAATTAAATTATCATTTGCTCCAATCTGATTTACATATATCAGTGGTACTTGAAGATATTGAGCAGCAAAACTCGAAACTTTGGATCTTAGCTCTAACTTTTTGAAGGTATATGGGGAGGCTGATAAGTTCACTAAGATATCAACTTTTTTTTTCTTTAAATCAAAAATAGGATTCTTTTTATGTATACCTCTACCTTCTATATTTTTGTTGACCCATAAATCCTCACATATAGTAAAGCCAAGTCGCCAGATTTTATTGTTAATTTCTTTTGTTAATACGGAAACTTTTTCTCCTGATCTAAAGTATCTTTTCTCATCAAATACTTCATAGGTGGGAAGAATAATTTTTCGAGCAATTATTTTCCACTCACCGCGCTCAAGCAATGCAATAGAATTATAAAGATTTGGGAAAAAAGAATCATTTATTATCTCAGCTATCCCCACTGTGATACTCAAGCTTCTACATTTTTTATTAATATCTAGGGCTAATTGGTCAAGAATTTGATACTGATTTTTGATTAAATTTTTTTTTAGAAGTAGGTCGTTTGCTGGATATCCCCATAGTGATAATTCTGGTGTAAGAATTAAATCAGCAGAAGCTGAGCTAGCTTTCGAAGCAGTACAAAGTATTTTTTTTGCATTACCCTCTAAATCACCAACAACTGGATTAATTTGAGCAAGTAAAAACTTCATTCAACTAATTTAGTGGATTTATATAAATTATTCTTTTTAACAATATCTATTAATGAAGTTGGTAAATTAGAATAATTAAAATTTGACCTGAGCTTAGAACTTGAAATGTTTGGGATTTTTATGGTTGAAATCTTAAATTTCACTTTATAAGTTTCTAACATTTTAAGAGTATTTGATTCAACAGGATATCCCTTTCTTAAAATTACTAGAAAACTGACCTCATCGATAATTTTATCAAAATTTTTCCAGTAGAAAATATCTTTAATTAAATCGCTCCCAATAACAAAATCTAGATTAGTTAATTCGTAAATTCTTTTACATTTTTTAATTGATTCTATTGCCCATTGGCTACTTAAATATTGATTAAATAAAATTTTAGGATTATCTAAATCTTCAATAAGAGTTTTTAATAAATAGCTACGAACTGAGATATCCTCTTTGTGATTTTTGTTGGGGTTGTTACTAACATAACCAATTGTAAAAGCATATATTTTGGATAATTCTTCAAGAATTTTTTTATGTCCAATGGTAGGTGGATCTGCACTGGTACCAAATAATGCAATGCTTTTTCCCATTTAAGTTTTAAGGCAGAATGCTAACAAAATTATTATTTAAATTTCTATTTGAAAAATAAATATTTATATGGTTAAAAATATCTGGGTCATTAAAATTAGCATTTTGGATCATAATAGCAGGCTCTATAAAAGAAGCTTTGCTTCTTATAAATATCTCTTTTGCTGCCAATTTCCCTAGAATTTTTGTAGAGTGCACTGCGATTGCTGCTTGAAAAATTGCTATGGGTCCATAGGGTAATAATGAAAGCCCGTTAGTAAAAGGTGCTGTTATAAGAATTAATTTCTTAATAAAGTTGAAAGAGGTATTGACCCCGACTTGAGTGACTCCTAAAGATAAATTACTAATGGATATATTTTTAAATATTTTTCTTGTAGATTCACCTTTCAACTTTAAGCCGTAAATCTTACTTAATTCGTTAATCAATGCGGTATCTAGTGCGAAACTACCAGCAACATCAAAAAGGACAAAAGGATTAAGAGCCACTGCGGATGCCTTTATAGTAGAAAATTTACCAATAGTTGATTGAGCTAATTTCTGCCTTCTTTTCAATCTTTGTTCTTTTAATCGCATAAACAATTTGTCAGCTAATTGAATAGAATTAAGTATTAACAGTATTTCACCATATTGATTGATTAATTTTGCTATGTAATTTTTAAGATTGTTTTCATGATTAATAATTATTGGAATATTTAAATCTTTTGGAAGCTTAAACTTTATATTTTCAATTATTTCTTTTAATTCATTTTTATTAAATAGATCTATTTTGTTTAAAATTAAAATAATTTTTTTTCCATCTTTTATAAATGAGCTGAGTTCATTTAACTCATTTCTATTTAAATCTCCGGAAACTATAAAAAGAATAAGATCTGAATGATTTATGTATGAGTAAACTTTATCTGGGAATTTAATATTGCAGAAATCAAATCCCGGAGAATCGATCAACTCTAAACTATTAAGTGTTTGATCTTTAAGAGTGCAAGTTTCCGATTGTATTTCTTTTGTGGTCCCATTAATAATATCTGTCTTGAATATGTCTTTTTTTAATAAAGAATTTAAAACAGAGGATTTTCCTACACCTGATTTACCATATGCGCCAATTCTTATTTTTTTTTCTTTGAGTCTTAAAAGTTGTTGATTAAAAGAAATTATTTCTCTATTAAAAAAACTTTTTTCATAATTGGTAAGGTCAATAGTCTCCCACCATTTTTTTAAAACTAAATAATTTTCTTTGATTTTAAATTGTTTCATGATTTATTCTTCCACCAACCGGCTAATACGGATAACACAGCCTCTGCACCAATAATTCCCACAAATCCCCCGAATTCATCTACTACTACTTTCACTCCTTTATGATCCTTGTCAAATTTAGTTAATAATTGATCTGCTTTAATCATTTCGGGAATGTAGTCCACAGGTTCGCAGATTTCTGATAATAATTTTTTATTTTCCCCATTAATTAACTCTGCCAACATTTTTTCACGCTTTACTACACCTTGTATTTTGTCAACTTTATCTCCCAAAATAACCCACCATTGAGAGTTGTCAGACATTATAAGTTTTGAAATTTCATCAAGATTAGAAGATCCATCAAGACAAGGTGCTGATACCCTGGGAATCATTAAGTCTTTAGCTTTTAAGTCATTTAATTGAAAAACCTTAAATATCATTGCTGCCTCATCAGCTTCTATTAAACCTTTTTGACTCCCAATTTTTGCCATTTGTCTAATTTCCTCTTCATCAGTTGAAATTTCATTTTCTGCGGTAATAACTGGAAATATTTGTTCAATTAATATTAAGAATGGCCTCATCAAGATATTTAATATTCTCAAGATAGGAACGGATAATAAAGCTATTTGAACCGAAAATCTTGTACCAAGAGCTTTAGGAAGAACTTCTCCTACTAAAACAACTAATATATAAAAAACAATTGAAAATAAGGTTAAACCATAATTACTATTAATTACTAATGCTCCATATACACCTAAAATAAGACTTCCAATGATGTTAAATCCATTATTTGTAATAGTAATTACAGTTAGTGTCCTTCCAAGGTGTTTTCTGAGTTTAAGTAGTTGATTTGCAGTACTTTTTGGCTTTTGTTTAGAGGCTATTTCTAAAATCCTAATTGCATTCACTGCTAAAAAAGCCGCCTCTACTCCCGAACAACATGCTGACCCAATTAAAATAATAATTATGAGAAAAATTAATCCGTAAACACTTGGTTCCATTAAAATAGATTAGTTTTAAATCTGTATAGTTCATTCTTCCATTTTTTTTTAAACACGCCAATAGACAATTTATGTTTAAACCCGACAATCAAGTTTTTGAAGAAAGAAGAGAAATTTTCCTAAAGAAATTAGGTGGAAAAGCTGCTATTATCCCGGGGGCTAATCTTGTAAAGCATCATGCTGATTGTGAATACCCTTTTAGGCAAGATAGTAATTTTTGGTATTTAACCGGGTTTGATGAGCCAGATGCAATCGCTCTTTTTTTATCGCATAAGCCAAAGGGAGAGAGATTTATCATGTTTGTTGCTCCGAAAGATGTGATAAGCGAAGTTTGGCATGGCTTTAGATGGGGTTTAGAAGGCGCTGAAAAAGAGTTTAATGCTGATAAGGCTCACTCAATAAATGAATTAAGAGATTTACTCCCAGCTTACATAAATGGTTCTGATGAACTTGTTTTTTCTATTGGTAAGCATCCACTAATTGAGAAAATAGTACTTGAGATATTTTCAAAACAACTTGATAGTCGCTCAAGATTAGGGATCGGTGTGAATTCTATAAAATCTCCAGAAATTTATTTAAATGAGATGAGATTAATTAAAAGTGAATTTGAAATTAAGAGAATGAGAGAGGCTATACAGATTTCAGCCGAAGCTCATGAACTAGTTAGAGAATCTATCTCATCAAAGAAAAATGAAAGACAAATTCAGGGTCTTCTCGAGGGATTCTTTTTAGAAAAAGGGGCAAGAGGACCAGCTTATAACTCTATTGTTGCGTCAGGAGATAATGCATGTATTTTGCATTACACTTCAAATAACTCACCCTTGAAGAAGGAAGATTTATTGTTAGTTGATGCTGGCTGCTCACTAATTGATTATTACAATGGAGACATAACAAGAACTATTCCAATAGGTGGTAAATTTTCTAATGAGCAAAAAGTTATCTATGAAATTGTATTGAGTGCCCAGAAAAATGCAATTAAAAGTGCTGTAAAGGGATCGAATTCTAGTGCTGTTCATAATGTTGCATTAACAATTCTCGTGGAAGGATTAAAAGAAATTGGTTTATTATCTGGCAGTACTAAGGAGATAATTGATAATCAATCTTATAAACATCTTTACATGCATAGAACTGGACATTGGCTCGGCTTAGATGTTCATGATGTTGGAGCGTACAGAATGGGGGATTACGAAGTACCATTAGAGAACGGAATGATTCTTACCGTAGAACCTGGTATCTATATAAGTGATAGAATTCCAGTACCTGAGGGACAACCCTCTATTGACGAGAAATGGAAAGGCATAGGGATAAGAATCGAAGATGATGTTCTGGTCACAGATTCAAATCCAGAGGTTTTAAGTATTGCTGCACTTAAAGAAATTTCTGATTTAGAATTTTAAAATTTGACTTATTTAATTAATAGATTTATTTTTATTAAGTTTAAAGCCAAAAAATGAACAAGTCCGATTCATACGATTCGAAACTCTCTCAAGCAAGAGGCTTAGCTAGTCAGCTTGGTATGTTCGCAGAAGAAAACGATATCCCTAAAGATCTTTGGGATTCATTGGAAGCTACTATTTATGACTTTTATGAAGTATCTCCTGATAGATAAAAATACTGTTATGAAGGTATCAATAACTAAAATCAAGAAATTTTGAATAAATCAATCAAAATGTGACCATAAACTGATAAATTATTTATTAAATATAAATAAATGAATGACTTCATCAGATAAGTTAAATCAAAATTCAACAGAAAAAAAGGAAAAAAAAAGTGATGCACCAAACTCTAAAAATTCTTCTCCTAATTTAGGAATGATGGGTGCAACAGCTGTATTGGAAGCTGCAACGATTGATGAAGATGGAGTTCCCACTGGTTATACCCCTAAACCTGATGAAGGAAGGTTCATAATTAAAGTATTGTGGTTACCTGATAATGTGGCTTTAGCAGTGGATCAAATTGTAGGTGGAGGCCCAAGCCCTCTTACTGCCTATTATTTTTGGCCAAGAGATGATGCTTGGGAAAAACTAAAAAGTGAACTTGAGAATAAAGGTTGGATTACAGATAACGAGAGAGTAGAGATATTGAATAAAGCTACTGAAGTGATAAATTACTGGCAAGAAGAAGGTAAGACAAAAAAACTAGAAGAAGCCAAATTAAAGTTTCCCGAAGTAACTTTTTGTGGAACCGCTTAAAGATTAGTTCTTTGCTGCTTGAATCCTAGCCTCAGCCTTTGAAACCTCTTTCAAGGCTTTAATTTTCTCTGGATTTTTTTCATTTTCAGAAAATTTGTTAATTGTTAATTTTGCTTCTTTTAGATCTTGTTCAGCATTTTGTACATTAATTTCAGAACCAATTTCAGCATTATTTACCAAAACTATAACTTCATCTGATTCAATTTCAGCGAAGCCTCCCATAAGAGCTATTGATTTCCACTGGGAATTCATTCTTAGCCTTAAAACGCCAATATCAATAGCAGTAACTAAAGAAATGTGTCCTGGTAGTATACCAAGTTGACCAGTAGTACTAGGAAGGATTACTTCTTCAGCTTCGCCTTGGTAAACATTTTTATTAGGAGCTAAAACTTTTAGAGAAATTGCCATTAGTTTAAAATTATTGAAGGTTAAATATATATGTAGATATTTATTTTTCTGATTTTATTTTTTCAGCCTTAGCTTTAACTTCATCAATATTACCAACTAAGTAAAATGCCTGTTCTGGTAAATCATCCAATTCACCTGATAAAATCATATTGAAACCTGCAATGGTATCTTCTAATTTTACATATTTACCAGACATTCCTGTAAATATTTCTGCTACAAAGAAAGGTTGTGAGAGGAATTTTTCAATTTTTCTGGCCCTGTCGACTGTTAATCTATCTTCTTCAGAAAGCTCATCTAAACCAAGGATTGCGATAATATCTTGAAGTTCTTTATATCTTTGTAAAGTTGATTGGACAGCTCTGGCTGTTTTGTAATGCTCATCGCCAACAACTGATGGTTGTAACATAGTGCTCGTTGAGTCTAATGGATCAACTGCTGGATAAATTCCCTTAGCTGCAAGAGCTCTAGCGAGCACGGTAGTAGCATCTAAATGGGCAAAGGTTGTAGCTGGAGCTGGGTCTGTTAGGTCATCAGCAGGTACGTAAACAGCCTGGATAGAAGTTATTGACCCCTCTAATGTAGATGTAATTCTTTCTTGCAATTCACCAACATCAGTTCCAAGAGTAGGTTGGTATCCAACAGCTGAAGGCATTCTTCCAAGTAATGCAGATACTTCAGAACCAGCTTGAACAAATCTAAAGATGTTATCAACAAAAAGTAGAACGTCTTGTTTATTCACATCTCTAAAATGTTCGGCCATTGTAAGTGCTGATAAGCCTACTCTCATTCTTGCACCAGGTGGCTCATTCATCTGTCCAAAACACAAGGCAACTTTTGATTGAGTTAAATCATCTGCATTAATAACTCCAGATTCTTTAAATTCTTCATATAAATCGTTTCCTTCTCTAGTTCTTTCACCTACACCGCCAAAAACAGAAACTCCACCATGCTCCTTTGCGATGTTATTAATTAATTCTTGAATAAGAACTGTCTTTCCAACGCCAGCACCTCCAAATAATCCAACTTTTCCTCCTTGCCTGTAAGGAGCCAAAAGGTCAATAACTTTAATACCAGTTTCAAAAACTTTTGGCTTAGTTTCAAGGTCGGTTAACTTTGGGGCAGCTCTATGAATTGGAGCAGTATCTTTAGTATTGACTGGCCCTTGTTCATCTACTGGTTCTCCTAAAACATTAAATATTCTTCCTAAAGTTGCTTCTCCTACAGGTACAGATATTGGTGCTCCTGTGTCGATCGCCTCCATACCTCTTACAAGGCCGTCTGTGCCGCTCATTGCCACTGCTCTTACTCTGTGGTCCCCGAGGAGTTGTTGGACTTCTGCAGTGAGCGCTATGTCTTGTCCAGCTGGATTTTTAGCTTCAATTCTTAAAGCATTTAATATTTTGGGCAATTTACCAGCTGGAAATTCTACATCTAGAACAGGTCCAATTACCTGACGTACTACGCCTTTTGTTTGTGAAGAAGTTGATGGAGTTGCTACCATTTTTTATTTTTTGGTGATGAATAGCTGATTTAAACAGCTCATAATCCGAAAATACTACCACCTCATGGGTAGATTCGTTAAATGGGTTCGGCCACCCGCACAGTTTAAGTATGGTTTAATTGCCGCTTTGCAGATTATGTTGTTGATGATACGGAAGGAAAACTTCTCTTTCCAATTTTATGACGCAAAGCGTCTCAATCATGATCCTCCATTAATCTATGGCAGCTGTTTCACTTACAGTCTCTACAGTAAAACCACTGGGAGATAGAATATTCATTAAAGTTTCCGCATCTGAGGAAAAAACTGCTGGGGGCATTCTTTTGCCTGATTCAGCTAAAGAAAAACCACAGGTTGGAGAAGTTGCTCAGGTGGGCCCTGGCAAACTTAATGACGATGGTTCTCGACAAACTCCAGAAGTGAGTATTGGCGATAAAGTTTTGTACAGTAAATATGCTGGTACAGACATTAAATTGGGAGGAGATGAATATGTCTTGCTCTCAGAAAAAGATATTTTAGCTGTAGTAAGCTAAAATATTTGTTTCAAAAATTATTAAAACTTATTACTAAATCACTGCCTAAACATGGCTAAAAGAATTATTTACAATGAGCAAGCTCGTAGAGCGCTCGAGAGAGGGATCGATATCCTTGCTGAGTCTGTGGCTGTAACGCTTGGACCAAAAGGAAGAAATGTTGTACTAGAGAAGAAATTTGGTGCTCCACAAATTATCAATGATGGTGTCACAATCGCTAAAGAAATCGAATTAGAGGACCACATTGAAAACACAGGGGTTGCTCTAATAAGACAAGCTGCTTCAAAAACTAACGATGCAGCAGGGGATGGTACCACAACAGCCACTGTTTTAGCTCATGCAATGGTTAAAGCAGGGTTGAGAAACGTCGCTGCAGGAGCTAATGCAATTACCTTGAAAAAAGGAATTGATAAAGCAACTGAATTTCTAGTTGGTAAAATTCAAGAGAATTCCAAACCTATTAGCGACAGCAATGCTATAGCGCAATGTGGAACTATTGCTGCTGGAAACGATGAAGAAGTTGGTCAAATGATTGCCAATGCTATGGATAAAGTTGGTAAAGAAGGTGTTATTTCCTTAGAAGAAGGAAAATCCATGACTACTGAATTAGAAGTTACTGAGGGGATGCGTTTTGATAAAGGCTATATCTCACCTTACTTCGCAACAGACACCGAGAGAATGGAGGCTGTTTTAGATGAACCATATATCCTTTTAACAGATAAAAAAATTGCCTTAGTTCAAGATTTAGTTCCCGTTTTGGAACAAATAGCTAAAACTGGTAAACCACTAGTTATTATTGCAGAAGATATTGAAAAAGAGGCTTTAGCAACTCTTGTTGTCAATAGATTAAGAGGCGTGTTAAATGTTGCTGCGGTAAAAGCTCCTGGATTTGGTGATAGGAGAAAAGCCATGCTTGAAGACATGGCCGTTTTAACTAATGGACAACTTATTACTGAAGATGCAGGCTTGAAATTAGAGAACGCTACCTTAGATATGCTCGGAACTGGTAGAAGAATTACTATCAATAAAGAAACTACAACTATTGTAGCTGAAGGTAATGAGCAAGCAGTCAAAGCTAGATGTGATCAAATTAAGAAGCAAATGGATGAAACAGATTCATCATATGATAAAGAAAAGCTTCAAGAACGTTTGGCTAAATTAGCTGGAGGTGTAGCCGTAATTAAGGTTGGGGCTGCTACTGAAACTGAGATGAAGGATAAAAAGCTTCGTCTTGAGGATGCTATTAATGCAACAAAAGCAGCCGTTGAAGAAGGAATTGTACCTGGAGGAGGAACAACTCTTGCTCATTTATCTCCTATTCTAAAAGAATGGGCTGATAAGAATTTAGAAGGAGAGGAATTAATTGGAGCTAACATTGTTGAAGCTTCACTTACAGCTCCTCTTATGAGAATTGCTGAAAATGCAGGTTCAAATGGAGCTGTTATTGCTGAAAATGTAAAAACTAAACCATTTAATGATGGATTCAATGCTGCTACTGGAGAATATGTAGATATGTCTTCTGCTGGCATAGTTGATCCTGCAAAAGTTACACGTTCAGGATTACAAAATGCAGCTTCAATAGCAGGAATGGTTTTAACTACCGAATGCATAGTTGCAGATTTACCTGAGAAAAAAGATTCAGCTGCTCCAGCAGGCGCTCCGGGTATGGGCGGAGACTTTGATTACTAACTAAACAAAATCTTTTAATAAATTTAAAAGGGATCATTTAAAATGGTCCCTTTTTTTTATTCAACTTTTATGAAATCCAACCAGCGCTAAGAATAATTGCGAGAGACAAAAATATCACTAAGAAAGTCCAAGTTATTTTGTTTAGAGAGGCTTCTGCACTACTTGCGCTGTTGAACATAGAGCTTCCACTGGCGGCTATTCCTCCCATTCCATCACCTTTGGGACTATGAAGTAAAACTAAGAGAATGAGAAGAACTCCAGAAAATACCCAAATCCAGCTAATAATTTGAATCATTGCTTAAAAAACTTTTATATACTTTAAACGTGTTGAACGACTTTATTATAACCCTTTAATTCAATTTCTTGAATAAGCGATTTGCCTGTCATTTCTCTTGGTACTGGTAGATTTAATAATTGCAATAAAGTGGGAGCAATATCTGCTAGGCCCGCGTTTTCTCTTAAATTAATTTCATTTCCCATATTTGGTATTTTTCTTTTTTCACCTTCAATCAAAATTAATGGAACTTTATTTATTGTGTGTGCTGTCCATGGTTCTCCTTCAGATCCTTTCATTACCTCTGCGTTACCATGATCGGCTGTAATAACAATGCTTCCGCCCATTTCTCCAGTAGCATTAACTATTTGACCAATACATTTATCTACTTTTTCTATAGCTTTAATTGTTGCATCCATGTTGCCTGTATGACCTACCATATCAGGATTGGCAAAATTGATCACAACAAAAGCATAATTCCCGCTTTTAATTGCTTTAGAGCAACTAATAGTTAATTCCTCAGCAGACATTTCGGGTTTCATATCATAGGTTGCGACTCTTGGAGATGGAATCAAATGTCTCTCTTCTCCAGGTAAGGGTATTTCAACTCCTCCATTGAAAAAGTATGTTACATGAGGATATTTTTCAGTTTCAGCGGTTCTGTACTGTTTAAGTCCGTTTTCTGAAACTATCTGGCCTATAAAATTATTGAGTGATTCAGGTGGGAATGCAACTTTAACGGGAAAGTTGGGATCATATTGAGTAAAAGTAACAAAATCTAGATTTGGATAATTTTTTCTTTCAAAGTCTGAGAATTGATTGAGTGAAAGGGATTTGACTATTTGTCTTGCTCTGTCTGGACGAAAGTTAAAGCAAATCAAACTATCTCCATCTTTAAGATAGTTTTCAGACATTCGTATGGGCTCTATAAATTCATCGGTTATGTTTTTGGCATAACTTTTTTCTATGTAATCCTTGGGAGAAATATTTGTTATTTGAATATCCGGATCAGTCAAATTAGAATATGCTTTTTCTGTTCTATCCCATAAAAGATTTCTATCCATTATCCAGTATCTTCCACATATGGAAGCTATTTCGCCAACGTTATATTTTTTTATACATGATTCTATTTGATTTAAATATTTCGAAGCACTTTTTGCAGGAGTATCTCTACCATCAGTAATAATATGGATTGCAACTTTTTTAAGTTTATTATCAGATGCCCATTTTATTAAACCTAATAAATGATCGATATGACTATGAACTCCTCCATCGGAACATAATCCTGTGATATGCAAAGTAGAATGATTTTTCTTTAATGAAGCAGCCATCTCTTTTAACTCATTGACCAAGCCTAATTGATTATTTTTTACAATATTCGAAATCCTTACAAGTTCTTGTTGTATTATTCTTCCGGAACCAATGGTAAGGTGCCCCACCTCTGAATTGCCCATTTGACCATCTGGCAGGCCTACATCAGATCCACTGGCACTTATTAGCGTGTGTGGGTAAGCATGCCACAATGAGTCCATGATTGGTGTACGGGCACTTTTTATAGCATTATCTGATTTTTCTTTTCGATATCCCCATCCATCTAGTATTGCAAGAACTACAGGGCTCTGAGGAACACTTAAACTTTTTATATTTTTGCTGCTAATCTTTGACATATTTAGATCAAATTCATTGTTAACTGATCCAACCTTAAATTTAGCTTCAAACGTTACTCTTTAACAATTTATATTTAACATAGTTAGCTTTTGCTAATTTATGAAAATATTAGATTAATTTTATTTTTTGATAAATCATGTCGAAGAAGTCAAAAAAGATTGTAATACTTACTGAAGTTGAACTTAGAAAAACTATTTCGCGTTTAACTTGCGAAATTATCGAAAAAGTAAAAAAACTGGATAACCTTCTATTGATTGGTATCCCGACAAGAGGAATTGCCCTGACCGAAGTGCTAGAAAAGGAATTATTCTCTAGAACAGGTTTAAGAGTTAGAAAAGGAACAATTGATCCAACTTTTTATAGAGATGACCAAAATAGAGTTGGAACTCGCCTAATACAAGCTGCTGATATTCCAACTCCTATTGAGAAAAAAGAAATTCTTTTAATAGATGATGTAATTTATACAGGTAGAACAATTAGAGCTGCAATGGATGCTTTATATTCATGGGGCAGACCTCAAAGGGTAATGTTATTAGTAATGGTAGATAGAGGTCATAGAGAATTACCTATTCAGCCAGATTTTTGTGGTAAAAAAGTGCCAACTAGTAAAATTGAAAGTATTAGTTTACGTTTAAGTAATGTTGATAATGAAGAAGGAGTTTTTCTTGAATAGCTATCTTTCAGAAGATATTTCCTAAATTATATTCTCCAAAAAATTCATCTTTAACATCAAAACACTTAATCAATAAATCAGCATTTTTCGTAATTTTAAAAAAAAGTTTTAAAGTATCTTCTCCAATATTAGATTCATTTTTTAATACTATTTTGAGTGGTTTTTTGTCCCATTTTATAATTTCTTCTTCATTTTGAATCTCTGACAACTTTGGTAATCCATTTTCAAAAATAACATCATATGACCTTTCTTTTTGTGTCTCTCCAATTATTATTTCGAATATTTTCTGATTGTTTTTACTGGCTTGAAGGATCAGTTTAAAGGGTGTTTCTGTTGGCCATGTTTGACCTTTGCAAAAAATAGGATGCCAAAAGTGTTTTTGCTCTCTTTTATTAAATAATCTTATAGATAACCCTTTGTTTAAAATGTCTTTAATTTTTACTCCCGGGGTCATTGCTAAAGCTCCCAAAGCTATTGATTCAATAGGGGGTGGCGACTTTATTTGAATTTTTGGAATTTTTTTTGTTATCCATTCTTTAATTAATGGTATTTGTGTTCCTCCACCAACCAAAACTATTGCATTTAAGTCTTCAACTGAGCAAAATTTACCTCTTGCTTGATTTAATAAATCTTTTAGTAAAGAGTTAAGGTGATTAAGAAAATTATTTTCAATTAGTATTTTCTCAAATATTTCTTTACTAAGATAAAATTCACTTTCGTTATTTTTTTCAGTAAATAATTTTATTGGATATTTAGTTTCATATTTGATTACAGATGAGCTGAGTTTACATTTTATTTTTTCTGCCTTAGAAAGATTATTAATATAGTTATGACCTGGAATAAAATAATCGACTATCCATTGATCAATATCTTTCCCACCAATTTTTGAACCTGTTTTTCCAATTATTTCAGCACATCTTATTTTTTGTTTAGAAATTAAGCTTACATCATTACCTTTAAATTTCAATAGTTCAGCTATTGGACTAGATTTTCCTTCTCCCCCCTCTATTTTGACTATATTCATATCGACTGTACTCCCTCCAATATCTAATGTCATTATTTTTGAGCCAAATGGTAGATTACTTCCTAAACTTGCCGCAGTAGGCTCATCAACAAGGGCTATTTCATCTACTGATATTTCCTCGCAAAGGTTAACTAACCATTCTCGGTATCCCTTATATGTATCTATGGGAGCAGTTAAAACAAGTCTTTTGATCTCATACTTGTGCGGAATGTTTGCCCACAAAATTTGAAAAAATTTTTCGCCACATTCATTAGGGTTTAAAATATTTTTTTGGTTAATTTTTTCAATAGAATTTCCAATCAATCTTTTAAAGTTCGAATGAAAAAATAAATCAGAATTTGAGTTATCCCTCATTTTTAGAGCACTAATACCAATTTTTGTAATCTTTGAAGGTTCCTCAAACCAAACTGCTGAAGGAATAACTCCTGGAGATGATGTAATATTCGGTATTTCAACTAAAACTGAATCTATATCTTTTTGATCTTGAAAAGCAACAACAGTATTGGTGTTCCCTAAATCGATAGCAAGTGTTCCAGATAAACTTTCTTCCATATGAAATTATTTAAATCAATTAAGTTCTTTTTGTGATTTATGTTTTGAAATGGTCGAATAAATTGTAAGATACATCTTAATAGTAAAAATTTTTTTAATGAACATATCTAACAATGCAGGAATTGATTCTAATGATCTTGCAAAGAGAGGTGAGAGCTTGATAAGAAAATCAACTAACAGATATTTAACTACAGTGAAAATTGCTTTTAGAGCTAAACAAAGACGTTTTGATGATTTTGATGGATTACTAGATGAGTCAACTATTAAACCCGTTCAAAGGTCAATTATTGAACTAAGTGATGAGCAAGATCAACCAGATTTACTTCCAGGCTAATTTTGGTAAAAGACCAAAAAAGATGGAGATTACTTAAAGATATAAAAAAAGGCAAATTTTGCTTTTTGATTGGTGTAGACAATTGGTCAATCGAGTTGCAAAAAAGTGAATTCAATTCACTGTACCTTCTACTGTTAAAAATTAATGAACAACTATTAGTTATCAAAGACGAACTAATGGATGAAGAATCTATTACTTTAGAATTAGAAAAATTACCTTGGTATATTCACTTAGAGGGAAAAAAAAATGAATGGAGTTTAAGGTTTGTTTTTGAAAGTCAAGACCAAACTAGATCCTTCGAAATGTATTGGCCGATACCAATTGCACAAAATTTATTTTATGAAATAAAAAACATGTGGGAATCAATGGATTAAAAGATAAATAAAATTGGAAATTTTAGAAAATATTTCCCCCTCAAAAAAAATTTTTTCACAATTTTTCCACAACATTTTTTCAAAAAATATCTATTGATCTAAATATGTGGAAAACTTCTGATTTTACATAAATCTTTATATTTCAGTAAGATTTAATTCTACAAAATTAAATTCCATGACCCCCGTTTTTATGACTTGATTCTCATTATTCTATAACCTGAGACTGTTTCTTAATAATGCTTGTTGACGATTTATTGATTTTGGAGAAAACTAAATTTTGTAAGTTTAAATTTCAAAAATTTTTTTCAAAATGCAAGAGTTAGATTACGTCGAAAATTCAAAAGTTTTAAATCATAAAGACGAAGTAATAAGTTTTAAATGTGAACTTCAGGAAAACCTTCAAAAGGCTATGAAAGAATTTGTTGAGAAGCATCCTAACTGGGATCAATACAGGATAATACAAGCTGCTATTGCAGGATTTTTGATGCAGAAAGGATTTCAAAATAGGGAATTAACTAGACTCTATATTGGCAATATGTTCTCAATGAATTTTAAGGACTAGAAATTTTTATATTTTTTCAAGCAGTATTTTTGCAATATCATTTCTAACGGGTAATATAGATAACCTATTTCCTTTTTTTACAACTAATAACTCGTCTTCATTAAATAAAATCTTCAATTCAGGTAAACTTAAAATCTTATTTGACTTACTTTTATATTTTACTTTTACACAATCCCATCTCGGATTATCAGGTTTCGATTTTGGGTCAAAATATTTTGAATCTTGATCAAATTGAGTAGGATCAACAATATTTAGATCTATTACCTCCATAAGTCCCACAATACCTGGGGGTTTACAATTAGAGTGATAGAAAAAAATTTTATCTCCTTTATTCATTTTTCTCATGAAATTTCGAGCCTGATAATTTCTTATTCCATCCCATAAAGTCACACCGTCATTTTTTAAAGTATCTATGCTGTAAGCATCAGGCTCACTTTTCATTAGCCAATAAGCCGGTTCTTTATCTGTCATACTTCTCAAGGAAAATAGGTGGTGTGAATAGAGTGTGAATAACTTTAGTATCGTAAGGGACCTGCCGTCCAGCTTAGAGCCCGCATCCAATCCCTAATTATTTAAATATTAACGCCAATTGCATAAGGCAACAGATCACCTGAGGAAGAAATTCATATTAACTCTCATCAGGATATCTTTATTGAGAAACTAAGTCTATGACTAGATTCTATGAAACTTGAATTTGGTTTTATTCACACTAAATTTCAAATCTATTCACACCATACATATAAAATCACTGCGATAGCTGGTCTGCTCGCTTTTACTTAGCGAATGTAAGCTACTTATTGGTCTGTAATTGCGTCTCGGGGGGGGGCTATGGGGGGTAACTCCTTATTCAAAGGTATATATAATTGCCTCAGACATTTTTGTCTTTTTTATAGATTCGAACGTTGTATTAATATTCATTGCTTTTATTGAAGAAAAAACATTATTAAATTAATATTTGAAAAATATATCAAGAATTTGAATATTTCTAAGAAAAACATAATAATCCTAAGTTTTTTATTGCTTGGTTTTAATCAAATTTTTGCAGATAAATCTTATTCTGTAGAAATTAATTGTGATTCGCCTGTTTGGAAGAAAAAGGATAGATGTAAAGGTGAAAATTTATATAAAAGATTAGAGAAAATAGATGAAGAAACTGGCTTAAAAGTTGTAGAAATCGAAAAGGATATTGATTGGAAAAAGAAAAACACTAAAATACCTTTCTCAAGAATTGTGAAAAGGGTTTCAAAACTCGATGGCAGTTATGAATTAGCAGTTTTTGACAGAGATAAAAAATCAGATTTTAGCACAGGTTTTACTGAGTCATATATAACTAAATGGACTGGATCATATTTAAAGGGGGTGTATATGAGTTCAGGTGGATGCGGTTTCTGGACTTGTACTTATACCGCTCAGGCTTTTTATGATTTCCCCAATAATATAGAAATTTATATAAATGAGAGGAAGTTTAATCTGTTTGGTAATAGTGGACAATTTTCTTTACCACAGTCTTTCATTAATTCTTTAAAAAAAGGGGACGAGAGTACAAAAATAAACCTTAAGGTTAAAAGTAGTGTGGGTAATAAGACTATTCCAATAGGGGAAAAAACGGTTGCTTCTTTAATAGATTTCTACAGTAAAAGTATTAAAAACTGGAACTTGCCTAAAGTTACAATACTTCCTCAAAAAGTTTCTAAAAGGAAACTTGATACTGAAGAAATTGCAACATTGACATTACCATCAGTCGTAAAATTAAAAAATGCAAATGGTAGTGGAAGTGGATTTTTTATTAATAAGGAAGGCTTGATTTTAACTAATAGACACGTTGTTGTTGGCGGTGATAAAACATTTCAGATTATTTCTAATGATGGGATGAGAGTAGAAGGAGAAGTGGTTTATGTTGATAGGAATTTAGATTTTGCCTTAGTTCAATCTAAAAATTCAGATAAGGTTAAACCTCTGCCACTGTGTTATTTAAAATATCCAAATCCTGGTCAAAACGTTGTTGCTCTAGGTTCACCTCTAGGCTTGGCTGGTACTGTAACAAGAGGAATAGTAAGTGCAATTAGATACCCAACTGGAGAAATCCTCGAAGATTTTGCTCCAAATTATGTAACATTGATTCAAACAGATGCTTCAATTAGTCCAGGAAATAGTGGAGGTCCTTTAGTTAATAATAAGGGAGAAGTTATTGGAGTTAATACTTTTAATGTACCTGGAGGAGGATCTGCTCAGAACCTTAACTTTGCAATTTCTATAGTAGATATTTTAAATGAATTAAATATGCAGAAACCTTATGCTCAGCAAAAATTAAATATTTGTGGAAATTTACCTAATTAGAATTTAGGTAATTTTTCAAATACATACTTTTTTGATGAGTGTGAGTTGGTGTTTTTCTTTGGGGTTTATTTTGAGTATTATTGTTTCCTCCAATTTTTAAAGAGGTGATTTTTTTTTAAGTTAGTTTTGAATTGATTGATTTTCATAGGCTTATTAATAGTCATTTCACAATCCATTCACTCATTAATAATCTTGCTTTATCAGCATCGTTAAATTCCAGAAAATACTTGACTCTGTCATGAGCTGATTCAGCGATTTCACCTTTAGACCAGAAACGAATGCGCTGAGTATGCTGACAGTTCTCTCTGGTAATTTCTTTAGGTTCTTTGTTCATTTTTAATAAATAAAAGTGGATTAAATGTATTTGGGTTTTGGTGATCTTGGCTTTGCTAAGTCAGATAGTATTTCTAATTGATGTTGTATTGGTTCTAGCTGTGATCGCAATACATCATCAACAAATACTTTATCTTTATCAATTTGCTCAACTATTAGTTTTAGCTCTTGAATTAATTTTTCTTGTGTTGGCTGAATTTTTTCGTAATCAATATCAGTTGAGTCCTGATGAATTAGAAACTTCCCATCATTTAGTGGTATCTCAAATGCTTCACCTTTGTTTTGTACTAAAGCAGATCTAAATTTTGGTTGGAATTGTTTATCAAAGAATCCACCGAGATAACCTCTCATGGCTTTGATAGAAGGTAATTGTTTATTTCGTTTCAAATACAGAACTGAGTCATATAAAAGACTGCCTGATTGTTCTCTTGCAATAAGGATTAAGTGAGAAACGGATGCAGCTTCAGCTAAAGGATGCCAGTCAGAATGACTATTTAATAACCTTTTGTACTCTTTGTAGGCAAGAAGATTATTGCTAATAACATCTTGAGACCAACCTTCTTCATTCATAGCTGTTGTTAGAGCTCTATGCTCTTTTGATCTTTGTGGATAACTACTTTTATATTCAGCAATTTTTCCAATAATTATCATTCTTTCTTTTTGTGCTTTTTGACGAGCTTCAAGGTAAGACAAAACATTAGCTTTGATATCAGTAATTAATTGACCAAACTCGGCTGAATGTTCTGAATTAATTATTTTGATTAAAGTCATATTTAATATTTTTGTAACTGAGAATCGTGACGTTACGAAACTCTATAAACCGCAACCCGTAACTTGTCTGCGATAACCGGTTGTTATTTGGATAAATAAGTTTTTGTCTTAGTTAAGACTTACTTTTTGTGTTCTCCTGTTTAGATAACACTTCGTCTCCTCTGTATAGGTAACGGTACCCCTTCCCCCTGTATAGGTAACGGTTCGTTCTTCCTGTATAGATAACGGTTCAGTCTCTCCTATATAGATAATTATTCAGTAAAGAATATCATTGGCAACAATTTTAAAAATATGAAAAAGGGGCTAATAAATAGCCCCAAGCGATCAACTGTCAATCGATAGAATTTTACATCAAGAGAGATGTTCTACCGCACCAAAATCAACCAGAACTTCTCCTAATTGATGACGATTTTCATAGAGCCATTCGGCAAGATTTTCTGAATGATAAAAACAAAGACCATTTCTGAGATGAGCTTTATTTTCAAAAAAACATTCTAATTTTTTAGAAGCTTCTTTAATTTTTTGTCTTTCTAGAAAATGCTTTTCAGCTTCTTCTCTTGTGTCAAAAGTTACACCGTTGACAGTAAATGTTGATTTTATAGATGCCAACAAAACATCATTTTGGTTAGTAGAAACCATGATTAGTTAATTGATAAAAATATATTTTGCTTAGCGTTGAATTGAGAGGGTTTACTTTCCTAGATTTATTAGGCTACCTATTAATAAACTATACTATTTTTTAATTTGTGTCTATCTTTTTGAGTGCGGTTTATGCCACAAAAAATGGCATATTTATAATTAAGTCCCTGGTATTTTTGGGCTCATATCACTATTAGTAGTAGTATTTTGTGATTTATTCTCAATAGGTGCTTGAATAATATTTTCTCTAGCAATAATTGGACGGATTGCATTTAAATACATTTCACCTACATCTTTCATTTTTCCTTTTGCGTATATTTTTTTTAGTAATCCAGGACCTCCATCCAAAACATTAATTTCTTTAACTTTCGGCCAAATTAATTCATTTAAATTATTGTCTTTAAGAAACTTTCTTATTTCTAAAACTAATTCATTTATTTCAGCAGCATTAAATTTCATAAGTGCTTGGATGTTCATTCTTTTAAGATCGACAATATTTTCTTTAAGAATATATAGTTCTTTTATTAAACTTTTTAGATCGGTTTTAGGTTTTATAAATTCTTTTGGATTAAGTGTAGATTTGATTTTCTCATAATATTTTTTGAAAAGAGTTTGAACTTCTACTTCGTAAGCCCCATTAGTATCTAAACTCGCTATTCCATTAGCTCCGTCTACTGAATAAGACTTAGAATTTGCTTTCATTTCTTTGGCTATAAGCAATTGAAAATACATATTAAAAATCTCGTTAGTTCTTGCATTGCCTGTAGCTGAACCCATAATGTTTATTACAGCTTGATGCAAAGGGTCGTTTGCAAATAAGTATTTATAATCTTTGGCGTCATCAATATACAAATTAGTAGGCGAAATAGGATCCTTTATAAATTCCTCCTCAACTTCATCTGTATATAAAATTAGCGAATTCTGTTCCCAAGGTAATCTTAATGCACTTTTAATTTGTATGTTATCAATAACTTCTAAGCAACTTGGAGCAACCTGTACAAGAGTTTCTTTATTAATTGCTTTAATACTAAACAATTGGGCAAAAACTTGAAATCCTTTTTTCATCTCTAATTTTTCAAGAATTTCTTTAATAGCTAGTCGGTACCTTTCTTTTAAAATGTCATTATTATCTGAAAAGTAGTAAGGCAACCATTGATTAACCTGGATAATATCAGCTTGACAATCCTTTATCTCAAAGACCAAAGAGTCAATTTCTTCTTGACTTGAGTCTTGCAGAATAAATTTTTCCAATCTAGAAATAATTTAACTAATATAATTATCTCAAAAATATTTTTTATTAGCAAATTTTTAAAAGTAAAAGTTATAAAATAAAAAATTTTAATTAATTTAAGATGCTGCAATAGTTTTAGAGTATCCTCTGGGCAATTTAATTACAATCCTGATAAAAAAAAGAAATTCTTTTGATAGAAAATAAAAAAAATTGATACAAAAGCAAAATTTTATGCTAAGTTGTTATAAAATAAAATTTTACAAGTAAAAACTAACCTATGATTCCATCAATCAATTCTTTAAGAAAAGATTTTCCATTAAGGTTTAACTTTTTCAATTCTTCTATAAATGATTTCTTCATGATGTTCTTCGGAAAGTTCCATCATTCAGGATCAAATGTTAAAAGTCCATCTCTTGATTATCAAAGAAATGCTAATTACTGGAGAAATAACCCACATGTCCCCGATAGCGAGTACTACGGCCATGAAAATTAAACCTTTGGGTGTATTTGTTAAGGACTTTCCTTTTGATTCATATGATTTTTCTACTAGTGGTGTAGAAAATAACTTTGATATTGGAATTGTGGGGAAAGTGTTTCAAACACTTAAACATAGTAATAAAGGACATTACGTTAACGCTCCAGTCTGGGTGGGGCACATTAAATGCCTTCTTCTTATCTGTTGTGGTCCGAATTCTGATTTTAGTTATAAAACTGCGCTTTCTCTTGAAGGGTTGCCTATAAAACTAAATCAGCAAAAAGAAAATTTATATTTAATCAATTCTTTTGATGACGTTATTGATAAAGAAGCTAGGGAGAATTTGAAGGATATTGATGCTGGCAAAAAGGAATTTGTCCCTGTTGGAACAACTGCAACTGGTCCTATTACTAATGTAGAAGATTCAGCTGAGGAAGATATCCCTGTTGGAACAACTGCAACTGGTCCTATTAATAATGCAGAAAATTTTGGTGAGGTAGAAGTTCATAAAGTAACTAATACTTCTGCTCATGAAATCAAGTCTGACTCTGAATCAGAATATATAGAGATAAAAATTTCAATAAGAAAGAGATAAAACCTGGTCTAACAATTATTCAATTTTTAATTCACTAAATTTACGTTTTTATCATGCAATTAGAAAAACTTAAGAGAAAACATAATAAGGTCTTAGGACCTTCAACTTTATCAGGAGCTTTAACTGAAAATAGTTGCAATCGCCAAGTTTGGCTTTTAAATAGATTTAAACCTGAGACTAAAGACTCAGTATTCCTTGAAAAGTGGAAATTACAGCACACCAGTGCTTTAAATAATCTAACTAATTTCCTTGGTCAAAAATATCCTGATGCCAAAGTAGATTCAGAAGTACAGCTCCCAACCGTTGAATTTCATGGGGTTAGTTTGTTCGGAGTGATTGACTGCTTATTGCTTTTCCCGGATGGGTCAGTTGCAATTTTTGATGCTAAAACAGGCGCCCGAAAATCTAAAGATTGGATACAAATCGGATTATATTATTTGATGCAAAAAGCTATAAACCGTAGTTATGGTTTACCAATACCTCGGTTGTTTAGTCTGGGTATTTTTTATGATGATGGAAAATTTCCGCCTAGTAAAAAGACTTTTGAAGAGAACCTTCTTGAACTACAAGGTGAGAATGCTATAGATGAAGTTTTTCTTGATGGTACAAGAAAAAAATTAAGAGAAGTCCTACAAGTAACAGCTCAAGATGATCTTCCTGATCCACAACCTTCTATTGGAAATTGCAAGTATTGCAAATTTAATATTTCCTGCCCATCTGCACTAAAGAATGATGTGGCGATAGTGGCAAATGATTTAATTTAGGTTTTGCAAAATGGATAAAACTATAGCAATTCTATTTTTAGAGTTTCGGGAGTTAGTCTCTCAACAAATTGCAGACTTAAGTTCCACACTCATGAGGCATGACTTTGAAATTAGAAATCAACGAGACGAATTAAATTTCTTAAAGAAACAAATTGATCATCTTTCTAGAAAAGATGTTGATATAGATTCTCTTATTACTTGGTTAATACAAGATATTGAAAAAGAAGTAGATGGACCAAAAGAGATAATTGATCTTTTAAAGAAAATTAAATCTGAGAGTGATGGTTCTTTTGAAGAGTTAGGAGGTAGTTAATTGAATTTAAATGTCATTCAGAAACTTCTTATTTTTAAGGATACAGTGCTTGAAAGATTAAAAGCCCAAGCTGAAATTAATGAAGCGAACTTAATCCGTTTGAGTGATTTGGAGCAGAAAATTAATTTTTTAGATACACGTATGGATCATCTTGAAAATAGTGTTTCACAACTTGGTCAGGCACTTGTTGAAGGACCAGGAATAGATCCTGACGACCCTTTTTAAAATTAATTTTTTGGACTTTTAAATAATCTCTAAACCAAACTGATTAAATATATGGAAAGAAAAATTGTTCAAAAACCAAATAAGTTTAAGGTTGGTCAAATCACTTTTTGTAATGGTGGTTGCACAATGCAACTGCCAACTTTTTACAAAGTTGTAAAAAGAACAGAAAAAACAGTTTGGTTAATAGAACTAGAAAGTCAATTAGTTGAACATGACGGCTATGGACAAGTGGGGCATAAAATTCCTGTGGATATTCAAAAAGGTGCTGTATTTTATAGACGTGTTAAAAACTGGAAAAACAGTAGTGATGAATTTCAAGAATTTGCATATCAAAGAAACTGGGGAATTATTGAACCATGGGATGGACTAGCAAAGTATTACAACTGCTTGGATTAGATGAGAGTGATGCTGTTAAAAGCAGCTTTTTTTTATAAGTAATAATACTTGCATAAATATTATTTATTTGTTTGATTAAAAATAAAACCATTATGAAAACTTTAAAGCTCTCACTTAAAGAAACACCCTACTTATCAAATTTATTTACTTCCTTTTATAAGAAAAAATCTAATAATGATTCCTTTATTAAATGGTTTCTAGTCTATTATTTTGGTGCTTCAACGTTACTGTTATTAAGTTTGCATTCTTATTGTATGGGTTCAGTATTTTAGAAGCGGTGCAAGTAGTAAGTATTTCATTTCACTAGTGGCTTGATCGCAGGGAATAGCATAATTTTTTTACTAAAAGACTTTAATTTAATGTCATCAGAAGAATTTATTGAACATATTAATTGTCCATCTGTAGAAAGTTGATTTTCTTCGTATTCATATAAATTTGTACCATTAAGAGATTTACCATCAATGAATGTCTCAAAATAAGGATAAATTTTTTCTTTTCCTTTAATTAGGTAAGTTGCTTCTGTATCTGAAATATCACCAGTAAAATTGTCAGGTACTTTAATATTAAATTTGAAATCACCTTCAACTCTGCAACCTCCATAGCTAGGTTGTTCTGTTTCAAAATTACTTATACCTAGTAAAGTATCATCTATAATTTGTATCTTGTATTTATTATTTTTATCAAATTCTTCTTTTAAAGTAGCTGTGATTTCAGATTTTAATTCGGTTTTTAATTCCTCTTTTAACTCGCTTTTATAATTATCTACTGCGGAACAACTAGTCAGTAAAATCAATGATAAGGGTAATAAAACAAATCTCTTCACAAGAAAAGGAGCTAATTGCTACTAATTTTAGATCGACTGTCAATCAGGTTATTTTGACTTGTGATGAGTGTGTTTCTTAGGTATAAGTGGTATAAGGACTTGTCCTTTTAGTAAGGACTTGAACCTAGCGGTTTCAAGGTTAACTCCGCGCTCCTACACACGAGTACAAAAACCTTTTTCATTAATGAAGATCTCTTCTAAGACACTTAGCTTGCTGCTTAATGTAGCTTTTGTGCTTTGTGTCTTTGTTATTTAAGGGACTATTCGTCAAAGAGGCTGATAGTTTCTGGGTTCCCTTTCTTCGAACCGAACTCAATATCGGTTAATTCCTTAGTCCTCTTTCGGATGTCTATTCTTTCGTAAGTCTGCATGATAGTAGCCACTGAGTTGCCACAAATTCGAGCTAATAAATAAGCGTCAGTTCCTCTCAATATATGGTTTTCAATAAAGGTTGAACGCATTGAATATAAGGTGTATGGGCGGTCCGAGAATTTATGACCTTTGAGCTTGCCTTGAGCAAATAGAGTATTACATATCTCTCTCCAATACTGACCAATTCTTGCTTGACTTGGTTGTCTCATCTCGTTGTATATCTGAGCAAAAACGTAGTCTTCCCCTTTGATTAGTTGATTAGTTTGAGTCTTTAAAAAGTTTCTCCATCTCTTAAATACTTGACCTAAGTTGCATGGTATTTCTCTATATTCTTGAGTCTTTGCTCGCATGGTAGTTATGTAAGCAATAAGTCTCTCTTCACGACCCCATTCAGTACCTTCTATAGCCCATTCTTTAGGATCTTTAAAGTTTGGAGGTTCTAAATCTAGATCTATTCCTTCGGCTTGAGCTTCGCCCATTACTTGCTCCCATTCTTCCTGAGCTTTGGTATTAGATACTCTTCCGACATCAACAATTTCTACGTTCTTCCACTTTAATTTGCAAATTTCTTCGGGAGACATTCCAGAGTTTTTGGCGACTAGGATCCAGTGCCAAAACATTGTTCTGAACCATTGCATTTTCTTTTCAGGTTTTCTATCGCATAAGGTCCCATTATTCATTAGTGTTTTGACCTCATATGCTTCCTTTCTCCAAGTTGTTCTTATATGAGTAATGATTGTGTTCCAGTCGTCTTCATTTATTGCTGGGTTAGCATCTCTGTCTGTTTGTCTTATCTCAATCTTTGGGAGGAATTGTCCATCTAACCAAAGTCGAGCTGGGATATATTTATGTTTAACTAAATAACTCTTTATGAACTCTCCAAGTGTCTGAAGTTCTTTTTGGACTGGTAATCTTCTTGATGTTTGACCCATTCTAAATACAACATAATCATCAAATGTTGATTCGTTTATTTGAGAAGTTAGGGTAACTTTCTTCTCTTTTAAATAGTCCATCACATGACGCATTGAGAACCCTTTAAATTCATATGTTGATTGTTCCAGAGCACCTGCATCAACTCTTTTCTTAATGCCCTCTAGCCACTCCTCAAGGGCTTTTTGGATAGTCATCTTGGGGTTCTCCTTCTGCTTCTCTGATCTGGATAATCTTTCTTTTTTTCTTAGAAGTTTTTCTTCTCTTTCTAAGAGTGATAAAGCATCATCTTTAGGTTTAACCCTTCCAGTATTTAGATAGGATTTGTGATGAGGTTCCTCTTCTCTCATTGCTAAAGCTGTTTCCATAGCCAGCTCCTCTGCTTGTTTGAGTGTGCCAGCTCCTTTGATTAATTTAGTTCTATATTTCTTAGTACCTTCAATTAGCTCTTTGTAGTAATACTTGCCTGCTGAATTGCCATTGGCATAGGAAATTATCATCCCTCTCCCATTTAATACCTTAATCTTCTCGGCAATTTTCAAGAATTAAACAAGTAAAAAGTGTGAATAAAGTGTGAATAACTTTCTACTAAATCTCCATATCCTAATTATAGTAAAGCCTGCTAGCTTTTCATTAGCCAGTAATTAATATCAGTCATATCAATCAGTTTAAGGAAATTGGGTTTGCTAGAATTTTGCTAGAATAAGTTTTGTTACTTTCGCCTAATTTCTCAGCAAAAATAAAGCTCTTTTAATTTTATCTAAAATAATTAATCGAAGAAAGTTTAGGAAATATATATAGTTACAGATCGCTTGAGACAGGCTTTTTTATTTATTTGATGTTAAATTAAGAAATCTAGTTATTGCAATGCTTTTCAAGGAATAGGTTAGTTGCTTATTCTAGCAATATTGATTAAATATTCTAGCAGGCATAATAAAACCTAGTCATAGACTAAGTTTAATGCTCTCTATAAACAACCACGCACCCAAAGCTTAAGCTGCTTCTGGAGCGAATATTCTGCTGTTCTCTTTCCAGTATCTACACCCCTTAATTAGATGATCACCTTGAGGAATAAGCTTTTGATGAAACGGACAGGTAAGGATGGTGACACAAGAACTTGTCGTGCTGTACCTGAAGTGATTGCAAGTAATACATATCTTCCGTCGTTTTCTTACTAATATTTCGTCCTCTAGATAATCCCATTCCTGCCAGTCCTCCATAGCTATATAGTACAAGTGTACTAATATTTATAGCAACTGAAAAGGGTATGAGTCAACAAGTTTTTTATTAGAAAGCAACTAAACTCTTATGCTCTTTTCGAGCTGATTTTAAACTTTAGAAACTCCTTAAATTAAATTTAACTTTAGAGATAGATTTTTAAATTAGTTATCACTTTTATGTTGTGTCTGATTTTAACGAAGTTGTTTCAAGAAGAAAATTTCTTCAGGGTTCATTTGCTATAGGAATAGGTGCTTTTGCTGCTGCCACTATTCCAAGCAAAGCAATTGGATTTGGTTCAGACTTTAATGGCATTAGTTTTACACCTTTAGCAGCCAATAGTAAAGATACAATTACTGTCCCAAAAGGTTTTAGTTGGCATACGGTTGCAGCTTGGGGTGATCCATTATGGAGCGGAGCCCCTGAATTTGATCAGCAAACAAGAGGAACTGGGGAGTCGCAAGAACTATCATTTGGAGATAACAATGATGGAATGAGTCTTTTTGAGGTTAATGGCAAGTCAGTACTTGCAGTCAATAATGAATACTGTAATAGAAAAATAATTTATGGTAACCGTGCTAGTGGGCTTCCTGAAACACCTGATGATGTTAGAAAAGGCATGGCTGCACATGGAGTATCGATTTTTGAAGTTGCACAAAAAGGTAGGAAGTGGGAAATAGTTAAAGATTCTCTTTATAACAGAAAAATTACTGCAGATACGAAAGTGGCTATAGACGGACCGGCTGCAGGTCATCCATTACTTAAAACAGATGAGGATCAAACAGGCAAATTAGCAAGAGGTACATTTAATAATTGTGGTAATGGCAGAACTCCCTGGGGAACTTATTTAGCTTGTGAAGAGAATTTTCACGGTTATTTCTCATCTCCATCAGACCCTAATGCAAATCTGTCAGCAGATTTGAAAAGATATGGGGTTAAAACTAAAGATTGGGGTTACAACTGGGTTATGAATCAGGATAGATTTGATGTTGTAAAAAATCCGAATGAAATTAATAGGCATGGTTATATTACTGAAATTGATCCCTCTAAGCCACAATCAATGCCAAGGAAACAGACGGCAATGGGTAGATTTAAACATGAAAACTGTGAAGTTGTTGTCTCCAAGAATGGTCAAGTTGTTGCCTATATGGGAGATGATGAAAGAGGAGAGCATCTATACAAATTCGTTTCAAAAGGAAAGTACATAAAAGGAGCTGCATCAAATTATGATCTATTAACGGAAGGTGATTTATTTGTGGCGATTTTTAATGAGAATGGAACCGGGAGATGGGTTAATTTAAAAGAATCGGGAATGAGCGATTCAGATATTAGTATTTTCACAAGGATGGCGGCAACCCAAGTTGGTGCAACAACTATGGATCGACCTGAATGGGTGGCTGCAAATCCTAATAAAGTGGAGGCGTATTGTGCCTTAACTAATAATAAAAATAGAGGTGTTAAACCTAATCAACCTGTTAATGCAGTTAACCCAAGAGTCGAAAATCCATATGGTCAAATAGTTCGATGGACTCCTGACAATAATGAACATGCCGCTGACGGGTTTAAATGGGATTTATTTGCAATGGCTGGTAATCCTGTTGTTGGTGAAGGTTTAATGAAGGGCTCTGAAAATATTACGAAGGATAATATGTTTAATTCACCTGATGGAATCGCATTTGATTCAAAAGGTAACTTATGGATACAAACTGATGGTAAATATACTAATCAAGGAGCCTTTGAAGGAATGGGTAATAACCAAATGTTATGCGCAAATCCTAGGACAGGTAAAATTGACAGATTTTTAGTAGGTCCTAAAGAGTGTGAAATCACTGGTATCACATGGAGTAGTGATAAAAAGACTATGTTTGTAGGAGTCCAGCATCCAGGTGAAAATAATCCTGACAAATGTCACTTTCCTGATGGTGGGAGCTCAGTACCCAGATCGGCTATTGTTGCAATCAGCAGAAATGATGGCAAAACAATTGGCTGAGGATAGGTACTTTACCCGTACTTTATTTTTCCTTAAACCGTACATACTGATACTCATAAATGATATGCGTTGGTAGTTAGAACATAGGTGTAGCAAGTAGGAAGAAATCATGAATAAAAGAGTTCCTTATACAATCATTCCTAAATACTTTAGGACTATTAACGATATAGATAACGGAGCAAATATCAAAGTAATTTATTGGAAACTTAGGTGTGAAGAGAACCCTTCATATCGCGGCTGCGAAATTTAATTGCTGAAACTGTAGATATATAAATATATTCAATCTTAACTTTGCTTAATCTGCTTATAAAAAGTTTAAAGGATAATCGACATTAGCTGGTTCCAAGTGTTTAGCATAACAAGCGGTAGTACAGTCTACCCCCTCACTATTGATACTGCATGAAGTAATACAATCGAAGAAACTTTCCAAAGCATCTGAATTTTTGATGTTTGATAAAATGTCTTTTTTCATAATTAATTCTCCAATCTGCAGAACATCTAGCAACTTTTTCCTAATAAAGTCAAATTTTAGGTAAAGTACCTAATCTAAAGGTTTTTAAATTTGGCACTTGATATCTATATTGTTCTTGTTGTAGATGAATCTTAATTACTTTGAAATTATTTGCACCCATAGACCACCGCTTTGCTTAGGTTGTAATGGATGCTTTTTAATATTGGCAAAATAGAAATAAATATGAGAAGTTTGTTTTGATGTAAACCCAATAAAAAAAGAGATTGAATCCTGCCTTTAGAAAACAATCTCTTTCACTTAGTTATGTGTCGGAATAAATTAACAACGCACCTAAATCATTGATCCTTGTTGTTAATGTTGTCGGCTGCTTAAACCAATCTAATGAACTTCTCTGGTGGACTATCGATCATTTCTAATCCCTCCGTTTGACTAATAGGAAGCTAGTACGGATAAATTTTTTTGTATATGCGTAGATATGCTGATTTATTTGAAACTTAGTATTTAAAATAAATTCTTATTTTTAGTTTCGAAGTTAATTAAAGTAATTGCCTGATATTTTTTTAGGTATTCATACGCTTGCTTTTTAGATATCAAACGTACTAAGTAATACTCAAATCAAAGGAGGTTAATCAAATGACCAACTTAGGATTAGAGCTACTCATATTGACTGTCTTACTTATTTATTTTGGAGTTTTCATGACTCAAAGTATTTATAGAAAATATGAAAAAGCCTATCTACGCAAAACAATTTTTTGCAGCAAATCACAAAGCGACCCCTATTGCATTGCTGAATAATAGGGTTTAAAAATTTTCAAAAAACAAAGGAGGTTAATGATGTCTTGCGGAAATCCTTATAAACATAAGATTCAAAATACAATACATTTTTTTCTAGATACATTCTCAGGTCGGAATTCAAACTCGAGAGCTTTGACTGATGATCAAATGGAATGTATGCAATTTGGCATCTGTTCTTTTATTCCAAAAAAATTAGAAGAAATTCCTTATTTTCATTACTAATTAGGAGGAAACAATGAAGATTAAAAAACCCCTCACTCTACCCCAGAAGTACTTTAATGAATTTCAAAACTACTTTCATAATGCTGATGAGAAATTAGTTTCATATAGTTATATCCCTGAATATCTTAAGAAAACTACTTCAAAAAAACCAAAAACTCTTTTTAAAAATCATTTAAATATTGACTGATAATACTAAATTCGTGAAATCAGGATATCAATCAGAAAAAATGATTAAGGGATTCGGATAATTTTTTCATTTATTCCCAAGTTTTCATATCAGTAGTTCCTTGTGATCTTTGCATCCAAGAATATTTCCAAGTACCATTTACATTTTTAAAAATACACGTGTAAGTTGAAAGATCTTTATTTTGATTCCCTTTATAACTAAAGATTTCATTTAAGGTAAAAACTGCGTAAGCTATCTCACCGTAAATTTCAATCTTGTGGGTTTTGATTAGTTCTGATGATTCTGCAACTAAGTCTTTACTATCAAACATTCCCACTAATCCCTTTGCAGAGATTGGATTTCCACTCGGTCTTACAGCCAAAAAATCTTCAGTTACGTTTGGTATTAGAAAAGAAGAATCTTCACTGGTTGCATAACCATTAATTAAATCTTCTATGGCTTTAGTATTTGACATTAAAAAAGGAGCTAATTTCTCCTTAGTTTAGATCGACTTTCAATTGAAGTCTTATAAAACTACTTGACCTAAACCTTTAAAAATTTTTGCGCAGATACACAATAAAATACAATTATGTAACAGTAACGTATAGATTTAATATAAATACAAGTATATGTGACTAATTTCTTTACATTAATTAATATTAATGTTACATTAGTTTACATAAATTACTTTTTATAAAAATGACCCCAGAAGCAGAAAGATTTAACGGTTGGGCAGCAATGCTCGGTTTCGTTGCAGCTGTTGGCGCATACGTAACAACTGGTCAAATTATTCCTGGTTGGTTCTAATGAAAAACACAAAAACAGTTGAGAAGGAAAAGGTTATAGCTGAGAAGCTTAACGGCAGATTTGCAATGTTGGGCTTTATTGCTCTTGTTGGCGCTTATCTAACAACAGGTCAAATTATTCCAGGCTTTGTGTAATGCTCGAGGCAGGAATTAACACTTGGATTAACACTATACTTTTTCCTTTTATGCCAGTCATAACAGTATTTCTTGTTAGTGCATTAATGTTGAGTGATTTGCCATGGAATGATGATGATGACGATGATGATGGCGGTGGATTAATCTCCCCGGTGTACAACTACGTTCCCCAAGGAGCTTAGAGAACATATACCAAAATGATTTTCATTTCATCTTTATTTAACTCAGTCCCTTCAAGTGCTAAAGACCTTTTAGAATTTGGTTTCTTTCTTACTGTGGGTATTACAGCAGGAAAAGTAGGACTCTTATGAAAACATATCTAATTGCCATATCACTATTTGGCATTGCAGTAATTACTACTGCGATAGCACCAAGTATTGCTTACGCACTATAAAAATTTAATCACTCTTATTAACGAACAATTAAAAAATGGAAAACTCAAAACCAACTTATTGGCAAAATGCCGAGAGAACCAATGGAAGAATGGCAATGATGGGTTTATTCGCATTGGTTGTAAACTACGGTCTTTTTGGCTGGATCATCCCAGGTATTTTTTAAAATGAATATAGATATTTTCTTAATCTCTTTCTTTACATATCTATTAGTGCCAGTGGTAATGGTTGCTAAGGGTAGAAAAAAAAAGGGGGCATTTTAAAATGTCTTATTTCGCAAAAAATAATTATATAAAATATGACGAATGGTTTGATGAGAATATTTCTCCACTTGATTTAAAATTTTATTACGAAGAAAAACGATTCTCAAATACTCTTCATGAAAAATTTTATTTATTGTCAACCTCAAAAATATTTATTGGGGGTTCTGAAAAAAAATGATTAATATAAAATATTTTTTAATTACCGCCCCATATAAAATTAAAGAAAAATAAGGTAAGTGCTTTTTTTTATCCACAAAAAAAGGACGTAAGATACGTCCGATTAAAAAGCTTGATAATCCCCATCACCCAGCCTTTTTAAAAATAATAGCACTATATATGGTGTTTGTATGTAATAAATTTTACCTATTGATGGGGTTGTAAGTTTCCATTTATTTTGTCATGATAGAAATCCCCATCACCTAGGCTCGCAAGAGTCTTTTTTTTTGCCTGTAATAACAAATAAGTGAAGGATTGAAAAAAATAACAAAAGAAACATATAACAGTCTCTCTAGATACACAATAATTCCATCGCAAAGTATTAGTATGCCTTTACTGAAGTGAAGGTATTCAATATGTCACTAAAAAATCAAACTAATGGTATTTATCCATGGGATTATCAAATAGGAGATGATAATTTCCAATTTGAGCCTTGAATTCTAAAGAAAGGAAAGGAATATGTAACTATTGAGAAAAACATAGATAACAAAGGATTTTTTTATTTACATAAGAATGAAGAAAAACGTCTTTCTCTTAACGCTTTACAAACAAAATCTACATTTAACCAATTAATCAATTTTGGATATGAGCTACGAAAAAGTAAGTTCTAATTTTCTAAAACTACATTTTATTGAGATATAACTTTGATTTTAGATTATTAATAAGAATCGGAGTCCTAACGGTAACCACAGACATAGAAGCATCAATAGAAAAAGTGTAATAGCATGCACATTTGGAATGTAATGCTCTTTAAAAACTTTAGTCTTCATGATCTATCTAGCTTTCTTTAATTTTATCTCTCTTCTAATTAGTAAAGCTATAACAACTACACACATATTCATTAGAAAGACGTCTAATGGCATTAATAAAAAAGTATCTACTTAATTGATAGCAAGAATGTTAGTCTTAAAATATTAAGATTTACTGATAGTTAGAGAGAGAAAACATCAAAAATGGGTGAAAAAAGATGCAAAAAGTTAATTATTTGTTGAAAGAAATTAAATTTTAGAAAGGGTAACTAAATAAAGGATATTGATGATTTTGACTCATAACTGTGACAGTTTGCTTTAATTTATTTAAAATCTAAGATAAATAGTAATATTACTTTACAGTAAGTAATATAAATGTTACATTTGTAAATGTAGAATTCCATTCTTCTTATGAACTCAAAAAAAGTTAAAGTTCTCGAAACAAAAACAGTTGAGAAGGAAAAAGTTGTTGCTGAAAAGCTCAATGGCAGATTTGCCATGATTGGCTTCATAGCTGCTATTGGTGCTTACTTAACAACAGGTCAAATTATTCCTGGGTTCGTCTAAATGGACTTTATTTCTAAACGCCAAGGATATGTTCCTTTTAAGGTAGTTCCTTACATTTTCTTTATTTCTGTAATTTTAAGTATCACTACAGCAACAGAAGTGTTCGTATAAATTTTCAACAAACATATTCATGAGAGCTTGCTTCTAGAAATATAATCGAGCTTTTTTTCTATCTGTGATGAGTGTGTTAATAAAAAAGTTTAGATCGACTATCAATCAAAAAAAGTTAGAACGAGAATTATTAGCTATTAATAAATAAAGGATAATAATGAAACTAAGAATCAATATAAATTTTTTAGAAAAATATATAGCTCTTTTTGTGAATGATATTGAATATAAAAGGATTACAAAAAAATTAGTGGGATATGATTTAATGGCTGACGTTGATGATCAAAGATTTCATTATTTTAGATCGACTATCAATCAATAAAAAGTTCGAATGAGGTTCGAATAGAATTTTTGCTAAAAAATAAAACCCCTGCTATGACTGGATAAATGCATCAGATTCACTCTTCATTAGCCAGTAGCTAGGTTCCTGTTGTGGCATGGGATCTCGGCGAAGATATAGGGTTTGAGTAAAGTTTGGGTAACTTCTGTGAATATGAATTTATTATCCATCAAATAATCTATTTAGGAAAGTGATGGGTGGGGTGGGGGAACTTCATTATTTTTTGGATACCTATCCTAATCTGAGATATTTGATGATTTGATAATTTCCCATGCTTCGGATGCGGTGTCTGCATATTCAAAAAGATTTAAGTGCTCATCTGAAATTAATCCAAGATCAGCTAGATATTCGAAGTTAATTATCTTATCCCAATATTCTCTTCCAAAAAGTATTATTGGGATTTTGTTTTTCATTCCTGTTTGACGAAGTGTTAATAGCTCAAATAATTCATCTAATGTTCCAAAACCCCCAGGAAAAAATACAGCTCCTATTGATCGCATGACGAAATGGATCTTTCTTAATGCAAAATAATTAAATTTAAAGCATAGTCCTGGAGTTATAAAAGCATTGGGGATTTGTTCATTGGGAAGACTGATATTTAACCCTATAGATTTACAATCTGCTTCAAACGCACCTCTATTAGCAGCTTCCATAATCCCTGGACCCCCACCAGTCACAATCACATGAGAATTACAGGATTTACTTTGATTATTTATTGAAGCAAGTTTAGAAAACTCCCTTGCGGATTGATAATAGTGACTCATTGATAGCAAATTTTCTAATCTATTTAAATTTCGTTTAAGCAAAACCGATGAAGGATTTTTTTTAATTAACTTTTTTATATCGTCAATTTTCTCTTTTGTTTTTGATTCTTCTGCAATACTTGCGCCTCCAAAAATTATTATGGTTGAGAGAATTTTATTTTCTTCTAGGATTAAATCTGGTTTAGTAATTTCAAGCAGCATTCTGACTCCGCGCATTTCGTTTCTGTTGAGCAAACCAATATCTTCATAAGCCAATTTATACGTATCAGAATTAATAATTAAATTCAGATTTTTTGAATTATTAATTTTGGTTGAAATACCTTTTTGTGTTTTGTTCATATTAAGCAAGGGTCTTAATTCTTCGTTCTAGGGGATTAAACCCAACTCTCTTAATTTGATCATTTTTCCAAACCCAATAAACAGGTGGAGTTTTTCTTGCCTTTATTAAACTTATTTGGTCTAATTTTTGTGGGATAAATTCTTTAGCTGGATCAAAAAATTTATCTCTTGTGGGTTGATTTAAAACAATACTACCTTCTTTGCCTGAGATTGATCTGTGATAAGTTCCAACAGGAATTTCTAAAGCTCCCATAGATCTATTTAAATAAATCACATGATGAGGTTCATCCCATGCAGGATTTATTAAAACAAATGTTCTTTCCCCAGTAATAACTAAGTTGTGATCAATTTGATGATTGTGAACGTAATATTGTTCATCTTTAAAATCATCTGGAGGAGATATAGCTTCTTCAGAATGAATTACCACATCGCAACCATTAGATGCCCCCAATCCTGCATCAAAGAATGTCACTTTTGGAGTCTCTCTAAAAATTTTTGTTGGCATGAATTTTAATTTCATAGTTAAACCTCTCCTTAAAAATTTATGAATATTTTTAAAATTTATAAGCTATGAAAACCGATTAATGAATAGTCAGTTACAACAAACTAAACAATCTTCTTTAGTTGGGTAATCTTGACATTCTCTCTTAAAAGTTTCTTCTAAAACTTCTAATTTATTGACATAATCAAGATCTCGCAGACCTTTGTGGGGGACTGTGAATTGTGTTTGAAGTTTCATTTTTCCCTCCTAATTAATACTGTTTTTTGAAGCCATCCCAGGTTTTAGAAAATCTTAATCCCAGATAAGAAACTAAAATTGCCCAAAATAGAATCTCTATAGTTAAATTAGTCATCTGCTTTTCCTCCTTTCTATCTGACTATGCTTTAGTACGGATGATATCTAAAAATCAAGCGTAAGAATACTTAAAAAGTTCGAGTATTAATCGCAAAAAATTTTGCAATGGTTATTACTAGGATGCTTTTCGCATTCTTTATTCCAGTAAGCTTCAAGTTCTTTCGACTTAATATCGTATGAAAGATCTTTTGTATCCAAGTCCATCTCTTGGATGGTGAATGTGTCGTTTAATGCCATAAGACTTACCTCTTGACTACACTTATGTTCTAATTCATTTGGATAGTTAATCTCAAGTTTTATGTGTGCGGTTAGAGGAACAAAATTGTACGGATTAAGGATCAAAAAAGACTCTCAAATTCAAAATAATGACCAGCCGAGTATCTTCAAAAGTATTAATTTCAAATTTAAAAAAGTTTGGGTAAAGTTTGGGTAAAAAAATATGATTCCTTGAGATCGCAGTGATAGCTAGTCGCGCTCACTTTTCATTAGCCAGTAGCCAAGTTCCTTTTGTGCCATGGGATCTTGGCGAAAATATATGTTTGAATAAAGTGTGAATAACTTCCTTCAATATAAATTTATTATCCATCAAAGTTCCTATTTAGGAAAGCAATGGATGTTATAGGGGACATAAGATCGTTATACATCTTTAAATATGACTTAAGATATTTCTGTTGAAATTTTATGGATATAACTTATCAATAGATTCTTTCTGTTCTTGTTTTTTTATCTCTTCAGCATCTAATACAGGGCAGGTATTTTGATTCAGTGATGCAAAGAAACTGCTTTTATTGAATAGTTTGAAAAGTGGTGGGAGGAGTTGGAGTTTCAATTTTTATTGTTAACTAATCCATAAATACATAAAAGAGGATTCAATATTAAAACAATCCAAAAAGGCGGAGGAGGTCCTCCATCAACAATTGTCCCAGCGTTGAAAGTATTGAATAGAGCTACTGCTAAAAAACAAAACATCAAAGCTAATTCACCTGATAAAACTTTTCTTAAAGAGGCTTTATCTCTTATGGAACTACAAATAATCAATAAACAACCAATTCCTAAATTACTAGCTGCTACAACATCTGCAGTACCTCTAACAAGAAGCAGTGTTTCAGTTGAAGCTTTGCCTGCAATAGTTTCCACAGAAAAAATCAGTAGGAAAATAATTAATAATCCCAATAAAATATGAAGTGCCCCAGTAGTTTTTAAAATATTTTTTAACTTCATAAATAAAGGAGCTAATTGCTACTTATTTTAGATTGACTGTCAATCAATTAATAATTAATTAATTTTCTCTTTCCATCTCTAGATTCTACTTTATTTATTCTTAACCCAATAAACAAAGCCCATATAAGTGCAAAGACAATTGGTAAAAAAATGATAGCAAGTTTCATCATTGTTTTAATCCTGTTATTTGCTCAAAAGAATAACCTTTAAATAAATAGGAAAAAATAGGTACTTTATCTAATTAAGCAGCATCATATTCTTCATCTTCAAGCTCTCTCATAAATCTTTTATCTAATAAGTAATTGTCTATAAGCTCTGCTGCCATCTGTACCTCAGCAGCAGGTTCTTGTAGATCTTTGTCTAATAAGTAATTGTCTAAAAGCTCTAGATTGGTATTTTCATTAATTTGTTTATCGCTGTCTAATAGCTCTCTTATGTAGTTATATATAAGCTCTTGATCGTATCCACTTTCTCTAATTTCTTTCAACATTTCGTCTGGAATTTCCATAATCGTAAACCTCCATGTGACAGTTTTTTAGAGCAAATTAGAGCCTATATACGCATACTTACGAAAAAATAAGGACAAAGCAAGAAAATTGGCAAAAAATCGAGGTGTATAAATCCTGTATTCGCAATCATTTATGGAAAAAGGTTGGAAGAAGACTTCTATATTTAGGAGCTATTTTTAATACTTAATAGCCATCTGCCAATAAGAAAGAGGTGCAAGTAGTAAGCGTTTCATAAAAAAACAGCTAATGAAAATAGATTTTATTTAGGATATAAAAACAAAATTTAGGGAGGATTAAATGTCTATCATTACCGACAATACAGTTTTAGTACATATTTACAGCGGTTTAGAATCCAAAAATAAAATAACTTTAGGTTTATTGGTTGCCCTAACTGCAGAAAAAAACGATCATAAAGTAACACTTTTTCTAGCAGGAGACGGAGTACAAATATTAAATTGCAAAAAAGCTAGTGAAATAGTTGGTCAAGGTACTGGAGATTTGTACGAACATCTTCAAAATTTAAAGAATTCAAAAATTACCATATATGTCTCAGGAATGTCTGCTAAATCTAGGGGTTTCGATGAGAAGCTTCTAGATGGATATACTGCAGAGTTTGTTATGCCAGATGTTCTAGTTGAAGAATCAATTAAAGCGGATAGCGTACTTTGCTATTAATAAAGGAGCTAATTGCTCCTTATTGTAATTAGACTGACAATCAAAAATAATTGATTCAAGGTTAAAATTTATCCTTCTGCTGGAATTAGAATTGGAACATCTTTTGCTCCAATAGCTGCGAACCAAACTATTGCGTTATCAGTTTTTGCATTACCCATTGTATGTTTTGGTGTCTTTGGACCAACTATAAAAGTATCTCCTGCTGTATAGGTAAGATCTTCCATTCCTTCTCTTTTGACAACAATAGTACCTTGCTCAACATTGCCTAATAATGGAATTGGATGAGAGTGGAGTGGGACTATCCCTCCCTCAGCTAACTCAACTCTTTGTAATCTTATTTCTGCTTTTCCTTTTGGATATTTAAGAGCATCACCATCCATAGTTTCAGAACCTACAAAGACTTCTTGTACATCTACAGGTGATTCTGCAGCTATAGAAATACTAGGGTTGATAAGCATTAATGCAAAAACAAATGCTATTAATAAATTTTTCATCATGAATTTGAATTTCTAGAAAATTATTTAGACTTATAGTATTTATTTTTTTCATTTTTGGCAGTACTTGATTTGACTTTTTAAAGTTATTTAATCTAAAACTATTTTTTTTTAACAGTTTTTTATAAAGGTATTGAATTTTTATAAATTATTAGTGCAGACACAGATCAAAATCATTCTCATGAATTTTATTAATTTAATTCTTTCATCAATAAATTCCAACCAATTAATGAGGCATCCTTATGGAAAGATTCTCTTTCCTCGCACATAAAACCATGATAAGCTCCTTTAACTTCGACATAAATAAATCTCTCTTCTAAAGGATCTAGTTTTTTAAATCTTTTTTTAATTTCTAATCTATCTTGTAAGGGAATTAAATCATCCGAAGAACCACAAATGAAGTTTAATTTTCCAGAAACTTTTTCAAGCAAGTCTATAGGTGCAAAATTAGTATCGGTTCTTGGTGCAGTTACTCCTGCCCCATAAAAACAAAATGTACTATCTATTCCTTTTAACGAAGAGGCTATAAGTGCTGCATGACCCCCAAAACAAAATCCAATAATTGAGATTTTCTTTTTTGTATATATTTCTTGAACCCAATTTATGGCTGCAGAAACGTCTTCAATAATATGTTTTAAAGTGGTTAAATTTTTATGGTGTCTTCCTAATTTCAATTCTTTTTCGCTATATCTCAAATCTAATTTTGGAGCTGTTCTTCCGTAAAGAGGTAATGCTAATACAGATACGTTTTGTGAGGCTAATTTTTCAGAAAAACTTCTTATCCAGTGATTTATCCCAAACACCTCTGGTAAAACTATAGATATATATTTACAGTCACTACCTGAATCTACCCACCAAGATCTAAGAGGTAAATTTCCATTATAAACTTTTGTCCATTGACCTTTCATTAGTGATTAAATAAAAAGTTTTTTCAGAAAAAAGAGGGTTATGTTCCTCATGGTTTAGATTGATTGTAAATGTAAAATTTCCTTATTCAATTTTATAAATTAAATCTTAAATTATGTAGATAAACTTATATTGAACTCGTTTTTATATAAGTTATATAAATCAAAAAAAGTAGTCTTTTTTACCAATTGAATATACCTGTTGTTGAATAAATATATTTATCCTTGAAAAGCCAATAAAAAATACTTTTTCTTGAAATAAAGATTGACAAGACATTCATAAAAAAAACTTTTATAAATCATTAACTTCTTTTATGAATATGTTCCTAACAAACAAGACTCGTTTAAAAATCAAGGATATTGTAAAAAGGATTTCACTAGATGAACCTGTTGCATTGGAAGAACGAATTTATGTAGAAAAGTTTGCAAAACATAATTCAACTATATGGACATGGCTCAAGAAAGCTAATAGTTTGAGGAGATATGGCAAGCAAAAATCAGATGGAATAAATGGACTTATCCAGAATCTAGGCCTTGATGGCTTAGAAATTGAAAATCATTTTGATCCCAAAAATGATGATCTTGCTGATTGGTTTAGTGGATCTCCTGATTGGGTGAGGAGGAGCTAATTGTTCTTCGTTTAAAATAAATTTAAATTAATAATGAAAAAAGGGAACTTCCTCAACTCGTCTTGGAGCATAATCACAAATACCGAATTGCATACATTCCATTTGAGCCTCAGTTAGTTTTCTCTCAATTGATAACGAATCAAACAAACTACCAAATACATGTTGAATTTTATTTTTAATTAGATTTCCGTAATTCATAATTAACCTTCTTTTTAGAAATTATTTAGTATGAGTTATATAAAAGAATCAAGAGTTGTAATACCTAAAATATAAATCATAAATTAGTCAGTTTTAAATATTTCACTATATTCACAATCAGTATTTTTGCTCTAGGAAATTTCAATAATCACCCCTATTTTGGACCCACTGATTGCGGGATAACTACATGAGTACGTTCAAAACGAAATACTTTAAAGACACAAAAAAGATCAACAACACTCTTTGGTTGGATAAATTAATTAATCAACTTGAAAAAAAATCAAAGGGAGTTTGATCATGAATACATTTAGAAATAAACAATTCAAAAATGAATTAGATCCCAAGTATGTCTTTTATAATTGCCTTCGTAGTTGCGAAATTAAGAGTAATACTGAAAAGTCTATAGAAGAATGAGTCGAAAAATTATGAACCTAGATTATTACTAGAGAATCTCGATGGCTCAAAATAGGAATTTAAACTCTATTCAATATCTATTTTGACCTTATAGAGTTTTTATATAGATTTAAGGAGGGTAATCTTATGACCAACCTCGCAATTGAGCTATTACTTCTAATTGTAGTTTTAGTTAATTTTGGAGCGATCCTTACCGCTAAAATTTATTCACAATCAGTAAAAGAAATTCAACGTAAGAGATTATTTTGTAGTGAATCTATAAGTAACCCATATTGTGTTTTTTGATAAATTACTTCCAAACTAATAGATCTCAAACTAGAGATCTAATATTAACAGTTAAAGTCCAACAAAACTAAAAATAAGGTGTATATGGTACTTCTGTTTTTAATGAATCTCCATAGTAACTTTCAGCTGACTTTATCAAGATCCAATAAATGAAATTTAGAAATGATTTTTCCATAGCAATATCTATACCCTTTCCTAATTCAAATAAGAATTTAAAATAAAAACATCGTAGAAAATACTTAACTGAAGAGATTTAGATTTTCTTAATTAATTTGTGTTTGTTAGGTTTGTATGAAATGCTACTAAAGCTTGTCTTATCATTTGATTTGGTAATATTGCTTATTGTTTCCTGTGATTTCAAAAGATATATTAAATGGACAATCTTAATATAAGAAATTTATGAGTACTCAAAAAAGTCAAAGCCATAAAAGACAAGAGCAAAATAATACAGAATGGTTAGATGAATTAATCAATAAAATTGAAAATATGAAAAATAAAATATCTAGTACTTTTTAACTAATTACTTCTTCTATCATTTATTCCGTTATTAAATATTTTAAATAAAACTGTAATTAAGCCAGCTGGCTTTTTTAGTAGAGTTACTTATTTTATTTTTGCGAATAGTTATTTAACAATGTTTAAATGAGAATCTTTTAAAGCAAGTTTATTGTTCATTTTTATTTTTATTGACAATATTTAAATAAATCACATGATGAGGTTCATCCCAAGAAGGATTTATTAAAACAAATTTCCTTTCCCCGGCGATAACTAAATTGTGGTCAATTTGATGATTGTGAACGTAATATTGCTCCTCTTTTAAATCATCTGGAGGAGATATAGCTACCCCAGAATGGATCACAACATCAGAACCATTAGAAGTTTCTATGCCTGCATCGAAGAATGTTACTTTTGGAGTCTCTCTAAAAACATTTATTGGGGAAAATCTTAATTTCATTGTCCTAACTCCCTTTTAGAAAATTTTTAAATACTAATAAAAATTTATTTACTTTTAAAAAAAAGCTATTTTTTGATTTTTAATTGCAACAAACTAAGCAATCTTCTTGATTTGGATAATCTATATATTCTTTATTTACAGTTTCTTCTAAAAAATCTACTTTCTTAAGATAATCAAGATCTTGTAATTCTTTGTTTGGAACCGTGAACTGAGTTTGTAGTTTCATTTTTCATACTCCTAATTAATACTGTTTCTTGAATCCAATCCAAGTTTGAGAAAACCTTAATCCCAGATAAGAAATTAAAATTGTCCAAAATAAAATTTCTATACCTAAATTAGTCATTTGCTTTTCCTCCTCTCTATCTGATTATTCTTTAGTACGGGTATTAAGTAAAAATCAAGCGTAAGAATACCTAAAAGTTAAAGTTTTAATCAAAAAAAATCTTGCAATGATTCTTACTCAGATGTTCTGCACATTCGTTATTCCAATGAGCTTCAATTTCTTTCAGCTTTATGTCATATGAAAGGTCTTTTTTATCAAAATTAATTTCTTGGATAGTAAATGTGTCATTTAGAGCCATAAGACTTATCCTTTGACTACACCAATGTTCTAATTCATTTGAATAGTAAATTTCAAGTTGTATGTGTGGTTAAAGGAACAAAATTGTACGGATTAAGGATCAAAAAACTCTCAAACTAAAAATATTTATCAAGAAAATATCTTGAAAAAAGATATTTCAAGTTTAAAAAATTTAATTATTAATCTATAATACCTTAATTTATTTTTTGGATATAGAAGTCAAATATATGCAAAATTAGTATTTTATATTTAAATAAATTAAAACTTAAAAGTTTGGCATTTTATAATTTTTTGAAAAAAAATAATCAACAAATACTTAGATTCATTGTATCTGGATTGATTGCATCAACTTTTAATTTTTTGTCCTATAGATCTTTGTATTTGATTTTTAACAATATATTATTTGCTTCTATATCTGGTTATTTTACAGGCATATTAGTTTCATTTATTTTTGCAAAATTATGGGTTTTCAAAAATAGTAAAAATCAACCTTTAGTAAAATCTTTATCTTTATTTTTCTTGATCTACTTTTTGGGAGGAATAGAAATGTCATTAATAATTTTATTTATTAATCAATTAATAGATAATTATAAAATCGCCTGGGTAGTCGGCGCTTTGATTGGATCAATAAATAATTATTTAGGATCTAAATACCTTTCATTTAAGTAATAAATTTTTATTAAAAAAATTATTTTAGATTATCTTTCTTAAAATAAATTTTTATAAATTAAGAATTTATTCAAAATAACATCAAGAAATAATTAATTTTAAATATCTGAAATTAAATAAATTAGGCATACTTTGAGAAGTTTCAAGCCATCAATCCACCGTGAGATATTAGGAGCCCCTGACTTTCTAGCATAGTATCTTACTGGATAATTGAGTATTTTTATGTTGTTATTAGCTGCTTCAAAAATAATTGTAAAATCACCAAATGGATCAGATTTAGAATCCCAACTTCCATTTTCTTTCATAAGATTAAAAAACTTCCTTGAAAATACTTTTGTGCCACAAAGTGAATCAGATACTGGCTTATTAATAAGGGTTGATATCAATATTGCAAAACATCTATTGCCAATATAATTAGCCCATCTCATTGCATTTTTTTCCATTGGGAAAGTTGTCCGTGAGCAATTAATTAATATATTTTCATTTTTCATTGACTCTTTTATTGCCGCAATACTGTCATCAATATCTACAGTAAAATCACTATCTACTATCGCTAATGTCTCTCCTGAGGAAATATTACAACCCTCTACGACAGCATTCTTCTTACCCTTTCCACTCTGCTTTAAAAGAAAAATTTTGAAAGAATCAGAGAAACTTGATTTTAAATCTTCTAGCATAGAAAAAGTATTGTCCTTGCTGTTACCTTCAATTAAAATAATTTCAATTTTATTAGACAATTTTTTGAATTTCTTTAGTGCTCTCATGAAAAGCTTCTTATTACCCTCTTCATTTCTTGCAGGGATAATTATTGAAATTAATTGATCAGAATTATTTTCAATATATTTATAAAAAGTTATCTCTAACTCATATGCAAAATGTTTAATTATTGGTAATTTACGAAAAATGTTTTTTAGTTTTTCTGGAATTCTTTGTGTTGGTAGAGGAGTTAATTTTTTTGCTTTCCATCTGATAGATCTGTAGTTATAAATTTCTGCTAAAGATTCGATATCACATAATGTAATTCTTGGAATATTAGTTGTTTCCTTGAAAATTCTAGAATCTAATCTTAACCATCTTGTTATTGGTTCCCAAGTATTACCTCTAACTTTAATAGAAATAAATTGGTTTTTATCTTTAAATAATTGGTGTAGTTGATTATTTGTTAAATTCCATGTATTGAAAGACCGCATTAAACTATATAACTTCAAGAATAAGTTTTATTATAGCTAGATCATCTTTTTAAAATTAATTTCCAAGGTTTTAAAGTATCATTTTTATATAAAATTTCGTATGAATTATCGTTGATTCTCTTATCCGAAAAATCGCTAAACCAAGCTAAATCTCCTGGATTTAAATCACTAATGTTATTAATACCCTCTCCAAGTTTAGGAGTAAATATTGAAATTTTGATGATTTTTGAGTGTGACTCTGCGTTTGTTATCCCACTTTTGTCAACTTTGATATTTTTATTTTTGACAATATCAAGAGATGAAACGTGTTCCATCGTTTCTCTTAACTCTCTTGATCTATCAGTAAATAATCCTGATCCAAGTAGAAATGAAGTAAGTAGATAAGGACCAATTATTAAAATTATTAAAACATTTTTGAAATTAGTTTTATTATTTAGAAATGTCCAACTTACTCCAAATAAAATAAATCCTGCAAAGAGATATGTATTTTCTTTAAGGTTAAGACTAGTAATATTCTTCAAGAAAAAATAGTATAAGAAAGATATGGAAATTAAAGATAGTGGAATTATCTTTGAGGTTATAAATATAAAAATTGACTTATAAAGTCTAGAATGAAATAAATATTTGATACCTAAAAAACTATTTAGAGTAATTATTGAGGATATTTGTAAGGGGTAGTAAGGCGTTTTTGTAGAAAAAAGGCTTATTATAAAAATGAAAGTTAAAGGAAAAAAAGTTAGAATAAGTTTCTGGTCTTTATTTTCTGATCTATGAAATATTATTCCAATGATTGAGAAAATACTCCATGGTAAGAATGTTGTTGGGATGTTCCAAAAATAATAATAGAAAGGATTAGTAAAGTTATTTTTCTTTGAGAGATTAGTGAATTTTTCAAATAAATGGAAAATTATATTCTGATTTAAATATGGATCTATAGATATAGTCCAAATTAAATAAGGGATAAAACCTATTAGTAATCCCAACCAGAAAAATTTTGTTAGTAAAAAGTTTTTTTTGATATACAAATATGGCAATAAAGATATTAGAGGTGCAGCAACTAAAAAAGTCTTCAACATAAAAGCTAAACCAATCCAAATTCCAAAAAGTAATATATAGAGTTTATTATTTCTACTTTTAATCTTTGCTAGTGAAAATATCCCAATAGTTACTAAACTGGAGAAAATAATATCTTGCGTAGCCAAGTGTGAATAGTCAAACCATAAATATGTAGTAGAAAGTATTAGAGGAGATACAAATGCATATTTTTTATCAATTAATTCTTGATGCAATTTATAAGTTACAAATAACATTACTATTGCAGCAATAGTTGTTGGTAAATATGCCCAAAATATATTTCTCCCAAAGATATCTTGGGATTTCGCGATTAAAAATTGCAATCCTATTGTTCTGTCCAATATGTATTCGTCAAACCACAAAGGTATAGTCCAATTACCCTTATCTAGTATCCACCTTGCTTGAAGGACGTAAAACCCCTCATCATGTCCTATATAACTTCTTTTACCAAAATAAAAAATGATAGGAATAAAAATAAATAACTTAAAAAAAATCTTGAGTTTTAGGATTATATTGATCATTTTTTCTCAGCTTATATTAATTATTGAGTTAATTGTAATTTAACAAACTACTTATGTTTGCCTCCAGCCTTGAGCTAAAAAGATTTTCTATTCTTATCTAGCTTAATCAATCTTGAGTTCTTTTTTCCTAGTCATAAATGGAGGTTGTTGTTCAAATAAACCAGTAATTCAAGCAAAATTAATTAACATATATTCAAAGAATTTATCTTTACTATGCTTATTTTTATAGGATCTTTTTAATTTGAGATATTAGAATTAACTAACCAATATTCTTCATTCTTCTAATCTATCTGAGTAATCTCTTAAAAATATACTCCTCTTTTGAGGTGAAATTAATTGTTGATATTCTCTACAAAAATCAAGAAATTTATCTTAGAAATCTTTTATTGAAGAAGATATAAAAATTAGCGTTTCATTTTAAAAGTAAAGTATGCAAACCCACCAAGCAATAAAAGACTCACAACCCCATAAGTAATTGCTATGCCGTACATGTAAGTCATTTATTTATAAAGACATAAGCAGAATATAAATAAACTAAGAAAACTCCAATAGCTATGGAACTTCCATAAATAAGAAAGTTCCAAAATCTATATAATTTAGGTTTTTTAAATTCTTTTTCTTCATCTTTAGTAATCATTTATTTTCTTTTTCTTTTCTGGCAGCATTACCTTTTGCTCTTAATACCAAAGTTATCGTAAGGGCAGCGCTTAATATCACAGCATCAATTAAAAGGTGCGGGGAAATATTCATTAGCTGAAAAGAGAAATAATAAGAGTCATTATCTTTTCATCAATAAATCTTTTAAACATTAAAAAAGAGGGGTTTATCCCACTCAGTTTAGATCGACTGTCAATCAAAGTCTATTTTATCTTTTTAGCTTCTCTAAAAAACATTATTTTATTTAGCCAGAGCAAGAGAAGGCGCTTGTAATAATATTTTTAAAAATTGGTGCTTGACCCAAGGCATACAAAAAGAAAGTTGATGATGCAAGAGTAATAGCTATTTTAGAAGCCCTATTAACTTTCAAATTTGAGACTTTTGCAAATGCAGAGTTCATTTGTTTTTGATTTTTTGATTTTATAATAGCTGCAAAAATTACATATTCAGCATCAATATTTACCAAAGAATAATTTTATTGCTCCTTTTTCTCAGCTTGCATTTTTACTAGCTCAAATTCTTTTTTAGAAACTATTCTGATTTTGTATGCTGGATATCTTGTCTTCCACCATTTATTGATCGAAATAGATATTCCTTCATAATTTTGGGTACAAATATTGACCCATAGAATCTTAGTTTCAACTTCTTTGAAGAATTCCCAACTTGTAGGTGAAGCCATTAAAAATCGCCAATGAAAAAATTCAATAAATTATGGGAAATGGCCCATAAGCTAAAACTTTTGTTTTTTAATAAGAGGATTTAGTTGAAGATATAGAGTTTTCATTAAATGGTAATAAAAACTTTAAACAAAAGATTTACATCACTTTAGCCTTCTAGGAAAGTATTACTTTAATTTTATAATGGGTTTCAAAAAAAATATCTAGGGAAAGAAGGGGCCCAAAATTGGGCCTCTTGGTGAAACTCTTCCAAAGAAACACCATTAAAATCTTACTCTGAAAGTTGCAAAGTTAAACAAATTAACAAAATCAAGATTAACAATTTATGCGGCCTTTTTAAAAGGGTTCATATTCCTTAAAAAGTTATTACTTTCGCGGGTACTCATTTTTCTATATCTTTGATTTATATCCAGGATATACTTTCTAGCTTTCTTATCACTTTCAATTTTCTTGTTTCGAAGACGTAAAGCCCTTAAATCTTCTATGGACATGAGGCCATCATCTTCATTGAAATTTAAATGATCAAATTGCATCAGTTTCAGAAATTAAGTTTCTTCTTTAAGTGCAAGATTAACAACCTTATTTTTATTTGCAATAGAGATAATTAACCAACTTAACTCAAATTAGTTATTCAATTTTGAGAAAGCTATGAATTTAAGTATTAAAAACTTTATAAAATCAAGAAAAACCTTTGATTGAATTAGATGGAACTTCTATAGATACAAATGATTCTCCATAATGAGATTGGGCTGATCTTATCAGTAACAAGTAAAATAAATTTACTAAAGCTTTCTCCACGAGGATTTAGTAACTAATTTAGATAAACTCATCATTTTTGTAATAGCAATATACAAAATAAATTTATTACGCAATCAAGATATATGGCTTATAAAGCATATTTGAATGTTTATTAAGAAAAATTCGCACTCTCAGACTTTAGGCGGCGGACTAAATCCTCGTGGAGTATTGGACTTTAGCTCGCTCTATTTTTTTCATAAGAAAAATAGCACTGCAAGGTAACAAGATTACCAGTCATCATATCTAATCCTGCATAAGCATTTATTGGTTAATTGATTAAGATTATCTGGGCGGATGTTGGTATTGTATAATTATGCTACAAAACTTTAGTTCTATCAATGGATTCAGTATTTTTGCTCATTGATATAATAATTCTCGGAATAATATTATTATTGATGCCTGAAGAATATTTTAATTTTGAAAAAAATAATTAAATTTTTTAAACTACTTAAAAGAAGAATTGATATTCTCAATGCAGAGACTGAATTAAAATTTATTTTGGAAAATAAATAATGGGATTCCCACATTGCCCTATTTGTGTAGTTCTAGCATTTGTTACACTTTTAATAGGAGTTACTCGTAGTTATATGTTTTATATTCTTATTAGGGATTTTGTGAGAGCAGAATCTAATTTTAAATTGAAGTTTAGTTTCTATTAATTGTTGACATCTAAGTATAAATACTTTATAAATATATTGTAGTGAATACTACAAAATCGTCCGATCTACCATCTGATAGACCGCAGTACGTCTCAAGCCATAGGACGGGGACTTGAGCAAGTTCAGGAGCTGCATCATGGTAAACATGTATTTCAATGGAAAGTCATTCGTATATTGTAGAAAACAAGAAGAAAAGGTAATAAAGCTTATTTATAGAGGATCTATTTACTTGAAATAAGATTTTTAATTTCTTTTTTAAAAAAATTTGGGTATTTATTGAAGTTTTTGATTAAGTATTTATTGATACTTTATAAGAAGAGCTTATAATTAATATATTTTTTGCCTATTTAAAAATTCATATATTCGTATATTTAGTAACGAGAAATTATTTTTAAAATAATTAATTTGTAATTAGATTTTTAAAAGGTTATGCAACCTATATCTGAAGAACTTTACAAAAAAATAGTTGAGAGTTCTAAAAAATGAGTAAGTTACTAATTGCTTTATTGGCTTTAGATATAGGAGTTAGTCTTTCTAAAGTTTTTATTTTTACCTAAAAATCAAATTACTTAGCATATAAGAAGCAATTGTTTTCTAAAACAAAAAATACTTACTGGGTATTATTTATTTGATCTATTTATTTTATAAAATACAATATTAAACCAACAAATGAACTCCCTACAAGTAGCAGTACCATTAAAACAGCTATTAACTTTGCTAATCCCATAAAGATAAATCCGAATTTCCTGTAGATCTTTGCATCCAGTGAATTTTCCAAATATTATTTACTTTTTTAAAAATTGACGTAACTGTTGGTAAGTCATCATTAGGTGTCTCTTTATAAGTAAATTTTGAACCTAGTGTAAAAATGCACATTACTATATTTTCGCTTAAAAATTCGAATCGGTGAATTTTAGTTATTTCTGCCTTTTCTTGAACTATATCACAAGTAATCATTTGTTCGAACCCTTTTGCATCTATAGGATTACCACTCGGTCTTATGAATAAAAAATCTGAAGTTGCATTGTTAACAAAAAATGAGGCCATTTTTTTTGGATTAGCAAACTCATTTAATAATGAAATTATAGTTTCTTTATCATTCATAAAAAAAGGGACGTAATCCTTCAATTTTAGAACTACTTTTTAAAATGTACAAATCGAAATTGGATAAACCTAAAAAAAATTTGTTAGAATGTTACAAATAATCAGATTTTAATATAAATCATGATCAATTCATTAAACAAATTATTGCCCGTTGGCAAAAAATTGAAAAAATATTTGCCTTTCTTTATTGGATTTAAATTGCTTACTTTTTCTGGCTTTCTTACTTATTTAATGAATCGCTAATTGATATAACCTTAAAAATAGAGTTTAACTAAATTAAGATCTAGTGAATAAAGAAGAACGAACTAAAAGATTTAAGTCTATGTCAAGTTTGCAAAGACAAGAATTGATATTAATGAAGATGAAAGAGATAGGCATAGAGGTAGGAAGTGGAATTCCTAATAAAAAATACGATAGCAAAGAGGTTTATGAATTAATTCATATTGCTAATTGCTTCCCAGAATTAAGAGAGGGAAAAAATATTTAGGTTTCTTTAATTAAGTTATTTATTTTGGTTCTCTTATTGCAGAAATAATTAATCCACCTATCAATCCGAGATTAATAAATACTGCTCTTTGATGGAAAGGGAATACATGAAAAATTATTGTTGTTGGAATAAGAAATAGTAATAAAAAGACTGAACCGATTTTTTGTTTTTCTCCAAATATAAAAAATCCAGAACCCAAGATGAGACATATAATGGCTCCCACTAGAAGAATAGATGAAATTGGATCAGGAATGCCTTTTGAAGAAATATATTCAACTGTTTTTTCAAAATCATTTATTTTGCCTGGTATAGCTGAGATAAATATTGCTGAAATTGATATTCTTGAAAAAAAATCTAAAAAAGATTTGATACTTTTATTTTTCAAAAAAGAATTTTTCATAATTTTATTATAAGAAAGAATTTTTATTCGTTTTATTATTACTTAATTAGTCTGAAATACTTTTAAATTTTTATCAAAGAGGTTTAGCTAAATTAATAGAAATCTTTTTAATTAATGTGAATCTTATTAAGGTAATTTATTAATTGTCTTTTTATATTCTTGAAATAATCAATTAAATAAAGATAAATGTTTAAAAATCATCATTAATTTTCAAGTTCTTATATAACGTAATTTTATAGATTTCCAAGGCTCTAATTATTTGATTATTTTTGCATATGTTTGCAGGAATATTTATTATTTGGACTTTCTTGTGCCACCGTAGGAATAATCATTATGTTTAGAAATTACATTCCAACATTCTTTACAACAAAAAATCCAGTCTCTATGAGTTATGGATTTAACTCTGTAATGAATTTTATCTGGCTTAAGACATAGATCACATTTTCTCAATCATTTTTAACTTTGCTAATTTAATTTTATATAAAAACTATATTGATTTAAAATATCTACGAAAAAAATTTTATAGTGTCATTATTAAAATGCACTCTACATATCATGAAGCAAATCAGTGGTTTTTGTTGAGTGCGATTATTTTAATTTTTTTATAAATTTCTAATTTAAACTTTTTAAAATTTTTTAAGCAACCTAATTATTTATAAAAAATTCATTAGACATTTGTTTTAGTTTTCATAAAAAAAATATTTGATTATACATGTTAATTAGAACTTTAAAAAGAAACTCACGAATCATATTTAATTAATTTTATTATGATTTTAATGATATTTTATAGTATGAACATTTACCTGTTTTGGATATTATTTTTAGCTCTATGGGCAATAGTACCCCTTATGATTATTAAAGGTAGAGTAGACGAAGAACCTAAGATTCAGACTGCACCAAAAGTTAAAGAAAAGAAAAAAGGCTGGTTTAATTAAAGTCACTCCCTTATTAATTAAAATTTTTTGCAAAGTAATTCTTAAAAGTTTAAATTAAAACAGAAAATTTTAAATTATCCAAAGTGTAATTACTCTAAGATCTTATATTTATTTTTTCTTTGGGTAATAGCAATAATATCTATTTTCTTCTACAAATTATCTGATTATTTCGTTATTAAGATTGAGGATAAATAAAATTTATTAAGAAGTATTTTTTTTGAAAAATGATAATAAATGAATTTTCGGAAATTAAAAATTTTAAAGAAAGTTTTAGATGATTTTATAAATTTTTAATAGGTTATTTTCAGACTATTTAAGCCTTCTTTAGAGAAGAAGCTCAGAATATATAATGAGATAATTGCAGCTAAGTAGCCAGATATATTTAAAAATGGTGGAAGTATTAGGGGAAGAGCAATGATTATTTTTAATTGAGGTTTTATTTTTTCATAACTAAAAATAAAAAGAGGAACGTACCACATTAAACCCATAATCCATGATATTGGATTAATTATATTAATCCAATTCATGATTGTAAAAAAGCATAATGATGTTGAATATTTAGTGTACTTAAAGAGGCAAATGAGAGCTCCAATAATCCCAATTATTCCGCTCAAAAATAAATTATTAGATAATAAGGGATTAGCAAATCCAAAAACAAAAAAATGAGAATGAAATAAATTTCTAGCATCTGATGTTCTCACCATCATGGAATCTTTAATTATACCTAAATTATTTGGAAGTTCTTTTAAATCTCCCAAGGGCATTTGATTCCATGGAATCATTATTCTCTCAATAAATGATTGCCTCCATTCTAGGGGACACAAAGTTTGATTTAAAAAGTAAAGTATTACTAATGAGGAGATTAGATATGTGAAAAATTTATTTTTTCTAAAACTTTTTATAAATGTGAGGGCCAATAATAAGGGAAATACTTTAATAAATCCCATAATTGCAATTAAGTTGGCACTTAAAAAGATCTTATCTTGTTTATAAAAATATAAAGATATTAATGCTATGCAAACTAATAAAATTTCTACTTGCCCTCTTGAAATGATTGCTAGAAATGGGAAACTGATTCCCACAATAATTAAGGAATAAGGATTAAGATGAAAAATTCTTTTTTTTATAATATAGAATGTTACTAATGAAAAACATAAAATAGAAATAAGATTAAAAATATTTTTCGAAAGTTCATAAGGTAAAGTTGCGAGAGGTGTAAAAATATAAGATGCTATTGGTGGATATTTCCAACCAGAAAATTTAGATAGTTCAGAATTAATAGGCCCATAGAAATCACTACTTAAAGAAATATGATTTAGGTAAGGATTCAAATTATTGAGTACAGATTTTCCTGCCAAATAAAAGGCTCTATAGTCAATAGCGTAGGTTTCATTACTTATATAAAAAATAAGAAAAATAGGACTAAGAGCAATAATATATTTATCCCATTCGATTTTCTTTTTAATACTATTCATCCTTATATTATTTCTTTTAGTATTACATTAAGATAAAATAAAGTAATTAGGTAGGATAGTCCAAAGTAATGATATCGATAGTAATACCTACTTTTAATGAAGTACAAAATATAATACCTCTCATAAAAAATTTAATTGTTTTAATGAGTGATTTTGAATATGAAATTATAGTTGTTGATGATGATTCTCCAGATGGAACCTCCTACGAGGTAAATAAATTTATTAATTTGGATAAAAGAATTAAATTGATAACAAGAATTGGCAGGTCTGGGTTATCTAGTGCTATTAAAGAAGGGTTAATTTTCGCTCAAGGTAAATATATACTAGTTCTTGATGGTGATGGTCAACATCATCCTTCTTTTGTATTAGATATGTTGGATTTAATTAATAAAAAAAAATCTGATATTGTAATTGGAAGTAGATTTCTTAACACATCTAAATTAGAGGGATTATCAAATAAAAGAACTCTAGGATCAAACATTTCTAATAAACTAGCACGTATTTCTTTGCATAGAAATTACTCACAATTAACAGATTATTTAAGTGGATGTTTTTGCATAGATAGAGAAATTACTAAAAAATTTATAAGGAAAATCGAAATTAATGGATTTAAATTTTTGTATGAATTACTTGCTTTAAGTAAGGGCGAATTCAAGGTGAATGAGGTCCCATTGACTTTTAAGGAGAGAAGATTTGGTAACTCAAAATTAGACATAGCTATAGTTTGGGATTTTATCGTTTCAATTATTCATAACTTGACTTTAAGATTATTACCAAGAAGGGCTATAAGTTTTGGATTAGTTGGTATTTCAGGTGTTTTTGTTCAACTTTTTATTGTTTCATTTTTAGTAGAAATTCTTCTTTTTGACTTCTATAGTGCATTACCTTTTGCAATAGTATCTGCAGCAACATCTAATTTTTTAATTAATAATCAGGTAACTTTTCGCTCTGAGAGGTTAAAGAATTCAGCTTTGTTGATTGGTCTTTTAAAATTTCTTATCGTTGCCTCATTACCTGTAATTGCCAATATAGGAATAACTACAGCTTTCTACAGATACATATCGGCAGATACATTTGTAGCTCAGATTGCTGGTATAGCAATTGTTTATGCTTGGAATTATTTGGCTAGTAGTTCATTCGTATGGAAAAAGTCAAATTAAGTATTTGAATATGGCGGTTAAATTTATGTTTTTAAAAATAATAAGTAGCGAGTTGAGTAAATTAATAAATAAAATCCCACTTGTTGATCGTTGGTTAATTAGTCAATTACTCCCGCCGATGTTATTTGCAATCGGAGCGTTTACTGCGGTGAGTTTAAGTGTTGGAATTATGTTCGATTTAGTTAGGAAAATTGTTGAATTTGGATTGCCACTCCAAATTGCATTGAAAATACTAATTTTAAAACTACCTGGTTTTCTTGTCTTATCTTTTCCTATGTCAATGCTTATGGCTACATTGCTTGCATATGGAAAACTATCCTCTAATTCAGAATTGATAGCGTTAAAGAGTTTAGGATTTACAAATATAAGAATTATTATACCTGCAGTTTTTCTCTCATTATTAATGACATTTATAACTTTTAGCTTTAATGATAGTCTTGTACCCATTTCCAATAGAGTTGCCGAAAATACTATGAGATCTTCTTTAGGAACGGCTTTAAGTTCGGAAGAGGGAAAACACATAATGTTTTCTAGATACGGTTCACAAACTGATGCTTCTAATAAGATCTCAAAAAGTAATGAAAACTTAACGCATATTTTTTATGCAAAGTTTTTTCGCAACAATTTTATGGAAGAGGTAACTCTTATTGATTATTCAAGAATCGGGATTGAACAAACTCTTAAAGCAAAAAAAGGAGAATTTGATCAAAATAATAATCTTTGGATCTTTTATGATGGCCGGTTAACGATTTCGCAAGATGATGGAACAGTTAGTTTTATTAATTTCAAGAGATATAAATATCCTTTTGGAGATGGGCCAAGGGAGTTAGCTAAAGTTCCCTCTGACGCTAATGATATGACATTAAAACAAGCAAAAATGGCCGAGGAACTCTATCAAAAATCAGGAAATCTAAAAGAAGCGAGAAGGATGAAAGTAAGAATACAAGAAAAATTTACTCTGCCTGCGGCTTGCTTAGTCTTTGGGTTAATTGGTAGCGGTCTTGGTGTTAGATCAATTTCAAGATCATCAAAAAGTCAAGGATTTGGCGTAAGTGTTTTATTAATATTTGGATATTATATGTTATCTTTTTTTTCAAGTTCCCTTGGGGTAAAAGGTATTATAACTCCCTTTGTAGCAGCATGGTCTCCCGTATTTCTATCTATAGCAGTGGCATTATTGCTAGTTAAACGAGCAAGTAAAATATAAATCTTTAATTTAGAGAGGGTTAATTCAATAGGAGTATTTTAAAAATTTATTTATAAAACTAACTATTGAAATTCATATATTTTTGTGTTTTCTTAGGGTAAATTCAGTAATCTATGCGATCTAAAACATTAATAAAAAAATGTAATTGCATCCATTGCCTTGAGAAACAAGAACAAATAAATCGTTCAAAAGAATACTGGTCAAAAGTTCTAACAATTTCAGCTAGAGGTTTATTTTAGAGAAAAAAGTTAGCCTATTGCTTCTGGTAAAAATATATTAAATCAAAACTAATTTTGAACTATCTTTTTTAAGAATCAATTCTTTATAGAAAATAATAAATTTTTTGATCCTTAATGTTTTCCTCATCTTAACTAATTCACTTATTTAGCCTTTTGATTTTTCTTGTAGATAATATTTTTTCTATTTAAAATCAAAAGTATAATAAAAATGCAAGAAGGAATGAGAATAAAATCCAAAGACATACATTTTGTTATTTCTATTTTTTATTTAGCAATAAATTTATTAATTGACATTTTTTAAAACTTAAAGAAATTAATTGATTAGAAAATTTTTTTTGAATTCGATTGATTTATTTACTATTTTAAAAAAATTGAAAGAGCTTGTAGTATCCCACCGGCAAGCTCATGACGATTTAGTTAATTCAGATTTTCTGATGTTAACTAGCTAAGCACTTCCTAAATGCTATTAATATCTTACTGAGTAAAATTACTTATTGTGAGTATAATTGCTCATTTCGCTAATTGTCTATAAATTTTATGAAAACAAGGAAATTAAAGGTTTTAATATGCCGTCAACCGTTGTACATAAATGTCACATTGTGGCCTATAAGTCCTTAAAAGTTATTGGTCAGAGGAATTTAGCTTTACATAGATTAATATTTGTGTTACTTTAGTTAACAATTAAAACTTTATATGACAAAATCAGGCGTTACAACAGAATCAGGTGGAAGACAAAATATGTTTCCATCAGAAACAAGACCTTATATTGATGAATCAGTATCTTACGAGGGATATCCTCAAAATGCAGAAAAAGTTAATGGTAGATGGGCTATGGTTGGTTTCATGGCATTATTAGGGGCTTACATAACAACTGGACAGATTATTCCAGGAATTTTTTAGTACTTATATTCCTTGTTTAATAATTGTTTTTTTGTAAATATACCGGAAAATACTTTGTTAGATAATAAATTTAATTTGAATAAAATAAATTAATTCTTCTTATAGCCTTATATAATTTATTTCAAATTCGAAAATAAAAAAAACCAAATAAAAGTTATAGCATTAAGACCAAATATTATTCCTAGAAATAGGTAAGCAAACTTTTTGCCAATAAATGCTGTCTCAGGTTCAAGCTTTACTCTCATTATTCTTATAATTGCCTTGATAAAAATAGCATCAATTTACAAATAAATTAAAGCGATATATAAAGAAATTAGTATATTTATATTATTTTATTTTGAGAGAGGTAATCCTCCATAGTGTAAATGCAAAATCGATTATTTATTATTCAAGCTTTAACTAATAAAGAAAATTCAATATGCACTAAAAAAGAGTCAAATTACAAATAAATTTGACTCTTTAAAAATAAAAATGTTGGTTAGATAAAACCGGGTATAATTTGCCCTGTTGTTAAATATGCTCCAACTAGAGCAACAAAACCTAACATAGCAAATCTACCGTTTAGCTTTTCTGCAACGATTTTTTCTTTTTCTACTATTTTTGGTTCGTTATTTTTCATTAAAACCAACCTGGTATGATTTGGCCTGTAGTGACGTAGGCGCCAACTGCTGCAACGAAGCCTAGCATAGCTGCCCAACCATTAAAACGTTCTGCTTCTGGAGTCATTTTTTGTTAATATAATTTGTAAACAAATATAACACAATTATTTATAAATGTAAAGAAAGTACGGGTTTATTGCTTATTTTCTCTGTAAAAGTTTCTAAATTGATACAAATATGTGTCGAAATATACCTTATTGTTTTCTTGATTTTTGTTTTTATATATTTAAATTTGAAACAATAAAATATTAACTATTACCTTTTTCTTTCGAGTTAAATCCTCAATTAGAGGTAATTTAAATTAATATAATCGAAGAGTCAGCTAGTAGGGATACAGGCTGACTCTTTTTTATGAGCAGGTTGAGTTTTTGACTAAAAGGGGTTTTTAGAATTCAAATAATTGCTATTAATAAATTAGATATATATATATATTTATGTCATTTGCTACTTATTACATGCATTTAATTTTTGGAAGAATTCCTTTTCTAATGAGTTCTGATTTAATACTTTACATTTTGCCTGCTCTTACAGTTTCAATACTACTCTTTAGCCTTAAAATAATGTTTTTTAAGGCTCCTAAATTAAGAAAGGTTAAATAAGAATTTTAGAATTATTCTTTTTACTGAAGTGCTCAATTTTATAATTTTGGATAATAGACTTTTTTTTTCGGCAACTAAAAGAAATAGAGACTGCATTGGAAATGTATTATCCAGAGTTTTAAAACAAGGGTCAGTATTGGAAATTGGGAGTGGAAGCGGTGAACATGGAGTAGTTTTTCAAAAACGATTTCCTGCAATAATTTGGCAAACAAGTGATCCAGAGTTATTGCATAGAAAAAGTATAAGTTCTTGGATTGAGTATGAAGACTTAACTAAGAAAATGCCCCAGCCTCTTGAGATTGATGTAGAAAAAATTCCTTGGAAAATTCCATTGAGATTAGCTCATACTTTGCAAGGAATAGTCTCTATAAATATGCTACATGTTGCAAAGTGGTCTTGTACTGAAGCACTCTTTAGAGAGTCAGGAAAAATACTTAAAAAGGGACAATTTTTGATACTGTACGGGCCATTTAAAATTTGTAATAAGCATACAAGTAAAAGTAATTATTTTTTCGATAATTCATTGAAAATACAAAATGATCTTTGGGGTATTAAAAATCTTGAGGAAGTTTGTGATGAGAGTAAGAAAAATGGTTTTTTTCAAGAAGATATTATTAGTATGCCTGCAAATAATTTTTCAATAATTTACAGAAAAGTTTTTTGATAAGCAAAATACAAATATGAATAAGTTATGCCAATGCATCATAATAGATGATCAACCCCCTAGTTTTTTGCTCCACTCTTTATGCTTCTGATCTAAATCTGAAACTTTTTCTCCTAAACTCAACTGTCTTTCTAATAATTCAATTTTTGTAAGTGTTATTTTTTCCGAATAAAATATAATAGGTTGCTTGCCATGCAAATTGTCACCACTCATAGTCCTACATTAAAGTAAATGTTTTCTAGGATGAAAAATTTGTTATTGCTAATTCTTTTATATTCTTTTCAGATTTGCTTAAATTAATGTGATAAAGCATTGATACTTATTGTTTTTTTAATCCACCATTTTGTATGAAGATTGCCAAATATATCTTCCTCTCTTGATGTCTGACTTAACAGCAACGCAATTACAAGCAATATTCCATAGAGCTTTATGTATTGGATCAGGATTAAAAAGATATGCTTTTTTAAAGGCTTTTTTAATTAAGATAGTTGCCTTTTTTGCATGATAATGAGGGATCGTTGGACATACATGATGAACAACATGACTAGAACCTATATTATGGTGAAGAAAATTAAGGACTCTACCGTAAGGTCTGTCAATAGATAGAAATGCTCCTCTCATAAAGGAAAATTCCGTATTTGAAAGATGAGGTACATCTGAATCTGTATGATGAAGCCATGTATAAACTACTAGCCAACAATTAACCACTAATAAAGGACCAAAATACAAAGCAATTACTGGAAATAATCCATACTTGAAAACAAAATAAAAAATTCCCAATAATGTCAAACCTACACCAATATCTGATATCCAAACTTTCTTGGCCCATATTGATGGCCATAATGCTTTAGAAAATGGTTTAATTGGCCAAAAATGATTTGAAGTTCCATATTTAACACCTCCTGTACTTCCCGTAAGTAAATACGCAGGCCAGCCAAATATTAGATGTAAAATAAGTTGAAGAATTCCATAATTTTTCTTACCTAAGGAATTTGAAAAATGTAATTCTTTTTCACCGCCAACTTTTTCTGTAACTCCATTCCCTTTAATGACTAAAGGGACGTGAGTTTCTCCATTGGTTATGTTATTTGTGAATCGATGATGAACTGCATGAGAACGCTGCCAAGAAAAATAAGGCACTAGAAGTAATGAATGTAGTAAATAACCAGTGATAGATTCCAATGTCTTGTTTTTAGAGAATGCTCCATGCCCACATTCATGGGCAATTACCCAGAATCCCATTGCAGTGGTCCCTGATAATAATGCGTAAATAATCCATATTGGGATCATTTTTGGGGTAAATGGAATCGATAAGCCAACCGCAACTACTAATGATTGAATTAAAGCTGTTTGCAAAAGATACTTCAAAGAAGTTTTGGTATTGCATTTAAAGTAGTGATCTTGGATAACATCCCTAAATTCTTGTATGCTTGGAATATCTTTATCCTCTATTACAAGCGCTTGGCCTTGAAGACCTGAAAATTTTATTTTACTCAAATTTTTTTTGGTTAAGAATTTTGTCAAATAAAAGCCGATTTATATGTCTTATTATCCATCACAGGATCTCATAATGAAAAGAATTGATAATTTTTTCGATAAAATTCTTACGATTTTAATTTAATCTATAAATAAAATTATTTGTGACGAACATTTTTTGTTTTATTCTTTTTTCTCAATCGTTTGATTTATCTAATTAATTTTTTTTTATGCTGATTGTCTTTGCTTTTCTTAAAAACTTAATTTATTTAAAGACCGCGTATATATCTCTTAGGCAAACCAGATTGTTTACGTGGCTTTACAAGAATAGGTAAAATTATAACTCCTACTGTAAAAAGACAGATTGGAGCAACTACCATCAATATAGATTCTAGAGACATGAATAATTTTGAATTTATTAATAAATAGCAGGATTTTTTTTAAAAGTCATGCGTATTTATATCTATTTAGTGAGATTTGATTGAAAATTTTTATAAATTATTAAGTAAAAAAGAAAAAAAGATTAAAAAACATCAATTTTTTCATAAGTCGTCCTATTAACTTAACCATTATTTAAATAGAGCACTTATGGACCAAGAAAAAAAGTGGATGCTTATGACTTATTACTGTCCAACTCATGGGGATTCAGGTTTAGTAAAACCGATTCAACTAACAAAAAAAGAAATTAGTAAAACATTCTTAAAAAAAGGTAGGAGTTCTAAAAATTAATTTTTTAAAATAAACCTTGGATATTATGAAAATGTGCTGAATTTTTATTGAAATCAGGTTAATTAAAAATTAATATCTCATAAACTCATAAGCTGCTTTTTATCAGCAGCATTTGTAAAAATATTGAAAAATAAATTTTTAAATCTAGCCTGACTTCAGATCATCACAAATATCTCTTACTAGAAATATTTCTTTTAATACTATTATTAAATTTTTTTGCTTAATTAATAATTTAAAAAGATCTAGAAATAACAAATTTTAACCTTGATCAGAATCGCATGTTAATTCACATTGATTAAGATCATGCGATGATATTTTTTCTAAAATTCTTAACATATCAATTTCGGAAAGCTCTCCATTTGAGTTCCATTTTAAAGTTGTTTTCCTTTGAGGTGAATTTTTTTTATTCATTTTGATCACCTCCCTTTAAATGAACTTCTAAACAACGAGTAATACATTCTTGATGACCATCCACAATACTGCATTCAGTAATACACTCGAAATATGAATTAATAGAATCTATTTCTTTATTCTGGTTTGTAGAAACAAATGAATCATTCATAATATTATTAGATTTATTTGGAATAGAGATATAGCATGAAATTATGTTTAATAATTTAATTTATTAAGTGAATTATAAAAAATAAGTATTATTTACTAAATTTATTTTCACCTGCTTTAACTTTAAAAAGGTAGTTATATGCTGCTTTTAAAATATAAAAAGAAAGATTAATTTAATTATTTAATATTATTTTTATAAGGCAATCTTTCAAAAAATCAGCATAAAGACTGATTTACATTTCAGTAATTTAGTTAGATGATAAAAAAGTACACTTTTAGATTTTCAAATGAAATCAGTAATTAATTGGCTTTCGAAAATGTTAGAGAGTATGGCAAATGCTTTTATGCATCCTTTAAAGAATGACTTGCCTCCATCTATTGGTACTCATGCATATAGCAGTATTCCTCTAAAAAGAAAATTGAGAAGAAGGTTAAATTAGGTATTAACTTATTGGAATTAATTTTTCATTTTTATTATCCCAAATAATATATTTGAAGCAGTTTGAAAAATCGCTTAATTTTAAAAACTTTGATTGTTGGAGCAAATGAATGTTTGCTTTATGACAAGCTCTTAAGTTATAATTTGGTATTCTCTCAGAGAGATGATGAATGCTATGGAAGGAAATGTCTGCTAAAAACCAATTTAGCCAATTAGGAATATCTAAATTACTACTACCAAAAATTGCTCCATCGATGAGATCCCAATTTTTTGTGTTTTTAGCATATGCATTTTCATAGTTATGCTGTACGAAAAAAACACATATTAAAATTGCTGCTGATAAGGTTAATACCACTGAATAAAATGACAAGAAAAAAACTAACCCCAACCATTTGCACATAAAAATCCAACCTATAATTACTACTATGTTATTGATTATTAATTCACATAGTTCACTAAAATTATCTCCATAATCAGAAAAAGGTGGTTTGAATCTTGAATTAATAGCTAGGAGTTGAGAAATTTTTCTGTTTTTTATTTTGATAAAAGTCTCTTCCAATATATCTCTTGTGAAATTAAAAATAATAATAACAATTCCTAATCTAGGTTTTAAAACTAAGTAAAAAAAACCACCAGGGAAAAGCATCACCCAGTTTCGACTTACTTTATAAAAAATTTGCTCTCTTTTTGTCAGCGAATTATAGTCTTCAAGACTTAAAACATCTATAGGCCCTTTGTAAATTTCCCAGTTTCCATTATTTCTATGATGAAACGCATGATCAATTGACCATGACTTCTGAGGAATACCGTTGACTAAGCCAAGTAAAAATCCAAAAAAGCGGTTAAATTTTCTTTTTGTAAAAAGAGAATTATGTCCGCAATCGTGCATTAATGAGAATGTTCGAGAAGATAAAAGAGTTAGAAGAACTATAAAAGGTACCAACAGAAATCCTTTAATCAATAATGAAAAAGGTTGATTTATTATTTGGTGGACGATTAACCAAATAGAAATTATTGGGAAAATGGTAGAAATAATTTGATAAGAAGCTCTAATATTATTTCTTTTTAAAAATGGCTTTATTAAAAAATCACCTCTATTTACTTTATGCATATTTCTATTATTTTTTTGATAATAACAATTTTTTAAAAGTATTTATTATTTAATAAACAATAAAATATTTAAAAACCATACTAAAGAATAAATTCTTTAGACATAGTTCTCAATTGATCTAAATTTAATCTTTCTAAGTAACTTTTAAAGTCGCTAAGATTCTTAGTAGAGTCAGAATTCTTGCTCTCGTAAAGAAGACTATTAGAGATTAACTCAATAAGATGATCTTTATCCATAATTTCTTATAGACCAAAATTCCTGTTTAAAAAATTAAGGTCTTGAATTCGAGATCATTAACTCATGTCTATTAAGAGTAATTTTTATAAATTTTTTAAATCTTGTTCTATTTTTTCTAATCTTTCATTTAATTCTTTTTGTTCCTTCATTAAGGATTTTTTCTTTTCTGCACGCTCTCTGTTCAAAGGAGAATTGAAATATTTTTGGTAAGAGACCAAAAAAACTGCTATTGCAACTGCAATGCCAAAAGCACCAATTATTAGAATTGGAGACGAAGGAAAGTCATAAAATGGAATTGACAATGTACTTTATTAAAAACAAATTCTAGCTATTTCATAAACAAAAAAATGTGTAATAAATACTTATTCCATAGGAATCTTTATGGGTAATTATGCTAGTTATTTTGAAAAATAGATGAGGTTTATTTTTAATTAAGTTTTAAAAATAAGTAATTGTACAGCTGTCAAAGAATAAATAACTAATAATGATTAAATTAGTAAAAAATTTTTCATGAAGAAAATCATAAATAAAAAACATAATAAAAACGAACCATGGTTTAAATGGTTAACGAGAGAACTTAATTCTTATGAAGCTTTTCAGGATTTCGAATCAGGAAAGAATCCACGAGATGTTGCAGAGGATTTTATTTCTAGACATAGTATCGCTATTTCAAAAGTTTTCGAAGATTTTGATAAAGAAGATAAAGATACACTCGATCAGTTTCTTAAATTAACTGAATGCGAGATGCATGTGTTTAGGATTCTTGAAAAACAAATAGAGTTAAGAAACAAAATAAGATTTGTAGATTTTAAAAAAAGAAAAAAAATAAAAAGTTAATTTCTATATAAGTTTATTTTTCCCATTACCTGTCTTACCAAAGCCTAACCAGATGAACCACAAAATCCATCCGAAGATAGGTATTAAATTAATGAAGATCCATTTCCAATCTTTTCCAAAATCTTTGATTCTTCTTATATCAATAGCTATTTGAGGAATGATACAAACTATTCCATAAGCATTGAAACCAAAAGTTTTTAAAAATATTGGGATAGTTAGGAAAGAAATTATAAGATTCGCTAGTTGAACTAACCACCAGTCCGATCGAGATGTGAATCCTTTGAAGTCCGTAGCGTTAATCCAAAACCCTTTATATGCTTTTAAAAAGTCATTAAGCATAAATTAAAAATTCAAAGAATTTAACATTATCAATTTAATCTTCAATTTATCAAAATATTATTTATTTACTGAATAGGATCAAATAAATTAATATCATTTGAATCTTGTTTTGTAATCTCATCTTGATTTGGTAATGAACAGAATCCGTCTTTGCAAATCATCTTTTCTTTTGCAATACTTGAAGTGTCTGAGAATATATTTTTGTTATTGTTATTTGAAGATTCTTTCAGCATTTATAAAAAAAAATTAAATCCAATATTAAATTAATAACTCAATTTATTTTGATAAGCAACAAAATTAATATTAATTATTTATTTACTTTTTTTGATTTGGCAAGTCTCTCCAAAATAGCGCCATTATATAAATGAATAAGGATATAGAAAAAATATAAAGTAAAGAATTTAGATGCATGTTTATTTATTAAAGTAATTACAAAGAAGGGCCTTTCACAAAAAGGGATATCAATGGATTGGTATTTTTAATTAATTAATCCTATAAATTCTAATATTTATTTAAGTTTTTTATGATTGCCCCAAACTTTCATATGGAAAAGTTTTAAATATTACGAGTATATTTTTTAGTTAGTAAAGTTTATAAATCCAAGAATTTAAATAATCTAATGAAAATACTCTACTTTTAAATATCTTTTGTGTTATTTAGGATCTATCTTTATCCATTTCTGTTAGAGCTTTTCTTCCTTCTTTAAGAGTTCTCAAAACAAGCAAAGACAGAGAAAAAATGATAAGAAAGGTAAGAATTATTAGGGAAATATGAGTTGTATCAATATTGTTAATCAATTTACTGATATTTTTTTAGAGATTGTCATTTAAAAAAATTTCAAACGTCAGATCTAGAGTAAGCAGGTATGAGCATTCCGCCATCTTGGTCATCGTTATCATCATCAAACCCACCACCAAGAAGAAACTCAATGATTACAAGTACAGCAATTGGATAAAGACACCATAATATTGCTGTAAAAGGACTTACTGCGGAGGAAGCTGAGTAAAATTCTGTCATTTGTTGATGTTAATCAAAAGAAACAATAATTGTGGATCATCTGGGAAGTGTTATTCAATATTTTTATAAATATTTTTTAAACTTTTCTCTGTCGCACGAATAAATCTTTGGTATATATTGATATTTTTATTCTTCAATATGAATTTGAATAATAATTTTGTTGAACCTAATGAGAAACTAATAATGACATAATGAATCGCGTAATTGTTATTTTTTATACTTAACAATAATTGTACAATTTTGATTCAAAACTATTATTTTGATTTTATAAATTCTATGTTTTCTTTCACTTTTGATCCTTTGGCTGCGATATTTGGTATATCTGGAATTGTAGGCTTCTTTTTCTTTGTTTCTGCTGCTAAGGGAACTTCCAGTATTAATACAAAACCAAAAAAGGAATTAGATTAGAACTGATTCTGAGAGAAAACTAAATTGAGATTTTAAATCTAGTATTCTTCAAAGGCTTGTTAGTTATTACTTATTCCATTGTTTAGAAATAAACTCAAGAAAATCTTTTAGGTCCTCTTCAGGACAATTTGTTTGTTTTTGCAAATCAATGCAAATTTGCTTAATATTTTCAAAAGCCTTTTTTACTATTTCGTTTTTTTCGATAACCTCAAAATATTCTTGATCAGTAAAAGGCATAATATTAGTTTCCCTTTTGAATTTATTTATTAACCATATTTTATCTGCATTGACTTAACAGTAAAGAAAGCAAAATCTTTTTTCTTAAATCTAGCTGCCCAATCGATAATGTTTTTTAATACTTTTGGTTATTTCCCATTCGCAGTAAAGTCCAGCAGGAAACTCAACTAGATCTCCAGCGTTAATAAAATAAATGTCACCGTTTTTCGTACTTATTTTCGCTTGGCCTTCAATAATTAAGCAAATTTCTTTATCATCGTAATTCCATTGAAATTTACTTGGCTCACATTCCCAAATAGGCCAACTTTTTATTCCATACTGAATTATTGTGCTTGCACTACAAGGAGAAGTAATTATAACTTTCACGAAATAGTTAGAATATTTTTTTATTTTACAAATAAAGTAAATTTATATTTGCAAGATTGTGTATTTGTTTACTGTCTTTTATTTTTTTTGGCTTATCATAAAAAAAATTAAAATTTATGGACGAGCTTTCTGTATTGTCAATTTCATTATCTATAGCTTCTCTCGGTATATTTTTTCTTTTTTTCGCGTCAAATGATGATGATGATCAAGATGGAGGTAAGTTGATTAAATCATTCCAAAGAATTAATTAATTTCATGCAAATAAAACATTTAATAGAGATTTATAACCTATAAAGCCTGCATAAATACAGCTTAAAAAAATAAAATAAACCTCCAATGTCCCGAGTCTTTTTTTCTTTAAAATTTTCATTTTTCTGCTTGTTTACATGATAATTTTATTTAATCTTATTTCTATTAACATGAGTATTTATTACATTAACTCTTAGATTAAATAATTATTAATGTTAAGCCAAAAAATAAAAAAAAAGTAAAAAATATTGTTTTTTTGGTGATTTCTCTTTCCTCATTCTTTGCGAAAAGTAAAGAAATTACTGGAGATGTGCTTAATAATGCCCATCCTATTCCTATGGGAAGAGTTTTAAATACAATTTGTTGTAGCAATATTCCTATATTCGTTCCAAGAAGTATTGAAAGCAAAAATCTTTTTTGTTCTTTTTTTTCTATGTTTTTTAAAAAAAAATTGATCTTAAACCCTTTTAAAGTTAACAAAAAAATTATTGCACCTAATAATCTTATCTCAGTTGTAATGAAAGGAGATAAATTGCTTTGTAGGAAAACTATCCTTGAAAAAAGACCTCCAAGAACAGCACATAAAACTGATAAAAAAGGAAAAGCAAAAATCTTAAAATTATTTTTTTCTGAGAAAGGTGGGTTTTTAGCTTTAAAATCATTACCTTTTTTGAGAATTATGAATAGCGAAATCGATACTATGATTACCCCAACCCATGATTTAATTGTTAAATCTTCATTAATAAAAATTTCCCCTGACAAAGCAGCCATTAAAGGAGAAAGAGTTTCTACAGATAAGGTTTTTCTTGTGCCGATTGTTTGCAATGACTTTAGGTAGAAAGTATCACCTAAACCAATACCTATTATTCCACTAACTAATAGGATAAATATATTTTTTAATTCAGTTGTAGAACTAATATTGATAAAGGCAGGTGTAAAAACTAAAAAAGCTATTATATTTTTTATTAAATTAATATCTATTGTTTTATATTTTTGAGTTTGCGAGCGCCAAATAAAGCACGCATAAGTCCAAGATGCAGCAGCTCCAAAAGCAGATAAGATTCCAATCAAAACGAGTAATTTTTAGAAATTTTATTTTACAAATTGAGTAAATGCTAAAAAGAATACATAAAAAAGAATCAATATCCCTGGTAAGTACTGAATTAGTGATTTGAAATTATTTTTTTTCATATTTTTAGTAATAATATATTTTAAATAGTTTTTTTATTCCTAGGGTATAAACTTTCTAGCTTCTTTCTTCTTTGAACTTTCGCATTAATTCTTTCTTCTTTTTCTTTTTTCTTAATCTCATCATTTATCTTATTTTGTCTATATCCAAACCAAAGTAGAACCCAAATAACAGAAGTTATTAGAAGAAGAGCTGTATATTGACCCGTCATAGGAAAGCTGGCCTCAGAATATTTAACGTAAGAAAATATTAGACTCATTTAATTAAGTTAAAGCATAAAAATAACGACTGCGTTGATTTATTTTAGAAATTTAAAAATTAGTGAATTGTAGTTATTTATTATTTATTTTTAAAGTTTTTAATTTATTTTGTTTTATGGTCTTTGGAGTAATTTTTCTTTGTAACCCCTTGCTATTATCAGATTGAAGCATATTAAATAATAATTTTTTGGAACCTTTTGATTTAGCAGTTGTTGGAGGCGGTGCAGCCGGTTTTATGACAGCAATAACTGCTGCTGAACATGGAGTAAAAAGAATAATAATTCTTGAAGGCACTTCAAAACTTATGGAGAAAGTAAGGATTAGTGGAGGTGGAAGATGTAATGTCACTAATGCGACATGGATACCGAATGAACTAATTGAGAATTATCCCAGAGGTGGAATTCAGCTCTTGGAATCATTTAATCGTTTTGCTGCTGGAGATGTATATGATTGGTTTGAGAAAAAAGGGTTAAAATTAAAAATTGAGGAAGATCTAAGAGTATTCCCAGTGTCTAATTCTTCTTTAGATGTTATTGATTGTTTGAGAAAAAGTGCTTTATCAAAAAACGTAGAGATACTAACAAAATTTTTTGTAAAAAAAATTTCAAAAACAGATAATATATTCAATATTTTTAGTCTTAAAAAAGCAAAGGTAACTTCAAAAAATATTATTCTTTCAACTGGAGGTAATCCAAGCGGATATAAATTAGCTCAAAATCTTGGACATAACATTGTTAAACCTGTACCATCGCTTTTTACTTTTTCTACAAAAGAACCAAATTTGGATGAATGTAGTGGGGTATCTATAAAGGGCATAGATATAGAAATTAAATTAAACAATAAGAATTTTCAAAATAGAGGTGATTTACTAATAACTCATTGGGGTTTTAGTGGGCCAGCAGTATTAAAACTTTCATCAATTGCAGCAAGGGAACTTTATAACCAAAAATATAAATTTAATCTAATCATTAAATGGTCTGATTTAAGTTATGAGGAGTTAAAAGAAAAAGTTAACTATTTACGATTAAATAAAGGCAAGGTGAATCTAATTAACAGTAGACCTGTTCCACTATTAACAAAAAGATTATGGATTTTTTTATTAAATAAAATAGGTATTGATAAAGAGAAAAAGTGGGCTGATTTACTGGCGGATGAAAGAGAGAAAATGATAAATACACTTATAAGGGACAAATATATAATTTCTGGCAAAGGACCATTTGGAGAGGAATTTGTTACTTCTGGAGGCGTAAAAATTAATGAAGTTAATTTTAAAAGTATGGAGAGCTTAATTTGTCCAGGGTTATTTTTTTCTGGAGAAGTTTTAGATGTTGATGGGATCACAGGTGGATTTAATTTTCAACATTGTTGGACAAGTGGATGGATCGCTGGGATGGCAGTCTCAAAGTTAAATCATTAAGTAACAAATCAATAAGTAACAAATCAATAAGTTTATCTTTTTTTTATTAAGTATTAGACGGAAAAAGTTTTTTGAAGAAACTTTAATTTTAAAGTTTTAATTATTGGTGAAGATTAATGCAGAATCTTGTATCAAAAAAAGAAGATGAAGAAAGAAGATTAAAAGCTTTAGCAGAATATAGGATTTTGGGAACCAAGCCAGAATCATGTTATGACGATATTACAAAAATTGCTGCTACAACCTGTAATGTGCCTATTTCTTTAATGACTTTGGTAGACAAAGATAAACAATGGTTTAAATCCAAAATAGGACTTCAAATATCAGAAACTAGAAGAGATTGGTCTTTTTGTACCCATGCAATAAAAGAAAATAGTCCATTAATTATTCATGATGCTTTCCAAGATGAAAGATTTATAAATAATCCATTGGTAACAGGAGACCCCAAGATTCGTTTTTATGCAGGTTTTCCACTTAGAAATAGTGATGGTAATAAACTTGGAACTCTTTGTGTAATAGATAGAAAGCCAGGAAATCTAACTTCACAACAATTCAATATTATGGAATTATTATCCAAGCAAATAGTTTCATTTTTAGAGCTTAGAAAAAAGTCATTGAACTTGCTAGATGCATTGTCTAAATTGCACAAACAGGAAGGTATTTTATCTGTATGTTCATATTGCAGAGAAGTCAAAAATAAGGAGGGCGATTGGATGCATTTAGAAAAATATCTTTCGAAAATTAGTGATATTAGATTCAGTCATGGGGTTTGTGATAATTGTATGGAAAAACATTTCCCAGATGTAATCGAAGTATGGAATAAAAAGGATTTTTTTGAAGATGGCCAGAAAAGGTATTTAGAGTCTTAGATTTAATCCCTTGCTTTTAAGTTATTAATTTATTTCTAAACAAATTCTTCATTTGGTGGTTAGGATTGTATAAATTTTGACTTGAACATGTTATTAGGAACTTTATTAACAGGTGAAATTGCTAAAAGTGCATTAGTAGCATATGTTCATTATTTAGGAATTATTTTGTGTTTCGGTTCTCTTTTGTTTGAAAGATTGACTCTCAAAGTAGATCTTAATAGAAATGAGACGATCTCAATGATAATTGCTGATGTGGTTTATGGTTTGGCAGGAGTTGCAATATTAGTTACTGGGATTTTGCGTGTTAAGTATTTTGGTCAGGGAGGTGATTTCTATACAGGTAACCCTGTGTTTTGGATAAAAGTTTCTCTGTACATTCTGGTAGGATTACTTTCTTTATACCCAACAACAACATATATCTTATGGGCTATTCCATTAAGTAAGAATAAATTACCTGAAATATCTGAGAATCTAGTTAAGAGGTTCAGACTTATAATTACTACTGAATTAGTAGGCTTTGCAACAATACCGTTGTTTGCCACTCTTATGGCTAGAGGTGTAGGTTTAGGTTGAAAGATTTATTTCTAGAAAGAAATTGTTTAATAAGTGCTAACAACCTATATAGATGGAGTTTAAGTTATAAGATTTCTAAATCTACAAAGGAAATTATTTTTATTGGTTTAAATCCCTCATTATCAGATGAAGTTTTCTTAGATAATACAACAAAAAAGATAATCAAAATTTCGAAAAACAATAATTATGGCAAAGTAAAATTAATCAATCTATTTGCTCTTATTTCAAGCAAACCAGACAAACTTTTTAATCACAAAAATCCTGTGGGTCATCTAAATAATAATCATATTAATAAAAACTTAAAACACTGGTCTGAAAATAAAAATTGTGATTTATGGATAGGTTGGGGCAACAGAGGGAAATTTCTGAACAGAAATAAAAAAATATCAAAAAAAATAATGCAATATAACTCAATTAGGAAAAATAATTTTGATAATCCTCTAGGACCGCTTTTAATTAAGAAAACAATCAAAGATAATCCAATACATCCTCTATACTGTTCTGATAATTCGATCCTCCAATCTTATTTTTAGGTAGTAAGGCTCACATGCAAACCATTATTTTTAGCTATTCAATTAAATATGTGTTAATTTAACATTATATGAAAATTTCAAAGCAACTAAATAAATTAAAAAACTTGAATGTTGAGGCAGAAAAATGTTCTACGAGAGAAGAAGCAAAAAAAATAATTAATAAAGCAAATAAAGCACAAAGTAAAATTAAGAAATAAATAAAAAGTAATTTCACTTATTAATAATTTATAATGCTCAAAATACTTAATTTACACAAATACATCATATTTATTTCTTAGTATTTATGTCTTTGAAAATAATTAAAATGAGGAAATCTCACGAAAGATTTAGATCGACTAGAGAATGGCTAAATTCGATGCATTCATTTTCTTTCGCAGAGCATAGAGATCCAAAATGGGATAATTTTGGGAAAATTAGAGTTATAAACGAAGATATTATTTCTCCTAATGCAGGATTTAATACACATTCTCATGCAAATATGGAAATAATTACTGTCGTAACAAAAGGAGCAATAACTCATAGAGACTCATTAAATAATCTTGGAAAAATTCACAAAGATGAAGTACAAGTTATGTCTGCAGGTACTGGAATCTCTCATAGCGAGAAGAATGAAGAAAATGAGACCTGTAAGTTGTTCCAGATTTGGATATACCCTCAAAAAGAAAATATCAAACCCCGATATCATCAAATTTCATTAAATGAAAAGTTGTGGGATAATCTTATTTTTCATTACAAAGACGAAAAAAATAATAAGCTTTTTCTAAATCAAAGTATCTCCTTATGGCGATGTAAATATAAGCCAATTAAAGAAAAAAAATTGCCATTAAAAATCGATAAATATAATTGGATACAAATAATAGAAGGTAATCTTTTATTAAAAAGTAAAGACTCTAATTCAAATATATGTCTCGAATCTGGAGATGGCCTGGGTTTTGAAGTTAATTATTATGATGATGTCTCTATAGATACTGAAAAAGACCTAGATTTTCTCTTATTTTCGATGCCTTCCTTGTAATTTATATGTTAATTTTACCCATCAACTCCTTTATTAAATGCATTTAAGGCTTGCAAAGCCATATTAAGGTGAACTTCCATAGCACCAAGAGCAATTAAAGAATTCGGTGATTTATCTTTTAGTAAATTCTCTTTTCTATTTGATAACTCATTAACTACTTTCTTAGTTGATGCTTCCCAAGTGTTTATTAACTCTTCAAATTCTCTTTTTTCGGTACTTTCTACTTCTGATAATTCATCAGAAAAATGAGAATCCTTTTGCGCCTTAAGCATCAAATAACTTAATTTTTTATGACTTATTGCCTGAGGTAAATTGTTAGATTCACTCATTATTAGTAATTAATTTATAGACAAAATCTAACTAATTAAGTGAATATTTGCTAGAGGGGAGACGGTTGTGATGACCGACCTGAAAATTACGAAATGATGATTTAACAAAAAATGGATTTATTAACCTTTAATTTTTCACTTATTAGATTCTTGAAATAATCTCCACGCTCTTCATAATTTTTAAATTGATCAAAACTAGAGCATGAAGGTGAGAATAATAATGTTCCACTCCTATTATTTTGTAAATAATGAAAAACAAAATTTAAAAGCTCTTTAAGTTCTGAAAATTCAAAAATATTTTTTTTAAATCCTTCATTAATAAGCGCCATTTTTAGGACTTTTGAGCTTTCTCCAAAAAGGAAAACACATTTAACTTTTTTCTTTAAAACTTTTATCCACTCACTATATTCATTCCCTTTTAATCTACCCCCAGCAATGATTATTATTTGACCTTCAATTGAATTTATTCCTGCAATAGATGAGTCAAAATTTGTAGCTTTACTATCATTAATTATTTCCAGATCATTATTTTTATAAATTGTTTCCATCCTATGAGGTAATTGTTTGTAATTAGATAAAGAATCTTTAATATTCTTCCCAGATAATCCAACTTTTCTAGCTGCTGCAATTACCAATAAAAGATTTTGAAGATTATGCATTCCTTTTAAAGAAAAATGTTCAAGTTTGAATAATTTCTTTCCTCTCTCAACAATGTATGCTTGATCATCTATCCAATAATCGCATTGAATAAAATTTGATTTATCGAAACTAGTTGTTATCCAAACCCCACTTGATAGCGAACTGTAGTGATTTCTCAGGTTTTTATCGTCATAATTATAAATTCTAAAATCAGATTTTTCTAGCAAGCTTTTTTTTATGTTGAAATAGTTTTCAAGTGTTTTATGTCTTTCAAGATGATCTTCTGTGAAGGTTGTCCATATTCCAATATTAGGTTTTACTTCTGGAGATATTTCTATTTGATAACTGCTTAATTCAGCTACAACCCAATCAATTTTTTCATGTTTTTTGGAGTGAGCATATTTACATAAAGGTGTACCAATATTTCCAGCAAAAGGAGCATATAATCCAGTATCACATAGTATATGGCTTAGTAGATGAGTAACAGTAGTCTTGCCATTAGTGCCAGTAATTCCTATCCAATTTGTGTCTTTTAAAATTTCCCATGCAACATTAATTTCTCCAATTACTTTAATTCCCTTTTTTTTTAATTCAATAATAGTTATATGGTCATAAGGTATTGATGGACTTACAACAACAGATTCGATCTCTTTCACAAAAGGTTGAATTTCTTCAAATACAAATTCTTTATTCAGAGAAACTAGTATATTAAGCTCTTCTAATTCTGTTTTCCTTTCTAAGAATTCTATCCCATCTTTACTTTCCCAAACAATTACTCTCTTATTGATGCTTCTCAAATACTTGGCAGCCCAAAATCCAGATTTACCTAATCCAATTACAAGATTAATATTTCCTTTACTAGAATAATTATCTATCATTAAATTTAATATTGTATTTATATTAATTGTGTTTAAGGGGTAATTCAATCATGAACTCTTTCTTCAGAACTTATAGAATTTGCCAAAGAAAAGTTAATTAATGGAAGAAAATACTGCAAAATATTGGTTCTCATGGTTTTATGAAAAGTGGGAGAAAAATGCTCCAGGTGAATTAATTGAAAAGGGTTTAACTCCGTCTCAGATTGCTGAGCGCTTTGTTAATGAAAACCATGATAGTTTTATTAAATTATCAAAAAAAATTGATGAAAAAAATTATGATGCCTTAACAGAATTTATGAAACTCTCAGAGAGTGAATTACATATCTTGAAGTATTTTTTAAAGTTAGTAAAAATGAAAAAATTATAAGAAGTTACTAAGTATTTCAAGGCTTTTTCCCCATAAATTTTTTCTTTCTTTTTTATTCATAGCGAAAGGAGAAGTAGGGGACAGTTTTGGATGACCTCTGAAATTAAATCTAGGACCATAATGGTCACCGCCTCTTGCATCTGGTGAAGTAGCTGCAAAAAGTTGAGGTAAAGCACCCATCTCAGCAGTCTGAAAAATAGGGCTAAATAATTCCAAGGAGAAAATTTCTAATGGACTAGGGTTAGGTTTTTGAGCAGTAAAGAGATTTGTTTTTGCAATTCCTGGGTGAGCAGCTAAAGAAAGTATATTTTTGTGCTTTAAGTTTTCATTTAGTTCCAAAGCAAACATAACATTTGCCAATTTGCTATTGGAGTAAGATTCCCATTTGTTGTAATACTTCTCAGCTTTAAGATTTTCCCAACCAACTTTGCCAAAAAATTGTGCTCCAGAAGTAACCGTCACTATTCTAGATTCTTCTTTTTTTTCAATAATTGGAAGCAGCTTTAGGGTCAAAAGCATATGAGCTAGATGATTAACTGCAAATTGTATTTCATATCCCTGGGCACTAAGAGTTTTAGGCGGATGCATAATCCCTGCATTATTGATTAGTAAATCCAAATTTTCAAAATTATCAAAAATTTTGGACTGAACTTGAACAATATTTTTTAAATCTGACAAATCTAATTCTAAAGGTGTAAATAATCCTTCAGGATTAAGACCTTTAAGTTTGTTTATAGTTTGATTAGCTTTTTCAAGCGATCTACAAGCTATAACAACATGAGCATTTTTTTCTGCTAAGGCCTTTGCAGTGTAGTATCCAAGGCCACTATTCGCACCAGTAATTAGCGCCGTTTTGCCTGTAAGGTTTGGAATATTAGATGTTTCCCAGTTAGAGATTTTAGGTCTTGAAATAGTGGCAGTCATTTAGTAATCATGCAAATTGCTTTGGAATTTAACAAAATTAAATTACTTTTCCACTGTAGATACTGGACGTAAGTATCGTGAGCTCTTTTTGAAGGTACTATTTAATATTATTTTTCAATTGCATATTGCCATTCGTTATTTTGAGATAAACTTTTCTCTCTAAGTAACTGTAATTTCCTACTATTTATTTTTATAACTATCCCATTAGTTGGATATTTCGCAAATATTTTTTTCTCTAACCAATTTTTTTTAAATATTTGGATTTCGCTTGTATTATTTGTGAAGTAACTGTCAGGGGTGCTGAAGCCACATTTTTTAAGATAGTTAAGGGTTTCGTATTGATTAAGTCTTCCATTAAGAATTTGGAAACAGCAAAAGCGGAGACTTTCTCCAATCCCTTTCTTATCATTGATGTATTTTCTTGTAATTCTTTGGGAAATGCCGGCAACTTGGTTTGTAGCGTATAGTTCACCTCTAATTTGAAAATCTCGTTTGATAGGAATACAATCGGGGACATTTTTAATTTGTTTAATTTTGCTTGAGACATCAAATCCTTTTTTTGTAATAGCTTTATTAAAATTGCCATCTATATATCTAATTGCAATAGCACAGCCATCAATTTTTGGTTGAATGCTTAATCTTGTTTTTGTTAATAAACTTTCTAAAAATTCTTTATAGTTTGCTTTGGCTAATTTTGGCAAAAGTTTATTATTTTTTTGATTAAAGTAATCAGGCTCTGGATCAACAGGAATAAAGAGCTTTTCAAGTTGCTTAAATGCATCATCCGAAATTATGCCTTCACCTATTCTGTATTGTTCATCTAAATACTTAACAATTCTTACTAATAAATTATTCATAATAATTTTGATAAATATTTAAAAATCTTTTAGAAAAAAATCATTTAAATAAAGATTTGAAAATTAAAATTAGATCTAAAAAGTAATTGACCACCAAATATCCTCCTTCGCAGAGAGCGATTTAAGAGTATAGAATGTACTTATCAGACGTTTAAATTAAATACATCAATCAAACATATTTACTTAAAAGTGAAATAGAAAATTTTAAGGATTAATTTGCAGGCAAATTTTTGAAATTTCTATCAATTAAAAAAAAATTTTTTAAAGTTAAGAGAAAATGTCATTTTTATTAAAAGCTCAAAATACCTGGGAAAATTTTGCGAAATACAAAATTAATGATTATGCAAAATTAAGAAATTTTGATTTTGGGCCAAATAACGAAAGTTCAGTTTCAAAATTATCGCCTTTCATTACTCATAGAATATTGTCCGAATATGATCTGATCCATGATATTAAAAGTAAGTACAAAATCAAAAATTCAACTAAATTTGTTGAAGAAATATTTTGGAGAGTTTACTGGAAAGGTTGGATGGAAAATAGACCTAAAGTTTGGAGAAATTTTATTTCAGAAGATAATCTCGATTTTGATTATGAGCTATATGAAAGTGCAATTAATGGCAATACAGAATTAGATTTTTTTAATTCTTGGGTCCATGAATTAAAGCAGTACAACTATTTGCATAACCATACAAGAATGTGGTTTGCGAGTACTTGGATATTTAATTTAGGCCTTCCATGGCAATTGGGAGCAAAGTTTTTCTTTAAATATCTTTTTGATGGTGATGCTGCATCTAATCTCCTTAGCTGGAGATGGGTCGGAGGATTGCAAACGAAGGGAAAACAATATCTTTTTTCATCATCAAACCTAAGAAAATTTTCAAATAATAGATTTAATGCAGAAAAAATAAGTAATCAACAAATTTTTCTTGAAGAATCTAATCAAATACCATTAGAAGATGAGATTTATAAAAATGATATGGATCCTAAATCAGATAATCTGATAATGTTTGAAAATGATCTGCACCTTGAAACCCTTAAAAATTTAATTAGAAGCTATAAAAAAGTATTTATTATCCTTTTAAAAAATGAACAAAGACAAATTAAATTGTCTGAATCTGTTTTGAAATTTAAACAAGATTTGGTCTCTGAATTTGTAGAGGATTTTGATAATGTTGAACAGATTGAACCTTATTCACTGGAAAATACTTTTAAAAACTCCAACGAAATAGACATTATTTATCCTGGTGTGGGAGAAAATTATGATTTCATAACTGAGTTTAAAAATTTAAACCATAAAAAAATTTTTAATCTTGTGAGGGATGAAGATTTATTTGCTTGGAAATTTGCTAAAAAAGGGTTTTTCAAATTTAAAGAAAATATTCCAAAAATAAATCAGAGAATATTAGAAAATTACTCAAAAAAATAATTTTTAACTTAGTTGAATTCCTAATTAGAAATAACCCTTTCGGCAAGTAAGTATAAATACTTATTTAGGTGCGACTTTTGCCCTTTAATCCACGATGGATAATGTTACTAGTTATTTTTACTTAAGGACCTTTTTTTTATAGTGCTTTCAACAATTCTTACCAAGTCGTTTAGCAAAGATACTGCTTTATTAATTCTTAGAGTTATAACTGGAACTGTTCTTATTCATCACGGTTACGAGAAATTAGCAAATATAGAAAATTTCGCTGATGCCTTTGTCAGACCATTACATCTTCCATTTCCAATATTTTTATCATACATAGCGGCATTCTCAGAAATAGGTGGTAGTTGGTTACTAATTATCGGCTTAGCTACAAGATTTGGAGCTTTGGCAATTGTTGGAACAATTTCTGTGGCCATATATCATGCACTGGTTACTTCAGGTTTTAATATTTTCTTACTGGAGCTTTTACTTTTGTATTTCGCTTCAGCAACCTCAATTGCATTAACAGGTCCAGGTAATTTCTCATTAGATGAAGTAATTATCAGAATTTTGAAATCAGAAGATGAAGAGGAAATTATACCTTCAACAAAAGTAAAACCTTCCAAGCAAATCGAAGTTAAAGAAGAAACAAGCAAAGGTGGTCTATTTCAATTTTTGCAAGCAAATATACTTTCAGATACTTCAAGCTAACTTTTTAGGATAGAGACTATTTATTAGTTCTAACCTTTTTCGATTATTGTTTCTCTTCTCAAGTTTTATCTTAATCGTTGCTTCAGAAAGACTTATAAGCAGCCCTATAGCAGTAACCCAAGATAAAAAAATAAAAGGGTTTTCTGGAATTTCTGAGAAATTCATATAAATAATACCTCTTTTTTAAATTGACTGATCACTATATGTTTTTCAACCTAAATATACAATTTAGAAATATTTAAGGATTAATTTCAACTTTTTCCCATTTCTTAACCTTTTCCCAAAGATATCTTTTATGAACTGGTTGTTCTAATTTAAGAAGATCTACTGAATCGATTTCAAAATTTAGAACCACAAAGTTTTCTGACTTGGGTAAATTGGATAATATTTCATGAGTAGATTGGACTTTCGGGTTTATTTTTTCTCCAGGAGATCCCCAAAACCAGGAAGATTTTGATTTTTCTGATAATGAATCCCAATAATTTTTGTTATCAATTAATTCATGTATTTTTCCTTTAAATCTATATTGTGATTTGGATTTCAAAAAAAACCATAATATTTCTGCATTAGGGTTGGATTTTAAATGCCCAATTTTTTCACTTCTTCTATCAGTAAAAATTATCATTGAACTATCTTTATGCCATCCTCTGAAGACAACTGTTCTTAATCTTGGCTTATTTTCTTCGCTAACTGTTGCAAGCTGTATCCATCTATTAGAGTGTGATTTCCCCTCTTTTTTTCTAGAAGATTTTAAATCTTGTCTCCAACTTGGTAAGTTGTTATCAAGCATTTAATTTAGGCAAAATAAGACCACTTTTCTTTTTGTATTCTTCGAATGAATCATATTTTGAGAGTGATTTATCTTTTTTTATCATTCTTGGGAGAAAAACTATAGAGAAAAATATTGCAAGAATTGCTAATGGAACGAAACTCATTGAGAGGATGGCGAATGATAGATAAATTAGTATTTCTCCTAGATAATTTGTATTCCTTATATTTTCGAAAAATCCTTCTTTAATTAGATCTTTTTTTAATTTAAGAGAAAAATATTTTTGGGCATCACTAGCAAAGTGTAAAAACACACCAATTATATTTATAGATACAGAAGCAGCTATTACAATATTTGGAACAGATTTCTGAGATGAGATAAGAATGTAGGGAGCTACCCAGTAACTTCCAAGGAAAATAAAACCAGCAACTGAAGTTAAAAAATTGATTTTTTCTTTAAAATAAGGATCTGGGAATATCTTTTCTTTTAAAAGCCAAAGTAATCCATAAGTACCGTGCAGAGCTAAATAAACGTAGGGAGCGATTGTAAAATTATCAAAAAAAGTCATAAGGCCTATTACTACAAATGCAGTGAGTCCCTTGTGAAGATTAATTATTTGATTAAGTTTCATCTTTTTAAATAATCTAAAAAATGAAATTATTTTCTGTGGATCTAACCTAAGTCGTCAAAAGTTTTAATGGGCGATACTGGATTCGAACCAGTGGCCACTACCGTGTCGAGGTAGTGCTCTACCACTGAGCTAATCGCCCAAATTGAAGAAATTTTTTATTCCCCTTATAAGAAAATAGCAGGTTGCGTTTCATTTCCTAAGTAATTTAACTTTCCATCGTTCTCTTTTGGTTATTTCTAAATTTAGAATTTCAATAAATCCTTTATTTTCAAGTTCTAGTTTGTCGCCAATTTTTAGATTAATAGTTGGTTTATTAACTTTGCTTCCATTTAATCTGAGCATTCCATTTTCTATCCTTTCAATGATTTTGGTTCGTGATAACCTAAAGCCAGCTGAAGCTATAGCATCTAATCTTGTTGAAGCTTCTACTGTATTGACAAGTTTTTTTGTTCTTCCCGAAGGTATTTGTAATTCATCTATACCTGCTAAATTAATTTTTACTTTTACGTCTCTTAAATAAAAAATCTTTTCAACTAGATGCTCAATATCTAAATTATCAATTATCCCTTGTGCTCCCCTATCGCCAATAGTCCATATATCTCCGACTTTGCTTTGATTTACCCCATTTTCAATTAAGAGGGTTCTAAAGTCATCTTGTGTAGCATTATCAAATAAAAAATTGCCATTAATTTTTATTCCTTGAGCTGGAAAATTACTTTTTAGCGAATCCTCTTCAAGAATGCTATCTCCTCTAAAGCAAGCTATCCGAGATCTTTGAGAAGAGGAGAATCCTCCATAAATAAAAAATTTGAAATCATTTAAATTTTCAAAATCTTTTAAAATCTCCTCGCAAACATAAGTTGAATTAAACCCAGTCCAATAAGTTTCCCAGTGTTTGTAAGCTAAGTTAGCAATATTTATTAATTCCTCAGTTTCTTTTTTGTAGTTTGAATTTATTAAGATTTCTTTTAAGTCAATCATTTAGCCTTCTAAAAAAATTATATCTTTTGCTTCTGATTGTTTTATCAAAGCCCAAGGTAATTCAGTTCCAATTTGATTTTCAAGCAGAATAAGCCATTTACCCTCTTTATTAAAATTAATAATTGGTCTCAACTCTTTATTTCTATTAATGTTGATACTCGCAGAAGAAACAACACTACCTAAATAGCCTGAACCCATTCCTAAAAGTCCTCCAATGAGAGATTCACCGATATTATTCAAACCAAGAAAACTGAAAGTAGATAAATTTGTCATATTAGAAAAAGCTATTCCAGCTATAAAACCAAATGGCATTAGCCATCTACTCATTTCTTTTTGTCTAATCTTTCTATCAAGTTTTGGATTTAAAATTCTTATATCCTCAAATTTTTGAGATTTGAATAAGGTATTTGCTTTCGCATTTAGCAATTCTGTTTCATCTGATGATATTTTCTCACTTTTTGGTGGGATCAAAATAGCTTCAGAGAGCATTACTGATTTTTCGTTGAAAACTTCAAATAGTTGGATACATTTATCAATGTCTTCAAATATCACAATACTTTTAGTCAAATTTCAATCCTCAAATGTTTGTGTGTTATTCAAATTAATAAAATAAGATACATACACTATAGATTAAGTTAAAGTAAAAGATTAAAGAACCAATCTTAAATGACAAAAGTTCTCATTACAGATCCAATTGATCAAACAGGAATCGATATTCTTTCACAAGTTGCTCAGGTTGATCAGAAGATAGGAATCTCAGACTCTGAGCTAGCTTCCATTATTAAAGATTATGATGCTTTAATGATTCGCTCTGGTACTCAAGTGACCGAAGAAATTATTAACTCTTCAAGTAAATTGAGAATTATTGGAAGAGCAGGAGTTGGAGTTGATAATGTTGATGTTAAGGCTGCTACTCAAAAAGGAGTTCTTGTTGTTAATTCTCCAGGGGGCAACACAATAGCTGCTGCTGAACATACTATAGCTATGA
>CACHEM010000004.1 GCA_902578845.1 uncultured Prochlorococcus sp.
TCCAAAAAAAGATCCAGGCTCCTTATCCCAACTAGCTGATAATATTCCAAAACTTAATCCTGCTAGACCTAACAAGAAAAACAATGCTGAAATTGCAATTGTTGAGGAAGGAGGTATTTCAGCAATATTTCTCGTTACTATAATGTAGCTAACTACGAAAACAGACATCCCTAATATTGTGGGAATTCCTGCCGTAAAAAATATTCTTCTTGCCATTCTATCAGCAACATATTTTGGAATCCCAGTTGATGAACTTTTTGGGGTAGTTGCAGTACTTGATGCTTTTTCTAGATTAGCAAACGCAGTTTTCTCAGAATTATTTTTTTTCTTTTTATATTGTGTCTTTTTTTTAGATTGCTTTTTTTTCATTAATTGAAATCATCCTCTGATTCCAATTTTCTTTACTAGATCTTGATATTTCTGAACGTTTTTCTCTTTTATGTAAGATAATAATCTTTTCCTTTTACCAATCATTTTTAATAATCCTTGCCTTGATGCAAAATCATGAATGTTTCCCTGGAGATGGTCGCTTAATTTCGATATTCTTTTAGATAGCATTGCAACCTGAATTTCAACTGAACCTGTATCAGTTGGATGTACTTGATGAGTTTCAATTAGCTTCTGTTTTTCAGCTGTATCTAATGACATAAATTTTATTTCTTTAAATCTATGATACTACGTCAACTAGCTATATTACTACTCTCCTTATCTAGATAATTCATAGCTAATTTCAATAAATTTTCAAATGATAAATTATTTTCTTTTTTTGCAGGGAAATCTAGTTGATTAATAATAATTGGCAAAATAGTCTTAATTTCTTTATTTTTGTAATTTAATGATTGAAGAGTTAACTGAAGATCTTCGATCATTTTATTAATTTCTGGATCCTTAATATCAAATTCATCTTTTGCTTTTTCTTCTTCAAATTGTATTTCACTTTTAAATTTATTTTTTAGTTCTAAAATTAACCGATCACTCATTTTTTGGCCTATACCAGGTACGGAACAAATTAATTTTTTGTTTTGTGTCTTTATTGCATTGATAACTTCACCAATAGAGAATTTATTTAATATCCCCATACCGATTTGAGATCCAACACCTCGGATACTTAAAATTTCAATAAAGAAATTCTTTTGTTCCTTTGATGTAAAGCCAAATAATAAATCTGAATCTTCTTTTTTAATATGTTTTAACCAAAGAGTAATTTTTTTATTAGATATCTGATTTGTTTTTAATTTGAGAAAAAAGGATTCTACTATTTGTATTTCGTATCCTAATCCTTGACAATTTATTAAAACAAAAAATTTTTGATTAGTTTGCCATGACTCAACCAATTCTCCCTTTATCCAACTAATCAATTAACCACCATCCACCTGACAACCAATTAGTGCTCCTGCCGTTCCGCCAGCAGGTACTGCCCAAAATCTATCTTTTCCTCTAGAGGAAGATAGTGCTATTCCAGCACCAAGAAGTCCTCCTATAACAGAACCTTCACTACAATCATTATCATCTATTTTTTCAGTTGTACTTAGACCGCCACAAGGTATTACAACGTCCACCTCATAACTTTTCACGTAACCTGGATTTGTTTTGGTTCCAGGAATGTATTCCTCTCTATATTCAGTTCTTGTGCAAGTTACTGACTTTGGGGTCGATGCATTAACTTTAACAATAGGAGAAAAACAAAATAATAAAGCTAAATAGAAAAATTTCACTTTTTTTTTTATTTTTATAACTTCATTCTATGTCTTTTTGATTATTTTGGTAGTAGATATAATAGTTCCTAATAATACTAGTGAAGCTCCTAATAAAAAATTTATATTTATTATTTCACTAAAAAACAAAATCCCCCAAATTGACCCGAATAAAACTTGCAAATAGTTAATTGTTGAAGCTTCAGAAGCAGGTAAATTTTTTAATCCTACAGTTAAGAAAGTCTGACCTAATTGAGTAAATAAGCCAATGCCAATTATCCAAACTAATTCATTCCAAGTTGGGGTAACCCATTTCATTAATACAATTGGCAATAAAGCTATAAAAGAAACAAGTGGAAAATATTCAATAATTACATAAACATCTTCAGTAAATGAAAGTTTCTTAACAGTAACGTAAGCCAATGCAGTGCAGATTGCCCCAAGAAAGGCGATCGAAATCGAAACTTTTTCAATTTCAACGTTTATATTTGATAATTGACTTGGATTTAATATTAGCAATATTCCAATCCAGCCAATAATTAAAGCAAAAACTATATTCCGAGTTATTTTTTCGTTTATAAATATGCCAGCGAATATTGATATAAAGATAGGGTATGTGTACTGTATGACAGTAGATATACTAAGAGGCATATTTCTTATCGCATAAAAAATGCAAACTAAAGCTAAGGTTCCTAAAACACCTCTTAAGATAAGTAATGGCCTATTGTTGCCCCAAGGATTTATATTTTTTAGATTAATTATGAATAATGTAATAATTAAACTTAACAATGATCTGAATAAAACTAATTCATGAATAGGTATCCTTTTATCAATATTTTTTACGCATAAAGTCATCAAACTAAAGAAGAATGAAGCAAATACCAAATTAAATTTATTCAGTGAATTAAATTTTTTTTCTAATTCAGCGATATTTATCATTTAAAAAAATAGTTTTTTTGTGAAATTAAGTAGATTCTTATTTGATTTTGACCTATAACAAATAAATCATTATTTGTTATTGATAAAAATCTCAATGGTTCATTCTATTCACCCAAGAACTATTCAAGAGGTTAAGGAAAAAGCAGATATCGTTGACGTTATATCTGAACATATTGTTCTTAAGAAGAAAGGCAAGGAATTTGTTGGGATTTGTCCTTTTCATGATGATACTAAGCCATCTATGACAGTATCACCAACTAAACAATTCTACTACTGTTTTTCTTGTGGTGCAGGTGGAAACTCTATTAAATTTTTAATGGAATTTACTCGTGCAAATTTTTCAGATGTTGTACTTTCACTCGCTAAAAAAAATAATATTAATGTTGAAAATCTTGAGGGTCCCCAAGCGGAAGCTTATAAAAAACAACTATCTAGAAAGGAAGAGCTTTATAAAATATTAAGAGTCACTAAAAATTGGTTTAAGTCTCAATTAAATAATTCTCTTGGTTTTGAAGCTATGAAATATTTAACATCTAAGAGAAACTTAAGTAACAAGATTATTGATAACTTTGAATTAGGTTTTGCTCCAAATTCATGGAATGATTTATTTAATTATCTTTCCAAGGTAGAAAAATTCCCCATTAATTTAATATTAGCTTCAGGCCTTGCAATTTCTAAAGATAATTCTGACAAGATTTATGATCGTTTTAGAAATAGATTAATTGTTCCAATACATGATATGCAGGGAAGAGTAGTTGCCTTTGGAGGAAGATCTCTTGATGGTCAGGAACCCAAATATCTTAATTCTCCTGAATCAGAGATATTTGAAAAGGGAAAAATGTTGTTTGCCTTCGAAAAAGCTTCTAGTGATATTAGAAAAAGAGATAAAGCTATTATTGTTGAAGGCTACTTTGATGTTATTTCTCTTCATTCAAAGGGTATAACTAATTCTGTGGCTTCTCTCGGTACCGCATTAAATAAGTATCAAATTTCTCAACTATGTAGATGTACAGATAATAAAAATATAATTTTGAATTTTGATTCAGATAATGCAGGAATTTTAGCTACAAAAAGAGTAATAAAAGAAGTAGAAAGCTTATCTCTTCATGATCAAATTAATCTTAAGATACTTCAACTAAGTCATTTTAAAGATCCTGACGAATATTTGAATAGTCATAAACCTGAAGATTATTTTAATTTAATTGATAATTCATCCTTTTGGATCGATTGGGAGATTGATCAGATCTTTAAAGATCAAGATTTAACTAAGTCTGAAATTTTCCAAAGTGTTATTTCTTCATTGGTAAAATTGTTGAGTAAATTACCTCAATCATCAACCAGAACTCATTATTTACAAAAAGTTTCCGAACAATTAAGTAAGGGACAAGCTAGGTTAGCAATACAGTTTGAACAAGATTTAAGAAATCAAGTAAAGGGATTTCGTTGGCATGGTAGATCAAAAAAATTTGAACAACCAAATGAAATTTCCCGACGGGAGAAAAATGAATCGGAAATAATTTTTTATTATTTACATTGTCCAGATCTTAGGCTATTTATTCGTGATGAATTTCTTAAAAGAGAAATTAATGTTTTTAATACTAGTTATATTCAAACTTTATGGGAAGCTATTTCAAAAATTGAACAAAATAATTTAGGTTTAAATTACTTAAATGATTTAAAACAATCAAATAGTCAAAATCTTCAAAAAGATTTTTCTTCTATTAACTTAATTTCACTTCTGCCTGACTACTTAGCTCTCAATAATCATGAATCATCAAATAAAATTAATATTTTTATTAATCCAAATGAGTTGTTTTTAACATTGCTGAGTAATCCTAAGGACAATTTACTAGGAACATTATCACTTCTTGAGAAATATAATTCTCTAAAAAGATGTAGACACTTAATAGAATCTTGGGGATCTCAAAGATTAAAAACTTTAGAAAATTGTATATCTATTTTAATTGATAATCCTTCTTCAGGTTCTTCAAATACAAATAAAGAGATAGATGATCTTTTTAAGGATTTAAATTCAGATGCCATTAAATTTCAGGAATTATATTACCTAGAAAGACAACATATAAATTTCTTAGACAAACAACGTTGTGGCAATTTCCTAGCTAGTTAATATAAAAAATTTTAATTTATAGGCAGTATTTTTTAATCAAGTTTTTAACTTTTTTGGGTTTATCTTCAAGAACATAAGCTTCTACTTCTTTCGCATAAGTCCCAGAAAAATTTGAACTAGAGAACTCTAATGCTTTTCTTTTACTTTGATGCAATTTGCTTTCTAATTTTTTTATATCCCCTATTGTTTTATTGTCATTACATTTTTGTATCGCATGAGTTGCTTCGTGTCTTAATGCTTTTCTTATCGCCCTTTCTGTTTTGAAGTTATCTTTATTTGGTTCTTGATTCTTATTTCTATAATTTGTTTTCCTTTTTGCATTTTCAGTACATATTATTATTTTATTTTCTTTAAAATTATGTAGCCCTTTTATTTCTTTGTTTAATAGACATTCAATTTTATTTTCTTCAATTACATAGTTTGCTTTCATTAATAAGTTAAGAATCTCTTTATCTAATTTGCTCAAAAATAATATAAATTCCATTCTATTTTGTTTACTTCACTATAGTTGGGATTTGTTCTATATCAGTTGTAGATGAGCGACTTAAGAAATTCTTATTCATCTTCCAACTTTGTGGATTTTTTGTAATGGCCCATGTAATTGCATTGTTATTAAATCTTTTATTTAATAAATCAATCGTTTTCATAAGATTTGTTGATTTTTTTAAGACTTTCTGAGATTTGTAATTGATAACTGATTGTTGTAAATATTCGCTATTTGTTAAATCCTGCATTAAAACACCAGCTTTTGAGAATTTATATTCGGGATTATAAATTTCTTTAGATAATTCAACTACTATTTTTAAAATATTGTTTGTGTCATCTGTTGCATTTGTAAGTTTTCTATGAGCACTTCTTTGATAATTTTGACTTGAATATTTACTGGTTCTAGCAAATACTCTAATATTAGATGATTGTAAATTCTGACTTCTCATTTTTTCAGAGGCTTTTATTGCGTGAGTTGCCAGTGCTTGAGTTAAGTCTTCTAATTTTGTGATAGGCGTGCCGAAACTCCTGCTCACCTGAATTTCTTTTTTTGATTTCTTGTTTTTTTCTATGGGCAGGCATCTATGGCCTTTCAGTTCTAATTGCAGTCTTTTCCCTACGATGCCTAATTTCTTAATGATTTCATTTTCTTCCATGTCTCTCAGTTCTCTCGCATTTTTAATACCTTTACTCTGTAACCAATTAGAGGTTTGTTTCCCGACTCCCCATATCTTATCTATACTAATTCTTTTCAAATAATTATTCTCATTTTCGGTTCTAGCTAAATCAAATATTCCAGCTGAATAATCAATATTTTTAGCTAGTTTATTAGCAATTTTTGCTCTTACTTTATTTTCTCCTATTCCTACTGTTATGGTAATCCCTAGATTCTGATATATTAATGATCTTATGCTTCTTGCCCAAGGATATAGATTTTCATCATTAGGTCTAGAAATCGAGACGAATGCTTCGTCAATGGAATAAATTTCTATTTCTTCACAGTAGTTTTTCAGTAAATTCATTAGTCTTCTGCTCATATCCCCATAAAGCGAGTAGTTTGAGCTTAAGACTGCTACATCTAATTTATTTAGTCTTTCTTTGACCTTAAAATACGGAGTTCCCATTTTGATTTTTAAAGCTCGCGCTTCAGGGCTTCTTGCAATGATACATCCGTCATTATTAGATAAAATTACTACTGGTTTATTTCTCAAATGAGGATTAATATTTTGTTCACATGACGCGTAAAAATTATTAGCATCTATAAGAGCTATTGCATTAATATTTGAAATTCTCATAAATAGCTATGTATTGAATAAATAACAACTCCCCATATCTGTACATCAATATGGTTTTTAAATCTAAAATCAGGATAATTATGATTTTCTGATTTTAAATATAATTCATTATTTTTTATAGATAATCTTTTTATTGTAAATTCTCCGTCTATCATTGCAATAATGATATTCCCTGGCCTGGCTGTTAAGCTCTTATCTACTATTATTAAATCTTTATCTTTAATTCCTGCATTTATCATTGAGTCACCTTTAACTCTAAGAAAAAAAGTACTAAAAGGATTAGATATTAAATGTTCGTTTAAATCAATATTTTCTTCTGTATAGTCATCTGCAGGAGAAGGAAACCCTGCTGATACTGAATCAGTTAATAAGGGGATTTTAAATGTTTTAGTAGTTGAATCAAAAGAATCCAAGATTAAATTAATAGTATATATGTACTATACAGTAAAAAACAAAAAATAGTTATTTATTAAACTTTTATAGATTAATTTTAGATTGAATCTAATCTTTTTAAGAACGATGGTAAGGGGAGTTGTTTGATATGGAAATAGCTCTATAGATTTGCTCGATAAGGATTAATCTAGCTAATTCATGAGGAAAAGTTAAAGGAGACAAACTTAGTATAAGATCTGAATTTTTTTTTATATCTGAACTAACTCCATCAGTATCCCCGATTAAGAAATTAATTTTTTTATTTTTAAAATTCAAGAGTAAGGAACATAGTTCAACTGAATTAAACTGTTTTCCTTCTTCACTTAGGCAGATAATAATATTATTATTGGATCTAAGATTATTTAAATTAAAACTCTTTAACTCACTAATGACAAGTTCAGGCATTCTTTTTTTGTATTGATTAATTCCATCTCTAATCCAAAGTTTCTTTATTTTGCCGATAGCATAAATTGCTAATCTATTACTCTGAATCATAAGTAAATATCAAAACTAATTATTCATCAAGAAGATAATTAAATTCGTCATATAGTTCCTCTTCGGTTGTTAATTTCTTGGAAAAATTATCTTTTTTAGAATTCATATTAATTTGATTAATCTCACTTTTTCTTAGTGAATTATTAACGTTAGAAGTCTCTTCTAAAGATTCTGAATTATCAATTAACGAATAAAAAATTTTATTGGGATCTTCTGAATTAAGTGGATTGGTGATTAAATTATCATTATTAGTTATATTTGTGTAATTATTTATATTTTTACTTTCGTTATTTAAATTTTTCTTTTTTTTAAATTTATTGAGTTTATCTAAATTATTTTTTGATAAGCTCATGATATAAAGGATTAAATAAATTTATATTTAATTTAAACATATTATTTATCTTTTAGATGAATTCTAAAAACTATCAACAAAAAAAAAGATTTGGACAACACTGGTTGGTAAATAAAAAAATATTAGAAAAAATTAAAGAAATTGCTGTTCTCAATGAAAATGACTTTATTTTAGAAATTGGTCCTGGCAAAGGAGCTTTAACATCTAAGTTGTTAGATTCAGAAATTAAAAAATTACATGCGATTGAATTAGATAAAGATTTAATAAATTTATTAAATGATAAATTCAATAATAATGATAAGTTTTCACTGCAGCAGGGAGATATTCTTTCTGTAAATTTAGATTCGATTAATAAGAAGATTACAAAAGTGATTGCAAATATTCCTTACAATATAACTGGCCCAATATTGGATATTTTCATAGGTCGATTGGGAATTATAAGAAAGTATAATTACGAAAAAATAATATTTTTAATGCAGAAAGACGTTGTAGATAGGATTTTGTCAAAAGAAGGTAGTCCCAATGCTGGTGCGCTTAGTATAAGAATGCAACTTTTATCAAAAATAAAAAGAATATGTGATGTGCCGCCTTCATCATTTAGTCCGCCTCCAAAAGTTTTTTCTTCTTTAGTAGTTTTCGAACCAATTAAAAATGATTTAAGATTAGATATTAGTCTAGAAAAATATATAGATAAACTTCTTCGAATTTCATTTAATTCAAGAAGAAAAATGCTTAGAAATACTCTTAATTCAATACTTTCAAATGAAGAGATAAATGAATTATCTGAATCTTTAAAAGTTTGTTTTAATTTAAGACCACAAGATATTTCAATTGAACAATGGATTAAGCTTGCAGAAAATTGTATTAAAATTAAAAAATAAAAATTTAAGTATATGCAAGATTTAGCTAAAAAGAAAATTAATATAAAATCTCCTGCCAAAATAAATTTGCACCTTGAAGTCATTGGTAAAAGAGAGGATGGATTTCATGAGTTAGCAATGATTATGCAAAATATCGATCTTGCTGATTATTTAGAATTTGAAATTAATAATGAAGGTTTAATTAAACTTGAGTCTGATTGTAATGATTTAAGCCTATCTGATGATAATTTAATTGTTAAATCGGCAAACCTATTAAGGAAAAAATCAAATATAGATTGCGGTGCGAATATATTTTTAAAAAAAAATATCCCAATTGGTGCAGGATTAGCTGGTGGATCCAGTAATGCAGCAGCAACATTAATTGGTCTTAATAATTTATGGGATTTAAAATTAGATCAAAAAGCTTTATGTTCATTAGCATCAACTTTAGGATCTGATATTCCCTTTTTTATAAATGGTGGTATTCAATTATGTTTTGGAAGAGGCGAAATTTTGGAGAAATTAGATTCAACCCTTGAATATGGAGCAATTCTTTTAAAAAATCCGAATGTATCAGTATCAACTGCTGAAACTTATAAAAAATATAGTAATAGATTTTGTGATCAATATCTTACTGATAGAGAAATGATTGAGAAAATAAGAAAAAATTTAAGAGATAATGGTTTAAAAAACTTAAATTTTGATAATCAACATTTATCTATTAAAAATGATTTGCAGTTAGTTGTTGAAAATGAAAATGATTCTGTAAAGCAGGCATTATATTTACTTTCTGAATTAGAAAATTGTCTCACATTTTCAATGAGTGGATCAGGCCCTACATGCTTTGCACTCTTTAAAAATATAGAGACTGCTAAAAAAGAATTAACTGCAAATTATAAAATGTTTAGAAATAAAGGTTTCGATTCATGGGTTTGCACTTTCCTTGAAAAGGGAATAACATTCATATAAATTTTTTTATTAAAATTTTATTGTGGCTAATAATAGTAATGAGAATATTGAAAAAAACATTCCCGAAAAAGGACCATTAAATTTTATTGTAGGATCATTAACAAGTTTTCTATTATTTATATTTTTTTATTTTTTAAGTAATAAAATTGCAATTTATTTTTCAGTACATAAACCATCTAATTCTTCTGAAATAGTTCAAAATATTTCTTCTAGTATTAATACCTTAATAATTGGATTATCTTTTTTGCTAACTTTCTCTTTTGGCTTTATTGGTATTGGACTTTTTATTGTATTTATTCGCAGTTTTTTTCTGAAGAAAAGTTGAATTGCCAATATTATAATAGAAATACCTTCTTTGAATGTCTTTACATGACCTAGGGCTTTTAATACTTTTGCTTTCGCCTGGAATGATTTTATCAATATTGCTACTCATAACCTTCGCTGAAGGAGGTTGAATTATTCAAAGTGGTAGGATTATATATGTGATTAATTAGGTAATTAATGGTGGCTGGAACATTATTATTCAATGCTTTGAAAGAGGCTATTGATGAAGAAATGGCAAATGATGTAAATGTTTGCGTTATGGGGGAAGATGTTGGTCAATATGGAGGATCTTATAAGGTAACTAAGGATTTATATGAAAAATATGGAGAGTTAAGAGTCTTAGATACTCCAATTGCAGAGAATAGTTTTACGGGAATGGCTGTGGGCGCAGCAATGACTGGGTTAAGACCAATAGTAGAAGGAATGAATATGGGTTTTTTGCTTTTAGCTTTTAATCAGATATCAAATAATATGGGTATGCTTAGATATACAAGTGGTGGAAATTATAAGATACCAGCAGTAGTTCGTGGACCTGGAGGAGTTGGTCGTCAACTCGGTGCCGAACACAGTCAAAGACTTGAAGCATATTTTCATGCAGTTCCCGGGATAAAGATTGTTGCATGCAGTACTCCTACAAATGCTAAAGGTTTAATGAAAGCAGCTATAAGAGATGATAATCCTGTTTTATTTTTCGAACATGTTCTTCTATACAATTTGTCTGAAGAATTACCTGAGGGTGATTACACTTGCGCTTTAGATCAGGCTGACGTTGTAAAAGAAGGTAAAGATATTACTTTATTGACTTATTCAAGAATGAGACATCACTGCCTTAAAGCTGTTGAAGAATTAGAAAAAAAAGGAATAGATGTTGAATTAATAGATTTAATAAGTTTAAAACCATTTGATATGGAAACCATCTCAAAATCAATTAGAAAAACAAATAAAGTAATAATTGTTGAAGAATGTATGAAGACTGGAGGTATTGGCGCAGAATTAATTGCCTTAATAACAGAAGAGTGTTTCGATGATCTTGATACCCGACCTATTAGATTATCTAGTCAGGATATTCCAACTCCGTATAATGGAAATCTTGAGAATTTGACAATAATCCAACCACATCAAATAGTTGAAAAAGTAGATGATTTAATTAGTGGGAGTATATAGGCAATGAAAAGAAGGCAAGGTTGGCTTTTTTTTATTATATTTCTACTTACTTTATCTGTATATCTATTAAAAAATTATCCCTTACAGCTGGGATTAGATTTACAAGGAGGTTCTCAGCTTACACTACAAATTATTAAAGAGGAAGGTAAGGTAACAAGGGATGAACTTGAAGCAGTTAATTCGGTTATAGATAAGCGCGTTAACAATTTAGGAGTTTCTGAGTCTAATTTGCAAACCCTCGGTGGAGATCAATTGATTTTAGAATTGCCAGGTGAACAAAATCCATTAGTAGCTTCAAGGGTATTAGGTAAGACTGCATTATTAGAATTTAGAACCCAAAAAGAAGGAACATCTACAGAATTAAAAACCCTGCAACTACAGAGATTGAGTATTAAAGAATTAATTGAACAATATTCCATTGCAGAAAAAAGTCAAAATGATGATAATTTCTTAAAAGTTATTCAAGATAATCTTAATGATATAGAACAAGAATTGAATTACTCTCCTACAAGTAATGATTTATATGGGAAGTTAATTGAAATAAAAAAATATGTTAATAAAGAAATTAAAAATTTATTTATTAAAACAGATTTATCAGGTAAGGATCTTATTAACGCAGGAAGGAGACAAGAACAAACAAATAGTAATTGGGAAGTTTTATTAACTTTTAGTAATTCAGGAGGTGAAAAATTTGCAGAAATTACAAAGTCAATTGCTGGCACTAATCAACTATTAGCTATCATTCTGGATGGTGAGTCAATAAGTGAAGCCAGTGTTGGTAATCAGTTTGCTAGTACTGGGATTACAGGTGGATCCGCAACAATAAGCGGTAATTTTAGTGCTGAAAATGCTAGAGAATTAGAAGTTCAACTTAAAGGAGGTTCATTGCCATTGCCAATTGAAATAGTAGAAACTAACACAATAGGGGCTCTGTTGGGATCCAAAAATATATTTAAAAGTCTTTATGCAGCAATTAGTGGGTTAATTTTTGTTGGTATTTTTATGATTTTTAATTATAGAATTCTAGGTTTTGTTTCAGTTCTTTCTCTAGTACTTTATGGTTTCTTTAACTTAGCCATATATTCTCTAATTCCTGTAACTTTGACTTTACCTGGAATATCTGGTCTTATACTTAGCATTGGTATGGCTGTTGATGCAAATATTCTAATATTTGAGAGAATTAGAGAAGAATTATATGATGGTAATACTCTTACAAGATCTATTGATAGCGGTTTTCAGAGAGCTAATTCATCCATAGTTGATGGTCATATTACAACTCTTCTTAGTTGTTTTGTATTGTTTTTATTAGGAACAAATTTTGTTAAGGGTTTTGCGGCAACATTAGGTATTGGGGTCTTAATAAGCTTGTTTACCTCATTAAATTTCTCTAAAACTATTTTGCGATTTTTTACAACATATCAATCTTTGAGACAGAAAAATCTCTATCTGCCAAGGAATAATTTTTTAAATTAAATTTTTTTATTTTAAATTTTACATGAAATACAATCTTGAACTAATAAAAAATAAAAGAAAGATAATTAGTTTCTCAACTGTTCTTATTTTGTTGAGTCTTTTAGGAATTATATATTCTACTTTCAATACTTCTTATAAAAAACCTATAAATTTAGGGATGGATTTTGTTGGCGGAAATGAACTAAGAATAGAGAGAATTTGTAAGGAGGAATGTTCTGATTTTTCTCCTGATTCTGTTTTAGAAAATCTAAGAGAAATCTCTAAAAATAAAAACGTTTTAAACAATATTAAATTACAATCTCAAAATAATAATAAATTGATCTCAATAAGAACACCTTATTTGAGTATCGAAGAATCAAATAATCTTATTAGTAATCTTGATGATATTATTGGACCTCTAAATTATGAGAGTAAGGATTCAAGATTAATTGGTCCAAAGCTTGGGAAAAGATTACTTACTAATTGTGTTACTTCATTGTTAGTTTCTTTATTTGCAATATCTTTATATATAACTATTAGATTTGATAAAAAATATGCATTATTTGCATTATTAGCTTTATTCCATGATTTATTAATTGTTTTCGGTATATTCTCTTGGTTGGGGATTATATTATCTGTCGAGGTAAATAGTTTATTTGCTGTGTCCTTGCTTACTATTGCTGGTTATTCTGTAAATGATACTGTTGTTATTTTTGATAGAATTCGTGAAAATTTAAAATCAAAAAAAGAAGGTTATAACGAAACTATTCAATTATCAGTAAACGAATCATTTAGGAGAACAACTTTTACCAGTATTACAACTTTAATCCCTTTATTAAGCATAATTTTGTTTGGATCTTACTCGCTATTTTGGTTTTCTTTGGCTTTATCATTAGGAATTATAGTTGGAAGTTATTCAAGTATTTTATTGGCTCCATCTTTGTTGCTTAAGGACTGAGATTAGGCATCTAATTTTATGAAATTAAATTACTACTTAATACTTTTATTTTCATTGGTTTTAATTGATCTATCTACTGAATTAAGAATATTATTTGATCATTTTACTTTTAGTTCATTATATTTTGCCATTGGTAATCATCCCCTAGCCTTCTTTTTACTTTTTTCCTACCCATATTTATATAAAAAATTAATTAAGTAATTTTTAAATATCTTTTATTGATTCTTTTATTAAAACCTGTATTACTACAGCTAATGGAAGAGATAGAATTAATCCTAATGGCCCAAAAATAAAGGTGAATCCAAATTGTGATATTAATGTTAAACCAGGAAGTAAGTTTGCTTTTTTCTTCATTATAGATGGCATTATTATATAGCTTTCAATATTTTGAATTACTACATATGCTCCCAATACGGCCAGTGGCTTCCAAAAATTATCTAGTAGTGCAATTGAGATTGGAAATATTCCACTAATAACTGGACCTATATTTGGAATTATATTAAGAACCATTGCTATTAAAGCATTTGATACAACATATTTGACATCCAATATTGATAAAACGATTAATGATAATAGTCCTACTGATAATGAGCTTATCACCATAGAAAAGGTCCAATTTGCTAATGCAATGTTGCATTTATCAAGAATATTTCTAAATTTATTGCGATAATTTTTTGGAATTAAAAGAAGTATATTTTCTTTATATTGTTTTGGTTCAATAGAAATCATCAAACTGACTACTAGTACAAATATTAATTTCAAAAGACCTGAACCCAGATTCCCAGCTAAATTAATTAGATTCTTAAAACTTTCTTGAATAGCTTTTGTAATAGTTGTTGTATCTGGGATAGTAACTAAATTATTATTAAAATTGAATATGTCTATAACATTTTCTGATTTTTCACCATAAAAAATATCATTTAATTTATTCAGATTTGTATTAATTAAAATATTTATTTTTGATAGACCATTTGGAATATCAACTAGTATTTCATTGAATTCTTTTACAAAAGGAGGTAATACAAGAATTAAAATAGTAAATACTATTACTGATATAACTGTTAATACAAGAAACAAAGACAGCGATCGGGGAATTTTCAATCCCTTTTGCATTTGATTACATAAATTACATACAATATTTGAAATAACTAAAGAACAAATTATTAATAGAAGAAAATCTCTTAAAGTCCATATTATTAATGAAGTGATTAAAATTACCACTATTTTGAAATATGATGAACTATTCAATTTTCAAAATACTCTACTACTTCTCAGAATATCCTAATCCATTTGATTTGGCATAACTATTTGCAAATCTCATAAATCTATCAAAGTCTGAAGTTTTCTTCCAAATATAAACTGCTTCTAAGAATATGGGTTCTCCATCAACAAACTTTACTTTTACTTCCCTAGTTAGTATTTCACCTTCAGAGTCAATCATTCGCATACCTGTGATTTCACCATCTGTGATTGAAGATAATGCCTGAGGTTTTTCGAACAAAAATAACGCTTGGCCGGTGGTACCATCCTTACTCCTAGTCAGTCTTATTTCAGGCACTACTGGTTCATCAGTTCCTTCATAAAATTGAATTTTTGCAGTTTTATTTGCTGTCATAATATTCTGTTAATAATTTTTTATCTTAGGAAATATTTTCCACATTTGTTATTATTTATTTTATAGAACATCAATTATTAACTCTAGGATCCCTTCATCATATTTTTTGTCGGTTAAATCTAATAACTTTATATTTGTTTTGCCAACCTTTTCATATTCATAACACTTATCGTAATAATCTAGAACTGATCTGCAAACTAGGTCCCATTTCTCATTTTTAATTGATTCAAGAGCTATTTTTGTTCTTTGTGGTCCTAATCTTTTTTTAATCCTTAATACAGATTCTTGGAGTTCCTCTTTCTTAAAAACGCTATAAGTATCTATCAACTCATTTAACCTGTTAGATTCGCTCCTTAAAATTTCAATTCTCCTAGAATTTTTCATCTGTTTGAAGAATTCATGGGGGATTTTGCATTTACCTATGTTTGCACTTTCAGCTTCTACAAAAATATTTTTAGAACAATTAAAAGAGTTTAATTTATCTGCAATTTTATTTTCAAATTGTTCATTTGAAGGTTGTTCTTTCATTCCTAAACCTCCAAATGTACTTCCTCTATGACATGCAAATCCTTCAAGATCAATAGTTTGATATTTATATTTCTCTAGTAATGATAATAATCTTGTCTTCCCCGTTCCTGTTTTTCCGCCAATAACTACTATGTTCAACTTTTTTGAGAAACTATCTAATACCCATCTTCTATATATTTTGTATCCTCCATTAAGTGTAACAATATTTAATTTATATTTTTCTAGTAGCCAAGCAATGCTTTGTGAACGCATTCCTCCTCTAGAACAATATATTCTGATAAAAAATTTATTATTTTTATTAGGAATAGTTTTATAAGACTCAATATTCTCGAATAAATTATCAAGAAGTAATTCCATTTTTTCTTCAAAAAATTTTAAACCCTCTATAACTGCTTTTTTTCTTCCCTCTTTTTTGTAAATCGTACCAATTATTGATCTCTCATCATTATCAAATAGTGGAATGTTAATAGAATTAGGCATGTGTCCTTTATAATATTCACTCGGGCTCCTAACATCTATAAGTGGTCCTTTAAAACTTCTAAATTTCTCTAGTTCTTTTCTTTTGAAATACATGGATAGTTTTTATTTTTAGATTGATTTTTTAAAATGAATAACAAAGAAAAAGATAACTATAGTAATGCTACATTAGATCTGATAAAAAAATTTGTAGATTCCAATCAAAGAAAAAGAATAAATTCGTTAACTCAAATAGAATCTGAAGTTGAAAATATTTTTAAACTTGGCCCTTCACTATTTGATATTTTTGATAGTGACGGAGATGACTGGGCTGCTGGTTGGATATTACAAGTTTTAAAAAAATTTAAGCCTGAATTCTTCGAAAACTCTAAATTCAATAATTGGTTTAATGCATATTCAAATATTGATATTAATTATGATGATTTGCAATTGATGTTGATTGAACAAAAATTTGAAGAGGCAGATAGATTAACAAGTTCCTATCTACGGAAATTAGCTGGAAGATTAGCTGAAAAACGTGGATATGTTTTCTATAGTGAAGTTAAGAATATGTCAAGCAAAGATCTAGAAACAATAGATAGATTATGGACTATTTATTCTACTGGTAGATTTGGATTCTCAATACAAGCAAAGATATTAAAATCAGTAGGGAAAAAATATGAATTAATGTGGCCTAAAATAGGTTGGAAAAAAGAGGGTATATGGACTAGATATCCTGGATCTTTTTGCTGGTCATTGGATGCTCCTGATGGACATATGCCTTTAGTAAATCAACTAAGAGGAGTAAGACTTATGGACTCCATTCTAAGGCATCCTGCTATTGCAGAGAGACATAAAAATATTCTTTAAATAGAGGTATTTAATAAGTTAAAATTAAGACAGTATCAAAATATTATTATGTCCTTATTTCGGGGCAAAAATATTTTAAAAAAATTTTTGACAAGACCAAAGATTAACTGGTCACACTACGAATTCGAATCTTCATTACAGTTAAATGAATTTGTAGATCAATTATTAGAACCTATTAAAAATTCTCAATCAAGCTATCTTATAAAACTTGGTTTACATGAAGCACTAGTTAACGCAGTAAAACATGGAAATAAATTAGATCCTAAAAAAAATATTAGAGTAAGAAGAATAATTACTCCTAATTGGTGTGTTTGGCAAATTCAAGATCAAGGTAATGGTTTAGAAATAAAAAAAAGAGACTACAAATTACCAAAAAAAATAAGTAGTGTAAATGGCCGTGGCTTATACATTATTAATGAATGTTTTGATGATATTAGATGGAGTAGTAAAGGTAATAGGCTTCAGTTGGCTTTAAAAAGGTGATTTTTACTAGGGCAAGGTTGATCTACGTTAATTTCTTTTAACCATTTAATACTTTCTTCTATATACTCAATAGTTTCTTTTTCATTACAAGATATAATTAAATGACATAATCCCGCCGAAATTAGTTCTGCCGATCGTTTATATTTATTTCCTTTATCTTTATGCCATTTAGAATGATCAATCTTTAATTTGTCATTAAGACTTTGAACAAGCTGAATAGTATCTTTATCCCAATATGTCATAGAAGTTTTTATTTACTTTACAGCAGACCATACTTTGGTCATAAAAAAGGAATTCGATCTTACATCTTTAAACCCTACCTCCTCTATTTTAGAATCTATGTCCTCTTTTATGTAATCGCAATAAAAAGGCTCATGAAATGATTTATAGAAGTTTTCCATTACGGATGTAAAGTCAGGTGAATCACTAATTTGAATTGAATCAGCTAATACTAATATCCCTCCAGGTTCAAGAACTCTAAAAAATTCATTTAATACTTTACCTCTAATTGTTCTAGGTAATTCATGAAATAAGTAAACACAAGAAATGCATTGAAAACTATCATTCTCAAAAGGTAATTCCTCAGCATTACCTTTTATTAACTGAATTAAATCTCCATCTAAATCTGAAATATATCTACTTGCCTCTTTTAAGTATGAATCAGATAAATCAATTCCTGTTATTTTTTCTTTAGGAAATGCTGCTCTTAATTGTTTTAATGTTCTTCCCGATCCTGTAGCCACATCAAGTATTTTTATTGAACTTTTTTTTCTATCTCTAAAAATTTCAAGTCCTTCTTTTATTGGCTTAATTATTCTTCTCCTCATTGAGTCAGCACTACCATTGAAAAGTATCTCTACTTGTAGGTCATAAATGCTAGCGGAAAAATCTGATAAATAACCATCTGTTTGATGATGAAAATTTCTTAAGTAATATTGAGGATAATTATCTTTATCAATTGATTTAGGAAGATCATCAAAGTTTTGTTTTCTACGTCTATCCCATGTATTAGGCATATCGAGCCAAATTTTAGGATATTGAGTTAGATATCTAAGCCATGGTTCGTCAAACAATAATTTTTTTGGATATATATTTTTTTCTGCATCATTCCAATCTTCTTCTCTTAAGGTATCCATTGAATTTTGGATTTGCATTAAAAGATCCCTATCTATATCAAAATTTTCAAGCTTTGAATCGGGAAGAATAAAGTTCATTAATCTTGAACTAATCTGCTTGTGAGCGAAACCTGCAATGCTTTTACTTTGTTGTAGCGTTTTATATGCAATTTTTGAAATAGATTCCCTAGCCATTTTTCAATTTATATATCTATATTCCAACAAAAAAAAAATCAATTTGAGAATATTTTGCGATATTTCTCAAATTGATTAAATTTAACTATTATTTTCTTTTAGTTATGCATCGTAATACATAAAGAATTCATGTGGATGAGGCCTTTGTCTTAGTTGTTGAACTTCTTCGTATTTTATATCGATAAAGTTATCAATAAAATCTTCTGTAAATACTCCACCAGCTAATAGATAATCCTTATCTGCTTTTAACGCATTAAGTGAATCATTTAGAGATGAAGGTACTGTATCAATTTTCGCAAGTTCATCAGCTGGAAGTTCAAATAAATCTACATCTACTCCATCACCAGGATCAATTTGATTTTTAATTCCATCAATACCAGCAAGCATCATTACAGAGAATGCTAAGTAAGGATTTGCAAGTGCATCACCAGATCTGAATTCTAATCTTTTAGCTTTAGGGCTTGGACCTGTTAGAGGTATTCTTACTGCAGCTGATCTATTACCCTCAGAATAAACTAGATTTACAGGTGCTTCGAATCCTGGAACCAATCGTTTATAACTATTTGTAGTAGGGTTAGTAAATGCTAGGAATGAAGGGGCATGCTTAAGTATGCCTCCGATGTACCATCTTGCTGTTTGAGATAAATTTGCATATGCTCCTTCACCAAAAAAAAGTGGCTGTCCACTCTTCCATAAACTTTGGTGAACATGCATTCCGGTTCCGTTATCGTTAAAAACAGGCTTGGGCATAAATGTTGCAGTTTTTCCATATTTTTTTGCAACATTTCTGACAACATATTTATAAGTCATTACGTTATCAGCAGCATTTATTAGCGAATCAAATTTCATTCCTAGCTCGTGTTGGCCGGCACCAGCAACTTCATGGTGATGTTTCTCTGTTGGAATACCTAATTCACCCATAAGAAGAAGCATCTCAGATCTGATATCTTGAGCAGTATCATTAGGAGCTACTGGAAAATATCCTTCTTTGTATTGTATTTTGTATCCTAAGTTTCCCCCTTCTTCAATTCTCCCTGTATTCCATGGTGCTTCAATAGTATCTACACTATAAAAACAACCTCCTTCTTTAGATTCATATCTAACATCATCAAATAAAAAGAATTCTGGTTCTGGACCAAAAAATGCAGTATCTGCTATACCAGTTGAATCTAAATATTTTAATGCCTTTTGGGCTAAAGCTCTTGGACACCTATCATAAGGTTCTCCGCTTCTAGGCTCTTGAATAGAGCAAATCATACTTAGGGTTTTATGTTTATAAAAAGGATCTATCCAAGCTGTACTTGCATCAGGCACCATTGACATATCCGAGGCATTAATTGCTTTCCAACCTCTTATTGATGAACCGTCAAAGGCTAGACCTTCTGTAAATGAATCCTCTTCTATCATGTCTGATGTAAGAGTTAAATGTTGCCATTTACCATGGATGTCTGTGAATTTTAAATCGATGAGTTCAATTCCTTCATCTTTAATTTGACTTAAAACATCTTGTGGTGACTTAGACATAACTATTGAGATACCTTCTATGAAATTAATAACTTGATGATTCTTATTATGTATCAACCGTAACTTTTTTCAACACTAGACGACTTCTTTCAGTGTTTCAAGTCATAACTTTAATAATTATTTACTTAATTATTTAAATTGAATTAATTTCTTTAAATAAATATCGCTTATGCGACGATATTAGTTTAATTTAAAGATAATTAAATGTAAGGCTTTGACAGAAGCAAAACTTATTCCGGCTTTAAATAAAGAGAATTTATCTCATTTCTCGAAGACTTATGTTCCCTCTAGACTTTTATTAGGTCCTGGCCCTTCAAACGCACATCCAGAAGTTCTAAATGCTCTTTCTTTAAATCCAATTGGTCACTTGGATGAAGCATACATTTCATTGATGTCTGATGTTCAACAACTTCTAAGATATACCTGGCAATGTAATAATCGTCTGACTCTTCCTATGAGTGGTACTGGTAGTGCAGCTATGGAAGCTTCAATAGCTAATTTTATAGAGGAAGGAGAAAAAATTCTTATTGCTAAAAAAGGATATTTTGGAGACAGACTTGTTGATATGGCAACTAGATATAAAGCTCAAGTTTCCGTTATTGAAAAACCATGGGGTGAGGCCTTTACTTATGAGGAAATTAAGTATGAAATAGAGACTAAAAAACCAGCTATTTTTGCTATTGTCCATGCTGAAACATCAAGTGGTGTTTTACAACCTCTTGATGGTATTGGGGATATATGCAGAAAAAATAATTGCTTGTTTTTAGTTGATGCAGTTACTTCTCTAGGCGCTCTAGAACTATTGATTGACGAATGGAATATTGATCTAGCATACAGTTGTAGTCAAAAAGGATTAAGCTGTCCTCCAGGATTAAGCCCTTTTACAATGAATAAGAGAGCTGAAGATAAACTAAGTTCAAGAAAATCAAAAGTACCTAATTGGTATCTAGATTTATCTCTATTAAATAAATATTGGGGTTCTGATCGTGTTTACCATCATACTGCTCCTGTAAATATGAATTTTGCTATTCGTGAAGGTTTACGATTAATTGCGAATGAGGGTTTAGACAATGTTTGGAATAGACATAATATTAATGCAAAGAAATTGTGGAATGGTTTAGAAAGTCTTGGAATGGAATTACATGTATCAGAGAATTATAGATTGCCAACTTTAACCACAGTTAAAATACCTCCAGCAGTTGATGGGGATGGTTTTAGAAATCATCTTTTAAGAAACTTTGGAATAGAAATAGGAAATGGACTTGGAGAATTATCTGGTAAGGTATGGCGCATAGGATTAATGGGCTTTAACTCAAGTGAGGAGAATGTTGATAGATTATTAAACCTATTTGATAATGAGTTAAAAAAATATTCTATTTTTGAGTCCTCAACTTTTTAAACCACAGTTGTAAAATCTGACTGCATTCGTCTTCTAAAATGCCTCCTACAATTTCCATTTTGTGATGAGCGCTTTCATGTTTTGATAGGTCAATTGAGCCACCCAATCCACCTCTTTTCTTATCGTAAGCCCCGAAAATAACTTTACCCATCCGAGCTTGAATAAGAGCAGAGGAACACATAGTACAAGGTTCTAAATTTGTAATAATAGTACATTCATTAAATCTCCAATCATTTTTTATTAGGGATGCCTGCCTAAGTGCCATTATCTCAGCATGACCTAATGGGTCTTTATTTATATTTCTCCTGTTAACCCCTCTTCCAATACATCTTCCTCTTTCATCTAAAATTATTGAACAGATTGGTAGCTCAACTTTTCCAATTTCTTTGGATCTTTTTAATATCGAATTCATCCATAAAGTGTATTTTGAATTATTTGTTTTTTCTTGTTGATCTTTATTACTATTTCCATTTTCAAAAATATATCTCATTTACCAATATTGAGAATAGAATTATTAATAGATATCTTATCTGATGGCTGAAGATTTAATTAATAATAAAGATATATATTTCCCCTCATATTTAGGGAATAATGACAAATTGATTACTCTTCTAAATAGAGCAAGCCAAACTCTTTGTGACTGGTTCTCTAAAGCTGAGAAAAATGGTCCATCACCTTTTGATGACAGTTTCAAGTGTATTATGCCTGCAGAAGATGGCAACTCTGAAGAAGATTTATTTTCTGAGATTGAATCTCTTTTGAATAATTCATTTAATCCCGTTCATCCTGGCTCACTAGCTCACCTTGATCCCCCACCTTTAATTTTTTCAATTTTGGGAGATTTAATTGCTGCTGGTTTAAATAATAATCTTCTCGCTTACGAGTTATCACCAAGTGTAACTTTGCTTGAGGAATCATTATGCAAATGGTTTGCCAAGAAAATAGGGTTTAATGATTTCTCAGGAGGTATAGCTGCTAGCGGAGGTACATTAAGTAATCTGAATGCGCTTATAGCAGCAAGAAATAATGCTGGATTAGCTACAAATCCTAATGCTGTACTACTTGTTAGTGAAGATGCTCATTCTTCCTTCGTTAAATGTATAAGAGTAATGGGTCTTGATTCTATTAATCTAGTCAGGATTAGAACTGATAATCAAGGTAGAATGGATATAAACGATCTTAGAAAGTCTTTAGATAAATGTTCAATAGAAAATAAAAAAATATTTGCTATTGTTGCCACCCTTGGGACAACTGTAAGGGGAGCCATTGATCCTATTAAAGAAATAAGTGAAATATGCAAAGAAAGAAATATATGGCTACATATCGATGGCTCCATTGGAGGTATTTTTGCTGTAACCTCTATTCCAATAGAAGGTCTAAATAATATTAATCAAGCTAATTCGATAACGATAAATCCACAAAAAATCATTGGCATTACAAAGACTTCATCTTTGTTATTGGTTTCAAATATGAGTACTTTAGAAAATACTTTTAATACTGGACTACCATATATATCATCTAAAGAAAATGTTATAAATAGAGGAGAAATTGGCATACAAGGTTCTAGACCTGCAGAGGTTATCAAACTATGGCTTGGATTACGTTTTTTAGGTCTGAATGGAATAGAAAATATATTAAAATCATCAATTAAAAGAAAAGATTTTTTTATAAAAAATATTAGTAAGACTAAATTTGATATATATTCAGGTCCTCTTCATATCGTTTCATTCTTACCAAAGAAACTTGAGCCAAAAGACTCTGATGCATGGACTCAAACTAAAGTTAATAAACTAATTAATAATAATTTTATGCTTTCTAGACCAAAATTTAAAGGTAAATATTTTTTACGGGTTGTCATGGGAAATTACAATACAAAAGAATCTCATATTGAAGAACTTTTGAGACTTTTAGATGCTTAACTTATGAATATGGATAGACCAAAAATTATTGCAATAGTAACAGGGTTTATATCTATAGCTATTTGTATTGCTTATTTACTCTTAATAACTATCTTTGATTTCAGAACTTATCTAAATGATCAATTATCCAGTTTTACATAGTAAATGGAGGTAAACTTTTATTTGATTTAAAATACTTTTTAATTTCAATTTTTGAAATAGCTTCTTTTACGAAGTTGTTTAGAATGTCCTCTCTCTTACTTATTCTATAGATCTTATCTACTACTTCTTGGATTCCTCCATCTCCCCAATCTTGTCCATTTTTAAAATATTCAATTAAACTTTGTCCTACTATTCTTATTAACCAGCCTGCTGTAACTGATTGTATAGATTTAGATAATAATATTTTAGTCAAGCTTGTAGCTAAAGCGGGAGAAAGAATGGCTAGACCGCCTTTTAGAATTCCTTGTTTAGCCAATGCGCTAAGCAATGAAGTCGCTAAATCTTTTGCTTCTTTTTTTGTAAGTTTTATTTCATATATTTTTGATAATTCCATTATCATTTGAAGGTTTACGGAGGTAGTAGTGAGGAAATCAACAGCTGGTAGTGGATTAACTAGTATTACTCCTCCTGTTATCCACATATATTTATTAATCACTTTATTTGACATTAAGTATCTTTGTTCTTGTACGAAATTTTTACTTTTAATACCTAACTTATTTGAGCGAATAAGAATATTATCTGCCAATAGCTCTTCACCATTGTTATCGAGCGTTTCTATTATTTCTCTAAATAAACTTCCTACCTCTGGAAATAAATTTAAAGCATCTGATTTTATATATGGAGATTGTTGAGGTACTGCAATTGTTTGAATAACTGAAATTTTATTTTTTCTAGCTGAAGTTATAGAAATTATATTTTCTTTGATGAGGTTATTTTCATCTTTAGACCTTAAATCACATTTATTTAGAACTATTATTATTTTTTTCCTTAATTTTAATAATTCATTAATTAAATAGTTTTCGTATTTATTTATGTCCTGATCTATAACAAAAAGAACTAAGTCCGAATTTGATGCTTGTATAATTGTTGCTTTTTCTCTTTCTTCTCCTAATTTAGATGGTTCGAATAAACCAGGAGTATCAACTATATTAATGTTTCTTTTTAAAATTGGGATACGAATTTTGTAGCTATTAATTTGCTTTGTTGTACCTATTTTTGCAGATGTTTGCCCGACAATATTCTTCAATAAAGATCTTGCTATAGATGTTTTTCCTGATGAACCCGCTCCAAAAAGAGTAACATTGTAATCTCCTGTTTTTAGTTGTGACTCTAGTTTATTTTTTTGGTAATTTAACAATTCAACTTTCACTTTATCTTTAATTTTTTTATTAATTTTCTCGACCCCTTCCAAACTTATCTTGGCAGCACCATATGTATTTTTTAATGTAAGTGTATTTTTTTTATTTTTATATATAACTTTATAAACTATTTTTTTAAATAATTTTTTATCAATATTATAAAAGATATAAATAATTACTATTAAAAATATAAGGGTATAAATATTTACTATTCTTATAAATATCCAAAATAAAATATATAGAAATAATATTAATACTAAATATTTTATATACTTTATTTTAAAGTAATTCATTTTATCGATTATTTTTAAAAATGTTATACAGTAAAAAAATAAAACCAATATTAATAGATATATCAGCAATATTAAATACTGGAAAATTTATAATATTTAAATTTATAAAATCAACAACAAAACCTCTATATATCCTATCTATACCATTACCAATAGTTCCCCCAAGAATAAAGCTGTAAGAATATAGATCGAATAAGTTTAAAGTATTTTTACTAAATATTAAATAAACAAGTAATATTGAAAACATAATACTTATTAAAGATAAAAATATTCTATTACCACTAAATATGTTAAATGCTGCACCGTAATTTTTTACAAAGTCTAATTTGAATAAAAGAAAATCTTTATTAATAAATAATGTTTTATTATAAAAAATTAAATATTTCGTAAATTGATCTATTAGAACAATAAAAATACTTAATGAAAAAAAATATATTTTTGTTTGTATTTTATTAATCATTATTACTACGTTTTAAACGTTCTATAGGTTTAATAAGTAATAAAAGTGGAAAAATCATTAAAAAATGATATCCAATTTTACCTAATGAGTATTTTCCTAAATTATATAAAAATAAATTAAATTGACTGTAGAATAAAATTTGAATGAAGTTGTAAAATATTCCAGTTAAATGCATAGCACCTATTGCTAGAAATCCATTTCTTAAAAAATTTCCACTATTTATTCTATTACTATTATTTAAATTATCAATTATTTTTATTAATGGATATAAACCTAATAAATAGCCAAAATTTGGAGTGAGAAAATAACCTATTGAACCTCCTTGATGAAAGACAGGAACTATAAATAACCCCAAAATTAAATATATAGAAAATGCTCTGAAAACAACTTTTTTGTGAAATATAAGTGTTAATAAAATTATCGTTGGAATTTGCCATGAGATAGGTAACTCAAAGCTATTACTTGATTTATAGATAAAAGGTAGTGGAATATAAACAGGTAACATTGATGTTATTACTAGTGATTGAAGACTCACCAGTATCTCAATTAATTTATAAAAATTGAGCATTATTTTAAATTCTATTTATAAACTTCTCAATGCAACAATTGGATCTAATTTTGAAGCTCTTTTCGCAGGTAAAACGCCAAAGATCAAACCTATTGATCCTGAAATGATCATGGTAGAAAAAGTAGTTGTAATTCCTACTGATGCAGGAAGTGGTGTTATCAGAGATAAAAGGAAAACACCTGATAATCCCGTTGTTGTTCCAATTAATCCTCCAATTGTAGATAAAATCAATGCTTCAATTAAAAATTGAATTAATATATCTGACTGTTTAGCTCCTATTGCTTTTCTAAGTCCAATCTCTTCAGTCCTTTCGCTTACAGAAACGAGCATAATATTCATGATTCCTATGCCTCCAACTACTAAAGATACTGCACCAATTCCAGCTAATAAAAACGTTAGTCCACTTGTTATGTTGGTTACTATATTCAATGCATCTTCTTGTGATCTAACCGCAAAGTCATCATCTCTGATTATTTTATGTCTTTGCCTTAATAAATTAGTAATCTGAAATTTAGCGGCACTTGTTGCATTTTTATTTATCGCTTCAACACTAATGAAGCTTAAACTTACTCCATATGTCGGGTCCTTCCCTGTAATCCTATTGACCATGGTGGTTAATGGAATATATGCATTTTTATCTTGATTACTTCCAAATACAGCACCTTTTGGTTTTAATATTCCGATAATTTCATAAGTGTGTTCTTTAATTCTAATTTTTTTTCCAAGTGATGAAGATTTATCTTTGAAAAATTCTTCTTTAAGATCAGGACCAATTACAACATAACTTCTTGCACTATTAACATCACTTTTTGATATAAATCTACCCTTTTCCACTTCAAAGCTTCTTACTTCAAGAAATTCAGGAGTAACTCCAGCAATTGATATATTTAAACTTTTAGAATTTGATTGCACTATTTCGTTGGCAGATATTTGAGGTGCTACTTTTTTAACTGCTGGTACTTGATTACTTATTGCTATTGCATCTTCTAAAACTAGGTTTTTAGGAAATGAAATGCCTCTTCTTCTTGTGTCATTATTTCCGGGAACAATGAATAAAACATTTGCACCTAAATTACTTAATTGGTTTTTTGCTAATGTTTGAGCACCTCTACCAAGTCCAACAAGTGTAATAACTGAAGCATTTCCTATAATTATCCCCAGCATAGTCAATGAACTTCTTAATTTGTTCGAAACTAAAGTTTTCGTTGCCATGCCTAAGGCTTCTTTTATTGAGATATTCCTAGACATATTTATATTTATCTATTGCATCATCATCTTCAATTTGTCCCATGTAAATAACACCTTCATTAAGCTGGAGTGTAATAAGGTCGCCATTAATGATTTGATGATTATCCATATTTTCTAAATTACAAATTGTAGAAATCTTTTTATTATTTTTGTTAAACAAAGCATAAACATCATTAACATTTTGATTCGTAACAATGCCGGCAATATTTTTACTCAGTGGTATATTTTTCATTAATTCCTTCGGCACAAATAATATTTCTCCTGGGCAAATTAACGATATATCAAGATTATTTATAATTATTCTTGCCTTACCTGTAACGCCGATTTCCCCTATTGAAATTCCTCTTGATACAATCTTTCTTACTAAACCGACTTTTATTAAATCTGTAGAGCCGCTAATTCCAGTTAAGGTACCTGCGGTTTGAACTACTAAATCTCCTTGATTTAGGATCCCCATCTCCTGAGCAATTTGCATAGCTAAACTAAAAGTTTTTGCCGTTCTTTCATCATTTTTAACCACTATTGGAGTAACTCCCCAAACAAGTTGCAATCTTCTCGCTACACTTCTCTCTGTAGTAGTTGCCAAGATTGGTGTTGGTGGTCTGAACTTACTTACATTTCGAGCGGTAGAACCTGATTTTGTTAAAGGGATTATAGCTCCTGCATCAAGTTGTCTAGCTATATTACTTACTGCTGCACTAATAGCATTTGGTATCGTACTGGGTAAGTGGCTTTCAATAGCCTTAAGTGGATAATCCCTTTCAATTCTTCTAGCTATGGTTGCCATCGTTTCAACTGCCTCTACAGGATAATCGCCAACTGCAGTTTCGTTTGAAAGCATTACAGCATCTGTACCATCCAGAATTGCATTTGCAACATCACTAACTTCGGCTCTAGTTGGTCTTGGGTTAGAAGCCATAGAATCAAGCATTTGAGTCGCTGTAATTATTGGGATCCCTAATGAATTAGCTTTTCTTATTAATTCCTTTTGTAAAAGAGGAACTTCTTCTGCAGGCATTTCTACTCCCAAATCACCTCTTGCAACCATAACCCCATCACATAAGGGTAATACTGTATCGATCTGATCAATTGCTTCAAATTTTTCTATTTTTGCGACTACAGGAGTTGAATGCCCATTTTTGCTTATTAAATCTTTTATCTCATTTATATCAGATGGATTTCTTACGAAACTTAGTGCTATCCAATCAACTCCTTCAGATAAACCGAATTTTAAATCCTCTTTATCTTTTTCTGTTAATGCTTTTACTGATAATTGAACATCTGGAAAATTAACACCTTTATTGTTTGAAAGAACCCCTCCTACTGTTACCATGCATTCCAAATTATTTGCATTTATATCAACTTTTTTTACAATCATTTCTATTTTTCCATCATCTAAAAGTATTCTTTTTCCTTCGCTAACTTCTTGACAAAGATTGTTGTAGGTTACATTTGCAATAGTATTTGTACATTCGACTTCATTTGATGTCAGTGTGAATTTATCGCCTTTTTTAACTTTTACTGGCCCATCTTTAAAGCGTCCTAATCGTATTTTAGGTCCTTGAAGATCTTGCAATATTCCAATATCTATATCTAACTTTTTTGATACTTCCCTTATGGTTTTTATTCTCTCAGCATGATCTTTATGATCTCCATGTGAGAAATTTAATCTGAATGTTGTTACTCCAGCTTTAATTAAATTTGTAATTACCTCTTCAGATTGAGTTGCAGGGCCAATAGTTGCTACTATTTTTGTTCTTCTTTTTAAATCAATATTCGACATATATAGATAATATTGCTAGATATAAATAAATTTACCATACCCAAAGTTAGTTATTTAAGTCATGGATTTTAAAACTTATCAGAAAAAAGCTAGAGAAACAGCACAATATCCAGATTTAGGCTCAAATAATATTTATCCTACTCTTGGTTTAGTTGGAGAGGCTGGTGAGGTGGCTGAAAAAGTGAAAAAGGTTATAAGAGATAAAAATGGAATATTTGATAACGAATCAAAATTAGGTATTAAAAAAGAGTTAGGAGATGTTTTGTGGTACGTATCAAATCTTTGTACAGAATTAAATTTCAATTTAGAGGATGTTGCATTACAAAACCTTGAAAAATTAAAATTAAGAGCTGCTAAAGGGAAGATAAGTGGTTCTGGAGATGATAGATAAAGTCAGCTATAACCTAAGCTGGCATACTGGAGATTTGTAATTAAATTTTGAATAACATTTAAAAGTAAAAAAGCTAATAAAGATGAAATATCAAATCCACCAATTGGAGGGATAATACCTCTAAAAATGTTTAAATAAGGATCTGTGATAGAAGTTAATGCAGATAAAACGCCGTTACTCCAATCAATACCAGGAAACCATGTAAGTAAAATTCTTATTATCAATATGAAAGAATAAATTGATAAAGTTTGGCCCAGAACTGCAAAAATCTCAGATAACATTATCTTGACGTAATTTAATATATCCTAACATTTACTTATTATTGCTGCTTATTATTACTGCTTCCTATATTTGAGAGATATTCATTACTTACTGCAAAAGTTTGAAAAAACTTTTCTGATAATGATAGCCAATATGATCTTCCATCTTTTTGCTTCCGTTTGACGATAAATTTCTTTTCTAATAATTCTTTAATATGATCATAAGCACCTGAACCTCTAAGAAGTATGAGATCCGATTGCAGGATCTTTTTTTTGATCGCAATAGTTGCCAATGTCCTTAATTCGGATGTTTTCAAATCAGAAGGAAGTAAATCATCGACGAATTCATTAAGACTAGATTTTAGTTCGAGAGAAAAACTATTATTAACTGCATTTAATTCTATAGCTGAGTTGGGATTAGAGTATTTATTTTTTAGATCTTTAATTGCATCATTTATTGAGTTTATATCAGAATTAGTAATTTCTGAAAGATCCTTTTTTGTTATTGGTCTGCCTTTCAAATATAGAACAGCTTCAACTTTAGTAACTAGATCTATATCAGATATTGGCGTGGTATTTAGATCAGATTGATTGATTTTAATTACCGAAATCTTTCCTAATTTACCTTAAATTTAATCTGATGCACCAAGGAATAATCTATATGTATCGTTTTGAGTTTCATCCCAAAATTTATAGCCTAGAATTCTTACAAATTTATTCCATTCTGAAATCTCTTTTTTATCGATTAAAACTCCAATAACAATTTTCCCTACATCAGCTCCATAATTTCTGTAGTGAAAGACGCTTATAGACCAATTAGATTTCATATTATTTAAGAAGTTTATTAATGCGCCAGGCCTTTCAGGAAACTCAAATCTGTATAAAAGCTCAACAAAGTTTCTATATTCCATCTCTTTAAAATTCCTTGGTAATCTTCCACCTACCATATGTCTAAGATGATTTTTAGATAATTCATCATCACTTATGTCAATAAATGAGTACTGTGAATTTCTAAATACATTTAATAGATTTTTTTTATCATTTAACCCATAGACTTGAACTCCTACAAAGATCTGAGCATTCTTAGAACTCGACATCCTATAGCTAAATTCAGTTAAATTTCTATTATCAAGTAACTTACAAAAATCAATTAGACTACCAGCACGTTCAGGAATTTCAACAGCCATCATTACTTCTTTACACTCTCCAAGTTCTGCTCTTTCTGCTACAAATCTTAGTCTTTCAAAATTCATATTTGCACCACATGCAATCGCAATCATTTTTCTATTTGAATGATTTGAATTTAAAATATCTTTTTTCATTCCCGCTATTGATAAGGCACCTGCAGGCTCTAGTATTGATCTTGTATCCTCAAAAACATCTTTTATAGCAGCACATATTTCGTCAGTATTAACCCTAATCATTTTATCTATATATTTTCTACCAATATCAAAAGTATTTTTACCAATTTTTTTAACCGCCACTCCATCTGCAAATTGACCAACAGAAGGTAATTCAACAATTTTTTCTTCCTCCAACGATTTTGTCATGGCGTCTGCGTCTTCAGGTTCCACGCCGATTATTTTTACTTCAGGCCATATTTTTTTAATATATAAAGAAATTCCTGATATCAATCCACCACCACCAACAGCAATATAAATTGCATAAGGTTTTTCCGTAAGTTGTTGTTCAAGTTCAATAGCTATAGTTCCCTGTCCTGCAATAACATCTGGATCATCAAAAGGATGAATGAAACATAAATTTCTTTCTTGGCTAATCCTTATTGCCTCTTTGTGAGTTTCATCATAATTATCACCAAATAATATAACTTTTGCCTTTAAATTTTTTACTGCATTAACTTTTACTAGAGGTGTTGTAATTGGCATTAATATAGTTGCTTGGCAATTTAATTTGAGAGCGCTAAGTGCAACACCTTGAGCATGATTGCCAGCACTTGAAGTAATTACTCCTTGAGTAAGCTGAGATTTACTGAGCTTACTCATCTTGTTGTATGCCCCTCTTATTTTGAATGAAAAAACATCTTGTAGATCTTCTCTTTTCAGAAAAACTTCATTATTAAGTGTATTACTTAAATTATGAGCTTTCTCTAGTGGTGTTTTTTTTGCTACTTCATAGACTTCAGCTTGAAGTATTTTTTCAAAATAATCATTCATATATATATTTTTAGCATTAATTATTAATCTAATAAAACATTACATGATCTATTTCAAAAAAAATACTCATTTTGCACCTCGACGTTTTAGATTATATAGATACCAATTTTTGTTAAATGCTTTTAAGTGAGTTAAGTCATCCAAATCAATTACATGGCTTAACAGTTTCACAATTAGAGGAAATTGCTTGTCAAATTAGAGAAAGACATCTTCAAGTAGTATCTACTAGTGGTGGACATCTTGGACCTGGATTAGGTGTAGTTGAGCTGACATTGGCTTTATATCAAACTCTGGATCTTGATTTCGACAAAGTTGTTTGGGATGTTGGTCATCAAGGTTATCCTCATAAATTAATAACAGGCCGTTTCAGTCAATTCGATTCCCTTAGACAACAAAATGGAGTAGCTGGATATCTCAAAAGAAGTGAAAGTAAATTTGACCATTTCGGTGCTGGACATGCAAGTACTTCTATTTCTGCTGCTTTAGGAATGGCAATAGCAAGAGATAGAAAAGGTGAAAATTATAAATGTGTCGCTGTTATTGGAGATGGAGCTTTAACTGGAGGAATGGCATTAGAAGCTATAAATCATGCAGGTCACTTACCAAATACTCCTTTAGTAGTAGTACTAAACGATAATGACATGTCTATTTCACCTCCAGTTGGAGCCCTTTCATCTTATTTAAATAAGGTAAGAGTTAGTCCCCCATTACAATTTTTGTCCGATAGTGTTCAAGAAAGTGTAAAGAATATTCCATTAATTGGTAAGGATATTCCAGAAGAACTAAAAAATATTAAAGGAAGCGTTAGAAGATTAGCTGTGCCTAAGGTTGGTGCTGTTTTTGAAGAACTTGGATTTACATATATGGGTCCAATTGACGGTCATGATATTGGAAATTTAGTTAATACTTTTAACGCTGCTCATAAACTTAGAAAACCTGTACTTGTTCATGTTGTTACAACAAAAGGTAAGGGTTATCCTTATGCAGAAGCTGATCAGGTTGGATATCATGCACAGTCTGCATTTGATCTAACAACTGGGAAATCTATTCCATCTAAGAAACCTAAGCCTGTAAGTTATAGTAAAATATTCGGTCAAACATTATTGAAAATATGCGAACAAGACAGCAAAGTAGTTGGTATTACAGCAGCAATGGCTACAGGTACTGGTTTAGATATCTTGCAAAAAAATATCCCAGATCAATATATTGATGTAGGAATAGCAGAACAACATGCAGTTACTCTTGCAGCAGGAATGTCTTGCGATGGTCTTAAACCTGTTGTAGCAATTTATAGTACTTTCCTTCAGCGTGCTTTCGATCAATTAATTCATGATGTTGGTATACAAAATTTACCTGTATCATTCGTTCTTGATAGGGCTGGGATAGTTGGAGCTGACGGTCCTACGCACCAAGGTCAATACGATATCAGTTATATGAGATCTATACCTAATTTTGTATTGATGGCCCCTAAAGATGAATCTGAATTACAAAGAATGTTAATAACTTCAATTAACCATAATGGGCCTACAGCTTTAAGAATTCCAAGAGGTTCTGGATTAGGAGTCGCTGTAATGGACGAGGGTTGGGAACCTTTGAATATAGGAGAAGCTGAAATACTTTTAGAAGGAGAAGATATTTTAATTATTGCTTACGGATCAATGGTTGCATCAGCTATTGAAACAGCAAATATCCTGAAAAATATGAGCATTAATGCATGTATTGTTAATGCAAGATTTGTGAAACCTCTCGATAAAAATCTTATTATGCCTTTAGCAACTAGGATTCAAAAAGTTGTAACTATGGAAGAAGGAACCCTAATAGGTGGATTTGGTTCCGCAATAGTTGAATTATTTAACGATAATGAAATAAACACTCCTGTATACAGAATAGGTATACCTGATGTTTTAGTTGATCATGCTTCACCTGACCAGAGTAAAGAAAAATTAGGACTTATGCCTGATCAGATGGCAGATAAAATTGTTAAGAAATTTAAGTTAGATAATTAAAAATTTAATAAATAAATTTCTATAAAACACCACGTGAGGCTAATCCTAAGATTGCTCCAATTCCGAAAATATGACCTAGGCAATTAGCGCCTACAACTGATGCGTGACTCAAACCACCATAGAATTTTGAATTAGGTATTTCAAAACCTTCATTAGGTTTTCTGATAGTTGCTCTAGCAATTGCATAAGCAAAAACATTACATGCAATCATAACAACGGCACACTTTGGTGACCATTCAAATGTTGCTGGAGCAGAGGCAGCTGCAAATAATGTAGTAAACATAAAAAATCGTTATTTTCATATATTCTCTAATACTTTTACCTAAAAAACACGAAATTGTAAAAGGTCTTAAGAGTTGTTTACTTCTAAACTATTTAAAATCTTTATAAAGCCCAACAAAATAACAAAATCACTAAGGGTTAAGAAAGATTCTGCTAAACCATGTAAGAAGTCGACCTCAACAAGAGTTTTATCGTAGTAATTTAAGGTGTATATAGAAATTACTACTGTTATAAAAACAAATAATACTGTTAAGGAATATCCTGTTTTTACTAATTTATTAAAATATTTAATTTTATATAAGTAAAATAAAAAGACTGCATATGGAATTATAGATGCTGCGAACAAAGCAGTATTATCAATTAAAGCTAATTTTTCTATAAAGTTTATAAATAAATCATTCATATGTCTTTTTCTTTTTAAAAATAGTGAATGATGCAAGAGCTAATGTTGAATTTCCAATAAATGTAAATATCCCTTGAAGCGTTACTAATCCATATAATACATCTTGATTATCATAGATATGCCAAGTTATAGCGCACATAGCTCCTATTAAGTTTGGAACCATAGCTAGGCTTAACCAAAAAAATGAATTGTATTCTTTATATGTAGAAATTTTGTATATAACAAAGATGGTAAATATCCATTCAATGACCGAAGAGATATGAATTAACCAAGTTCCAAATGAAAGTTCGTGCAAAATTTATATTTTTTTCTTAAGTACATTAAGTACTTCTTTGGCATGATTTATAGGTAAAACACTTATCCATCTATAAGAAATTTCCCCTTCTGGAGAAATCAAAAAAGTATTTCTATCTGAAAATGGAGGAATCCAAGAACCATATTTATTGCTAATAATTCCCTCAGGATCAGACAATAAAGTATAGTTTATAGATTTCTCGCTGCAGAAACTTTCATGAGAATCTTGATTATCAGCACTAATCCCAACAATTTCGGCATTATATTTTGAAAAATCTTTTTTTAATTCCGAAAAACCTTTAGCTTCAAGAGTGCAACCTGCGGTAAAGTCCTTTGGATAAAAATACATAACAAGCCACTTGCCTTGAAAATCATTTAATTCCCAATTATTTTTTGATTTTATGTTTTTATTAAAACCTTCTAATTGAAAGTTTGGAGCAATATCTCCAACTTCAGGAGCAAAGTCAAAAGCGATTGCTGAATTACAATTAAATAAAAAAATAAAAGATATTAATATACTTACAACTAAATTTCTCATCAAATTTAGAATTTTTTTAAATCAACTCCATTTGATTTAGCAAAATTATCTAAGCCTACTTTTTGTATAGACTTTAGTGCTTTGGTGCTAATTTTAATATTCACCCATTTTTTTCCTTCTTCCCACCAAAGTCTCCTTTTTTGGAGATTAACTTGTTGCAATTTTTTTGTACGAATATGTGAGTGACTCACCGCCATCCCGTTATTAGCTTTTGCACCAGTCAGTTCGCAAACTCTTGACATATTTATTGAGTTATATCTCCAAAAATTCTAACACATGACTCAATTTGTTGAATTAAGTAATTCAGAAATTAATTCGGCATTATTATTTTGTAAATTTATTATCTGTTCTTGATCTAATCCACCAACGGAAAGCTTAGCCATATCGTAAACATGATTAGCAATTTTAGATGCCAATGGATTCTCAGTAGAATCTTTTTCATCAATAATTATTTTGTTGCCTGTAATTTTATTAAGACCAACAATAAGTGGATGTTCTTTGTTAATTAAGAGCACATGATATTCAGGTAAGCCAGGCATCTTTTGTTCCATGTAAGCACCCATATCATTAATTCTTCTCATTTGTTCTGGAAGCAAGATCATCGCTGGTGGAGCATCTTTACTTGAAAGTGACTGCACTTTAACGGTTACTTTCTCATTGTTAAGGGCCTTAACTATCGTATCTCTAAGATTATCTGTATTTGATTTGCCATCCTTATCTACAATTTCTTTAGATTCTTTATCTTCTAGTTCATTTATTTCTGAATCAACTCTTTGGAATTGATAATCTTCATTTTTACTTTCCAACCATGGAAGAAATTGTGCGTCAATTAAGGGATCTGTTTTAATAACTTCTTTATTATCAGATAAACAGATATTTAGTGCACTAGATTGTGCAATCAAATCTGAACAGTAAATTACTTTTTTAGAATCAGTTAATTTATTTCGCTCTTTGTAATTTGCGAGAGTTGTGAAATATTTATCATTGGACTTGATGAGAGATTTATTTTCAATATCTTTAGTTACGTCTTTCTCTGAATTTATTATTGTTTCGAAAATTATACTGTTATTTACTAAATCAGCAAATTTTTCATCTTCGATAGCACCAATTTTAATAAAAGCTGAGATTGAATCCCAAATTTCTGCATAAAATTCTGGAGAATTTTTTATCAAATCCTTCAGTTTATTAGCTATTTTTTTTGAAATAAATGATGATATAGACCTTACTTTTCTATCTGTTTGTAATGCACTTCTACTAACATTTAGAGGTATATCTGTAGAATCAATAACTCCTCTTAGAGGTAAAAGGTATTTAGGTACTATCTCTTTAATTGAATCGCTTACGAATACTTGATTGCAAAATAATTTTATTTCTCCCTTTTCCCAATCAGCTCTACCTGACAACTTTGGAAAATACAATATCCCTTGTATGTCAAATGGATAATCTGTATTTAGATGAATCCATAACAGTGGATCTCCTTGGAAAGGATAAAGGTATTTATATAACTCAATATAATCTTCATCTTTTAATTCACTAGGTTGTTTTCTCCAAGGAGGATTTTTCTTATTGATTGTCTCTCCTTCTAATAAGACATCTATTGGCATAAAATCACAATATTTTTTTATTAGTGATTTAATCCTTTCAGGCTCGATAAACTCTTTTTCTTCTTCGAGTAGGTGAAGAATAACATCTGTACCAATTGTCTCTCTTTCTGATTCCTCTAAGGTGAAATTAGGCGATCCATCACAAGACCATTTGAAAGCTTTTGATTCCCCAATTGCCGACTTAGTTAATATATCAACTCTATCTGCCACCATAAAACTTGAATAAAAACCTAGTCCAAAATGACCTATAAATTCATCATTATCTTTTTTGTATTTTGTTAGGAATTCTTCAGCACTAGAAAATGCAACTTGATTTATGTACTTCTTAATTTCTTCATCATTCATTCCAATTCCATTATCGGAAATTGTTAACGTATTTTTTTCACGGTTAATTGTTATTTTTACTTGAGCCTCCTCAGTATTCTCGCAATCACCTGCCATAGAGGCCATTCTTCTTTTACTAATTGCGTCAACACCATTACTAACAAGTTCTCTTAAAAAGATTTCATGGTCAGAATATACTGCCTTCTTGATAATTGGGAAAATATTTTCGGTATTGATACGAATTTCGCCTTTTTCCATTTAAAAAAAATCAAACATTTTAAATCTTATTTCGTACAAACTAGTTAATCAAGTTTAATTAGGAGTATTGTCCGAACAATTTATGAATTTAAAAGTTGAATAAATTTTTAAAAGATTTTTATTTAACCCACAAAATCTCACTACAATTATTTTCTTTCATAATTTGATAGGCTTTAGCCAAGTCATCACATGGATTTAAGTGTAAGACAGCAATATTTCCTTTTTTCTGTTGTGCTTTTTGTTCATTCATACCTTTTTCTAACAAATAAGAATCTTTAAACATCAATAATATCTTTGTTTTATCTTTCTTTTCTTCCTTAATTAAATTTCTTAAAATATCTACTGAAATTGTAAATCCAATCCCATTAAATATTTTTTCATTAGGACTAAATGATCTTACTAATTCATCATATCTTCCGCCTTTTGCAATGACGCATTTATTTTTACCATTATCACCTATTAGTTGAAAAACTATTCCTTCATATAAATTCAAGTGAGGTTGAAAAGTGGGATCAAGCTGTAATTTAACACCATATCTATTTGATATTTTTGATAATGTTTCAAATAAAAAATTTAAATCATCTAAAGTTTTACTAGTGCCATATATAGTTTTTAATTTTTTTAATATTGCAATTGGTTCTCCTCTTGTGAATAAAAGATCTTTAAGTATATATTTATCATCTTCATCTATTTCTAATTTAGATAAATTAACTTGATCTAAATTAACCAGACTTTTCTTGATTTCTTCAAAATTATTATTCTTATATTTGTTAAGTATCAAGTCCATTATTTTTGTGGTACTAACTAGTAAACATAAATTACAACCATCCTTCAAATTAATATTATCGATTGCATCAAACAATATATTAATAACTTCAATTTCTGGGGATTTTGTATCATATCCAATTAATTCAATTCCACTCTGCAGTTTCTCTTGTAACTTAATAGTATTTTTACTATTTTTTTTATCAAAGACCATTCCATTGGTGAATAATCTTATAGGTCTTTTCTTATTTATTAATCTAGTAGATGACAATTTTACAATAGATGTTGTCATTTCTGGCCTGAGACATAATGAATTATTACTTACTATTCCCACAACCTGATCTTCGTCAATAACGCCTCGGCCTTTTATTGTCTCTAAAGTATTTATAAATGAGGGTGAAACCTCTTCATAGCCCCATATTTTATAAATACTATTTAGGTTATTTATGATGTTTGAATTATTTTTTACATCAACTAATTTAATTTCCTTTATATCTGTCATTTTTATATTTAACTAATTTTATGTATAGAGATTTTTTTTAAATGGAGAGACTTTATCTAGTTCATTTTTTAATTCATTCTCAAGGCTGGGAGAACAAGCTAAAATTCTTCCTGAACTTAAATTAAATTCGCCTGATGGATAATCAGAAATAATACCACCAGCCTCTTTAACAATAATAGCACCGGCCGCTAGGTCCCATACTTCTAGTCCTCTTTCCCAATATCCATCTACCTTACCTGCAGCAACAAATGCTAGATCAACTGCGGCTGCTCCTCCTCTTCTAACTCCTCTAGTTTTATGTGTTAAATAACAAAATTCAGCATAATTATTATTCTCTGTCTCAAATCTGTCATAAGAGAAACCAGTTACAAGTAGACTATCAGAAAGATTAGAGGGATTCGATACTTTAAGTTCACTATCATTGCAGAATGAGCCTAAACCTATACAGGCTGAATATAGTTCATCTAAATAAGGTACTGATATGGCTCCTATAATCGGTTTATTTTTATACACAAGACCAATAGAAGATCCAAAGAAAGGATATCCATGCGAATAATTTGTTGTACCGTCTAAAGGGTCTATACACCAAGTTAAATCCGAGGATTTGGTTAATTTACCCGATTCCTCTGCATTTATAGATATGTTTGGTGTCTCTTCTAATAAATATTCTTTTATTTTATTTTCAACTTCCAAATCTACATTGGTAACTAGATCACCCTTCCTACCCTTTGATGAAATTTTCTGAATTTTATTGTAATTAACTTTTAAAATTTCATTGCCAATTTGTGCTGATTTCTTAGCTTTTTCATACAAGCTGGAGAGGTTTACTTGCTTTGCAAGTTCCTCTATTTCACTTAATTCAAACATGATAATTAATCTTCCTCAAATTCCCAAGGTGGCGCAACTCTTGTATTTCCCCTCCCAAAATATTGTCCAAATTGTAAATCGTATACTTCGTCTTCATATGTAGTTTCAACCTCAAGATCTGAAGTTGGTTTGGCAACACAAAGAAGTGCATAACCTTTATCTTTTAAAGCTTGAGAAACACCCATTGCTTCAGGTTGTTGCAAATTACCAGATATTATTTTAACCGCACAACTTGTACAGCAACCATTTCTACATGAAAATGCAAGTTTGAATCCTTTCTTTTCAAATTCCTTAAGTATATACTCGTCACTACTAACCTGCTCTTGGTAGACCTTTCCAGTTTCTTTATTTTTAATCGTGACTTTGAAAGTCTTTTTCAAATAACTTTCCTCAAAAATGGGATGATAAGGGGTTAAAATGTTTATCTTGGGAGAGGTGGCCGAGTGGTTGAAGGCGCAGCATTGGAAATGCTGTATAGGGGCAACTTTATCGAGGGTTCGAATCCCTCTCTCTCCGTTTTATATTAGTTTATATTGGTTAACTACATCAACAAGTTTGTTTTTATAGTATTTTTTAGAATAGATAGTAATCTTTTTGACAAGTAATAAATAATCTTTTTTATTTAAATTAAGTTGAAAATATTTGATTTTTACTATTATATGTAGATATCTAAGAAAAAAATTAATTAAATTATTAGTAAATTTTACTTTAATTTAGCGATCTAAAATCATGGGTCAAATAGTTGGAATTGATTTGGGTACTACTAACTCTGTTGTCGGAGTTATAGAAGCTGGTCGTCCAATTGTTATTGCTAATTCTGAAGGTTCTAGAACTACACCTTCAATAGTTGGATTTACAAAAGACAAAGAAATAGTAATAGGAGATCAAGCAAGACGACAACTTGTTCTAAATCCTAAAAATACCTTTTATAACCTAAAAAGATTTATTGGCAGTGACTGGGATGAATTAGATGAAAATAGTATTTCTGTTCCTTACAATGTAAAAGCTAATAAATCTGGGAGCGTTAGAGTTCTTAGTCCAAATACAGAAAGAGAGTATGCACCAGAAGAATTAGTTAGCTCATTAATTAGAAAATTAATTAATGATGCTGAAACATATCTTGGAGATACTGTTGACTCTGCTGTTATTACAGTCCCTGCCTATTTCAATGAATCTCAAAGGCAAGCTACAAAGGATTCTGCAATATTGGCTGGTATAAAAGTAGATAGAATCTTAAATGAACCTACAGCAGCTGCTTTAGCTTATGGTTTTGAAAAAAGTTCTTCTAATAAGGTTTTAGTTTTTGACTTAGGTGGTGGAACATTTGATGTTTCATTATTGAAAATTTCTAATGGTGTATTTGATGTTAAAGCAACATGTGGAGATACCCAACTAGGTGGAAACAATTTTGACTCAAAAATAGTAGATTGGCTTGCTAAAAAATTTCTTGCTAAATATGAAATTGATCTAAGAAGGGATCGACAAGCTTTACAGAGATTAACTGAAGCTGCCGAAAAAGCTAAATGTGAATTATCTGGATTGCAAAAAACAAAAATATCCTTACCTTTTATCACCACTAGTAAAGATGGTCCATTACATATTGAGGAGACCTTAGATAGAAAAATATTTGAATCATTATCTCAAGATCTTTTAGATAGATTATTAGAGCCTGTTCAAATAGCATTAGATGACTCCGGATGGAACGCAGAAGATATAGATGAGGTAGTTCTTGTCGGTGGCAGCACCAGAATTCCAATGGTTCAACAATTAGTAAAGACTCTCGTTCCTAAGGATCCCTGTCAATCAGTTAATCCAGATGAAGTTGTTGCAATTGGTGCAGCAATACAATCTGGAATAATTAACGGTGATTTGCAAGATTTACTCCTAAATGACGTTACTCCCTTATCTTTAGGTTTAGAAACTATTGGTGGTCTTATGAAGGTTCTTATTCCTCGTAATACACCAATCCCTGTAAGACAATCGGATGTTTTTAGTACATCAGAAGCTAATCAATCTTCAGTGGTTGTTCAAGTAAGGCAAGGTGAGAGGCCTTTAGCATCTGAAAATAAATCACTAGGTAAATTTAGGTTATCAGGAATACCTCCAGCTCCGAGAGGAATTCCTCAAGTGCAAGTAGCATTTGATATAGATGCTAATGGTCTTTTAGAAGTTAGTGCAACTGATAGAACTACTGGTAGAAAGCAAACAGTTACAATTTCTGGAGGTTCTAATTTAAATGAACAAGAAATTAATTCTATAATTGAAGAAGCTAAATCAAAAGCTAATGAAGATAGAAAGAAGAGATCTGTTATTGATAGAAAAAATAGTGCTTTAACTCTTATTGCGCAAGCTGAGAGAAGACTTAGGGATGCCTCTTTGGAGTTTGGGCCTTATGGAGCTGAAAGACAACAAAGAGCTGTTGAATTAGCAATTCAAGATGTTGAGGAGTACATAGATGATGAGGATCCTCAAGAATTAGAAATTTCAGTAAGTGCACTTCAAGAAGCATTATTTGGTTTAAATAGAAAATTTTCAGCAGAAAGGAAAACTGATAATAATCCATTGCAGAGCATTAAAAATACATTTGGATCATTAAAAGATGAACTGTTTTCTGATGATTATTGGGATGATGACCCTTGGGATAATCAAATGAATAGAAATTATAGAAATTCGAGTTATGGTAATTCTAGGGATGATGATCCATGGGACAATGACTATTTCCTCTAAAAAAGACTATTTGTCGATTTTGGGTTTGTCCCATAATTTCGACGATAAAGAACTGAAAAAGGCTTTTCGAAGAGAAGCAAGAAAATGGCATCCAGATTTGAATAAAAATGATCTAAATGCAGAAGAAAGATTTAAATTAATTAACGAAGCATACGAATATCTACGCGATCCAAATAATAACAAAAATAGTACGGTTGAAAATATCCAAGACGATTACGACAATAAAAACTTCAAGACTGGTTTTCCTGATTTTCAAGATTATCTTGATTCATTGTTTGGATATGAATACTCTCCAAAGAATTACGATGAATATAATGATCAACCATTAGAGGATGAATCGATAAATACAAATAATGATGAATTTAATAATTATGAATACCCCACAACATCTCCAGAAGAACCACCTCCAGTTAAAGTCCACCATGATATTGAAACCATTATCGAATTAACTCCTGATGAGGCCTTAAATGGAGCCTCAATTCTAATAGAATTAGAAGATGAAACAGTAGTAGAAGTTGATACTCCCCCTTTTGCTGGAGATGGGTGGAGATTAAGACTTGAAAATATTGCAAAAGGAGGTAAAGATCATTATCTACAGTTAAAAGTTCAAACGGAAAGCGGTCTGAGAATCGAAGGTTTAAGAGTGCTTTATAAATTGGAGTTATTTCCTCATGATGCTCTTCTTGGTTGTGCAGTAGAGGTTCCTACTCTTGATGGAAATGTCACACTTCAAGTCCCACCAAAATCATCTACAGGTAGAATGTTACGTTTGAAAGGTAGAGGTTTAACTTTCGAAGATAATGTAGGTGATCAATATGTTGAAATCTTGGTAGTCATACCTGCCGATATTAATGATGAAGAAATTGCTTTATATACAAGATTACAAGAATTATCACTTTCTGATTCTTAATCAAATATTATATACATAGAAAAATAGATACTTATGAACATATTTGTTCTTTTATATAATGCAGGAACAGATAAGGAAGGAATTCATTCAATCGAACTTAAAGGAAGGACGATTGTTCTTATGTTTGAAGACAAAGATGATGCAACAAGATATTGTGGTCTACTAGAAGCTCAGGATTTTCCTCTGCCAACAGTTGAAATGATTAACATAGAGGAAATAAAAGATTTCTGCAATAAATTAGATTATGAATGCAAATTAGTAGAAAAAAATTTCGTACCTAAAACCGCAGAAGATAGGTTATTAATTTCACCACCCCAGAAAAACCTAGAAGTTGAAAATTGGGAGGAAGACCAAAACAGTAATAAAAATAACATTGATATAAATACCATTAAGGAAAACCTTGAAAAGTTGCTTTAACTACTAAAATATCAATAAATTACTTAACAAATAAAACATGACAACTGCATTATTTGAGACAGAAGTTGGGAACATTAATATTGAATTTTTCTCTAAAGATGCACCTAATACTGTTAAAAACTTCACGAAGTTGATTAGTGATGGTTTTTATAATGGTTTAGCATTTCACAGAGTTATTCCTGGATTTATGGCTCAGGGTGGATGCCCAAATACTCGTGAAGGAGCATCTGGTATGCCTGGAACTGGTGGTCCTGGATATAATATTAAATGTGAAATAAATTCCAATAAACATCTAAAAGGTTCACTTTCAATGGCTCACGCAGGGAAGGATACAGGTGGTAGTCAGTTTTTTATAGTTTATGAGCCACAGCCTCATCTCGATGGGGTTCATACTGTTTTTGGAAAAACGGATGATATGGATGTAGTGCTAAAGCTTACTAATGGTTCAAAAATTCTAAAAGCAACTTTAAGATAGTAAATTAACCTTCAAAAACAATACTAAATGTCTCTTTATCTAGATTAAATTTTCTTGTAGATGAATATAAGATTTCATTATTAATAGTAAATTTAGTATTTATTAATTTGATGCTACTTTTTGGGTGTAATGCTTGTTCGATGTTTCTAGAAACAATAATTCCAATCTTTGTACTATTTTCATAATTGGATAAAAATTGAATAAATAATTCTATATTCTTTATCTCTTCATCAGTGATGTTGGAATTGGTTCTATTCTGATCATGTAAAATTCGCCAAACTAATTTTGGTCGATTCCAAAAAGCCAATAATCTTGGAGTACTTTCCAGTTTAATATTAATGTTCTTATCACTACAGAATTTTAAAACGTTATTTTTTATTGGAACTAGATCAATAGATTTATATTTTCCGTCAAGAAAAATTGATATAAATGGATCGATATTTCTTGAGTTAGAATTATCTTCATCAATCATGTGGCCTAGTTTCGTTTTTTTTACACTCAAATAATCTGCATTATTATCGTTTGGACAAATTACTAATGGAACTCTCTCAATAACTTCTATTCCATAACCACCTAATCCAGCAATCTTTCTAGGATTGTTTGTAAGTAATTTTAGTTTTTTTATCCCTAGATCGGTTAATATCTGTGCCCCAACACCATAATTTCTGAGATCAGCTGGAAAACCTAATTTTTCATTAGCTTCTACAGTGTCTAATCCACCATCCTGCAAACTATAAGCTTTTAATTTATTTATTAGACCAATACCTCTGCCTTCTTGTCTTAAGTAAACAACAACTCCCTCTTCCTCCTTTTCTATCCTTGATAAAGCAGCTTCCAACTGAGGTCTGCAATCACAACGTAATGATCCAAAAGCATCACCAGTTAAGCACTCTGAATGCATTCTTACTAGTACAGGTTCGCTTAATTTTGATGATTTTTGTTTAACTAATGCAACGTGCTCTGAACCATCAAGTTCATTAACATATCCATAAGCTTTGAAATTGCCAAAAATACTTGGGAGAATAGCATCGGATTTTCTAAATACAAATCTCTCAGTTTGAAACCGATAACTTATTAAATCAGCTATTGATATTAATTTCATTCCCCACTGTTTTGCATACTCTTTAAGTTGTGGAAGTCTTGACATGGAACCGTCAGCATTTTGTATTTCACAAATAACTCCAGCGGGATAAAGACCTGACATGGCAGCAATATCAACCGCTGCTTCGGTATGACCTGCCCTTTTTAAAACCCCACCTTTTTTAGCTCTTAATGGAAAAATATGTCCTGGCCTTCTTAAATCTTCAGGTTTTGTATTTGGGTTTATAGCAACTTGAATTGTCTTAGCCCTGTCTTCAGCAGAAATTCCAGTAGAAACATTATTTTCAGGGCCAGCATCAATTGATATTGTAAAAGCCGTTTGATTTTCATCTGTATTTCTATCTACCATTAATGGTAAATCTAAAGAATCAAGTTTTTCACCTTGCATCGCTAGACATATAAGACCTCGTCCCTCAGTAGCCATAAAATTAATTTGCTGAGGAGTAGCAAACTGAGCCGCACAAATTAAATCTCCTTCATTTTCTCTTCTTTCATCATCTACTACAATTATGCATTCACCATTCCTTATAGCTGCCAATGCATCGCTAATAGGATCAAACTCGATTTTAAAAGAATCATTTATATCCAAAATTGTTCCATTATTTGATTTGGGACTTGTTTCTTTCATTATTCCTATCAATATAGAAAAATAGTGTTTTAGTTACCTTAAATTCAACACTTTATAATCCTATCTCAAAGTCTGCCAATTCAAAGAAATGAATGTTGCAATAGTAGGTGCTACTGGTTACGGCGGTATTCAAGCAGTAAATCTTTTAAAAAAAAATAAAAACTACAAAATTTCATTTTTAGGAGGTAATAAAACATCTGGATCAAAATGGAATGATAATTTCCCTTTTATTTATCTAGATAATGATCCTTATATAGAAGAAGTTTCGGTAGATAATATTTCAAAAAATTCAGATGTTGCTTTGCTTTGCTTACCAAATGGCCTATCTTCAACATTGACAAGGAAATTATTAGATCGAGGACTTAAAGTTATAGATTTATCTGCTGATTACAGATATAAGTCTTTAAATGAATGGAAAAATGTATATTCCAAAGAAGCTTCTATTTATAAAAGGAATGATGATGATTTATGTAAAGAGGCGGTCTACGGTCTTCCTGAAATAAATAAGGAAGCCATTTCAAAGGGAAGATTAATTGCCTGTCCAGGATGCTATCCAACATCTGCTCTTATTCCATTAGCTCCTTATCTTTCGCAAGGAATTATTGAAAATGAAGGAATAGTGATTGATTCTAAAAGCGGAACCTCTGGAGGAGGTCGAGAACCAAACCAAAAGCTACTCTTATCAGAATGTGGTGAAGGCTTATCAGCATATGGATTGATAAACCATAGACATACCTCAGAGATCGAGCAAGTAGCATCTATAATTTCTGGAAACAAAATTGAACTGCTTTTTACACCTCATTTGGTTCCAATCTCAAGGGGTATGCATTCGACTATATATGGGAGATTAAGAGATCCAGGATTAACTTCTGATGATTGCAGAATTCTTTTGGATAACTATTACAGAAATTTCAAAAATATTAAAGTATTACCTGTAGATACATACCCTTCAACGAAATGGGTTAAAAATACAAACCAAATTTTCCTTTCTGTTAAAGTTGATATTCGAAATGGAAGGATTATTATTTTATCTGCAATTGATAATTTGCTTAAAGGTCAGACTGGGCAAGCAATTCAAAATTTAAATATTATGAGTGGTTTTTCAATGGATGAAGGTCTTGATTTAACTAATAATTTTCCATAAAATTACTTCTTATCAAAAAACCAGCTTGAGAGATTGAGTAAGGTAATATTTTATGCTCAAGCATTTGTATTCTTTTGGAAAGTGATTCAATATCATCATCATCTCTAATTGACAATGCAGCTTGCATTATCAATGATCCACTATCTACCTGCTCTTCTACAAAATGTACTGAACAACCAGTTATTTTTGAGCCATTTAATATAGAGTCCTTTATCGCAGAACCACCTTTATATGCGGGAAGTAATGAAGGGTGAATATTTATAATCTTATTCTTGAATCTGTTAATAAAAAATGGAGTGACAATTTTCATCCAGCCTGCCATAACCACAAGTTCAACATCGTAATGAATTAAAGTATTTACAATTTCTAATTCAAAAGCTTCTTTTTGCAGAAAGTCTTTACCTCTTATTATTTTGTAAGGTATTTTTTTACTTTCAGCTCTTTTTATACAGCCGGCTTCATCTTTGTTAGTAATTAAAATTTTTATATCTATATCTAATTCTTCTTTTTCTGAGAGATTAATTAATTCCTGAAAGTTTGTTCCTTTCCCAGAAGCAAGTACACCTATTTTTAATTTTGGTGAAAATCTTCTAAATTCAGATATCTCAGGAGAAATTATGTAATTAAATGATCTATCCAAAATTTTTATTTTTTCTAATGATAAATTCATATGAAATAAATAAAACCCTCAATTTCAATTGTTTATATTCAAAAACATATTTATTTGAAGATAATAATTTAAACAAATTTAAATGATTCAAATCTATGTACTATTCCTATAGATATAATTGAACAATAATTAAAGAAACAAATATATAAAATGAATGAAGATTTAAACTCTTGGGATAAATTTTGTAATTATCTTTGGTTTGATAAAAAATTAAATATTTGGTTAGACATAAGCAAAATTAATTTCACAAGTAAAGAGATAAAAAATTTAGAAGAAAAATTTAAAGATGTTTTTTCATCAATAAACGAATTAGAAAATGGTGCAATCTCAAATATTGATGAAAATAGACAAGTTGGACATTATTGGCTTAGAAATCCATCAATTTCACCCTCTTCAAAAATAGGAGAGGAAATTAGAGCAGATATTAATGCAATCTCTGAATTTGGAAAACAAATCTTAAAAGGAGATATTAAGAATAAGAATAATCAGCATTATACTGATGTTTTATGGATAGGAATTGGTGGAAGTGGGTTAGGACCATTACTTATTACAGAGTCACTACAGAAGTGTTCTAGAGGGTTAAAATTTTCTTATATCGATAATGTTGATCCTTTTTTAATTAGCGAAAAGTTAGAAGAGTTATCTGAAAAATTATCAACAACATTATTTGTAGTAGTAAGCAAATCAGGTGGCACGCCTGAACCTAGAATTGCTATGGAAATTATTAAAAGTCACTGCGAAAGCAATTCTCTTGAATGGAATTCTAATGCTATAGCTATAACTATGAAAGATAGTAAGTTATTTAAAAAAGCCACTTCTGAAAATTGGTTAAAAATATTTAATTTACAAGATTGGGTTGGAGGAAGAACTAGTATTACAAGCTCTGTGGGATTACTTCCATTAGCTCTTATTAATGAAAATATATCTGAATTTATTAGAGGTGCATCATTAATGGATGAAGCCACCCGTATAAGTGACTTTAAAAATAATCCAGCAGCACTATTATCATCCGCATGGTATTTAACTGGGGATGGCATTGGCAAGAGAGATATGGTCGTATTACCTTATAGAGATAGGTTACAGGTATTTAGTAAATATCTCCAGCAATTAGTAATGGAATCATTAGGAAAGAAATTTAATAGGAATGGTGAAGTAGTTAATCAAGGTATTTCCGTTTTTGGTAATAAAGGATCTACAGATCAACATGCTTATGTTCAGCAACTGAGAGATGGTATTGATAATTTCTTTTGTATTTTTATTGAATTATTAGATACTCCATCTACTAATATTTTTGATGAAAAAGAGAATCCTAAAGAATATCTTTCTGGTTTTTTGCAAGGAACCAGATCAGCACTCTCTAGTGAAAACAGACAAAGTATCACTATCACGTTAGAAAAGTTAAATTGTTTTTCACTAGGTGCCTTAATCGCTTTATTTGAGAGGGCTGTTTCCTTCTACGCCGAATTGGTAAATATAAATGCATATGATCAACCTGGAGTTGAGGCTGGAAAGAAAGCAGCCGCAAATATTATTGAGTATCAACAAAAAGTAAGTAATTTATTAGACGAAGGTGGCGAATATTCTATAAATGACATAACGTCATTATTTGATAATTCAGTGAGTGAACCTATATTTTTCATAATCCGTGAAATGTGTTTCGGTAATGATAATTATTTAGTTAAGGGCGATTGGTCAAATCCAAATTCATTAGTTATTCAAAAAATAAATTCTTAAACAACAATATTCATAATTTTTCCTTTAACAATAATTATTTTTCTTATTTCCTTATTTTGTGTCCATTTTAATATGTTAGGTCTTTTAAGAGTAAATTCTTTAATTTGATCTTCACTCATATCATTATTTATATTTACTTTGTCTCTAACTTTTCCATTAACTTGTATAACTAGTTCATATGAATCTTCCTTTAGTGCCTCGGCATTAAATGAAGGCCAGTGTTCTAAATGCACAGATTTTTTAAATCCTAAAAGATGCCATACTTCTTCTGCAATATGAGGTGCAAATGGAGCCAACAAAATACAAAATGTTTTTAAAGCATCAATTTTTAAATTATTGTTTACTTCATTAATGGAATTTGATAATGAATTATAAAACTTCATTAGTTCTGAAATCGCAGTATTAAATTGGTTATTTAATATGTCATTTGAAATTTCTTTTATAGCGATATTCATTGACTTTATTAAACTTTTTTCTTTATCTGGATAGGAATTAGATTTACTATTAATATCTTTTGCACAATTTATATAAAGCTTCCAAATCCTGCTTAAAAATCTAAATTGTCCTTCAACATCTGTATCTCCCCATTCCAAATCTTTTTCTGGGGGTGCTTTAAATAATATAAACATTCTTGCTGTATCTGCTCCATATTTTTTAATTACTGATTCAGGGTCTATTCCATTGTATTTAGACTTAGACATCTTCTCGAAAAGAACTTCGAGTTTAGAATTGTCTATTGGATCTTTAGGATTTGATAAGTCAGAAATATCGGAAGGAGAAACATATTTACCAGTTTGATTGTTTTTATAGGCTGCGGCCTGAACCATTCCTTGCGTTAATAGTTTTTTGAAAGGTTCATCAATATCAAATAGTTCATTATCTCGCAATGCTTTAGTAAAAAATCTTGCATATAACAAATGCAATATTGCATGCTCTACTCCTCCAACATATTGATCTACAGGCAACCACTTATTAATTTCATTCTTTTCAAATGGCATAGTAGAACATTTTGAAGATGGGTATCTTAAAAAATACCAAGATGAACACATGAAAGTGTCCATAGTATCAGTTTCTTTTCTTGCCGCTATTCCACATTTTGGACATGTTGTATTTATCCAATTATTATTATCACCTAAAGCATTAATCTTGTTAGCAGAGATTTCTATATCTTTTGGCAATGAAACAGGCAAATCCGATTGGTTTAAAGGAACAGCTCCACATTTTTTGCAATTAACGATGGGTATCGGACATCCCCAATATCTTTGTCTAGATATTAACCAATCTCTTAAACGATATTGAATCTTATTTTCGGCCCAACCATTATTTACTCCCTCCTCTGAGATTTTTAATTTAGCAATAGTATTTACTATTCCATTGTATTGTTTTGAATTAACAAGAAATCCATTTTCCACATAAGCTTCATCAAGATCTTGAGTTTGTTCATTTTGATCCTTTATTATTACCTGTCTAATATCAATATTATTTTTCTTAGCAAATTCAAAATCTCTTTGATCATGAGCAGGCACGCCCATAACAGCGCCTGTACCGTATTCATCGAGGACATAACTTGCAACCCAAATAGGAATAGCTTCAGAATTAACTGGATTTATTGCTATTAAGCTAGTTTTTATTCCAAATTTTTCAAGTTCATTATTTTTATTATTTTTCAAATATTGTTTAAGATTTTCTATATCTTGTATGGTTTCTTGATCAGAAATTTTTTTAATTAATGAATGATTAACAGAAATTGCTAAATAAGTAACTCCAAATAAAGTATCTGGCCTTGTTGTAAATACAGTTATTTTCTTTTCTGGATTGGTATTGATATTGAAATTAATATTTGTACCAATTGACTTTCCAATCCAATTATCTTGCATTATTTTTACTCTTTCTGGCCAGTTATCTAATTTTTCTAAATCATTCAATAACTCATCCGCATAATTAGTAATTCTTAAAAACCATTGCTTTAATAATTTTTTTTCAACTACTGCCCCAGATCTCCAAGATTTACCCTCTGAGTCAACTTGTTCATTCGCTAGGACTGTATTATCTATAGGATCCCAATTAACTTCTGATTCCTTTTGATAAACAAGACCTGCCTTGTATAACTCTAAAAATAGATATTGAGTCCAAACATAATAATTTTCATCACATGTTGCAAATTCCCTATCCCAATCAACTGATAGTCCCAAAAGGTTTAATTGTGACTTCATATGAGAAATATTTTTTTTAGTCCAGACACTTGGACTAATTCCTCTTTCAATCGCTGCATTCTCAGCAGGCAAACCAAAAGCGTCCCAACCCATTGGATGTAAAACAGATTTACCCTTAAACCTTTGGAATCGAGCTATTAAGTCTGTAATAACATAATTCCTAACATGTCCCATATGAAGATTACCTGAAGGGTAGGGAAACATTGATAAGGCATAAAATTTATCGCTATTCTCAGTTAATTCATCTGTTTTGTATAAATTGTTTTTTGTCCATATTGACTGCCATTTTTTTTCTATTTCAGTTGGATTATATAAATTGGTATCAGCCTCATATTGTTTTTCTGGAGAAATCACTTAATTTTTATTTGTTAAATTATTATTTTAATATCCATTGTATAAAATAGAAATAGATTGTTAAAAGCAATAATTTATAATTAAAATTTAAAATATATTATCTACAAATGAAAAATATAACTTTTGAAAAATATCAAGGTAACGGAAATGATTTCGTAATAATAGATTCTAGAGGAAATGAATTATATAAAAATTACAAGAAAAATAAAATATTTGATATAAAAAAAATTTGCAACAGGCAATTTGGTATTGGAGCAGATGGTTTGATTTTTATAGAAGAACCTAATGAAGATAATTATGCAAAAATGATAATTTTTAATTCTGATGGTTCTGAAGCACAAATGTGTGGAAATGGAATTAGGTGTTTAGTTGAGTATCTCCACGTAAATGATTCAATGAATTATAAAAATATAGAATATAAAATTGAGACTAAAGCAGGTTTAAAAATTGCAAAATATATAAATGATGAAATTACAGTAAAAATGGGAGTTCCAATTTTAGAATGTCAAAATATACCAACAACAATTGAAAAAAAAATAAATTCAATTCCTTCACACGAATTTATTGAGAAAGATTTTAATAATATGGGTTATGCCGTAGGAATGGGAAATCCTCATTTAATATTCTTTGTAAAAGACATAGAGTCAATTGTTCTTTCCAGACTTGGTCCTATATTTGAAAAAAATGAATTATTTCCTGAAAAAACTAATGTACATTTTTGTCAAATTTTAAATAGAGATAATATCAAAGTAAAAGTATGGGAAAGGGGTGCAGGACCAACCTTAGCTTGTGGAACAGGTGCCTGTGCTATCCATGTAGCAGCTTATAAATTAGACCTTTGTAATTCACAAACCATAGTAACCTTACCAGGAGGTAATCTTAAAATTGATTGGTCAAATGACGATTGTGAAGTCATGATGACCGGTAATGCTAAAAAGGTTTTCTCAGGATCATTGTTAGTAAATTAATGGAAAATAATTTTATCTATTTAGATAATGCATCCACAACACCATTATCTGAGAATGTTTTAAATATAATTAATTCAACTTACAGGAATTATTGGCATAACCCTTCATCTACATATGAGCTAGGGATAAAATGCTCTACATATCTTGAAAAAATTAGATCTAAAATTGCTTATATATTTGAAGCAGATCCAGAGGATATAATTTTTACATCTGGTTCTTCGGAATCGACAAATATTGTATTTAATAATATTTATGAGAACTTTAAAATTGGTAGGGTTATTATTTCAAATGTTGAACATCAAGCAACAACTATTTGTGCTAATAAACTAAGAAAACAAAATTGGGATATTTACGAATTGACGGTAAATAATGATGGAATTATAAATATTTCTAATATCGAAAAAATTTTAAACAATGATACTAAGCTTGTTTCAATTATCTGGGGACAAAGTGAAATTGGGACAATACAACCTGTCCAATTTATTGGTTCCAAATGTGAAGAATTAAATATAATGTTTCATTTAGATGGAACTCAAATATTAAGTAATGGAATTTTTAGTTGGAAAGATCTTAAATGTGATTTTTTAAGTTTATCTGCTCATAAATTTGGAGGTCCAAAAGGTATCGGTATTCTCTTAACAAAAGAAAAGTCTAGACAAATTTTAAAAAATAATGACATATCACTTACTCAGGAATTCTCAATTAGACAAGGTACACAAGCTTTGCCATTAATCGCTGGAATGTATGAATCAATAAAGAATATTAAAGGAAAAATAAAATTATATGATTACATAACTGAATTTCCTTCTAATAATATTAATAAACTTAAAAATTATTTTTTTCAAAAAATTAAGGATAATAATCATATAAAGATTACTGGTAGTATTAACCAAAGACTTCCCAATCATATTTCGTTTCTACTATTAAATAAACTATTTGAGCCTATAAAGGCCTATAAGATTGTTAATTTCATGTCAGAAAATAAAATTGCCATAAGTAGTGGAAGTGCTTGTTCAAGCTCATCTGGGAAACCTAGCTCAACACTTAAAAATATTGGTTTAAAAGATGATCAACTATATTCAAACATTCGTGTTACTTTAGGTTCAATAAACAATAAGTCAGAAATAGATAAATTTTTAGAACTTATTCAAATATGTATTGACAAATTTTAATGGACACCGATTACAGACTACCTAAAGATTTAAATGAATCTCTTAAGAATATGGAGGATGCAATTATTCCAAGTTTATTAGATTCAAATAAAAGATTTACTATAGAATTTAATTTTGAAGGATTGAAATTTAACAGAATTGGAATAACTATCTATAAGATATTGTCTAAAAATAATAATGTATTCATAACATTTGCTGATCAAGGTGCAGTGGCTTTGGCTCAAAGAGACTATCCAGATATCAAAGATAAAATCTTTACTTTTAAATCATTTAATGAATCAAATAATATAAATAATATTGATAGTACAATGATATCGATACTACCTCAGACATATGATTTCGATTCATTTGAACCAATGTCTGATAATTATCAAGGTAGGCATTATTCATTAAATCCAAAATTTGAAGATGCCAATATTGGTATAGGAAGTGTTATTAGAGAGCGACGTAAAAACTTTGTCAAAACATGGAAAAATATTTATTTTCTGCAGCCTTTAAATAAAGCTGCTCTTATGCATATTTATCCAAATAACTGGATGCTTTTCAAAGAAAAAAATAAAAGATATTTTTTTAAAAAAGAATTTGAAATTAAGCCAGACAATGAATCTATTTTTGTAAATTTATAGATTGAATGTGATAAAAAAAATATATTTATTTATCTTAATTGTTCTTGTTTTAGTAACATCTCCTTTCTTAATAAGATATTTACTTGCAAATCAGAAAATAACTATTTTAAATAGTATTTATTTTAATTTCCCGGGAATAATTACTAAAAACAAAATATGTCCTACTTATGATGCTTTATTGAATCAAACACTTGATGATTCTTTTAGTGTATCAATTATTAATAATAAAGGGGAAATAATAAGTTCCTACAATGAAAATGTTCCTAGGTTACCAGCATCTAATCAAAAACTATTCTCATCAGCTTATGTTTTAAGTAAATACAAATTAAATAATAATTTAAAAACTTCCTTATTTAAAAATAAAAACGATTATTATTTACAAGGTCAAGGTGATCCAGATCTTAATTATGAACATATAATCGAACTAATTTCAAATGTTAAAGAAAATAAAATTATTAACTTTAATATTGTAGAAATTGATTCAAAATTATATTGGCCTAATGGTTGGACAAATACTGATAAACTTTACGAATATGGATCTCCAATTACATCTCTTGCAATAGAAAGTAATCACAATAAATATGATGATATTTATGCATTAAAAGATTTTATTAAAAATTATTTAAAAAATAAATTTCCAAATTCAAAAATATATATAAATTTTTTTGATTCAGAAAAAACTTTTTATTTAAAAAATATTAAAGAGATAAATAAAATATATTCAACTCCAATTCTTTCATTATTAAGTCTAACAAATTCTGAAAGCCATAATTTTACGGCTGAATCTCTCTTTAAAAATGCCTCAAATACATGGAATGATAATAAGTATATAAAATTGAAAAGATGGCTTGAAAATAAAGGCCTCCCAGCAACTAACGCATACTTTGCAGATGCTAGTGGATTGTCTCGGAAAAATAAAATTACAACAAGGTTAGTTGTATTGTTTTTAGATAAAATGAGATATTTTAATGATTTTAAAGCTTATCAATCTACACTTTCAATTACAGGAGTAAGAGGAACATTAGCTAAAAGATTTGTAAATAGTGAATTGTCTGGAAAGTTTATTGGTAAAACGGGGACTCTTTCAAATGTCTTTGCATTATCTGGCTTTTTATATAAAAATGAAAAGCCAATAATTATAAGCATTATCCAAAATTCTAATAAAATTGATAAAGAAAAAGCTTTTAAATTATTACGTGATCTTTATTACTTGAAATCTTGTTAATAAAAAAATTATTTAAAATATTCTTTTAAATCCCTCTCAACAGAGGGGGGTACCATGTGATTAATTTCACCACCAAATTTCGCAACTTCTTTTACTAAAGAACTACTAAGAAAACTATAATTTGTATTTGTCGATAAAAATATAGTTTCAATATCATTATTAAGAGATTTATTTGTATGAGCAATCTGAAGTTCATACTCAAAATCACTCATTGCTCTCAAGCCTCTAAGAATAAGATTAGCTTTTAGATCATTTGCACAATCAACAGTTAGACCAGAATAAGAAATAACTTCAATATTAGGTAAATGAGAAAGAGAATTTTTTATTTGAATTATTCTTCTTTCAAGATTAAATGTTGGTGTTTTAGAAGTATTTTCTAAAACAGCAACTACTAGATTGCCAAATATTTTTTCAGCCCTTTCTATTAAATCAAGATGCCCATTTGTTAAAGGATCAAATGTACCTGGATAAAGAATTTTCATGAATTTATTATGATCGAATAAGAAATTTAGTTAAAATAAGATTATTAGATAAATCAATTATGACATTAAATCTAGAAGCAAAAAAAATCTTATTAAGAAAAATACCTCACGGATTATTTATTTGTGGCGTTAGAGACGAGGATAAAAATGAAGTGAATGGATTTACTGCAAGTTGGGTGACTCAAGGTTCTTTCACCCCACCATTAGTTGTAATGGCTGTTAGAGCAGAGGGTTCTAGTCATGAAATAATAAAGTCAACCAATAAGTTCTCATTAAATGTGCTCAAAAGTGATCAAAAGGATCTAGCAGCTGTTTTCTTTAAACCTCAAAAAGCATTAGGTGGTAGATTTGAATCTGTTGAATTTAATTTAGGTGAGCTTGGATTGCCTATTTTAGTTGATAGTGTTGGTGGAGTTGAATGTAATGTTGTTGGAAGTGTTATGCATGGAGACCATACCGTTTTTGTAGGAGAGGTTCAATCTGCTTATCTGAATAATGATGTTGACTCACTAAATTTATCTTCAACTGGCTGGAATTATGGAGGTTAACCATTATAAATGAGTAATTCCTCTATCGAAAAAATAGATAACAAATATAATTTTAAAATTGAATATAAATTAATTAATAATAAGGAGTTATTAAAATCAAGATTATCCGAAATTCCAAAGTCATCTGGTTGTTATCTTTTTAAAGATATTGATAGTAACTTACTTTATATCGGTAAATCTAAAAAACTACGCAGTAGAGTTAGTAGTTATTTCAACAATTATTCAGATTTAACACCCCGATTAAGTTTGATGGTTCGTCAAATAACTGAAATTGAAATAATAGTCACAGATAGCGAATATGAAGCATTAAATTTAGAGTCAAATTTAATTAAAACAAACAAACCATACTTTAATATTCTTTTAAAGGATGATAAGAAATATCCATATCTTTGTATAACTTGGAGTGAAAAATATCCTCGAATATTTATTACAAGAAGAAGAAGAAATAGAAATAATTTAGATAGATATTATGGACCTTATGTTGATGTCGGATTATTAAGGAAAACATTATTTACGATAAAAAAAATATTTCCACTTAGACAAAGACCAAGGCCAGTTTATAAAGATAGAACTTGTTTAAATTATTCAATAGGAAGATGTCCAGGTGTTTGCCAAGAAGTTATATCATCTGAAGATTATAAAAAAATAATGAAACAAGTATCTATGATATTTCAGGGAAGAAATGATGACTTAGAAATATTTTTACAAAAAAAAATGCTGCAATTTTCAAATGATTTAGATTATGAGAATGCAGCAAAAATAAGGGACCAAATTTCAGGTTTAAAATTATTAACTGAATCACAAAAAATATCAATACCAGATTCTTCAATTAATAGAGATATCTTTGGAATAGTTTCAGAAAAAAGTGTAGCTAGTATACAAATTTTCCAAATGAGATCTGGTAAGCTCATTGGGAGAATTGGCTATAGTCAAAAATTAAATAATGAAGATGAAAATCTTATTTTACAAAAGATATTAGAAGAGCATTATATGAATGTTGAAGCTGTAGAAATACCATCAGAAATTCTTATTCAATATAAACTTCCAAAACAAGCAACCATAGAGGATTGGTTAACGGAGCTAAGAAAAAAGAAAGTAAAAATCTTAATCCCAAAAAGAAATAAAAAACATGAAACTGTAGAAATGGTTTTAAAAAATGCGAAATTGGAATTAGATAGAATATTAAATGGGATACAAGATAATGAATCATCAATTGAGGATCTTGCCCAGATACTTGAATTAAGCGAACAACCTAAAAGAATTGAAGGTTATGATATAAGCCATATTCAAGGTAGTGACCCTGTAGCATCACAAGTGGTTTTTATTGATGGGATTCCTTCTAAACAGCATTATAGGAAATATAAAATTAAAGATCCAAACGTTTTTGTGGGACATAGTGATGATTTTGCTTCGATATATGAAGTAATACATAGAAGGTTTAAAAAATGGTCAAGATTTAAAACAAGCGGAGGGGATTTTTCAATATTAAATGATAAAACGAATAGTAAATTAGACAATGAATTGCTATCAGATTGGCCTGATTTAATAATGATTGATGGAGGAAAAGGACAGTTAAATGCAGCTATTAAAGCACTAAAAGAATTAAATCTTGAGGAAGAAGTAACTATATGTTCATTAGCAAAAAAAAATGAAGAAATATTTATTCCAGGATTTACTAAGTCTCTTGATACTGATGAAAATCAAAAAGGAGTTCTTCTATTAAGAAGGGTAAGAGATGAAGCTCATAGATTTGCATTATCTTTTCATAGAGACAAAAGATCTAAGAGAATGAATAGATCTCAATTGTCCCAAATCAGTGGATTAGGACCATCAAGAATAAGAGAATTGCTTGAGCATTTTAAATCAATAGACGCGATAAGAATAGCTAGTAAAGAGGATTTATCAAAAGTTAAAGGACTTGGAAAAAATTCAGTAAATGATATATATGAATATTTTAACGAGTTATAAATATTAATTAATTTTTGAAAAATAGATTTCTTGATATTGTTAAATATAACTATATTAAAAATATATATTTTAAATTAATCTATTAATTTGGCAGCTGAAGCATATCTCTGGTTTAAATCACTGCACATTATTGGTGTAATCGTTTGGTTTGCGGGACTTTTTTATTTAGTAAGACTTTTTATATATCATGAAGAATCTAAAAATATGGATAATGAATTAAAAATTGCCTTTAATAAACAATACACCTTGATGGAAAAAAGGCTGGCGAATATAATCACAACACCTGGGATGATATTAGCTTTAAGTATGGCCATTTGCATGGTTATTATGCAACCAAGTTGGTTAAGTGAGAAGTGGTTGCAAATTAAAATTTCTTTTGTTTTAGCATTAGTAATTTATCATTCTTATTGTTATAAAATAATGTATTCATTACAAAATGCTACTTCAACCATTTCAGCAAAAAACCTTAGATTATTAAATGAATTGCCTACTTTATTATTATTTATAATTGTACTTTTAGTTATTTTTAAAAATAATTTTCCAACTAGTGTTGCTACATGGAGCGTAGTTGGACTAATTATTTTCATGTTGGCTTCAATACAATTATATGCAAAGATTAGAAAGAAAAATGAGAATTCATTAAGTAATGAATAGGGAAGACTTAGTAAAATTAACTTCCAATATTAATAAAAATAGTTGTCCTAAAAATATTAATTTTCACTGTCATACAAAATTTAGTGATGGAAGTCTAGAACCATACGAACTTTTAGAACAAGCTTATAAAAATAACTTGAAATTTTTATCAATAACCGATCATCATACAATTAAAGCTCATGAATATATAAAAAAAAATAATATACTCAAAAATTATCCTAAAGATTCTTTTACATTAATCTCGGGAATAGAAATTAATTGTTTGATTCTAGGATGTTTAGTACATGTAATTGGATTGGGAATAGATATAAAAAGTAAATACCTAAATCCCTACATCCTTGGAGAGTCTCCAATAGGTAATGATTTAAATATTAAATCAGTTATTAAAGCAATAAATTTAGCTGGTGGTTTATCATTTCTTGCACATCCAGCGAGATACAGGATTCCCTTTTATAAATTAATTCCAGAGGCCAAAATACAAGGTATTGATGGAATAGAGGTTTGGTACGATTATGAACTTAATGAAGTATGGAATCCTAGTTTATTTGTATGTTCAGAAATAGATAAATTGGCAGATAAATATTCAATGCTAAAAACATGCGGAACAGATAGTCATGGACTTTCGCTTTTAGGTAGATAATTCAGAATTCGTTTTTTTCAATTATTGAATCAGTATTAATAATAATGTTCTTTAAATTTTCAATGACATCTGATGAACAATTCTTCCACATTTTTCTATTGACAATTTCAAGAAATCTTTGTGCAATATCTCTTAAAGCCCATGGATTATTCTCTAGAAAGAAATTCCTAAGATCCAGATCACATAACCATGATTTATAAACTTCCTCATAACACCAATCTGAGACAACTTCAGTAGAAGCATCAAAAGCATATAAATAATCTAGTGTCGCTGAAAATTCAAACGCTCCTTTATAACCATTATCCTTCATTCCATTTATCCATTTAGGGTTAAGTATTCTTGATATAACAACTTTATTAATTTCATCTTGTAATTTTGAAATTGTAGATAATCCAAATTTTGATAAATCACCATGATACATTTCAGGTAATTTACCGCTTAATTTTTTTATTGCTGAAGATAATCCACCCTGAAACTGATAATAATCATCAGAATCTAAAATATCATGTTCCTTATTGTCTTGATTATGAACAACTAACTGCACTTTTTTAAGAGCATTTTTTAATGATTTTTTATCTTCTATAGGTTCAAGATTATCACTGTAAATCCACTTACTCCAATTAAGAAAAGATTCTCCAAAATCATCAATATTTTCCCAATTAGAATTTGAAATTAGTTCTTGCAGACCAGCTCCATATGAACCTGGCGCTGACCCAAATATACGATTAATTGCATCACCATCCTTTGATGCCGCAGCAAGAGGGTTAAATTTATCATCCTCATTAAGATTAGAAACAAGATTTATTGCTTTAGAAGTTAATTTAATTAATTGTGGAAATGCATCTCTAAACATTCCCGAAATTCTTAAAGTAACATCAACTCTTGGTCTTTCGAGAACAGATAAAGGAATGATTTCTAGATCAACTACTCTTCTCGAAGGACCATCCCAAATAGGCTGTACTCCTAATAAATATAGTATTTGACAAATGTCTTCACCACCATTTCTCATTGTGGATGTAGCCCATACAGATATTGCTATATTTTTTAAATCTTCTCCATTATCTTGTTTGTATAAATTAAGTATTTGTGAAGCGGACTGACAACCAACACTCCATGCTGATTCAGTTGGCAGTCCTCTCGAATCTACTGAAAAGAAATTTTTACCAGTGGGTAAAGTTTCAGTTTTACCTCTCGTAGGGGCTCCAGATGGACCACTTTTTACATATTGTCCATTTAATGAATTAATAAATGATAATTTCTCATTATATGAAGAATTAATGATTGGATATAGAATCTCTTTTTTTAATAATAAAAAATACTTATTATGTTTTTTTTCATTAAAGAAATAGTCTATTATTTTCTGATTTTTATATTTTTCTAGTTTTTTTATATTGGTATTCTTTTTGTAAAAAAACAAATATATTAAATACTTTGCTTGTTGTTCCAAAAAATCAATAGCCATTCTAAAGTTTAAAATGTTTTTGTTGGAAAAAATCAATAATATTTTTTTATCCTTTTCACTTAACATTTGATCATATTGATTTGTCCAAGGATTCAAATCTAGTTTTAAATGTTTTGCTATATATTGAATAACACCAATTCTGTTGGCATTTGGTACTCTAGCAATACACAAGAATAAATTTATTTCATTAATGTCATTCTCCCTACTGCCAAAAATATGCAAACCTGTCCTAATTTGAGATTCTTTAATTTTGCAAAGAAAAGAATCAATTTCTTCTATTTGATTATTTTTATTCTTTAAAGTAATTTCGCTAAAATCTTTTTTAATTAATTCAAAAATGTAATTTTCTATTATTTCAATCCGATTAGAATTTAATAATTTTGCTTCAAAATATTCGTCTAAATAATTTTCTAATATTGAATATTTTCCATATAATTCTGACCTATCCAAAGGAGGGGTTAAATGATCAATAATTGTTGCAGCAGTTCTTCTTTTTGCTTGGGATCCTTCTCCTGGATCATTTACGATAAAGGGATATATGTTTGGTATTGCTGGACAAATAATATTTGGAAAACATTTATTGCTGAGACCTATAGATTTACCAGGTAACCATTCAACAGTCCCATGTTTACCAATATGGCACATAGCATTTGCATTAAAAACTTTTTCAATCCAAAAATATTGTGCTAAATATCTATGGGGAGGTGGAAGATCGGGAGAATGAATATCTCTATCAGTGAAAGCATCATAACCTCGTTGAGGTTGAATCAATAATGTTATTTTTCCAAATCTAATACCATTTATTGAGAAGCCTTTATTATCTAGATCGATCGCATCAGATGGTGTACCCCAACGACTAACAATAATATTTTTGGGATCAAGTTCTAAATAATTCCAATATTTTAAATATTCACTAAGTGGTAAGTAATCTAATGGTTTATTATTTTGAGATTCAATATCATTAGTTCTAGTTTTTATAAGCATTGACATTAATTCCGAAGAATCTTGAGGATAATTACAAGATCCAAGGTCATAACCTTCTTCTTTTAACCAATTAAGAATATTTATTATAGAAGATGGTGTATTTAGACCAACGCCATTACCGATTCTTCCGTTCTTTACTGGATAATTACTTATTACTAAACAAATTCTTTTATCAAAATTATTAAGTTTCTGAAGTTTAACATAATTTGTTGCAAATTTTGAAATCCATTGAATACCTACTTGATCAGCTTTGTAACTAGTAATTTCACTATATAGTGTATTTTTCTTAGAAATTATTTCTTTAAATGCTGAAGGACAGGTAGTAATTCTTCCATCAAATTCAGGAATAATTATTTGCATTAATAAATCAGATGAATTCATTCCAATAGATGAATTTAACCACTTTTTTCTTGATCTATTAGAAGAAAGAAGCTGTAAAATTGGAATTTTAAGAGAAGTAAAAATATTTGTTGAATTTTCAATTAAATCATTATTTTTGATTTGAGATGAAGAAAATGAAGTTGTGGTAATTATTAGTTTAATATCTTCTTTTTTAAAAATGTCTATTAATTTCTTCTGAATAATATGATCTTTTAGTGTTGAAATAAAAAATGTTTTAGGAGATAATCCGGATTTTCTTAATTGCAAGTTAAGTTTTTCGTTTACTTCAATTTCATTAGCCAAAAAAAGTGATTTATAGGATATTATTCCTATCTTTTCGCCTTTTTCATTTTTCCAATCATATAAATAGGGATCTGCATAAAAAGTGATATTCAAAAAATCAGCAGGAATTAATTTTTCATCTAAAACTAAATAATTTAAACAATTAAGAAACTTTCTATAATTATCCAGTCCTCCAGATCTTAGTAATCTAGATATATTTAATGCAATATTTTTATCTATACTACTTATTTCACATAATGAAATTTCCTGATCAATGGTACCTGATAGGATTACTAACTTCCTTTTTTTATTAACTGCTTGCCAATTTAAAAGTTGTTCAATTCCATAGTTCCATGTACCTTTATCTCCAAATATTCTAAGTACGACAACTTTTGCATAATTTATTGTTTTTAATAAATAATTATCTATTTGAGCTGAGGAATTTAAATTAGAAATTTCTAAAGCTCTTATATTATTTTTTAATGAAGCAAATTCTTCTTCTAACAATAAGTTTGATATAAGATTTAAATCAGCCTTGACACTTGTTATAAAAATAAAATCCGCAGCTGGTTGCTCAATTAAATCATCCTTATTCTTTTCATTTCCTGCTATATTTAATATCCTGTGCATTTTTATATATAAATAAGGTTTAGAATACGTAAGTAGGATAAAACAAGTTTACCTTAATTAAATAAATTAAATATGCATGAATTTCTTCCATACGCCTGGTTCGAAGGTAAATGTATTCCATTTAAAGAAGCAAAAATATCAATAGCTACTCATGCACTACATTACGGTACTGCTGCATTTGGAGGAATGCGAGCGATACCTAACCCAACAAACAAAGAAGAATTCCTTTTGTTTAGAACTGATAAACATATAAAAAGATTATCTCAAAGTGCAAAGCTACTCTTAACTGAATTTTCTGAAGAATATATTTTTAAAGCCTTAGAAGAAGTTATAAAAAGAAATAAGCCAGAAAAACCTATTTATATAAGACCATTTGTTTATACAAGCGATTTAGGTATAGCGCCTAGGTTACACAATATTGAAACAGATTTCTTTATTTATTGTATTGAACTAGGAGATTATCTATCACCAGATGGTGTTTCTTGTAGAATGAGTAGTTGGACAAGACAAGAAGATAGATCTCTCCCCTTAAGAGGAAAAATAAGTGGAGCATATATTACTAGTTCATTAGCCAAAACAGAAGCTAGTTTATCGGGTTTTGATGAAGCTCTGCTATTAAATTCAAGTGGTAAGGTGAGCGAAGCTAGTGGTATGAATTTATTTATTGTAAGGAATGGAGACTTAATCACTCCTGGTGTTGATCAAGATATCCTTGAGGGCATTACTAGAGCTAGTGTAATTGAATTAGCAAAATCATTTGATATAAATGTAATTGAGAGGCCTGTTGATAAAACAGAATTATTAATAGCAGATGAAGTTTTTCTAACTGGTACAGCAGCAAAAATTACACCAGTTAAAAAAATTGAATCAACTGAATTAAATGTTGAAAGACCAATAATGAATAAATTAAAAAGTAAGCTTATAGAAATAACAGAAGGTCGTTCTCAAGACTATGATAATTGGGTAACAAGAATTTCACTAAAATAAATTTATTTTTACCTAAAAATGGAATCTTTCAGAACCTATCTAAATAGAGATGAAAAACCATTAATTATTTTTGACGGAGGTACTGGGACATCTTTTCAGAACTTAAATCTTACTGCAGATGACTTTGGAGGAAAAGAATTAGAGGGATGTAATGAAAACCTTGTTTTATCATCGCCAGAAGTAGTTGAGAAAGTTCATAATTCATTTTTAGAAGCAGGTTGTCATGTTATAGAAACTAATACATTTGGAGCCTCATCAATAGTTCTTGATGAATATGATATTGCGGATAAGGCTTATGAGATAAATAAAAATGCGGCATTTATAGCAAAAAAAGCGGCTGCCAAATACTCATCATTTGATAAACCAAGGTTTGTAGCAGGTTCAATTGGGCCAACAACTAAATTACCCACCTTAGGACATATAGATTTTGATGAATTAAAGCAATCATATAAAGAACAAATTTATGGTCTTATAGATGGAGGAGTTGATCTTCTTTTGATTGAAACTTGTCAGGATGTTTTACAAATTAAATCTGCCTTATTAGCATCAAAAGAAATTCTTGAAAGTAAAAATATTGAGATACCTTTAATGGTATCTATAACAATGGAAACAACAGGTACTATGCTTGTTGGATCTGATATTGCTTCTGCATTAACAATATTAGAGCCATTTAATATAGATATCCTTGGACTTAATTGTGCAACTGGTCCTGAGCAAATGAAGGAACATATTAAATATTTGTCTGAAAATTCTCCCTTCGCTATAAGCTGCATTCCCAATGCAGGTCTTCCTGAAAATATTGGTGGTGTAGCTCACTATAGATTAAAGCCAATAGAATTAAAGATGCAGTTATTGAATTTTATATATGACTTTAATGTTCAATTAATAGGTGGATGTTGTGGAACAACACCTGAACATATAAAATACCTGTCTTCAATAATCGATGAAATTATTGATAATAAAAGGACTAACAACAATGGTAAGAAAAATTCAAGCGGTTTTATTCCATCAGCCTCATCAATATATAACTCTGTGCCATATAAACAAGACAATTCAATTTTGATAGTAGGAGAAAGATTAAATGCAAGTGGATCGAAAAAGGTAAGGGAGTTATTAAATAACGACGATTGGGATGGCTTAGTTGCAATTGCCAAGCAACAACAAAAAGAAAATGCTCACGTTCTTGATGTAAATGTCGATTATGTAGGCAGAGACGGAGTGAAAGATATGAAAGAAATAACTTCAAGACTAGTTACCAATATAAATTTACCATTAATGATTGACTCTACAGATGCTGACAAAATGGAAAGTGGATTAAAGTCAGCTGGTGGTAAATGTATCATAAATTCAACCAATTACGAAGATGGAAATGAAAGGTTTGATCAAGTTCTAAATTTAGCCTTAGGGTATGGTTCAGGTCTTGTTGTCGGAACAATTGATGAAGATGGAATGGCAAGGAATTCACAAAAAAAATATAAGATTGTCAAACGAGCAATTAATAGAACAAGAGAATGTGGTTTGTCAGATTATGAGCTATTTTTTGATCCATTAGCTCTGCCAATATCTACAGGGATAGAAGAAGATAGATTAAACGCCAAAGAAACTATTAGTGCTATATCAAAAATTCGTGAAAATTTCCCATATATTCATATCATACTTGGGATATCAAATATTAGTTTTGGTCTTTCACCATTATCAAGAATTAATCTAAATTCAATATTTTTAGATGAATGCATTAAAGCAGGATTAGATTCTGCTATCATCGCACCAAATAAAATTTTGCCATTATCAAAAATTTCTGAAGAAACTAAAAAGCTTTGCTTAGATTTAATTTATGATAAAAGAAAATTTGAAGATGATATTTGTATTTATGATCCATTAGTAGAATTAACAAAGGCTTTTCAAGATTTATCAATTCAAGATTTCAAAAAAGCATCCTCAGAAAATAAAAACCTAACTCTTGAAGAAAGTCTGAAAAATCATATTATAGATGGAGAAAAAATAGGATTAGAGGACCAATTAAATAAAGCGTTAAAAAAATATAAACCTCTTGAAATAATTAATACCTTTTTACTAGATGGGATGAAAGTTGTAGGAGATTTATTTGGCTCAGGTCAAATGCAATTGCCATTTGTACTCCAATCCGCTGAAACAATGAAATTTGCTGTTTCAATTTTAGAACCATATATGGAAACTGTAGATGAAAACATATCAAATGGAAAACTCTTAATTGCAACTGTCAAAGGCGATGTACATGATATTGGAAAAAATTTGGTAGATATAATACTTACAAATAATGGTTATGACGTAATAAATCTAGGAATAAAGCAAGATGTTTCAGCAATTATAGATGCACAAAAAAAGCACAATGCAGATTGCATCGCTATGAGCGGATTACTTGTTAAATCAACTGCTTTTATGAAAGATAATTTAGAGGCTTTTAACAATGAAAATATTAGTGTTCCAGTAATATTAGGAGGCGCAGCCTTAACCCCAAAATTTGTAAATGAAGACTGCAGCAAAATATATAAAGGGAAAATATTGTACGGAAAAGATGCGTTCACTGATCTTAAATTTATGAATGAATATATGGATAATAAGAAAAAGGGTAATTGGTCAAATACAGAGGGTTTCATTAACAATGAGGGTATAAATATTAATTTAGCCTCATCAAAATCAAACTCTCAAGCTGTTATAAAATCAATATCCATTGATACCGAGACTTCCAAATTAAATTTAAAAGAAAATTTTATAAGATCTAAATTTACAAATGAAGAAGATCCAATTCAAGCCCCTTTCTTGGGAACGAAAGTCTTGAACGATGTTGATATAGATTTAAATAAGTTAATATTTTATTTAGATACAAAAGCTCTATTTAGCGGGCAATGGCAAATAAAAAAAGGAAAAAACCAAAGCGTAGATGAATACAATAACTATTTGGATTCATATGCTAAACCATTGTTAGATAAATGGTTAGAGATAATTATAGAGAAAAAACTTATATCACCCAAAGCAGTTTATGGATATTTCAGATGCGGGAGAAAAGATAATAGTATTTTCTTGTTTGATGAGAAATCATTAAATAAAATTTCCCAGTTTAATTTTCCACGACAAAAATCTGGGAATAATTTATGTATAGCTGATTTTTATTGTGATTTGAAAAATGAAAAACCAATAGATATATTTCCTATGCAGGCAGTAACCATGGGCGATATTGCTAGTGAATATTCTCAAAAATTATTTAAAGAAGATAAATATAGCGATTATTTGTTATTTCATGGACTTACAGTGCAATTAGCAGAAGCCCTAGCTGAGTATGTCCATGCATTAATTCGTATTGAATGTGGTTTTAGTTCTGAAGAACCATACAAAAATAGAGAAATACTAGCTCAAAAATATAGAGGAGCTAGATATTCTTTTGGTTATCCTGCATGTCCAAAAGTATCTGATTCAAACATACAATTATCACTGTTGGATGCAAAAAGAATAAACTTGACCATGGATGAATCTGAACAACTTCATCCAGAACAAAGTACTACAGCTATCATTTCACTACACTCAAAAGCTAAATATTTCAGCGCTTAGGCTAAATTTTTAGTTGTTTTCTAAATATTCAATAATTTCTTTCTGTAGTTCTTCCATGGTTTCATTATCACCCAGATCAAGTCCCTCACCCGCGGCATCCTGTGTTAACTCAAGATAATATGAAGCACCATCACTAGATAAAAATTCTAATGCAGAAGTTTCATCACTATCTTTAAAAGCTTCATAAAGAGCTTTAAAAGCAATGTTTTCAGTAAAGTCCCAATCCATAATGAAAAAAACCTTATTAGAATTATTACCTCCTTACCCCCCATACTCGTCAACCTTTTTTAAAGAAATGTTGGTGTTTTATTATTATTAAAAAATCTATGACCATAAATAATCAAAATCAGTTAAATGTCCTTGGAGAAGAAATTGAGATTTGTAGTTGCTCACCTATGACAGGGTGGTTTAGAGATGGATTTTGCAACTATGACAAAAATGATGGAGGCAATCATTCCATATGTTGTGTAATGGATGATAATTTCCTGAAATATAGCAAATCACAAGGTAATGATTTAATAACTCCCATGCCTATTTATTCCTTCCCAGGACTAAAGGATGGTGATCATTGGTGTATTTGTCTTGATAGGTGGAAGCAAGCATTATTAGACGGTCTTGCACCAAAAGTAATATTAGAATCAACAAATATTGTAGTCTTAGAATCAGTACCTCTGGAAAAATTAAAAGAATATCAATTTAATAAAAAGTAATTACAAGTTTATTTTTTTTTTTAAAATGATAATGATAAATTTTTTTAAATGAGTTTAGAAATATATTGGAAAAAAGCACTGGAACAAACTCGATTATCAATTGATGATGAATCATTATATCCTCTCAAAACTGATATTATCACTAGAGATTTATATGAAAAAGACGACTTCATAATTAGGAAACTCGATACTTCAAAATTTAATAAAAAAAAAATTTATGGTCCTAAGCAAAATCCATTTTGTCCTTGGGAAAAGATACTAGAAATTGACAAAATTGGTGATAATCATCAACTAATATTAAATAAGTACCCTGTACAAAAAGGTCATATTTTACTTATTACAAATGAATGGAAACCTCAAAATGGATGGTTAGATATTAAAGATTGGAGAGCGATCCAACAAGTAAATAAAGATACTAGTGGATTATGGTTTTTCAATAGTTCTCCAATTGCAGGAGCAAGTCAACCTCACAGGCATTTTCAACTTCTGCGTAGATCCAAAGGTGAGATATCATGCCCTAGAGAAAAGTGGTTTTTAGAGATGAACTCATATCAAGATCTAGATAGTAAGCTTAAAAAAAATATTGTTGTATCCAAATTTAATTTTTTAGAAAATCCATCATGTCTTTTTGAGTTTTACTTGGAATTATGCAAGAAATTAGGACTTGGGGACCCTATTAGTGATAATAAACCGATATATCCTTACAATATTTTAATAACTAATAAATGGATCGCTATTGTAAAAAGAAAAAATGATCATATCCATGGTTTCAGTATTAACGGTTTAGGATTTGCAGGATATCTATTAGTAACTGAAAATTCAAATATTAATTATTTAAAGAAATTTGGCCCTGAAAAACTTCTAGAAAGTTTTGTTTGAATACTAGTTAGTTACTTCAACTTCATTATCCCTGCTTATTTGGCTTTCTAGAACTTCTATAGATGCTGTTACTGAAGCAATTTTACGTTCAAGTGAATCCTTAATATAATTGAGCATTTCTAATTTCTTGTGTTGATAAAAAGTCTTTTTTTCTTTAGATGATTTGAAATAACAATTAAACATTTTTATTTTTATTATAAAAAAACACTTAATAGACTGGTGACATAAAAATAAATTGGTTTTAATTTAAAAACAATATTCCTTATGGACTTTCAATTTTTTTTGAATAAAATTAAATAAATTCCATACTATTCAAGAAAATATTATTGAATATTCCTGAAAATTCAAATACAAAAAGAATTTCAATTGATTTACCTGAGGAACTAATTTCCAGGTTTGATCAATTACGAAAAGAGTGGGGATTTAGAGCAAGAGGTCCTGTAATAGAAAAGATACTTAAAGAACTTCTTCAAGAAGATGATTTACTACCTAAGAACCAACAGCAAGAAATAAATTTTAACGAGAATAATAATAAAGAAAATTTAAATATTGATGAAGATACTGCATTGGTATTAATTAAATCAGACTTAAAAAAAGAAGTTAAAGAGATATCTTTGAATAAAAGATTTACAAATAACAATCAATATAAAGAAAAAGCCAACTTAAACATAAGCCTTCCCAATTTTGTTGAAAAAAAAGTAAAGAATCTAAGAAGAAGTATTAATAGTGAAAAATTAAAGGAGAATATTAATGATATTCAATTTAATACAATTAAAGAAACTGAATTAATAAAATGTCGAATTGAGTTAATTAGTCATTGGAAAACCCTATATGGATCAGTTCCTAATGATCATGTAGTAGAAGCTTCGATGGATTGGTTTGAAAGGGATATATGGCCAAATCTTGATGGAACTGAAAATCTACCCTTTACGTGGAGTGCAGCCAATAAATTAATGTCAGAATTATGCCCATTTTGGATAAAGAAAAATCCATCCCTTGAAATTGTTTTATTAATGATTGGAGTTTTAGAAGACCCTTTTGCTACATCAGACCTGATAAATAGAATACCAACACTTATGAGAAGGTTTGTAAGTAGATTTAAGCGAAATAATAGATCAAATTCATTTGAAACTTTGGACTCAACAATGACAGTACATGGAGCACTTAAATTATTGAATTTATCAACATCTGCAGGATCCGCTCATACCTTCCGTAAAATTAGGGAGGCCTATAAATCAATAGCCTTAGAGACGCATCCAGATGCTGGAGGATCAACAGATCAAATGAGAAAATTAAATGAAGCGTATCAATTGCTAAAAAATCTATATAGAAATTAGTATATTAATTCTCAAATAAGACTAAATTTAAGTCTAATAAATAGTCCTATATAAGATAGCCACTAACTCTTAAATCTCAAATTCACATCAATTATTTTTAAGCATATATATGAAAAATAATTAAGCATAAATGAAATTAAAATAAAATATACTTTTCAATGATAAAAAATTCCTTGTATATTAAATCTTATATGAGACTTATTATAAGTCTATTATATGGTCTCAAAAAAGATATATAAGACAATTTAATTTATCAATATGGATGATTCATACTCAAACTGATTATTGCCTGGGAAAAATTAAAAATTGAATAATAAATCAACAAATCATGTCCTTTCAATGTCCAAGAAATTTATAAAGTCATAGAAGTCTTGCTAATAAAGGCTTTTATATTTTCACGTACTGCCTTAAAGACAGTACTACTTAGATTGAAGCTTTTCAATGGCAGTTTGTTTATCAATACTAGGGACATCACTTAATCCGTTAGCATCAAACCAAGGAGCGCTAGCCCAATCAAATCCTTCGCCAAAGGTATTATCTGGTGCAGTTATATACCAGTGGCAAGATGCATCTGGTATGTCAACAGCACATTTTGACCAATCATCTGACCACTGAGGAACTTGTACCCACAGCACTGAAGATAGAAGTAGAGATAGCAGATTAATCATGAACTTTATCATACAACATTAATTACTTTTGTAGGATTATTATCTATCTTATATTAGAATTA
>CACHEM010000005.1 GCA_902578845.1 uncultured Prochlorococcus sp.
CTCCATTGAAGCCTCCAATTTTTTTACCTAGTATGTTTGGGACTAAATAGCTTAGAAAAATACCAATCAAAATAAGAATTAAAAATTTAATTAATATTGCCTTGGATTTAATTGAAACAAATTGGTATGCAATGAAAATTAAAAGAAAAAAAATGGATATCAAAGATTCTCTTTTAAATCCATTCCAAAACTTTTTGTGACTAATAGATTTTTTTTTATAACTCATATATTTAAACTTTTCTATAAAAAATAAATTTGAAAATCTTCCCCAAAATAAGCATATAGGTAAAACAAAAATTATTAGGTTTTGAATTTTCAGTATGCAAGCAATTTGAATTAAAGTTATAAAAACTAAAGCTTGAACTCCAAAGGAACCAACTTTACTGTCTTTCATGGCTTTTAAACGTTTCTTTTTACCTGCAAAAATACCATCGAAAGTATCCATTAAACCATCGAGGTGTAGACCACCGGTAATTAAATATCCCGAAGCCAAACAAATTAATGCAGATGGATAAATTGACCAAGAATTTGTTCTTAAAAATAGAAAAATATAACTTTGTATTGTTCCAATAAAAAATCCTAAAGGCGGCGCAAATTGTGCAATATTTTTAAATTCGGGATTAATTAAAGGTATCTTTGGAAATGTCGTGTAGAAAATCCAAGAGCCTGCTAAATTTTTTATTAAATATTTTTTGATGAGATAAAAATAGATTCAATATTAAATAATAGGTTAGATTAATGAAAAAGGATCAAAAAATTTTATAAATTATCGTGTTTGAATTTGAAATTACATCGAATTGCAGTAATACAGAGGCAAGAACTGGTATATTTCATACACCAAATGGTGAAGTAAATACACCAAAATTTATGCCTGTGGGTACATTGGCAACGGTTAAAGGAATTTCATCTAAGCAGTTAATCTCAACAGGATCAGAAATGATTCTCTCCAATACCTTTCATCTTCATTTACAACCTGGAGAAAAATTAGTTAGAGAATCTGGCGGAATACATAAGTTCATGAATTGGCCTAAGCCTATTCTTACTGATTCAGGAGGATATCAAGTTTTTAGTTTGGCAAAATTAAACAATATTTCTGATAAGGGAGTGGAATTTAAAAATCCAAGAGATGGAAGTCATGTATTTTTATCACCTGAAAAAGTAATACAGATTCAAATGGATCTTGGATCGGATGTTGCGATGGCTTTTGATCATTGTCCTCCGCATACAGCTAATGAAAATGATATTAAGGACTCTTTACAAAGAACTCATTCATGGTTGCAAAAATGTGTCGAGACTCATCAGAAATCTAATCAAGCACTATTCGGGATAGTTCAAGGTGGTAAGTATCCGAGATTGAGAGAATATAGCGCAAAATATACAAGTTCTTTTGATCTTCCTGGAATAGCAGTGGGAGGTGTAAGTGTTGGCGAGGCAGTCGAAGAAATACATAGTGTAATTAATTACGTCCCGAAATTCTTACCAATAAATAAACCAAGATATTTAATGGGAATTGGCTCTTTAAGAGAAATTTCTTTAGCTGTTGCAAATGGATTCGATATATTTGACTGTGTTTTGCCTACAAGATTAGGAAGACATGGGACCGCATTTTTTAATGATGAAAGATTAAATTTGCGAAATGCTCGATTTAAAAATGACTTTTCTCCAATTGACAAAACTTGTAAATGCGAGACATGTAAATACTATTCTCGATCATATTTGCATCATCTAATTAGAAATGACGAAATATTAGGCCTAACCCTCATAAGTTTGCATAATATTGCTCACTTAATAAGATTTACCAATGCAATTTCTACTGCAATTAGGGATAATTGTTTTACAAATGATTTCGCTCCATGGAAAACATCCTCTATTGCTCACCATACGTGGTAACGTCTTATCATAATTAATTCAATTATTTAAAAGGTGCTCATTCTATTTAATACATTTGCTGAATTGCCTGAGGCTTATAAGGCCTTTGCTCCAACTGTTGATGTCCTTCCACTAATTCCATTATTTTTCTTTTTATTGGTATTTGTTTGGCAGGCTGCAGTTGGATTTAAATAAAACTATTTGAGTTTAGATTGTTAGTATTAGAAGGGATTTTCAAGTAAAATCGCATCTCCAGAATTATCTACAGCACTCTCTATAAAATCAGCAATTTTTAATGCTCTTGAGGCTTGCTCACCATCTACCTCAGGTATTTCTTTACCCTGTACGCATTTAAGGAAATGCTCCAGTTCTGCATAGAGAGGTTCAATCGAGGTTGTGCTAACTTCTTCGACATATCCATCATTTCTATAAACTAATTCTCCATGCTCTGCTGTGTATGATTCATGAGATTTTCGATGGATTTGTAAAGAGTGATTTAAGAAATCAGTTTCTACTAGACCATTTTGGCAGTGAGCACTTAAATTTCTGATTTTTTTGTGACTCATTTTGCTTGCAGTTAGGCTTGCAATAACATTATTTTTAAAAACCAAAGTAGCATTGACATAATCTATTAATCCTTCGCTATTTCTTCCTCCAACTGCTGCTAATTTTTGTATTTTTGAGTTTACAAGCTCCAAAATAAGATCAATGTCATGAATCATTAAATCCATTACTACGGATACATCATTTGCTCGGTCTGCATGAGGACTGTGCCTCCTTGCTTCTAAAACAACAATTTCTTCATTATTTACTATTTTATTTAATTCTCTAAAAGCAGGATTAAATCTTTCAATATGCCCAACTTGTAATAGACAGTTGCTTGCATTAGCGGCCTCTATTAAAGATTTTGCTTCCAACTCGTTAGCTGCAATTGGCTTCTCAATGAGAACGTTAGCACCTCCCTTGAGACAATCTAGTCCTACTTTTTGATGAAGTAGTGTGGGGACAGCGATACAGATAGCATCAACTTTTGGAATTAGGTCTTTATAATCCTTGAACCATTCACATTGAAATTGCTCAATAGCTAATTTGCCTCTCTCTTCATTTGGATCTGCGACTCCAATGAGATTTGCATCTTTGAGTAAACTTAGTACACGAGCATGATGCCAGCCCATATTTCCTATACCTATGACTCCAACCTTTACGGGTGATGAGGTTGGCTGCATAATTTTAAATCCATATATTTATTATCATTATCCTCTATCGGTAGTCACATTTAGCTTATGGGAAGGATTATTTTAACACGATCAATTTTTGGACCTGACATAGAAATAACTTCAAATTTAATATTATTAAAATCTAAAACGTCGCCAATTTTTGGAACCATTTGAAATTTTTCTAACATAAATCCAGCAAGGGTATGATAATCAGTACCTTCTGGAATAGAACATCCTAACTTTTTATTGATTTCAATAATTTCCGATTTTCCAGCTATTGACCATTTTTTAGATAAATTATCTAACATTCTCATGTCTGAATAAATTCTATTATTGAGCATTTCCTCTCCAACTATTTCGCCATTTAGATCAGCTGCAGTTATAAGTCCCTCTGTTCCACCGTGTTCATCAACTACTAGTAAGAAGGGATTGTAGTCTCTTACTATTGGAAATATTTCTGCTAGTGAACATGTTTCTATTATTTTTGTTACTGGTAAAAGGAATGGCTTTAATAATGTATCGGCTTCCATTTCACCTTTTGATATTGGCTTAGCTAGATAACGCAAATCTAATACACCTAATACATCATCTAAAGACTCACCGATCACAAAAAAGCGTGCATGTCTAGTTTTATCTACTTGTTTCATAAGTTCTGAAAAGGTTATATTTTTTGGCAAAGTTACCATTTCAGATCTTGGAATCATCACTTCTTTAACCTGTGTATCTTTTAAAGCAAAAACTCCTTCAAGAATATTCTTCTCATCTGGTTTTAAACCTGTTACATTATCTGTTTCTATAAGAGTTTCTAATTCTCCTGCGGATAAACCCGAGTTTAAAGAATCCCATTTGTTATTTAAATTGAATAAGCCTAAACAGGCGCTAGCAAAGAATTCTATTGTTTTCACTATAGGATTCATAGCTTTTCTCACGGCATCGAATATTGTGGTTAACCTTAATGCCGCAGATTCTGGATTATTAATTACTAAAGCTTTTGGAATTAGTCCGGAAACAAGAGTAACAACTAAAACAACAAATAAAAATAATAGAAGATCATAAAATCTATTTGATAAAATATTACCTTTCCAATAATCATTAGCCAGGTTATTGCTGAGCCATCCAATTGCAATTAATGAGATTGTTACTCCAAATTGAGAAGCAATTAATGAAGATCTAAAACGTTTTTGAATTTTTAAGATTGAAAATGCTCCTTTCTTTTTTTCTTCTATTAACCTTAAAACTTTACTTGGCCTTATTAATAAAAAAGAGAGTTCACTGGCTGCGAAAAAAGCTGGTAAAAATAAAAGAAATAAAAGTAGAGTTATTTTCATTCAATGACAAATGAATAATGGGGGTGGCGAGGATCGAACTCGCCTTAGCCAAATTATGAGTTTGGTGCATTCACCAGATTGCTACACCCCCAAGGGAATTTATGTAATTATAATTACATTGAATTTTAATATACAATATAAAAATAATATTTCAAAAAACACCTCATTAGGAAGTTTTTGTGAGATTTCTTTTTTTTCTTCTAATCTTTAAATAGAAATTTAAGATTTACTAATGGACAAATTTTCGGATAAGTATGATTTAAATAAAGCAAAATTGTTAAAACAGTTAATTGAAAAATCTTACAAGAAAGGAAACTTCACTTTATCTTCAGGAAAAGAAAGCTGTCATTACCTGAACTGTAAACCAGTGTCACTAAATGGCGAAGGCTTAAACTTAATAAGTGATTTATTTTTAGAGTTAAAGGACTCAAGGTCAAAAGCTGTAGCAGGATTGACATTAGGCGCAGACCCTATAGTTAGTGGATTAATTGTCAAAGCAGCTTTGCATGGCCTAGACCTTGATGGTTTAATAATTCGGAAAGAAATCAAAAAATACGGTACCAAAGCTGGAATAGAGGGCCCTACATTAGAAGAAGGAACTTTGGTAACTGTTTTAGAGGATGTCGTTACAACAGCTGGTTCAGTGATAAAAGCTATAAAAAAGTTACGCGAAAATAATTATGTTGTTGAGGAAGTTTTGTCTATAGTTGATAGGCAAGAAGGGGGATTAGAAGCCCTTGAAGATGAAAATGTTAAATTAAAGAGTCTTTTTACAATAAAAGACTTTCTTTAATTATTTTAAAATGAAAGATATAAAAAATAAGTTTTGGCTTGAAAAATTTGATTGTTTTTCTATTACTGGAAAAGATGCCAGAAAATTTTTGAATGGAACAACAACTGGTAATATTCTTGATTTAGAAAATAAAGTTATCAAAACTTGTTGGTTAAATCCAAATGGAGTTTTAAGGTCATTAATTGAAATTAATTTTTTAGAAAGAAACTTAGAAGTGATTATCTTGGTGGGAAACACTCTTGAAATGATTGATTACTTTAATCAAATTATTTTTCCAGCAGACGATGTACTTCTAAGTGAACCTTATTCCATACATAGAATTCAGCAAGTTGATGAAGCTAGTTCATGGCGAACTTACAAGCCTATTTTCTTCAAAACAGAAGATAAAGAATTTGAAATATATAAAAATAAAATAAATTTACTGAATCCCAATGATTTAAAACTTTGGAAGATTAATCAGGCCATACCCTCTTTAGAAATGGAAATAAACGGAAAAAATAATCCTCTTGAGCTCGGATTAAAAGATCTTATAGATTTTAATAAAGGTTGTTATTTAGGACAAGAAACAATGTCAAAAATAAAAAATGTTTCTTCTTTAAAACAGGAAATAAGAATTTGGGAATCATTTGAATCTAATTTGAATTTAGATGTAGAAGATAAAAATTTATATATAAATTCTGCCAAGAATATTTCTGTAGGCAAAATAACTAGTATTTTTAAATCAGATTCTCAAATAAAAGGCTTAGCAATGGTAAAAAGAAAATATTTAGATGAAGGAAGTTATTTTTTTTCAGAAATTTTTGGAAAAATTGTTATTCATAAATCTGTAGGATCAATTTTTCTTTAATTGATTTTTGATTAAATATTCTGCAATTTTTAGAGTAGCCAAACAATCATCTTTGTTATATTGGATAATTTTTTTTAAAAATATTTCGTTTTCTGTAATTTGATATTGAATCCACCAATAAAGGGCTTTCGAGCCACTTACATTTTTCTGCATCCATTCGAATCCAAGCCAATTAGAAACAGTTTTTAAGCCATAGTTTTTTAGTGGTAATATCCAAGACTTTCGTATGAAGGTGTGTAAGTCAATAAATCTTAAGGCAAGTGAATCAATTTCCTCAAAACTAAAATTTAGGTTTTTAGCAATATTAATTATTGCTATCTTTTCAGTTTCTCCATAATGTAAAACTGGCCATTCCTTCTGTGAAAAAAGTATTTCAATAATTTTCCTGTAAGATTCTTCTTTATTATTTTTAAGATTTAAGATTGGCTCATAAATAAGATCCTCTTTTTTTGTAAACAAATTATTTATTTTTAAAAAACCATATAAAAAGTCATGCTTATCATCTGGATTTGACTCAATATCAAATATATAAAATCCCGAACATGTTTTTTTTATTAGATCGTCAGTATCATTTTTATTGGAAATGCGATATGGCTCACCAGAAATATAAGCTTTTGCTTGCTTTACAAATACGGAAGCTTTTTCATACTTTTGATCGTTGAATTTAGATAATTTCTCTCCAAGTTTTTTTTCGCTATATGAAGCTAATGTTTGGGTATCAGATATTCCATTCAATATGAGTAATGAGGCCATTTTGGATCCTATTCCATCTATATCTGTTAGATATCCATTCTCTTTTGCTTCTTTGTTACAAAATTTTTGCCATGAACAAATAGTACATTTTTTTCTATCTTGAGTTATTTCGGGCATAAATCCCTCCAAGCATTCATTCAAACTTAATAAAACATTCAAAACTTTTTTTCTTAATTTTTTATTTAAATAAATTTGTTCAACATTAACTTTTTTATCAAAACTTGAAATTACTAATCCTTTCTCAATTTTAGATTCTTGAAAAGATTCCAACAGCATAGAACTAAAAGCTAAATCGAATAAATGTTCTTTAGTGGTTTTGTGGCCTAACTTATAAACAGCAGGTAAATATTTATATTGTCCCCATTTACTTTTACCTTTAGTCTTTACAAGTAATTGTGGACGTATCTCAGCTTTAATATTTTGGAAAAGATTCCGTTTGATTTTTAATCCAATTACCCCTTGATAACCATTTTCACAGGCTTTTAATCCTGAATATATTTCACCATTACAAAATTCAGAGAAAATTTGAAACTGATTAATCTTATCTATAGCTTTATGGGGAGACCAAACTTCATAAGATTTTTTACCCTTAAAATCTAGCCATGCTTTTCTTTTGCATCTTATAAAACTTTTTAAATGAAGAGAATTCAAATTATTTTAAGGGCGGTTTTAAAATTTACTTATATAAATTAATATAGATAATTGAAAGAAATAAAGGAACTTTTAAATTGACAGGTAATAAATTCGATAACATAAAATTTGGAACTGATGGGTGGAGAGGAATTATTGGATTTGATTTTAATTTATCTAATCTTTCAAGAGTTGTTGTTGCTGCATGCCAAGAGTTGCATTATCAATACTATAAAGAAGTTAATTCAAAGAAAATTATAATTGGATATGATCGTAGATTTATGGCAAGTGAATTTGCCAAGCAAATTGTTCCTTTTGTAAGAGGATGTGGTTTCGAACCGATCTTATCTAATAGCTTTGTTACAACACCTTCTTGTAGTTTCTATGCTAAAGAAGTCGGTTGTCTTGGAGCCTTAGTAATTACAGCAAGTCATAATCCATATAATTGGCTAGGTCTGAAAATCAAGAACTTTAATGGATGTTCTGTTGACGAATCTTTTACGAGTGAAATTGAAAAAAGATTAATGCTTGGAAATTCGATTGAAAAAATAGATGGTGTTAATCAATTGGTAGATATTAAGAAATTTCATTTAGATAGAATTAAATCCCTTTTTGATATTGACTTTATTTCCAATAGATTGAAAAAAATGAAATTGAGAATTTTTGTAGATTCTATGCATGGTTCAGCTGCAAATTGTATGGCTGAGATTTTTGCTTCTAATGATTTAGAAGTTATTTCAGAAATCAGGAAAGATGCTGATCCCTTTTTTGGAGGAAAACCTCCTGAACCCCTTTTAAATTATGTAGATGATCTAAATCAAATACTAATGAAAAATTCAACAAATGAAGTCAAAACTCTAGGAATTATATTTGATGGTGATGGTGACAGAATTGCGGCAATTGATGAAAAAGGAAGATACTCTAGTACTCAAGATTTACTTCCATACTTTATTAGCTATTTGGGCGAAATTAAAAATAATACTTATCCAGTTTTAAAGACTGTTAGTGGTTCAGATATTATTAAAAATATATCAGAGAGTCAAAATAGAGATGTTTTTGAACTTCCAGTTGGCTTTAAATATATTGCTGAAAAAATGATTAAAGAGAAAATATTTATTGGAGGAGAGGAATCTGGGGGAGTTGGTTTTGGTGACTTTATGCCTGAAAGAGATGCTCTATATGCAGCGATGGTTTTATTAAATGGAGTTGCTGAAAAATCTCAATATTTATATGAAACCTTAGATGAAATTCAAAAAGATTTTGGGCCAAGTTTTTATAAAAGAATTGATATTAAATTTCCAAATCAGTCAGAAAAAAATAACGTAAAAGAATTTATCATAGATAATATTCCTGATAATATAAATAATCACAAGTTAAAAAGTATCTCAAAGATTGATGGAATAAAGTTGAGAATTGATAAAAATTTTTGGCTTCTTTTTAGATTCTCAGGAACGGAACCTCTTTTAAGGTTATATTGTGAAGCACCAAAAGAATCTTATTTAGATGAGTTATTAGAGTGGGGTCAAGTATTTATAAACTTGGTAGGAAAATAAGGATGAAAAATTTATTTTTAGCGAGTAAGAATAAAGGTAAAATTGAAGAATATAAGAAATTGCTGGCTCGAGTTAATTGTAAATTATTACTTCAGCCAGAATCATTAGAAGTTGAAGAGGATGGACTGACATTTAGAGATAATGCAATTAAAAAAGCTAGTGAAGTTTCGAGAAAAACAAATAATTTCTCAATAGCAGATGATTCAGGAATTTGTATTGAAGCACTAGATGGTAAGCCTGGCATTTACTCATCTAGATATGCAGAAAATGATCAGAAGAGAATTGAACGAGTTTTAAAAGAACTTAATGGAGTTCAAAATAGAAGTGCTTTCTTTATTGCTAATATTTGTGTTTGTTCCCCAAATGGTGAAGTGATTATTGAATCTGAGGCCAAATGTCTTGGCAATATTATTTTAAAACCGAGAGGAAAAGGTGGTTTTGGGTATGACCCAATTTTTGAGGAGAATTCTACCAAATTAACTTTCGCAGAAATGAATAATGATATTAAAGACTCTTGTAGTCATAGAGGTAAAGCATTAAAAAAAATTATCCCAGATTTAATTGAAATTTTTTCTTAAATTCAATTAATCCAAGATCCATGAAGGCCATGAGGAATTGAAATGGGTAATTCATAAACAGCTAATTCTTTTAAGTCTTTTGCGTCTAATATCACTAAATCGCTTCCTCTTCTTTCTCCGTTCCATAGAAGTATAAATAAAAATCCTTCATCTTCTTTTGAAGATTTTTCTAATGGAACCATAATTGGTTCACTTACGAATCCACTTGGACCTGCTGACCAAGAAATCTCTTCCTTAGAAGTTAAATTTATTTTTTTAATTGCTTGAAGTGGAGCGTTCCCCTGCTTTTGAGATGTGCTTGCCATCCAACTAAAAGTTGCAGTTAATCCTAAGTTTTTGGGATTAACAACAGCAAATTCACAACATTGTTCACTTAAAGTTTCAAGTTCACAAGTTTTTTTCTTTAGATCGATAATTGATCTTTTTAGTTTTCCTTCTGGATATTTATCAAAGTCAATATCCCTAAAATTCTCTTCTGGACCAACTGATGGGAAATCATCATAAAAAATACTATCTAATACGATTTTGGAATCTTTTTCAAATGCATTTACATGATGAAAAACGAATCCTTCTGGAGCATCTATTGTTAACGGTGGCTGACCTCTAAATAATCCACTTTCTCTGGGGATGATAAAAAACTTTGCCTTTTTATTTGGGTTTGATTTAAGACATTGTGCTGCTCCTCTTTGACCCATTACAAATGGAAGAGGGTTGAAATCAATAGCATTCTGTAAGAATATTGCCCAATTAGTTGTAATTGCGAAATCATGAAGGAATGCAAAGCCATTAAAGGTATCTTTTCTGTCGAAAATGAGCTCTCCAGAATTTGTACCAGCGTTATTAAATTCCATTAATCTAATGGTACTTTTAGGTCCTGTTTGAACTCCAAAAGTGACTAAAAGTTCTGAAGATTCATTTGAGTTTAGATCGGTTTTAGGATGGGCACTGAATGCTTCGTTGGGCTTGAGTACCCCTTTTAATGTTGTTAAACCAATAGTGGCAAGACTATCAGGATCCATTGCATGTGGACCCGCTGCTTCCCATAATGCGAGAATTTTATCTCCTAATTTAACAACATGAGTATTAGCGATATTCTTGAATTTTAGATCTAATGCATTATTTAAAATTCCTCCATTTTTCTGTGTCCCAAAAACACCTCTATAAATAAATTTATTTATTTTTTCTTCTTCCAAATAGCCTTTAGTTCTAACAAATCTATTTGTTAAGAATGGCTTACCATTTTCAAATTTTATGGATGTTATCATTCCATCGCCATCAAATGGATGATGAACCCATTGTCCACCTCTCTCTAATATTCCTGGTCCATTTCTTAATAATGTTCCATTTAAATTTTTAATATTATTACCTTTGCAAACTTTAAGAGGCTCTTTAGTTAGTTCCTTTTCTACATTTTGATAAGCACTGGACCAATCTTCTTTATTAAAACTTTTAATTTTATCAATTTTTTTATCTTGTAAATTAGTCACAACAAAAAAACTATTTTTTCTATTTTCGCCAAAAATAAACTGAATTGTGGCTGATTCGAAAAAATTCCTATTTTATTCTTTTTCTAGCATTCCTTTGCTGCTCGGGATTGAATCAGATCTTCTCAGATCTATTTCGGTAGCCATTCTCAGTGCTCTAGAAAAAGCTTTAAAGCAAGCCTCAACTATATGATGTGAATTACTACCTTGTATTTGCTTTATATGTAGAGTAATACCGCTGTTATTTACAAAGGCAATAAAAAACTCTTTTACTAATTCAGTATCATAATTTCCTATTCTTGGAGCTTTTAATTTAAGATCATAAGATAGATGTGGTCTGCCAGAACAGTCTAAAGTGACTTGAACTAATGCTTCATCTAATGGGGCAAAGAAATGTCCAAATCTGCTTATTCCTTTTCTTTCTCCCAATGCTTTTGAAAATGCTTTGCCTAATGCGATTCCTACATCTTCATTTGTATGATGATCATCAATATGGGTATCTCCAATTGCTTTTATATTTAAATCGAATAAACCATGGCTGGATATTTGATGAAGCATATGATCTAAGAATGGGATCCCTGTATCAATCTCAGAAATTCCATTTCCATCTAAGTTTATAAATACAGAGATATCTGTTTCATTCGTTTTTCTTTTTATTTCAGATTGCCTTAGAGATGACATTTTTATGCAAAAAACTTAGTTTACATTCCATTAATGCAGTAACCCGCATCAACATAAATTGTTTGGCCTGTAATGCCGCTAGAGAGATCACTTAATAAAAAAGCAGCAGTATTACCTACTTCTGTTTGAGTGACTGTTCTGCGTAAAGGAGCCTTTTCTTCAACATTGTGAATCATATCTAAAATGCCACCTATAGCAGAACTCGCAAGTGTTCTTATAGGTCCAGCACTTATTGCATTAACTCTGATTTGTTTTGCAGGACCAAGTTCTGCAGAAAGATATCTGACTGAAGCTTCTAAAGCTGCTTTAGCGACTCCCATCACGTTATAGTTAGGAATTGCCCTTTCTGATCCTAAATAAGTTAATGAGACAACGCCAGCACCATCACTTAAAAGTGGTTTTGCTGCTTTACATAAAGGTGCTAATGAATAAGCACTTATATTAAGAGCTCTATCAAAACCTTCTGAAGTGGTAGCACTATAATCTCCAATCAATTCGTCGCGTCCTGCAAATGCTAAGCAGTGAACTAAACCGTCAATTTGCCCCCAATTGTTTTTTATATTCTGAAAGATTTCTTCTATTTGAACTGGATTTTGAACATCAAGAGGCAAAAATAACGTTGGGTTTAAAGGTTCAGTGAGTTCTCTTACTTTAGATTCGAATCTTCCCTTATCATCAGGCAAATATGTGATTCCAAGTTCTGCACCAGCTTTTGACAATTGTTGAGCAATACCCCATGCTATTGAACGATTATTTGCAATTCCCGTAACAAGAATTTTTTTGCCAGTTAGATTTAGAAGCATTTTGTTTATTATTTCTATATATTCTCCTATATAAAAGTACCCATCTTTACGGATTACTGCAAAATATACAATAATTTTCAAATATCAAAGAATATTTAACTTAAACATGGTCAGAACAAATTCTATGGTTTTGGAATTAGGTTTTCAATTACCTAGTTTCGAAATGTTAAATGCTAATTCTTTAAATAATCAATATTTTAATTCTCATAATCTAGATAATCGGCATTTACTTTTAATGTTTATTTGTGCCCATTGTCCATTTGTTAAATATATTGAGAAGCAAATTTTTACCTTAAATAAAGAAATTGAAAATACAGTTCAAACTGTTGCAATTTCTAGTAATGATATTGTCACTCATCCTTCAGATTCTCCTGAAAATTTGAGATTGCAAGCACAATCACAGGGATGGAGTTTCCCTTATCTATATGATGAAAATCAAAAATTTGCTAAGGAGTTAAAAGCAGCTTGCACCCCCGATTTTTATCTTTTTTCAAATGAAGGAGATGGTGATTTTTTATTGTTTTATCATGGCCAATTAGACGATAGTAGACCAGGTAATAATATCCCTTTGTCTGGTGAAGATTTGCGCTCTGCTGTGAGAGATTTGAATCAAGAAAATTCTTATCCTTTAAATCAGATTCCCTCTTTAGGTTGCAATATTAAATGGACTCCTGGTAATGAACCTAGTTGGTTTAAGTGAATTAAAATGTTTTTTTACCCATAGAAATATGGTTTAGGGTTAATATATTCACTATGCAAATACCTCCATTTACTTTAAATAGGCAGTTCCAAGAAATTGGCTCTGAAATTGAGAGTGAGGTTTTTAAAGTTTTAAAAGGGGGCCAGTATATTGGAGGACAAGAGATCGCTAAATTTGAGGAAAGTTTTTCTAATCTGATTGGCGTTAAAAATACTATTGGATGTAACAGTGGAACTGATGCTTTAGTGTTAGCTTTACGAGCATTAGATATAGGTGTGGGTGACGATGTTATTACCTCATCTTTTAGCTTTTTTGCGACTGCAGAGGCTATTAGTGCAGTTGGTGCTAATCCTATTTTGGTAGATATAGATCCTGAAACTTATCTCATTAATACCGAACTAATAGAACAAGAAATAAATTCTAATACCAAGGCAATTATGCCAGTTCATCTATTTGGCAATGCAGTGAATATGACCTCAATAAAATCATTGGCCAACAAATATGACTTAAAAGTAATCGAAGATTGTGCTCAGGCAACATGCACAATGTGGGAAAATTCCAAAGTTGGTAGTATCGGTGATATAGGTTGTTTTAGCTTTTTCCCTACTAAAAATTTAGGAGCTGCTGGAGATGGTGGAGCAGTAACAACTTCAGATCAGAAGATTGCCAAAAAAATTAGAGAACTAGCTGTTCATGGTAGCCCAATAAGATATCACCATACTCAAATTGGATATAACAGCAGACTTGATACCATTCAAGCCGCCATATTAAATATCAAAATTAAATATATTTCTAAGTGGATTAAGAATCGTCAAAAAATCGCCAATAATTATCTTAATTTATTAAAGAAAAATCCATTTATTAGTTTTCCAAAAATTAGCTCTGATTCAATTTCCCATTCTTGGAATCAATTTGTCATCAAATTAAGAAACGATAAATATTTTTTAAATGAAGATTTTTCAAATTTATTTGATACTGATTGCAAAAAATACTATTCCTTAAGGAATTTGGTAAAACAAAGACTTTTTGAAAAAGGTATTAATTCAATTATTTATTATCCAATTCCAATACACGCACAAATAGCTTACAAAAATCAAAATTTTTCTAGAGCAAAACTCTTAAATACAGAGAGAATTTGTACAGAAGTTCTTAGTCTTCCAATGTTTCCTGAAATTTCTTATGAAGAGCAACTTTATGTAGCAGAAAATTTAAATAAAGTTTTAAACAATTGTATAGAGGAAATTCAAATTTCTGCATAAAGTGACTTAAATAATCTTTGTTGTGTGTTGTGATTGACAATAGGGCTTGAATAATTATTTTTTTCTAAATTAGATATTTCCCCATTTAATATGTCTGAATTTGAAAATTTAGATAATTCAGGTATCCAATATTTTATATATTCGCAAATAGGATCAAATTTTTTTGCTTGGGTATATGGATTAAAAATTCTAAGTGGTTTTGGATCCATACCGCTACTGGCGCTCCACTGCCATCCCCCATTATTCGCAGCTAAGTCTCCATCTACCAAAGTCTTCATAAATTTTTCCTCGCCCATTTGCCAATTACATATAAGATCTTTTACCAGAAATGAAGCGACTATCATGCGACATCTGTTATGCATCCAGCCAGTACTATTTAGTTGACGCATTGCAGCATCAACTATAGGTACGCCTGTCTCTCCGTTGCTCCAATGTTGAAACCATTTATTATTGTTTTGCCAAGGAAATTTATCCCATTTTTTTCTATAAGGACCTTTCTCTAACTCCGGGAAATGGAATAAGCAATGTTGATAAAATTCACGCCAAACAAGTTCTTTTTGCCAAGTTTCAATTGATAGGTAATTTTCTTGATTTTTAAAATCTGAATTTAAATTTAATGTGGCGTTCCAAACTTTTCTAATGCTGATGGTGCCGAATCTGAGAGATGCACTTAAAAAAGATGTCCCATTATGGGAGGGTAAATCTCTTGCAGAATTATAAGAATATATTTTTTTTTCGTTAATGAAGTTTTCTAATAATGTTTCCGCAGCATTCTCTCCAGGTCTACACGGACAAATATTCGAACCAGTAAATTTAATATTTTTGAGAAATTTCTTTAAAACTGAATCAGATGAATTTATTTTCTTATTTTCTTTAAGTTTATTATTTATATCTTTAAACTGGAAAATAACTTTATCTTGATTATATGAACCTAATAAATTCATTTTTGATTTAAGGTTTTTGTAAAAAGGTCCATAAACCGAATAAGGTTTATTATTCCCTGAAAATATTTTTAAAGGCTCTATTAGTAAGTGATCCCAAGATTCAATAACTTTAATATTTTTTTCCTCTAAAAAATTTTTTATTTGAAAATCTCGATTAATCTCATAAGGTTCAATTGATTTATTCCAAAAAACAAATTTAGCATTTATTGTATTTGCTAATTGAGGAATTATTAATACCGGATCTCCTTCCTCTATAACGAGTCTACTACCCATTTTTTTCCAATTATTTCCTAATTCTTTAAGCGAATTTCCTAGAAACCAAGCTCTTGAATTGGCATTGAAATCGTGTGTGTAATTTTTATCTAATATGTAAGTTGAAGTAATAGCATTTGATAATGAAAATGCTTTGATTAAAGCTTGATTATCAAATATTCTTAAATCCTTTCTATGCCAAAAAAGTATTCTAGGTTTATTCATAATTTATCTAAAAATTGTTTAGCTCTAAACCAAGCTGTAACAGTTTTTGCATCAAGAATTTCATCCCCACTAGAAATAAGATTATCTAGTTCGTTCGGATCTAAAATTAATACTTCTATATCTTCATCTAAATCTCCTTTAACCTCAGAATTTAGTTTTCTCAAATCACGCGCTAAAAATAAATAAATTTCTTCATCTGCATAACCAGGAGCAGGGACAAGAGTTCCTAATTCATCCCATTTTTTTGCACTGAATCCAGTCTCTTCTTGTATCTCTCTTTGTATTGAATTAATAGGTGTTTCACCTATTTCTAATGTACCTGCTGGAAATTCTAATAAATACCTAGAAACAGCAAATCTATATTGCCGAAGAATGATAACTTGATTATCTTTTGTTATCGGCACGGCTAATGATGCTCCAGGATGCTTAATGTATCCATATTCACCTTCATGTCCATTTGGAAGTTCAATTCTATTTATCTCAAAACTAAATTTTTTTGACTTCAACTCAGATATTTTTTCTTTAAAAATGGATCTTTTTATAAAGTTTTTATTGCCCATAATTTTAAAATAAAAACAGCCTAACAGTTATTTTTTAGTTTTGTAAATCATTTAATAGACCATTTTGGGTCATCAAACTTTTTGATTTTTTGGCTTCTACTTAAGATTTCAGATAGTGGCGTAATAACAAAATTCCTATTCATGAATCGAGGATGAGGTAATGTTAATTCCTCGTCAATCGTATGAAAATCTTCCCACCAAAGAATATCTAAATCGAGACATCTTGATAGCCATTTCTTGCCCTTTGGCGTCTTTTCTCGTCCGAAAAAAATCTCTAACTTTTTTAGCTCTTTTAAAAGTAATTTCGCCTTTTTATTTGATGGTTTTGGAAAAGAATTACTTTTTATAAGCAATAGAGTATTTAAATAATTTGGCTGCTCATTTTCAACTCCATGAGGTAATGACTCGTAAATTGAAGACCAAAAAAAGTATGCATGAAATTTTCTTTTCTCGTCTTTTTGTTTGTTGGAATTTTCTCCCCATTCATTTATTATTTTTTCTATTTTTGGTTTGCACATTAATAGTGACTCAAGAGGGCTTCCGAATTTACTATCAATATTTGCTCCGAGGGATATACATAGTCCATTTTTGATATTAAGATTTGATAATTCCACTACAAAAAACAAAGTTATTGGATAAATTCTATATCAGGCATTTTTAAAGTGATTTTGAACCCCGAGTTAAAAGAAAAAGGAGAAATAAAAGATTTAATGAAGTCAAAGGATTCTTTTAGAGCTTTTCCTTTGGCGGCAATTACAGGTCATAGCTTATTGAAATTATCTCTGCTTTTGGCAGCAGTTGATCCTAGTTTAGGAGGAGTGATTATCGCTGGCGGAAGAGGTACTGGTAAGTCAGTATTAGCAAGAGGTTTGCATACTTTACTCCCTCCTATAGAGATATTAGATAATGAATCAATACTGGAAGAGTTAACTAAGAGAAATAGTAATACTTCATTAAGACCTATTGGTAGGAACCTTGATCCAGATAAGCCAGCCGAATGGGATATTAGTACTAATAAATTGCTAGAGGAGGCAATTGGAAGTGATTATTTGAATCAAATTGAAGAAATTCCAAAAAAAGTAAGAGAGGCTCCATTTATTCAAGTTCCCATTGGCATAACTGAAGATAGACTTGTTGGATCAATTGACGTCGCTGCCTCATTAAGTACGGGGGAACAAGTTTTTCAGCCTGGAATTTTGGCAGAGGCTCATAGGGGTGTTCTTTATGTAGACGATATAAATTTATTGGACGATGGTATTGTAAATTTAATTCTTGAAGCTACAGGAAGAGAGAAAAATAATATTGAAAGAGATGGTTTAAGTCTTTCCCATCCTTGTAAGTCACTTTTAATAGCAACTTATAATCCTGAAGAAGGTGCTTTAAGAGATCATGTTTTAGATCGTTTTGCTATTGTCCTTTCCGCAGATCAATCTATTGATAATGCTCAAAGAGTTGAGATTACAAAATCTGTTTTATCACACGCAGAAAATAATATTAAATTTTCAGAAAAATGGTCTGAAGAATCTGATAATTTATCTACTCAATTAATTTTGGCAAGACAATGGTTAAAGGATGTCAAGATAACAACAGAGCAAATAACCTATTTAGTGAATGAAGCTCTTAGAGGAGGAGTAGAAGGGCATAGGTCAGAATTATTTGCAGTAAAAGTAGCGAAGGCTAATGCAGCTCTTCGAGGCGATGAGAATGTAAATTCTGAAGACTTAAAAGTCGCGGTAAGGTTAGTTATTCTACCACGAGCAATGCAAATGCCTCCAGATGATGATGATATTCAACCCCCCCCTCCAGAAGATCAGAGTCCCCCACCCCCACCTCAATCAAACAATGAAGAGTCTGAACCTGAGGCGAATGACAATGATGATAATCAAGAGCAAGAAAAAGAGGAAGATAATTCTGATGGAGAAGAAGAATCTACTCCAGATATACCTGAAGAATTCATATTAGATCCTGAGGCATGTATGGTTGACCCTGATTTATTGCTTTTTTCATCAGCTAAAGCGAAAGCGGGAAATAGTGGAAGTAGATCAGTCATATTTAGTGATAGTAGAGGAAGATATGTAAAACCTATTATTCCAAGAGGTAAAGTAAAAAGAATTGCTGTAGATGCTACTCTTCGAGCTGCTGCTCCTTATCAAAAATCCAGAAGATTAAGGAACCCTAATAAATCAATAGTTATTGAAGAAAATGATTTTAGGGCAAAGCTTCTTCAAAAAAAGGCTGGAGCTCTAGTGATTTTTCTTGTTGATGCTAGTGGCTCTATGGCTTTAAATAGAATGCAAAGTGCTAAAGGCGCAGTAATAAGACTTTTAACAGAGGCATATGAGAATAGAGATGAAGTCGCTCTTATACCCTTTAGAGGAAATCAAGCAGAAGTTCTTTTGCCTCCAACAAGATCAATAACTGCTGCAAAAAGAAGGTTGGAAACAATGCCTTGCGGAGGTGGATCACCTTTGGCTCATGGGCTAACGCAATCAGCAAAAGTAGCAAAAAATGCTCTTTCTACTGGAGATATAGGTCAAGTTATTGTTGTTGGAATTACCGATGGAAGAGGAAATGTTCCATTAGGATTATCTCTAGGACAAAATGAGGTTGAAGGAAACGAAAATACAAATGCAAATTTAAAGCAAGAGGTTCTTGATATTGCAGCAAAATATCCAATGCTTGGGATAAAACTTTTGATAATTGATACAGAAAGAAAATTTATTGCAAGTGGATTTGGTAAAGAATTAGCAGAGGCAGCTCAAGGGAAATATGTTCAACTGCCAAAAGCCACAGATAAAGCAATCGCAGCTATGGCTTTAAATGCTATAAATGAATTCTAAATATTTCTTTATGGATAAATTTCGTTAAGGAATTTTGAAAGTCCAATCGTTAAATCTCTTATAGATTTGGTTAATTCTTTATCTTGAGTTAATTTTTCAAAATCATCACTCATATCATCTATTTTGGTTGAAATAGATCTAGCAGCATTAATTGTCAATTTAATGTCATTAAGGGTTTCTTTGTCATCGATAGTAGACAAAATGTTATTCAAATGATTAGCAGCAATTGTAATTTCGTTTATTAGAGGTTCAACTCTTTCTATTTCTTTTTTCGATAAATAAATTAATTCATCAAGATTTTCTTGTGTTTTGTCAAATTGATCAATTGAGTTGAGGATGTTCTCAATTAGGTTTTCTTGATTTGTTTCTTTTAAAAGTTGACTTATTCTATTAGTTATATTTGATAGACTTGATAGCTGCTTACCTGTAATAGTGTCTCCCTGACAAATAATTAATTTGGTATCACATTTTTCAGATATAGGCTTTGCAATGTTTTTAGCAATTGTCTTGTCACTAGTTTCTAAAGCAACTTGCACATCTCCTCCAAGGAAAGAATTTGTAACTACTCTCGCAAATGCAGGTTTTGGAAGGATAATTTCAGGATTATTTAAAACTATTTTTGCTTTAATTGATTCATTTGTAAACAATATATCTTCTATCGATCCTACTAAAATTCCTCTGTAAGTAACTGGAGATTTTTTTGATAAACCACTTGCGTTATTGAATTCAGCAAAGAGGTACCAATTTTTTGAAGATAATCTTACTCCCCTCAGCCAAAAAGAAAAAAATGTGAATATTAAAATTCCCCCTAATAAGGAAAAACCAACTATTGAATCTCGTAAGCTTCTACGCATAATTTCTAAATGTCTTTGGGTTGCATTGGGCCATCAAGTTTTCCATGCCTAAATTGAAATACATAGGGATCTTTACTCTCTTTAAATTCCTCAATTGAGCCTGCCCATCTAAATTTGCCTCCATAAAGCATTAAAACTTTATCTGAAGTCCTCTCTATAGTACTAAGAACATGGCTAACCACAATAGATGATCCGCGAGCTTTATCATTTGTTTTATTAATTAAATCTTCAATTCTTGAAGAGGCAATTGGATCAAGGCCGGCAGTAGGTTCATCAAAAAGTAATAATGGTTTAGTCTTTGTATTAAGAGTTTGATCAGTGATTAATGCTCTAGCAAAACTTACTCTTTTTTGCATGCCTCCGCTTAATTCATTTGGGAGTTTATTCTCAATATTAAATAAACCTACCTCAGCTAAGCATTCAGATACTATTTCATTAATAAACTTTTTAGATAGGTTTTTATTTCTCTTGAGGAGAAAGCCTACATTTTCTGCAATAGTTAAAGATCCTAATAAAGCCGGATTCTGAAAAACTAGTCTTACATCAGGAGGATTATTTTGATCTAATCTCAAATATGTTTGCTTCTCACCAAATATTTTTAATTCTCCTCTGGTTGGTAAAATGAGTCCTGCTAGTATTTTTAATATGGTTGATTTACCAGAACCAGAAGGGCCAACAATAGCTAATTTCTCTCCATCATGTAGTTCAAAATTTATTTGATTTAGTACATTTACTGACCCCCAGCTTATTGAGAGGTTTTTTGTTTCAACTGCATGCTTTGATTTTTTCAAAATTTATATAAAAAACGTCTATTATTTTATTTTGCCTATTTTTATAAATAAAAAAAGGGTGTATGAATTTGATTTATAATGATTTTATATATTTTTAAATTTGAGAAAAATATTTAAGAGGTTTTTTAATGAATAAACGTAAAAAAAGGGTAAGAAGATACTATAAAACTTTTAAAAAGTCTAACTTTGTCTTGTTGAACAAAATCATAAGAATTTTGAGTTGGCTTTTGCCAGGATTGGTAATAAAAAGATGGATGTTTACATCTGCGATAGGATTTTTGACTACATTATTAGGATTGGCAATTTGGACAAATTTAAGACCGCTCTATTGGCTTATTGAAATCTTTTTTGGGGTAATGACAGGTTTAACTAGTATTTTGCCTGTTTCATTAATGGGGCCATTTATTTTTGTTATTGGATTATTATTAATCGGGATTGGACAAAATAGAAGTATTAATTCGATTCAAAAAGCGCTTGTTCCAGAAAAAAATACATTTTTAGTTGATGCATTAAGAGTTAAAAGTAAATTAAACAGAGGTCCAAATATTGTTGCAATTGGCGGAGGTACAGGCTTGTCTACTCTACTGAAAGGCTTGAAAAATTACAGTAGCAACATTACAGCAATCGTAACTGTATCCGATGATGGTGGAAGTAGTGGAATTCTCAGAAAACAATTAGGTGTGCAACCTCCAGGAGATATTAGAAATTGTTTGGCAGCCTTATCAAACGAAGAACCCACTTTAACTAGATTATTTCAGTATAGATTTTCAGGAGGAAGTGGTCTTGATGGTCATAGTTTTGGAAATCTATTCTTGTCAGCTTTAACAACAATTACAGGCAGTTTAGAAAAAGCAGTTCAAGCCTCTAGTAAGGTTTTGGCGGTGCAAGGTCAAGTTTTACCTGCAACAAATATTGATGTTATGTTATGGGCCGAATTAGAAGACGGTGAAAAAATTTTTGGCGAAAGCAATATCAGCAAATCTAGAAAATTAATTTCGCGGATTGGTTACTTACCGGAAAATCCTTCAGCTCTTCCAAGTGCTCTTGAGTCTATAAAAGAAGCTGATTTAATTGTTCTTGGCCCAGGTAGTCTATACACTTCTTTATTGCCTAATCTCTTGGTGCCTGAGATTGTTGATGCCTTATTGCAGAGTAATGCGCCCAAAATTTATATAAGTAATTTGATGACTCAGCCAGGAGAAACAGATGGACTTGATGTTTATCAACATATTAAAGCAATAGAAAAACAATTATCCAATTTTGGCGTTAATACTCGAATTTTTAATTCAATCTTATCTCAGATTCAATTTGAAAAATCTCCATTAGTAGACTATTACGCAAGTAGAGGAGCTGCGCCAGTAATATGTAATAAAGAAAAGTTGTTATCTGAGGGTTATTATGTCTTGCAAGCACCATTATATTCAAAGAGGATAACACCAACTCTTAGACATGATCCAAGGAGACTCTCAAGAGCAGTTATGTTTATATACCGCAAGTTAAAAAAATTAAACTAATAAGCATCTTGAAGTTCATAGAAGTCTGGCTGAATATAATCTTTTCGCAATGGCCATCCTCTCCAGTCTTCAGGCATTAATAGTCTTTTGGGGTTGGGATGATCAATGAAATTTATTCCATACATATCAAAAGTCTCTCTCTCTTGCCAATCACTTCCTTTAAAAATTTTATACAAACTAGGGATTGATAAATCAGAATCTCTTTTTAAGAAAACTTTTAATCTAACTTCTTTAATTTTTCCAATTTTTTGTAAATCGTCAACAGTTATAAAGTGGTAAAAACTTACAAGATTTTTGCCTGGTCCCTCATCATATCCTCCTTGACATTGGAGATAGTTGAAACCGTAATTTCTTAAAGCTAGTACTGCTTCATATAATTTGTTAGGTTCCACAGAAATATTTTCAATTCCTATGTGATCATCAGATAAAGATTGATTAGGAATGCCATCTTTTGATAAAGATTGACTTATAAACCCTTCTTTTTCTATTGAAGTATTTGTGGATTTGGCTAAACCGTCTTTTTCCATTAATCTTCTAAAGTATTGATAATTTCGTTTTTTTCGTCGTTTGTAGGTAATTCAGTTATTTTTTCTTTTTTTGAGGAGGGGATGACTTTATCTGAATTTTTGTTTAGATATTCTCCAGTATTTTCTGAGAAAACAAGATTCATTTTGTGATCAATTGTTATGTATCTGTGAGTTTGTTCTGTTTTTGTGCGCTCTAAAATTGATTCATTACCAACTTTTTTTCTTAATTTAATTACAGCATCAAAAATTGCTTCTGGTCTTGGTGGACATCCTGGAAGGTATAAATCAACTGGTATCAATTTATCAACACCTCTTACAGCAGTTGTTGAATCTGCGCTGAACATTCCCCCTGTGATTGTGCAAGCACCCATGGCAATCACATATTTAGGTTCAGGCATTTGTTCATAAAGTCTTACTAGGGCTGGGGCCATCTTCATGGTTACTGTTCCTGCAACTATTAGCAAATCTGCTTGCCTTGGCGAGCTTCTTGGTACTAATCCAAATCTATCAAAATCAAATCTAGATCCGATTAAGGCAGCAAATTCTATAAAACAACAAGCTGTTCCATACAAGAGAGGCCACAGACTGCTAAGTCTTGCCCAATTATGAAGATCGTCTAAACTTGTCAATATAATATTTTCACTTAAGTCTGTAGTAACTTGTGGTGCACCAAGAGGATTGCAAGTTCCTTCTCGGATTTCTCTAATTGCTTTTGGGGATAATTGTGGATTCAATTTTTTAACTCCATTCTAAAGCACCTTTTCTCCATGCATATGCTAATGCAATAACAAGTATTGCAATGAAAATTAAAGCCTCAATAAAAGCTAATAAGCCTAATCTATTGAAAGCAACAGCCCAAGGGTAAAGGAATACTGTTTCTACATCAAATATAACGAAAACTAAGGCAAACATGTAATAACGAATATTAAATTGAATCCATGCTCCACCTATAGGCTCCATTCCAGATTCATATGTAAGTTTTCTTTCCCCTGTTCTGCCTTTTGGGGCAACGATGAGATTAGTTACTAAAGCTAATACTGGGACAGCTGCGGCAATCAGAAGGAATCCTAAAAAATATTCATAGCCAGTTAATAAAAACATCTTAAAAAATTAATTTTGAATAAAAGTCGCTTAATTAAGCAAAATCTTTTAAAGTTCTTAAAGAACAATAATAAACCGTGAGTGAAAACATTCAACCAGCCTCTGAGGAAAACAAAATAGTTGAAGGCTTTGAGAAAGAAAAACTTTCCGAAAACTCTACAGGAACTAATGTTAAACAATCTGTACTTAATCTAGAACAAAATAGATTCGAATGTAGAAGTTGTGGATATATTTATGATCCGTCTGAAGGAAATAAAAAACTAAATATACCTAAAAATACTCCTTTTTCAGAATTGGATGGGAATACTTTTGCTTGCCCTGTTTGTCGAGCCGGTAAAAATTTTTATAAGGATATTGGATCTAGAGCAAAACCTAGTGGATTTGAAGAAAATTTAGTTTATGGATTTGGATTTAATAGCTTACCTCCTGGACAAAAAAATATATTGATATTTGGAGGTTTGGCTTTTGCTGCTGCGATGTTCCTCTCTTTGTACTCTTTGCATTAATATAATTAAATGAAAAATTTTTTTACCAGTATTCCTAATCTTCTTTTATCTGTAGTTCTCTGTTTTGTTTTAAGCAGTTGTTCATCTACAGGCCTCAAGATGAATGAAAGCAGCCCTTGGAAAACAATTCAGTTTGAAGATCAGGCTAATGCTTTAGATGTTGATTTTATAGATGACAATCATGGGTTTTTAGTAGGCTCAAACAGATTGATTATGGAATCTACTGATGGTGGTGAAACATGGGAAAAAAGATCATTAGATATTTCTGCTGAAGAGAACTTTCGACTTCTCGATATAGATTTTAAGGGTTCTGAAGGTTGGTTAATAGGGCAACCCTCTCTCGTAATGCATACTTTAGATGAAGGTAAAAATTGGACTAGGCTTTCACTTGGGAAGTTACCAGGCCAACCTTTCTTAGTTACCACTATTGATGAAGGAGTTGCTCAATTGGCAACAACGTCAGCAGCTATTTATGAAACTTCCAATAGCGGTGAAACATGGGAGGCAAAAGTATCAGACCCTTCGGAACAGGGAGGTATAAGAGATTTAAGAAGAACATCTAGCGGTGATTATGTGAGCGTAAGCAGTCTTGGAAATTTCTTCTCTACTCTTGATAGTGATAGTAATACTTGGATTGCTCACCAAAGAGCAAGTAGTAAGAGAGTGCAAAGCATTGGTTTCAATCCAGAAGGAAGTTTATGGATGCTTTCAAGAGGTGCGGAAATTAGATTTAATGAAGATTCTAATAATCTAGAAAGTTGGTCAAAGCCTATTATCCCTATTCTTAATGGTTATAATTATTTAGACATGGGATGGGACCCGAATGGTGACATATGGGCTGGCGGTGGTAATGGCACTTTAATTGTAAGTAAAGATCAAGGTGAAACTTGGAATTCAGATCCTCTTGCTTCTGCATTGCCTACTAACTATATAAAAATAGTTTTTCTTGATAAGGAGTCTTTAGATAATCAAAAAGGTTTCATACTTGGCGAGCGTGGTTACATTCTTAAATGGAATGGCTAAATACGTAATAACTTAAAAAATAATAAAAAAAATCTTAATTTTAGATTAATTTAGCAACTGTCTGTAACCAAGCTGTTAATTTCTTCGCGAACTTATGATTTTACACTGTAAGATCATATGGTAAACATTTGTGATTATGGCCGCAGGTTCAACGGGTGAACGCCCATTCTTTGAAATAATCACCAGTATTAGGTACTGGATTATTCATGCAGTAACATTACCAGCTATCTTTATAGCAGGCTTCTTATTCGTATACACAGGTTTGGCTTACGACGCTTTCGGTACCCCTCGTCCTGATAGTTATTTTCAGGCATCTGAAGCAAAAGCTCCTGTTGTAACTCAAAGATTTGAAGCGAAGTCTCAACTCGATTTAAGAACAAAATAACTATGTCTAATTCTCAAGCTCCAATGCAGGCTGCGGAAGTCCGCGTTTATCCTATATTTACTGTTCGTTGGCTAGCAGTTCACGCTTTAGCTATTCCATCAGTATTCTTTTTGGGTTCCATTGCTGCTATGCAATTCGTAGCCCGATAAATTTAACAATCATGCAAGTTAACGAAAATCCTAACAAAGTTCCAGTTGAACTTAATCGTACAAGCCTTTATTTAGGCTTATTATCAGTATTTGTATTGGGAATTTTATTTTCCAGTTACTTTTTCAATTAAATTAAAACTATGAGTAAATTAAAAGGACCTGATGGAAGAATACCAGATAGACTTCCTGACGGTAGACCAGCAGTCGCATGGGAAAGAAGATGGACTGAAGGAACTCTTCCTCTATGGCTTGTTGCTACAGCAGGTGGAATTGCAGTTATCTTCGTTTTAGGTATATTCTTCTACGGTTCATACCAAGGCGTTGGAGCTGGGGGCTAACAAATTCTTACTTGACCTGATAATCACGAATATCAAATAAGCCTAATAAGAGTCAGTAAATATCCTTAGTTTCTCTTTTGTGGAGCTTGGGATATTTTCTTTTTGGGTTATCAATCCATCTTTTAATGAAAAATGAGACTTACTTTTTGGTCTTTCTTTTTCAATTAATTTAGCTACTTCAAATATTATTTTATTAGCTACTTCAGTATTTGATCTAAGATTATCCAAAACCATCTCTACAGAAACTTCTTGATGAGTTTGATGCCAGCAATCATAATCAGTAACCATAGATAAGGAGGAGTAAGCTATTTCAGCTTCTTTAGCTAATCTCGCTTCTGTGTGGTTCGTCATTCCAATTATTGAACATCCCCAACTCCTATATAAATTAGATTCCGCTCTAGTTGAGAAAGCTGGACCTTCCATTGCTAGATAGGTACCTCCTCTATGCAATTGTCTACCGCCAGGAATATTTCTTTCTCCGATTTCACTTAATATACGTGATAAATTTGTGCAGAAGGGATCTCCCATAGTTACGTGAGCAACAGCTCCCTCGTTAAAGAAGGTTGCAGGTCTATTCTTTGTCCGGTCTATAAATTGATCTGGAACCACTATATCAAGTGGCCTTATCTGTTCTTGTAATGAACCAACTGCTGATGGAGCAATAATCCATCTTACTCCTATTGATCTAAGAGCCCAAATATTAGCTTTGTAAGGGATTTCAGAGGGATTTAAACTATGTGTTCTCCCATGTCTAGGAATAAATGCTATCTCTAGGTTTCCTAGATTATATACTTTTATTGAATCGGAAGGTTTACCATAGGGAGTATTGATTTCTAGTTCTCTTAAGTACTCTATTTGATCCATTGAATAAAATCCACTTCCACCAATCACTCCTAATCTTGATTTCTCAATTGGTAATAAATGTTCTTTATTCATAGTGATGTAAATGACTTTTAATCATCTGGTACTAATTGGTGGAGGACACTCAAATGTTTCTTTATTGAAGAAATGGTTAATGTTTCCGAAATTAATGCCAGAAATTCCTGTTTCAATTATATCTAGAGATTCTCATTTGGTTTATTCGGCTACATTCCCATCGGTGATTTCAAAATCAATCGCTTTAGAAGAGAGTTTAATTGATATAAGATCTTTAGCAAAAAATGCAAAAGTATCTTTTATAGAAGAAGAAGTAAAGGATATTGATTTCAATTTAAAGAAAATTGTTCTAAGTAATAGACCTTCAGTTAATTATTCAAAGTTGGTGCTTAATTATGGAAGTCAAACAATAATTCCAAAAGAATTTGAATCACTAGTTAAAAATCGAAATGCCTTTTCAATTAAACCTTTTTTAAGGGCTTATGAATCAATACAAAAAGAGGACATTTTTGATTCAGTTAATGAACTTCCATTTGTAATTGTTGGGAGTGGCCTTGCTGCAATTGAAGTATCATATGCTTTAAGAAAAAGATGGGGAAAAAGGCCTTTAAAACTATTATGTGATTCAAGAAAAATTAATAATACAATTCTAAAAAGTTTACGGAATTCTAATATTGATTTAGTTGAAAAACTTAATTTTGATTATGGCAAGATTCTTTTATGTACTGGAAATACATCTCCGTTATGGGCACAAAAAAAATTATTAGATTCGGATTCTTATGGCAGAATAATTATAAATCAGAATTTACAGATAAAAAGTTTATCTGGAATCTTTGCTGTTGGTGATTGCGCAGTTGTAGGTTCAGCAAAAAGACCAGCATCTGGAGTTTTTGCAGTAAAAGTTGTAAATACATTAGTACAAAATTTAAAAAAAGATATAGAAGGGAGATCATTAAAAAAGTGGTGTCCTCAAAAGATCGGATTGCAAATAGTAAATATATTTCCAAGTCATCATCCAAAGGCTTTTGCTATTTATCGCAATTTTGTTTTCGGCCCTTCTTTTATTTTTTGGATTTTAAAGCATAAAATTGATCTCAACTTTATTAAAAAGTTCAGATCAAAAAGGCTAATTATGAAAGGTAGTGGAAAAAATATTTCATTGAATGATTGCAGGGGTTGTGCAGCTAAAATTCCTCAGATTGTTTTGAATAAATCATTAATAAATTCTAATTTAGATTCTTTTGCTTCATCTCCTGAAGATTCAGTTGAGATATATCAAAATGGTAAAGATATTATCTTGCAAAGTGTAGATGGATTTCCTGCTTTGGTAAGTGATCCTTGGCTTAATGCAAAAATTACTACTTTGCATGCTTGCTCAGATTTGTGGGCATGCGGCGCAAAACTTTCATCCGCACAGGCTTTAATATCATTACCAAAAGTTGAAAGGGAATTTCAGAGTTACCTCTTTTCTCAATCCCTTCAAGGTATTAAATCAACAGTTGAGGATCATGGAGGTGAATTACTTGGAGGCCATACTTTCGAGGCAAGAAGTTTAGTAAATAAACCTTATTCATTAGGAATAGATATTTCTTTAACTGTCCAAGGCATTTTGCAAAATGGAGCAAAACCATGGCTTAAATCTGGAATGAATATTGGAGATATTCTCATGATGTCTAGACCCCTGGGCGTTGGGATTTACTTTGCCGGTCAAATGCAAAATATTAATATGTTAGGTAGCTCTTCTGAAGTAATTAATAATTTAGTAAAAAGTCAGCAATATTTGATTGATGAAATTTATCTTTTTCAAAATCAATTTAAAGAATCATTAGTCAATGCTGCTACTGATATTACTGGATATGGATTTATTGGGCATCTTAAAGAAATGGTTGAATCATCTAATTTATATAGGCAAAGAAATAATCTTGAGCAACTAAAAGTTTTATTAGATTTATTTGCATTTAAAGCTTATCCTGGAGTATTTGATTTAATAAGAAAAGATGTTAAAAGTACTTTCTTTGAATCTAATAAAGAAATTTTTGACAAAATTTATAAAGTAAATAAGCAAAAAAGAATAATTAATTTTTTAAACGAAAATTCATTAGATCAAGAGACTTTTAACGAGAGAATATCATTATTATTAGATCCTCAAACATGCGGCCCCTTGTTGATTAGTTGCAATAGTAAATATGAAAATGTTCTGAAGGATAAATGGTACAAGGTTGGAGAAGTTGTAAAAATGTAATTAATTTTTATTTAATTTGTCAATTTCCAAATATCTTAATCTTTTGATTTCCTTTCCCATCTCCTTCCCTGGGTTCCATCCTTCTTTTTTTAAAGTTTCCCCATCTTTTTTTGATTTGATGAATTTGTAAAGAAACAACCACTTAAACAATTTACGCCAGTATGGTCCTCCATCACAAATTAATAATTTGACTGTCTCATCATTAAGGTTTCTGTCCTCAATAAATTCTGTCCAACTTGATGGAGAAAAATGATTGAAATTTTTTTGGTTTGTATTTAATATCTTTTTGATATTTAAATAATCTTCTAATATTTTTATCTCACTATTATTTACCAAAAATCTTTGACATGCTTTTTCTAAATCTTTTGAATCTTTTAATAAGTAAAGCATATGATTTCCCTTTAACTTCTTAATCCAATTTAGTCCTCTTAAAAACCTTTTATCGACTTTAATATATTCATTTAAGATTGAGATAATTTCCCATTTATGAATTATCGAAATTACATTAGTCAAATTATCGTGTTTGCATATTTCAGCTAGTTCCATCCTTATTCGTATGCCTATTGCAGGAGGGTAAATCATTTTCTGATGAGTTTCTGAACTTTTCCATGGCCATTGTCTAACTGTTTCTTGAGATTGTTTGAGGGAATTATTCGAAATATTAAAATCTAACCTTGAAGCATATTTTGCACATCTAATTAATCTACTTGGATCATCTGAAATACTATTACTGTGAAGTAAGTTCAATCTTTTACTTTTAATATCAGAAATCCCTCCATAAAGATCATAGATTTTCCTTGTTGAGACCTCGAAGGCTATTGAATTTATAGTGAAATCTCTCCTCTTTAGATCCTCCTCAATAGTACTTTTATTTACTTTGGGATTTAAGCCTGGAGCAGAATAAATTTCTTTTCTTGCAGAAGCAATATCAATTTTATAGTCATTAATATTTATTTCTACAGTGTTGTATAAATTAAATTCCTTGATTAAACATAAATCTACATTTACAATATTTTTTTTTATAAATTTTGCAAGAGAAATAGAGGATCCTTCAATAACAAGATCAATATCTACAGGTTTAGAAAACGATTTTTTGTGGAATTTACTAATTAATAAATCTCTTAAATAACCGCCAACAAAAGCTACTTTAGTATTGTTATTAGATTCTATGTATTTAGTAATTAGGTTATATAGATTAAATGGAGTTTTGATTAATTCCCCTTGGATATAATCAGAGATATCGTTCATGAGTTTTTACTTACATAACGAATTGGAGCTAATCTGGGATCTAGAATTTTACTTCCTTTATCACCAAATTTTACTGCTAAAGATATTTTTTCCCCACTCCCAAAAATATGTATGATTTCACCTTTCCCAAACTTTGAGTGAATTAACTTATCTCCAACTATCCAGCTTTTGCCTTTACTGGGACCTGAATATAATTTCCTTACTGCATTTATTGGTTTATTAACAAATTCATTTGGATTGTTTCGATCAACTCTAGTTAAACGATCAAGATGCCAATCTCTTCTAATCGAAGCACCACCAGTTCGTGGTAATTCGCCATCCATTAAATCTTCAGGTATTTCTGAAAGAAATATTGAAGGAATTGTTGCTTCACGCATTCCACCCCATAATCTTCTTTCTCTGGCATGACTTAAGAAAACTCTTTCTTTAGCTCTAGTAATACCTACATAGCATAATCTTCTTTCCTCTTCAAGAAGTGAGGGGGTATCTATTGATCTATGGCTAGGGAAGAGACCTTGTTCTAGTCCAGTGATAAAAACATTTTGAAATTCTAAACCTTTACTATTATGCAGAGTCATGAGAGTTACAGAGTTGGGATTATTTTTCTTCGTATCATTATCAGTTGTTAAGGCTGCTGTAGAAAGAAATCCCTCTACATCTCCATTTTCTGTTTCTTCTTCATATTGAGTAGCTGCATTAATTAGTTCTTGTAAGTTATTTCTTCTATCTTCAGATTCTTCAGTCCCACTAGAGAGCAAGTTACTTAAATAACCACTTTTTTCTAAGATTAGTTGTAATAGTTGAGCAGGTCCTGAATTGTCAAGATAACAAAGTAGATCATTCATAACTTCAGTAAATTTATTAATTCCTTTTGATGATCGGCCTATTGTTTCTTCAAGACTTTGCTTATCATTGAGAACTTCCCATAATGGGATATTTAACCTATCCGATAGTTCATTAAGTTTTTGAATAGTAGTCTTACCAATCCCTCTTCTAGGAACATTTATGATTCGTAAAAGACTAACGTTATCTGAAGAATTAACCAGAACTTTCAAATATGCTATTGCATCTTTAATTTCTCTTCTATCATAAAAACGCAATCCTCCAAAAATTGTATAAGGAATGCGCCACCTTACAAGAGACTCTTCTAATACTCTTGACTGAGCTCTGGTTCGATATAAAATTGCAAAATTTTTCCAAATTGGGTTTTGATTATGGTTATTGAGTGATTTTATTTTATTGGTAATTGCCTCTGCCTCGGAAATTTCATCATCACAGCTGAGTAATGTTAAAAGTTCTCCTTTTTCTTTAGTAGCCTTTAAAACTTTGTCAATTCTTTCAGAGTTGTTTTCAATTAGTGAGTTTGCAGCATCAAGGATATTAGAAGATGACCTATAATTTTCTTCTAATTTAATTAAAGATGATTTTGTATCGTAGTTGATTGAAGTTTTAAAATCTTCTTGAAAGCCAATTAAAATTCTGAAGTCAGCTGCTCTGAAACTATAAATACTTTGATCAGCATCTCCTACTACAAAAATTGACCTATCTTCCCAACTAAAGAATTTTTTTGGTTCAGTATTTCCAGCAGTAATTAACTTTATAAGTTCATATTGTGTTCTATTTGTATCTTGATATTCGTCAACCAAAATATGTTTAAATCGTTTGTGCCAGTAATCTCTGACTATATCATTTTGCCTCAATAAGAAAACAGGCAAAAGTAGAAGATCATCAAAGTCTAGAGAATTATTTTTTGAAAGCGAAATTCTATATCTCATGTAGGCTTCTGCAACTGTTTTATCAAAATTATTATCTGCTTTTTCTAAAAGATCATTCGAAGTTAGACATTGATTTTTAGCGTTGCTTATTAATCTTTTAATCTTTTTGGGATCATATCTTTTAGGGTCAAGATTCATATCTTGACTGATAATTTCTTTTACTAATGTTTGAGAATCTGTTTCATCGTAAATTGAAAATTGCCTTGTCCATTTTAGCCCTTCTGGATCAGTATATTTTTCAATATCGTATCTCAGAAGTCTTGAAAATAAAGAATGGAAAGTACCGATCCAAAGGTTCTGAAGCCTCTCTTGGTGAACGTTTGTTCTTAATTGGTTTTGATCAATTTCTTTGAGAGTTGTCCAAGGCTGACCAAATTGATTTAAAGCTAATTCTTGGGCTAGAAGAACCTCTAATCTTGCTTTCATTTCTTTAGCAGCTTTGTTAGTAAAAGTGACTGCGAGAATGTTATAGGGATCTATAGAGTTATTTTCAATAAGATTTGCAATTCTGTGGGTAAGAGCCTTAGTTTTTCCGCTACCTGCACCTGCCACAACTAATAGTGGCCCATAAACATGTTTTACTGCTTGAAGTTGCTCATTATTTAAAGATTTAAAAAGAAAATTGTTGGTTTGAGGCACTTTTGGAAGGGTTTTTCAAAAATTAGACTTATCTATATGGTTCAAATTCCGTTTCAAGTTCTTTTAACGCTTTTTTTAAATTTAAAAGTTCATTATTGTTATTAATTATTTCTTCATATTTATATTGAGGCATCCTTAATTTAATACTTCGGTCGAGAATTTCTTTTTCCAGTCTCTTTTTATATGAGGAAATAAGTTTCTTTGATAATTTTAAATCTTGTTGATCCAAAACTTTACTAAAAACGTAATTCTATATTAGCGGAAAAAAAATTTTTTATTTGAATTATTTCAACTATCACTTTGGAATAAAGTTATTAATTAAGAAGCATTGCGTTAATTTTGAAATTGCATTGTTTTTACTAGCTTTGTACTATTCTAAGATTCGAACTTTAAATTTTTTACTTCAGGAATGTCAGTTTCAAAGAATAATCAACTATTGTCGGCTGATATGAAATTAAATGATTTAAGTAATATAAAAGAATTTATTAATAGTGCAAACTCAAGATTAGATTCAATAACCTCAATAACCAATAATTCGCATGCAATTGCAGCAGATGCTGTAACAGCGATGATTTGCGAAAATCAAGATTCAGTTAACTCAAAAATATCTTTAAATACAACTAACAAGATGTCCGTTTGTTTAAGAGATGGAGAAATAATCTTAAGGATTGTTGCTTATCTTTTAATTTCTAATGACGAATCAGTTTTAGAAAAAAGTTGTTTGAAGGATCTTAAAAATACTTATCTCGCTCTTGGTGTGCCTTTAAGAAATGCAAGAAGGGTTATTGAATTAATGAGAGATGCAACAATCTCTGATTTAAATTCTACAGTTAATAATATGGAGGGAAACAAAGGCTTTCTTCCTGATTTAATTTCTGAAACAGAGTTTCAATTTGAAAGGATAATTAATCTTTTAAACTAGCTAAATTTCTTATTTCAGAAGTATGGGAAGTCTGTATTACTGAATTATTTTCAAGATTTCTAATAGTAGAAAATCTTGATCTTATGTGAGTTGATAAAAAGGAAATTATTTCATCAGAAACTGTTGATTTGTAAAAAGTTTTAATTTGTAAATTATTTTGTTCATCAACGAAATAATTTGATGATGAAATAAAAGATTCTGTATAACCTTTATTTCGTAAAACAATTCCTGAATTTTCATCCTTGGGTGAAAATATCAAAATTGTTTCATCTCCCTCACTTATATCATCATCTTCCCAATCACTAATAGCTTGCCATTTTATAGAAATCGCTATGCTCTCTAAGTTTAAACTTAGTTCATAATTTTTAAAAATTTCAACAACTTTTTTATTTTTCGGGTTGATATGTTTTATGTATATTTTACTAATTGAGTTTTCAAATTCCTGAAAAGCTAATGTATGAGTGCTTCTTATGGATTTCCACTCTCCTATACTTTTATCAATAAATTGATTAATTCTTGTTAGATTCTTCGTCAAGTTTATCTTCTGCAGAATGATTTTCTGCTTTTTGAATCATTCGTACCATTGAATCAACCATTAATCTCTTTGCAGAAGTTACTTTTAATCCAGAAGGTGTGGTTGATATTTGTTCTCCAGGGCGATCATATGAAGTTGGTCTAAATGGAGTCATCTAAGAAATTTAAAAAATTAATCGGTCTCTATTCTTGCATGAATTCTTGTTCATGTAGTTCTTGTTTGCAAAAATGTCATATCTCTTCTTTTTTTGCAGAATCTTTAACTGTTTTGTTATTTGGGCATTTTATTTTTTGCTAATCCTGAAAGAGTAGCCAAAGCAAACATTCCCAATAAAGCAATTCCTAAAAATAATCCGGCTCCCTGGCTAACTCCAGCTCCCACTGCCACAAGTATAGAGTCACTGATTAGAAGACTTATTAATAATGCTGGAGTAAATATTTTCCAGCGAGTACCTCCAATACCAATTGCGTAGCTTAGAAAATCAAAAAGGCCAGTCATTAGTAAACCAGTCATGAGAAAGAAATTTTCTTCTAGTTGGTTCTGATTAAAACTTTCAATCTTTTTCATTGCTTTCGGACCTACTAAATTACGTACAGGAACCCGACCATAATTCCTTGCAATAAAGAAAGCAGCTTGGCAAAAAACAATATCAGAAAAGATTATTGTCATGTATCCTTTTTGAAATCCTAGTAATGAACCAGCTAGCAGAGAATAAGCTGAACTTGGAAGAGCGGGCAAAATAATACTTACTCCTCTTAGTATGAATATTCCAAAAGGAGCCCAAATTCCCATACTCTCTATTTTGTTTCTAAGAGGTTCAATCCCATAATTTTGGATTAAGTAAATCAATATAACGAATATTGCTATAAAAAAAACTACTGAGAGAAATTTTTGTATTTTATTCATTATTTTTCTAATTAACTTATTGGAAGTAAGTTTTTAATTTAATATTTGATTGTATCTATAATAGAAATACTAATCAATAAAAAATTTTACAAATTTTTAATCTTGTATTTACTCTAGATAAAAGATTTTGTATTTCATAAGTTTTATGGTTGATTCTAAGACTAAAGTTTGTTCAATATTTATTAGAAATAGCATTGGTTTAGTCCTCTCAATAATCGTTTCCATGTGTATTTTTATAAAACAAGCAAATGCTTTGCCTCATGAATGGGTTGGAGCCCCTAAAAGTGAATATGGAGAACAATTATGGGATCGACAAAGTATTAAAAGGAATGAGGATGGTTCCGTGAGAGTATTGAGTAAATATATTCCCAAAACAAAAAGTGAAATTACTAAGGATATTCTCTATACAATGGATATAAATTGTTTTGAAAAATCATTTAGAGATGTTGATGTCTCTATAGATGAAGTAAATAGTAATTTTAATGATTTAGCTGATTGGCAAGATCCAAATGGAGATGAATTGATTTTGGGTGTTATTGGTCAAGTCTGTAGATTAGAAAACTAACACTTTTTAAAGTCTAGAAATGAAGTATAAAGTTTCTACTTTTATACCAAATAAAACCTCTTCATAGAAAGGGTTAAGGTGCCAGGACCCAGATTTGAACTGGAGGCTACATTGAAAATAGTTAATTTTTAGTATTATTCTGATACCAAAAGACCCTTTTTAGGTTTAATTTTTTACTAACATTCCAAATATATGACCCTCAGAGAGTTCATTTTTGCTCTCTGAGTGTTTCTTTAGATATCCTGAAAAAAACTGTCAGAACTAATTTTAGGCATTAAAAAAGCACCCTTTCAGGTGCTCATTTAACCCTTGTATTAAAGGTGCCAGGACCCAGATTTGAACTGGGGACACGGCGATTTTCAGTCGCCTGCTCTACCAACTGAGCTATCCCGGCTCTAATCTATATACTTTAAATTAAGATGTGTAGTTTGTGAAACCCTTTTAATTAAAAATTTTATATCTTCATCAAATATCAAAGAAAACTTTTATTTTGAGTTAATCGCTAATAAAGCAGTACCAAAAGAAGTGGTCTTATTACATGAAACTATTGGTATATTGATTATTTTTTCTCTTATTTTTCTCCACTGAGGGTTTTTTGCACCTCCCCCAATAGTAATAATTTTTTCTGGAAGTGAACCTGTTATATTGCCTAGTTTTTCCCATCCTTTCAATTCGATCTTAGCCAGCCCCTCAAATAATGCATGTAAATAAAGTGAGTCGCTTACTGGTCTAGGACCAAGTATCGGCTCTAAATTAGAATTATTAACAGGAAATCTCTCTCCTTTACTATTAAGAGGTAAAAGATCCAAAGAAGTGTTTTTAGATGGATTAATTTGTCGACTGAGTTCCTTTATTTCTAAATCAGAAAAGAACTTAGACAATATACCGCAACCCGCATTTGATGCTCCTCCACATATCCAATCACCGTTTACTCTATGGATTGTAATACCCTTTTTTTTTATAGGATTATTAATAATTTTTTTAACCACAATAGTTGTTCCTAAAACAGTGAGACCATTTTCTTTGCCCAAGTCTGCAGCTATTAAACTTGCATTTGAGTCAGTGGTGCCTGAGATTAATAATAATTTCTTATTCAAGTTAAATCTCTCTGCTAAATTAAAATTTACTTTTCCAATAATTTTCCCACTTTTTACTATATGAGGTAGGCATTTTAGCCATGAAGTATTGAAATAGCTTTTTGGCCACGATTCTTTTTTTAGATCCCAACCAAGTTTTAGATTATTTCCTTCTTCTCCATGAGTCCAATCTTTTAAGAACCAACCAGTGATCCAATCAGATTGATGACGTAAAAGTATATTTGTACCGTATTTATTTGTTAATTTTAATGCTTTTGCAAGACTACTGTATGGAGTTCGGAGATGGTCTTCTCTAAAAGTTAAGGATTTAAGAAGGATCTTATTTTCCTTACATGCTTGGTTATAAGGCAGTGCTTCTCCTATAGGCTCGCCTTGCAAATTACATGCTAATAAAGTTCCTGAGGTGCCGGAGATAGCCAATTTATTAAGGTTAATTTTTACCTCAATAGGTAAACTAAATAAGAGATTTTCACAAGAATTGATCCAAGAATTTGGATTTTTAAAGCTGTGTGAATAAGGTATTGAATTTGAATAAACTAATTCCTTATGAAGATTAATTATTGATATTCTTGCACCACTGGTTCCAAAATCTAACCCTCCATAAAAATTATCAGGCATAGAAAAATATTTTATAAAAAGATTTTTGAAGCCTCTGCTAGTTGGGCTGCTTTTTCTTCAACATTTTCCCAAGGGAGCTCAAGGTCCCTTCTGCCAAAATGACCATAGGATGCAGTCTTTCTAAAAAATTTACCTCCCATTTTTTGGGGTAGATATCTTAAGTTAAATTCTTTTATTATAGCTGCAGGTCTTAAATCAAAGTACTCTTTAATTAGCTCAGTCAAATTAGCTTGTGAAATAACACCTGTATCAAAAGTTTCCACAAGAATGGAAATTGGTTTTGCTACACCAATTGCATAACTTAATTGTACTTCTGCTTTTTTTGCTAAATTTGCCTTAACTATGCTTTTAGCTACATAACGAGCTGCATAAGCGGCTGATCTATCTACTTTTGTGGGATCTTTACCAGAAAATGCCCCTCCTCCGTGTCTTGCATATCCACCATAAGTATCTACAATAATTTTTCTGCCAGTTAGCCCCGCATCTCCTTGAGGCCCCCCTACGACAAATTTGCCTGTGGGGTTTACTAAAAATCTTGTTTTGTTAATGTTTGGTTTGATTTCTAAATCTTGAGTAGCTGGAATTACAACATGCGTCCATAAATCTTCTTTGATTCTTTGACGAATTTCTTCTTCATTTGTTATTCCCTCAATCTCAGGATTATGTTGAGTTGAAATTAAAATAGTATTAATAGAAACTGGTAAACCTTTTTCGTAATCGATGCTTACTTGAGTTTTACCATCAGGGAGTAGATAATTAAGAGTTTTTTCATGCCTTACTGTGGCAAGTTGAATGGCTAATCTATGCGCCAAGCTAATCGGTAAGGGCATTAATTCAGGAGTCTCATCGCATGCGTAGCCAAACATTATGCCTTGGTCACCAGCTCCGGTATTATCTTCCAAATCATCGTTAACTCCTTGTGAAATATCTGGTGATTGCTCGTCAAGCGCTACTAAAACAGCGCAACTATTTGCGTCAAAACCACCTGCTCTATAGCCTTCATAGCCAATTTCTTTAATTACATTTCTAACAAGTTTTATGTAATCGACCTTTGCTTTTGAAGTTATTTCTCCAGTAAGTAAACAAAGGCCTGTATTAACAACAGTTTCGCATGCCACTCTGCTTTCTGGATCTTCTGTCAATAAAGCATCTAGGACAGCGTCACTAATTTGATCACATATTTTGTCAGGATGACCTTCGGTTACGGATTCAGAAGTGAAAATGAAATCACTCATATATAAATAATTATGAAATTAGACTTTATCCTAAATTAGAATATTGTTACAAATCAATTATTGTAAATTAAAAATATTTTTACAAGAATATTGAGTCTTAAGTTCGGGTATTCGTTCAAAAATAAATAAGTGAATTTATACTGTTTCCGCTGAAGCTGAGAGGGCCTCTTGGTTATCGTCAGTTTGCTCAAATAACATTTGTTTGTATTTCGCAGCCATTTCTTCTGCTTTACTGAAGACTTTTTGAGGGTCAGTTAGCATATCGCCTGGTTCAGGTTCAAGTGCTTTAGTAGATAGTGAAATTCGCCCCCTTTCCGAATCAAGGTCAATTATCATGACCTTCATTTGGTCATTTACATTTAAAATATTATGAGGAGTTTCAATATGTTCATGACTAATCTCAGAAATGTGCAGTAATCCACTAACTCCACCAATATCAATAAAGGCTCCATAAGGTTTAATACCTTTTACAGAACCAACAACAACTTCGCCTACCTCAAGTCGGTTCATTTTTTTCTCAACCAAAGCTCTTCTATGACTAAGTACTAGTCTATTTCTCTCTTCATCAACTTCAAGAAATTTTAGAGGTAAATATTCACCTTCCAAATCATCTTTAATTTTTCGAGCACTTATATGAGAGCCTGGGATAAAACCTCTCAAGCCTTCTACCCTAACAAGAGCTCCGCCTCTATTTGTTGCAAAAACTTCAGAAAATATAGTTGCATCTTCTTTTTGGAGTTGCCTAACCCTTTCCCATGCTCTTTGATATTCAATTCTTCTTATTGAGAGGGCTAATTGGCCATCTTCATTTTCTTCGCTCATTATGAAAAATTCTCTACTTTCTGAAGGTTGTAAAACTTCATTAAGTCCTTCAACTCTATTTATAGAAACCTCCTGAACAGGCATAAAAGCAGCTGTTTTTGCCCCTATGTCTATCATGGCTCCTTTGGGCTCTAAAGCAAAAACGGTACCTTTAACTAGATCGCCTGGTTTGAAATTATAGTCATACTTACCCAAAAGAGATGCAAATTCTTCTTGCGTGAATCCTGCATTGTCAAAATCCGTATTTGTTCTGCTAGAGGAAGAATCTGCTGATGGAATATCATTTTGGAATGATAAATCTTCCTCATTTTGAGATGCTGAATTATTATCTAACTCAGACGAATTTTTAATTTCTTGTTCCTCAGAAAGTTCTTTAATGATTTGAGAAGAATCTTCGTTCATTTGTTGTATCGCAGACTACCTAAGGTAGTTAGAAAGGGATGCTACTAGCCTGCAAACCAATAGCATAAGCATTTGTGATATGTATTCTACACTTTAAGATGCTGAATTTTATGAAATTGAAGCTAATTGGTTTTTTGAACTTCCTTTTAAAGATTCAAGAGTAGAAATAAAATCTTTCACCCCATTAAATTTTCTATAAACTGAGGCGTATCTTATGTAGGCGACTTCGTTTTCTTTCCTAAGATTTTTAAGTATTAATTCTCCGATTTGTGAAGATTTAATATCTTTATTTGAGTCTTGAACGATTTGTGATTCAATTCCATCTACGAAATTAATAATAGCTTCTCTACTGAAGTTAGTCTTTTCGCAAGCTCTTGATATACCAGTAAATAATTTTTGTTTATCAAATAATTCTCTGCTACCATCTTTTTTTATCACTGAAACTGGCATTGATTCCACTCTTTCATAAGTTGTAAATCTAAAGCTGCAATTTAAGCATTCTCTTCTTCTACGAACACTTTTACCACTATCGGCAGATCTTGATTCCAAAACTCTGCTATCTGTGTTTTGACAGGTTGGACACTGCATGTGGTGAAAAAAGCTGCACTTCAACTCTAATAGTAGAGTAATATTTTAATTATGAAAAGTAAAAAACCTCTTGTTAAAGAGGTTTTTTTTTCTTAGTTCATTTTCTATCAAATTTAGGCGGGTCTCTAAAGGCGACAGCAAAGAATAAAGTGACAACTGCGAGAGTTAGGATAAGAACGTAAGCGAAAGCTTCCATAAGATTAAATAATAAAGTTTAGTTTAAACCCTTCCTGGGATTCTTCTTGTGGTTTCGTCACCAAGCTTCTTGAATAAACCAAATTCAACTTGGTCGCCAATCTCAGCATCAATACCAGCAAAGGAATTTCTGTAAAGAGTTCTTGAAGCGTGCCACCAGTGGCCAAATAAGAATAGCAATCCGAAACATAAATGTGCATATGTAAACCACGCTCTTGGAGAGCTTCGGAATACACCGTCAGATTTATATGTCTCTCTGTCGAACTTGAATGCTTCACCAAGTTGAGCCTTTCTAGCTAATCTTTTAACGACTGCAGGATCAGTAAATGTTTGACCATTAAGATCTCCTCCATAAATAGTTGCAGTAATTCCAGTCTGTTCAAATGAATACTTTGCTTCAGCTCGTCTAAATGGAATATCTGCTCTTACATTGCCTTCTTTGTCTTCAAGGATGACAGGAAAGTTTTCAAAGAAATTAGGTATTCTTCTAACTTCTAATTCGTTACCTTCTTTATCTTGAAAAGCAATATGACCTTGCCAACCAGTTGGTAAACCATCGCCATTAACGAGAGCTCCAACTCTGAATAGACCACCTTTTGCAGGACTATTCCCAACGTAATCGTAGAAGGCTAGTTTCTCTGGAATCGATGCATATGCCTCTTCTTTAGTGGCACCATCGTCTAAGGCAGCTTGAACCCTTCTATTAATTTCAGTTTTGAAATAGCCGGAATCCCATTGATATCTGGTAGGACCAAATAATTCTACTGGAGTTGTCGCTGAACCGTACCACATTGTTCCAGCAACAACGAAAGAAACAAATAAAACAGCAGCTAAAGCACTAGCTAGAACTCCTTCAAGACTTCCAAGCTTTAATGCTCTATAAAGTCTTTCTCCAGGTCTATTGGTAATGTGAAAAATTCCCCCAATAATACCCATAAGTCCAGCAGCAATATGATTTGCAACAATTCCTCCTGGATTAAAGGGGTTAAATCCTTCTACTCCCCAAGAAGGAGATACTGGCTCTACATGACCAGTTAAACCATAAGGATCAGAAACCCAAATGCCCACATTTGCACAATGAAAAGCACCAAAACCAAAACATGTAAGTCCAGCTAGGAGAAGGTGAATTCCGAATATTCTTGGCAAATCAAGAGCAGGCTCTCCAGTTCTTGAATCTTCCCAAAGATCCAAATCCCAGTATGTCCAGTGCCAAATGGAGGCCAACATCAATAGTCCACTAAATACTATGTGTGCTGCTGCAACACCTTCAAAACTCCAGAATCCAGGATCAACACCTGTAGCACCCGTAATATCCCATCCGTTCCAACTACTTGTGATACCAAGTCTTGCCATGAAAGGCATAACGTACATCCCCTGTCTCCACATTGGATTGAGAACAGCATCAGAAGGATCAAAAATGGCTAATTCATATAGAGCCATAGAACCGGCCCAGCCGGCTAATAATGCAGTATGCATAAGATGCACAGCGAGTAGTCGACCTGGGTCATTAATAACTACCGTGTGAACTCGATACCAAGGCAATCCCATCGGTTAATTTCTAGTAACTATGCTGAATAAACAGCTAAACATCACGATAGTAAGGGTTTTTTAGTCTTTGAGGGATTTTTGTAAATAAATTTATTTTCTTGCAAAAATTGGGCAAATCAATTTGCAGGACTTAGTTTTCAAGGAATTTTTAGCAAAAAATTGTTAATATTTTGGTCACAATTCTCAAAGTAAAACGCCAAAATAAGAAAAATAACTTAAAAAAATGGCAACTATTAGATTTATCCGTGAGGATTTAGAAGTTCAATGTAATCCTGGAGAAAATTTAAGGGAATTGGTAATGAAAGAAAACTTACAACTTTATGGATTAAAAGGTATTTTAGGAAATTGCGGAGGGGCAGGACAATGCAGTACTTGCTTTATTTCAGTTGAAGGAGGAAACAAGAGTTCTTTAAGTCCTCTTACATCTGTTGAAGAAGAAAAACTCAAAAATAGGCCAGAAAATTGGCGACTTGCTTGCCAAACATTAATAAAATCCTCTGCAGTAATTTTAACAAAACCACAATCCCCCCCCTCAAATTTGGAAGAATTAAAAAAAATCAGTGAAAATAAAAAATTACCTCGTTGAATTGTTTAAGACTGTTAATCAGTTTATAAAATTTGTTTATTTTTCCACTTTATTCCAAGTTATATGTCTATAGTCTTATTACTAAACATAGATCTATCTTATTAAATGGAAACAACTAACTTTGGATTCGTAGCTAGTCTTTTATTTGTAGGGGTGCCAACAATATTCCTTATTGGTTTATTTATCTCTACCCAGGATGGAGAAAAATCAAGCTTTTACTCTGACTCCAGTAAAGGTAGGCTTGGTCCAAAACGCTAATGCTTTTATAAATGCTTGGCATTTCAGTAGAAGATTTTTTATTTTGGAAACAAAAGCAACTTTCTAAGGGAGGCGATCAACAAACTTTTGATGTTTTACTTGACTGCATGGGCGGTGTATCGAGTAGTAATATAAATTTGATAACAAAAAATCCATATGGAATCTTACATTTAAAAAAAAACTTAGAATTTTTGGAATCACTTTGGGACGATCACTTATTGAGATCTTGTCCTATTCAATACCTTTGTGGGATAACTTTTTGGAGAGACTTAAAATTAAAAGTTACAAACAAAGTACTTATTCCTAGACCAGAAACAGAGCTCATAGTAGATATTGTCTTCAATATATTTCGAAGGAAGTCAGAGAAATTATTTTTTGCTGAATTAGGAACTGGATCAGGCGCTATAAGTATTGCGTTGGCATTGGCTTATCCATTGAGCCACGGAGTGGCAACTGATATAGATCAAGACGCATTAGAAATAGCTACTAAAAATTATATAAATTCTTCCAAACAATCAAATTTACATTTTTATTGTGGAAATTGGTGGTCACCTCTTGAAAATTTTAAAGGAAAAATAGACCTTGCTATTTCAAACCCGCCATATATTCCTAAAGATACTTATGAAAAATTACCCAAAGAAGTTAAAAATTTCGAACCTCAAGTTGCTTTATTAGGCGGCGAAGATGGTTTAAAACACATTAGGGAAATAATACAAAAAGCACCATTATTTTTAAAAGAGAAGGGCTGGCTAATTTTAGAGAATCATTTTGATCAAGGAGAAAAAGTAAAACAACTTCTTATTAAAAATAAATTTACATCAATAGAAATTGTGAAAGATCTTTCAGGTATTGGTAGGTTTACCATTGGAAGATATAAATAAATTATTAGAGGTTAATAATTTAAATGAATTTAGTAGACTGCAAATCAGCTTTGAAGACTCTTAAAAGTGGTTTACCTATAATTTTCCCAACTGACACATTACCTGCGATTGGATGCTTGCCACAATTTTCAAATATTATTTATGAGTTTAAAAAAAGAGATAGAGATAAACCCTTAATTCTTATGGGATCAGAATATAAACAATTAATTGATTATGTTCACGAATCAGCTAAAGAAGATTATGAAAATGTAGCTTCAAAATATTGGCCAGGAGCTCTGACGATGGTTATTCCTGCTTCCGAAAAACAGACTACAATCCTCACAAGCAATGATCTTACTCTTGGGTTGAGGATTCCAAATTCATATATGGCTCAATCTCTCATGAGAGAAACAGGCCCATTGTTAACTTCAAGTGCAAATATTTCAGGCTTTAAAGGATCAACTACAGTTGAAGGTATTGCTTTAGATTTCCCTTCTGTTAAAATTTTGGGTCCTGTCCCCTGGGAAAGAAGAAGTGGAAAAGCTAGTACTATTATATTTTGGAAGAAAAGTGGAGACTGGAGATTGATTAGAGAAGGAGAAGTTTTAGTTAGGGAATTGTATTAATGTTTTTATTATTATTTTTTGTTTTATTAATTCAATTTTTTACTTATTGGATATTTGAACCTTTTGCATCTTTTTTAGAGTATGTTCTCGAAATAAGATTGTTTCCTATTATTGCTCTGATAGGTTTAGTCTTTTTATTTTCAGCAAAGAATATTGAACATAATTAAATAAATCAAAATGCCGGCTAACAGATTTGAACTGATGACCTTCGCTTTACAAAAGCGCTGCTCTACCGCTGAGCTAAGCCGGCAATTTCTTAATCTTACAATTAGAGAGGGTCAATAATCAGTATTTTTTTAGCTTTTTTTAAATTTATTACTTTTTGATATCTTTATTAGCTTTATCAGTTTTTTTGAATTTTATTTCTCCTGAAATAGTTCTTTTGATTGGTAAATTGGCAACTAATGCAGTCATTCTATCCTCAGTCTCTAAACTTACGGCTACCTCATCAAAATCAATTTCAACATATTTAGCAACAACATCAAGAATCTCTTTTCTCATTTTATCTAAGAGATCAGTTGTTAAAGAACTCATATCAACTCTGTCATGAGCGAGTACAAGCTGTAATCTTTCTCTAGCTGTATTTGCGCTAGAAGTTTCTCTGCCAAGTAATTTATTTATAAGATCTCTGAGAGTCATCATTTTAAAAAACCTTTGTTTGCATTAATCTCATGAATTTATCTTTAAGACTTTTGCCTTCTTTTTGGGGATCGATAATTGGTACATCTTTATTTGTAAGTCTTTGAGAAACATTCAAATAACACTTTTTTGCAGGAGATCTACCATCTGAAAGTGTCAGTGGCTCTCCTCTATTTGTACTTATTATTACCTGTTCATCTTCTAAAACAATACCTAGTAAAGGCAAAGAAAGGATGCCTTGAACATCTTCGATGGATAACATTTCTTGACTAGCCATCATATTAGGGCGAACTCTATTGATTACGAGTTGGATAGGCTCAATATCTGAAGTATTAAGAATCCCTATTACTCTATCCGCATCCCGCACTGCGGATAATTCTGGGTTAGTAACAACAATAGCTTCGTTGCAGGCTGCAAGAGCATTTTTAAAGCCATCTTCTACTCCAGCGGGACAATCTACTAAGACAAAATCAAAGTTCTCACTAAGTAGCTCACTAATTTTTTTCATATCTTCTGACTTCATCCAATCCAACATCCTTGGATCTCCAGCAGGTAGAAGCGCAAGATTAGGTTCCTTTTTGTGTCTAACCAATGCTTGGTCGAGACGACAATTCTTGTCTAGAACATCTTGAGCCGTATAAATAATGCGATTTTCTAATCCTAGAAGAAGATCTAAATTTCTTAAGCCAAAATCAGCATCTAATACAGCAGTCGTTGCTCCGCTATTAGCAAGTGCTATGCCTAGGTTTGCAGTTAAAGTTGTTTTACCAACCCCTCCTTTGCCTGAACAAATTAATATTGTGCGAGTATTCTTCCCCACGTTTTTAATAATTTTACAAATAATAAAGCCACTTGCTTAAAGTTAAATATTTTAAAGGTTAAGTAATTCTTAAATTTATCTAGTTTGAATTAATTTATTGCAAATTATTGATTAATTTTTATTTTCGATTATGTGTGGTTTGATAATTATCGTTTGTTTATTTATTACAGCAATCTCTGGATAACAATCTTTGGGCTTATCCTTTGGTCCAATAGCAATAACATCTGCAATTCTTAACTGTAAAGGGTTTAGATAAAGTGATGAGATAGAAGCATTTTTATTTCCATTTTTCCCTGCAAATGCGATCCCTAGCAATTTGCCCCAAACGTAAATATTTTTGTTAGCAGAAACTATTGCTCCTGGATTAACGTCCCCAATAATGCATAGGTTTCCATTTGAAGATATTCTTTCACCAGATCGTACTGTTCCTTTGTGAAGAATATCGTCTTTCTTTTTTGAATTTAATAATAGTAACTTATTTTTAATCTCTTGCTCTTTTATAAAACCTGAATCTATTTTTAAAGACCTCCCACTTACTACCGTATCTCTATTATTTGAGTAAAGGCATAAGGAACAAATATTAAATTTTTCAAAATGATTTTTTAATTTTGATAATTTATGAGAATTTATTGACTCATTGATGACGAAAATTTTTGCTTCTAAAGGTTCCTTGATGGAAGAAAATCTTTTGAGAGTTTCATGGAAACTATCTAAATCTAACAAAGAAAAAATTTCTAAATATTTACTTTTAGTGTTTTTTAAAACGATTTCCATTGGATTAAATCTAGGAATTGTTTTTTAATAATGAAATTTCATTTTTAATTTCATTTTTGATCATATCTGGATAAATAATAAAAGAGCTTTCCTCAGATCTCATTAAAGTTTTTATTAATGCAGAATTATTTTCTAATGCACTTTGATAAGTGCCGTCCCATATTTTTAGGGCATTATTAGACTCAAAACCTTTAAAAGACCTTTCCTTAATCCCGCAAAATATTTCTGAGTCATAACCATTTTTTTCACATAATTTTGAGGCAAATGCAAGGATTTTTAATCTATTCACTTTACTTAAAAAACTAATGTCTGATGCCTTTAATAAATCTCTATCGATAAACATTTTGCATAGTGTAGAAAGTGGTTCAAAAGATTCATCTTTCCATCTAATCAAATGATAAAAAAAAGTTATATCATCATTTCTTATGAAATCATCAAAATCAACCTTTGAAGGTGAAAAAATCCATTTATATAAAGAATTATCTAACCAAATATTTTTATCATAATTATGTTTTATTGTGTGAAGTATTTTTTCCAGAATCCATGTTGATATTTCGTTTATCCTGTGATTGTAGATTGTTCTATACATTAAGTTCCTAAGTACAAGGAAATGCTCAATAGCGATCACGCCTTTTGGTTTAATTCCGATATTCCCATCAGGTGAAAATGTAAGAGCTGAAATTATTCTCTCTAAATCTACTAAGCCATAATTAGTACCTGTGTTGTAACTATCGCGTAGAAGATAATCGAGACGATCGCAATCTATTTCACTACTTATCAATGTTTTTAGAGGTCTTGAAAATAGTTGTTTTGATTGAAATAATTCACTAATTTTTCTGGGTAATTCGATGTCATACTTTTTGAGGATTGAATTTATTGGAGAATAATTTCTAACTAAGTTCTCAGACCATTTTTCGTGATCATGCTTGAATATTGTTTCACTGGTATGACTTAAAGGTCCATGACCTACATCATGTAGTAGAGCTGCTCCGTAAAGAACAAATTTATTTTCACAAAATGAAGATTTACTTTCAATTAATCTTTTATAAATTTTTCTGGCAATACAAAAAACACCAATTGAGTGAGTAAATCTACTCGATTCTGCACCATGAAAAAGTAATGATGCCGCTCCAAGTTGTTTTATCCTTCTTAGTCTTTGAAAAGCAACTGTATCAATTAATTCCATAATCATTAATTCTTCTGGCTTTCCTGCATCAAATATTATTTCTTTATGAATTGGATCATGAAAAATTCTTTTTATACTCATAATCTTAAAGATTTTTTATTTTCAATCTTTAACCATTTAAAGATTTAATTTCTTCATTGTTTAATTCATTTGTTTGAACTGAAACTTCTGCTTTTTCTAAAAGCGACCCCAGAAATAATTCTGCATTCCTCACCCATTTATCGTCAGTACTTCCATAATCACTGGCATCCGGTAGATCAAGTAATTTGTCTGGAGTCATACCTTGACCTTGAATATAATTACCATTGGGGGTTAAGTAACTAGCAACTGTTATAGCAATACCACTATCTTCTCCAAGACTTTTTAGGGATTGAATTAAACCTTTCCCATAAGTTTGTTCACCCATAAGAATTGATCTCTCATTGTCTTGTAAAGAACCAGCAAGTATTTCACTCGCACTTGCAGTGCCTTTATTTACTAAGGTCACCATAGGTCCATCAAAAGATGTCTCTCTTTGAGAAATTATTGCATCTTTGATTCCATTTCTATCTTTTGTCTCTACTACAGGTTTCTCACTCAATAATGAGTCTGCAACAGCTATTCCTGAGCTTACTAATCCCCCTGAATTATTTCTAAGATCCAAGATCAAGCCCTCAACCTCTTTCTCTTTTAACTCTTGAAGTGCCTCTTCAACTTTTTTGGGTACGCTTTCGCTGAATTGAGTAATCCTTAAATAACCTATTGTGTGAAAATCGTCTCTTAATCTTTTTGTTCTAACTGGTCTAAGATCTACTGATCTTCTTTCTAGATCGACTTCCCTAATTACTCCTGATTCCGAAGATACTTCAACTAAAACTTTTGTACCTGATTCACCTCTTAACTTAGAGGCAGTACTTGCAAGCCCTAATTTTTTTGATGAGATTCCGTCTACTGTCTCTATCAAGTCCCCGCTTACTATTCCAGCTTCTTCAGCTGGCGAACCCCCAAGTGTAGAAATAACTTTAACTTTATTGTCATCATCTTCACCTAATTGAAGCCCAACACCATTAATTTCACTCCCAAAATTACTTGATTTCAATAGTTCATAATCTTTTGGGCGTAAAACTCTCGTGTAGGGATCGTCTAGGGGTCTTAACATGTCTTCAATTGCAGAATAAGCCTCTTCACTTGTTTCAATTTGTTTCTGTAATGTTTTTTGTCTAATTCTTTTCCATTGGATTTCATCGAACTTTTCTGGATCATAAAAACCTTCGTTCACCAAGGTCCAAGCGTCAAGCACTAATTGCCTGCTATCACTGAGAGCATCCGCTCTTTCCACCAATAATAGATGGATAGAAAAAACGATGATCATTGATGCAGTGATCACAGTTTTGAATGTTAAAAGTTTGTTAAAAGATGAATTCATTGGGTTAAGTGTTAACACCAAGTATAAGAATTTTAAGTAAGCTCTTTAATATCAAAGCTAATTTTTTTTTGGATGGCGAATTCTTCATCTGTTTATGACTGGTTTCAAGAAAGACTTGAAATTCAAGACATAACTGACGACGTAACTTCCAAGTACGTACCCCCTCACGTAAATATATTTTATTGTTTAGGTGGCATAACCTTAGTATGCTTCCTAATTCAATTTGCAACAGGTTTTGCAATGACTTTTTACTATAAGCCGACTGTTACACAAGCTTATAGTTCAGTAAGTTATTTGATGACCGATGTAAGTTTTGGATGGTTAATAAGATCTGTCCATAGATGGAGTGCATCAATGATGGTGTTGATGTTAATCCTTCATGTTTTCAGAGTTTATCTTACCGGGGGATTTAAAAGGCCTAGAGAATTAACTTGGGTAACAGGTGTTGTAATGGCTGTCATAACAGTAGCTTTTGGTGTAACAGGCTATTCTTTGCCCTGGGACCAAGTTGGTTATTGGGCAGTTAAAATCGTTTCAGGCGTACCCGCTGCTATCCCAGTTATCGGTGATTTTATGGTCGAACTGCTTAGAGGTGGAGAAAGTGTTGGACAATCAACCCTCACTAGATTCTATAGCCTTCATACTTTCGTTTTGCCCTGGTCATTAGCAGTTTTCATGTTGATGCACTTTCTAATGATTCGTAAACAGGGTATTTCAGGTCCCTTATAAACTTTTATAATCAAATTATTACAAGATCCACTCATGTCTACGTTAAAAAAACCAGACTTATCTGATCCAAAATTAAGAGCAAAATTAGCCAAAGGTATGGGCCATAACTACTATGGTGAACCTGCATGGCCAAATGATTTACTATATATATTTCCAGTAGTTATTTTAGGTACCATTGCTTGCGTAGTAGGATTAGCAGTTCTTGATCCTGCAATGCTAGGAGATAAAGCTAATCCGTTCGCCACCCCATTAGAAATTCTTCCCGAATGGTACCTTTACCCAGTTTTTCAAATACTTAGAGTAGTTCCTAACAAACTTTTGGGTATCGCACTTCAAACATTAATTCCACTTGGATTAATGATTTTACCTTTCATTGAAAACGTTAATAGATTTTCTAATCCATTTAGAAGACCAATAGCAATGTTCGTTTTCTTGTTCGGAACTTTTTTAACTATATATCTTGGTATTGGAGCCTGTTTACCTATCGATAAGTCTCTAACTTTAGGATTATTTTAGATCTAAATTTTAAACATATCTAAGTCGTTATATTTATTTCTTAAAAAATGATTCATTAACAAAAATCCAACTATTGTCCATGTTTGATATGTTCTTGATTGTTGTCCAACCCAAGTACCTGTAGGACCATCAAAATATTCTGCCCATTCTTGCTTAGGCAATTGATTAAGTTGACACCAATAACATTCCTCTACTAAAGATTTCATTTCTTCCATAAGGATCACATCATCAGAACCATAATTTTTTTGATGCAACAAAACGGCTGCACCAAAAAACCAAAGTAAACTTGGCCAATGACCTCCGTTATGGTAACTCCAAGGCCAATTCTTTGGATCCGATCCAGTTTTATTTTGCCATTCTTCGACATCCATATGAGGATGACAAATTCTCATTGGCATTTGAGCCATCAAATGCTGTCTGTTGTGTAAAACTAATCTAAATAAAGCTCTTTGTTCCTCAGGAGGCAGCACTCCGAAAATGCATGCTAAAGAATTTCCTAAACTGTAAAATCGAAAGTCAGGCCTTCCTGTCCTGATATTTCCTATTAAGTAACCACCTCTATTTTCTAACCAATCTTGTAGCCATGATGGAACCACTTGAGGTTGCACGTTAAATTCATTGAAGTGTTGATCATCTCCGTACTGCTCAGTTGGTCTTCTTCTTAAAATTTGCATTGTTTGGCTGGTAACCCAATAATGTTTTAAAAGAAAACTTCCTAAATCTTTAACCCATTGATTTGTAAGAATAAGTCTTTGGTCTAAAAGTCTACTAACATGATCTGCTCTGCTTAATTCCATTAGGTTTATACAACTTTTTAAGCACCCATGAAGTAAAACTTCAACTTCTAGAGGTGCCCCCCCATACATCCATAGGCCTATCAATCATAAATGCGCAATCTGGAACAAAAAGTACTGGAGTACCCTCAAATGTTGGATGTAGGACTAGATCTAGTAGGAGTTGAATGCCTCTTTGAACGCTTTGACTTTTTCCGAAGGCATAATCGCCGCTTTTATTGACATAATACCAACATAAAATGGGCCACCATAAACTTGCATCAGCTGAAGTAATCCTCCCAATTGATCTCTGACCATAGTCTCCAATAAGCGTTCCATTTTCTTCAACGAAACTAGTTGGAAATACCCCACGTGTTTGGTAATTTGTGCTTTGTAACTCAAGAGACACACTTAGGAACTTTTTGACAATTTCGTAACGTTTTTGGGTAATGAGGTAAATCATTACAGGGACATTGTCCCTTAAAAAAATTTCTCCATAATTTAATTTTTTATTTTTTGTTGGATGTTCTAGTGCAGCAACGCTCCCCACTAATTCGCCTGATATTTCAACCAAAGTCTTTTCGAAGTGTTTTTTTGCATTTGTAACAATTTGCTCTTCATCGGAACTTGGTCTTACTCTTAAATTTTTTTGACTAAATCTTTCTGCCATTTCATTTATATCCCTTTTATTTAAGCCTAGTTGTTTAAGGAGACTTTGAACAAATAAAAAATTAATAAAAAATTTTTGTATAAAAGGTTGCACAATTACAGTCGGATGGTTTAGTATTTTCTTCTGGGCAGAAATTTGCTTTTTTGCATTATTCACGCAATAACCTTAAATCTTATTTTTGGTCATTAAATGAATTTTTTGGAAATTTGATTTCGATCATTTTTTTCAGCCAGAAGAAGGGGTTTCCCCTTCTAAGAGAGTTATTCACTTGTTGTTTAACTCTGCACCTAGAAAATTTAAAAACTTAGGAACTGATGCTTTTATTGCGTCAAAAATAACTAAATTTTTATTTGGTTATTTAAAGATGTATATGCAATAAAGGTGTGAGGTCCCGTCAAGAATATAAAAAATGTCATCAATTACTAACTTTTGGTTTTGATGTAAACGGATCTGAGATCTTGGAAAGTCACTTTAGAAAATATTTTAATGTGCACTCAATGTAATCCTTAAAATTTTAAGGAGGCTGAAGCTAAATACAAAAACTGAATTTTTATTTGGATAAAGCAATTCAATTTGAGTAGATTTATCTACAAAAGGATTTGAACACAACGGAGAGTTTGATCCTGGCTCAGGATGAACGCTGGCGGCGTGCTTAACACATGCAAGTCGAACGAACCTTCGGGTTAGTGGCGGACGGGTGAGTAACGCGTGAGAATCTGCCCTCAGGAGGGGGATAACGGTTGGAAACGACCGCTAATACCCCATATGCCTACTGGTGAAATGAATTTCGCCTGAGGATGAGCTCGCGTCTGATTAGCTTGTTGGTGAGGTAATGGCTCACCAAGGCTTCGATCAGTAGCTGGTCTGAGAGGATGATCAGCCACACTGGGACTGAGACACGGCCCAGACTCCTACGGGAGGCAGCAGTGGGGAATTTTCCGCAATGGGCGAAAGCCTGACGGAGCAACGCCGCGTGAGGGACGAAGGCCTCTGGGCTGTAAACCTCTTTTCTCAAGGAAGAAGATATGACGGTACTTGAGGAATAAGCCACGGCTAATTCCGTGCCAGCAGCCGCGGTAATACGGGAGTGGCAAGCGTTATCCGGAATTATTGGGCGTAAAGCGTCCGCAGGCGGCTTTTCAAGTCTGCTGTTAAAGCGTGGAGCTTAACTCCATCATGGCAGTGGAAACTGAAAGGCTTGAGTATGGTAGGGGCAGAGGGAATTCCCGGTGTAGCGGTGAAATGCGTAGATATCGGGAAGAACACCAGTGGCGAAGGCGCTCTGCTGGGCCATTACTGACGCTCATGGACGAAAGCCAGGGGAGCGAAAGGGATTAGATACCCCTGTAGTCCTGGCCGTAAACGATGAACACTAGGTGTCGGGGGAATCGACCCCTTCGGTGTCGTAGCTAACGCGTTAAGTGTTCCGCCTGGGGAGTACGCACGCAAGTGTGAAACTCAAAGGAATTGACGGGGGCCCGCACAAGCGGTGGAGTATGTGGTTTAATTCGATGCAACGCGAAGAACCTTACCAGGGTTTGACATCCTGCGAACCTCTTAGAAATTTGAGGGTGCCTTCGGGAATGCAGTGACAGGTGGTGCATGGCTGTCGTCAGCTCGTGTCGTGAGATGTTGGGTTAAGTCCCGCAACGAGCGCAACCCACGTTTTTAGTTGCCAGCATTTAGTTGGGCACTCTAGAAAGACCGCCGGTGATAAACCGGAGGAAGGTGTGGATGACGTCAAGTCATCATGCCCCTTACACCCTGGGCTACACACGTACTACAATGCTACGGACAAAGGGCAGCAAACTCGCGAGAGCTAGCAAATCCCATAAACCGTGGCTCAGTTCAGATCGTAGGCTGCAACTCGCCTACGTGAAGTAGGAATCGCTAGTAATCGCAGGTCAGCATACTGCGGTGAATACGTTCCCGGGCCTTGTACACACCGCCCGTCACACCATGGAAGTTGGCCATGCCCGAAGTCGTTACTCCAACCCTTGTGGAGGAGGACGCCGAAGGTGGGGCTAATGACTGGGGTGAAGTCGTAACAAGGTAGCCGTACCGGAAGGTGCGGCTGGATCACCTCCTAACAGGGAGACAACAAAATGTTTAATATTATTATTTTGTCACCTTAGGTCGATCGGTATCTCACGTTCTTAATTTATTAAGAATTTCATTTCCTAAGTTTTTCTAGGTCACACCCATTATTTCCTGGGCCATTAGCTCAGGTGGTTAGAGCGCACCCCTGATAAGGGTGAGGTCCCTGGTTCAAGTCCAGGATGGCCCATATCTCTATGTTGGGGGTATAGCTCAGTTGGTAGAGCGCCTGCTTTGCAAGCAGGATGTCAGCGGTTCGAGTCCGCTTACCTCCACTGATTACCACCTCTGCCATAATTTGTAAAAAGGGAATATTTTGAGTTGTGATCAAAATCTGAACGAATCTAGCTTCCTAATGAAATTATTAAGATGCTGGACTCATTGAATTAATTTCATTGTTTTCAGAGAACCTTGACAACTGCATAGATTTTTTTAAAGACAATAAGCATCTTTAATGATGCAGATTTATTATTTGTGCTAATGCATTAATAACAATTCTATTAAGCTGATGCTTCAATCTTTTGAAGTTATTGGTCAAGCTACAAAGGGCTCACGGAGGATACCTAGGCACACAGAGGCGATGAAGGACGTGGTTACCTGCGATAAGTCTCGGGGAGTTGGAAGCACACTTTGATCCGGGAATTTCCGAATGGGGCAACCCCATGTACGACCAACTGAATATATAGGTTGGTGCGAGCTAACCCAGCGAACTGAAACATCTTAGTAGCTGGAGGAAAAGAAAGTAAATAACGACTCCCTCAGTAGCGGCGAGCGAACGGGGAACAGCCCAAACCGATAGTCTTGACTATCGGGGTTGTGGGACAGCAATATGGATCAACAAGTCTAGAAGAAACGTTTGAATGGCGTGCCACAGAGGGTGAAAGCCCCGTAATCGAAAGATAAGTTGACCTAGCTGTATCCCGAGTAGCACGGAGCACGTGGAATTCCGTGTGAATCTGCGAGGACCACCTCGTAAGGCTAAGTACTACTGTGTGACCGATAGTGAAACAGTACCGCGAGGGAAAGGTGAAAAGAACCCCGGGAGGGGAGTGAAATAGAACATGAAACCGTGAGCTTACAAGCAATGGGAGCCCGACTAATCGGGTGACCGTGTGCCTGTTGAAGAATGAGCCGGCGACTTATAGGCACTGGCGGGTTAAACCGGAAATGGTGGAGCCACAGCGAAAGCGAGTCTTAATAGGGCGTTTGTCAGTGTTTATAGACCCGAACCCTGGTGATCTAACCATGGCCAGGATGAAGCTTGGGTGATACCAAGTGGAGGTCCGAACCGACTGAAGTTGAAAATTCAGCGGATGAGCTGTGGTTAGGGGTGAAATGCCAATCGAACCAGGAGCTAGCTGGTTCTCCCCGAAATACGTTGAGGCGTAGCGTCTAGTGCTCCAGCAGGGGGGTAAAGCAACCATTTCGGTGCGGGCTGCGAAAGCGGTACCAAATCGATATGAACTCTGAATACCCTGTGTGTAACTAGGCAGTCAGACTGTGGGGGATAAGCTCCATAGTCAAGAGGGAAACAGCCCAGACCGCCAGCTAAGGTCCCAAAATTAACGCTAAGTGATAAAGGAGGTGGGATTGCCCAGACAACCAGGAGGTTTGCCTAGAAGCAGCCATCCTCAAAGGAGTGCGTAATAGCTCACTGGTCGAGCGATCCTGCGCCGAAAATGAACGGGGCTAAGCGTTATACCGAAGCTGCGGATAAATTTATTTATGGTAGGGGAGCGTTCTATGTAGGGTGAAGCGTTAGCGTAAGCGGACGTGGACAGCATAGAAGTGAGAATGTCGGCTTGAGTAGCGAAAACATGGGTGAGAATCCCATGCCCCGAAACCCTAAGGGTTCCTCCGGCAGGCTCGTCCGCGGAGGGTTAGTCTGGACCTAAGGCGAGGCCGAAAGGCGTAGTCGATGGATAACAGGTCAATATTCCTGTACCAGATGTGTTTTGAGAAGGGGGACGGAGAAGGCTAGCCAGGCCAGATGTTGGTTACTGGTTCAAGCGTTCGAGGCTTTGAGAGATGGAGAAAACATCTTGAGCTAAGGCGTGAGTACGAGCTGCTACGGCAGCGAAGTTGGCGATGTCATGCTTCCAAGAAAAGCCCTATACTCGTTAAGACACAAATGCCAGTACCCGAAACCGACACAGGTGGGGTGGTAGAGAATACCGAGGGGCGCGAGATAACTCTCTCTAAGGAACTCGGCAAAATGGCCCCGTAACTTCGGGAGAAGGGGTGCCAGCGAGAGCTGGTCGCAGTGAAGAGGCGCAAGCGACTGTTTACCAAAAACACAGGTCTCCGCTAAGTCGCAAGACGATGTATGGGGGCTGACACCTGCCCAGTGCCGGAAGGTTAAGGAAGCTGGTTAGCTTTTAGTGAAGCTGGCGACTGAAGCCCCGGTGAACGGCGGCCGTAACTATAACGGTCCTAAGGTAGCGAAATTCCTTGTCGGGTAAGTTCCGACCCGCACGAAAGGTGTAACGATTTGCGCGCTGTCTCGGAGAGAGGCTCGGCGAAATAGAATTGTCTGTGAAGATGCGGACTACATACACCCGGACAGAAAGACCCTATGAAGCTTTACTGTAGTTTGATATTGTGCTCGGGCTCTGAATGCGCAGAATAGGTGGGAGACGTTGAAATAGTGCTTGTGGGTACTATTGAGTCATCGGTGAGATACCACTCTTTTAGAGCTAGGGTTCTAACGCTTACCCGTTATCCGGGAAGCGGACAGTATCTGATGGGCAGTTTGACTGGGGCGGTCGCCTCCTAAAAGGTAACGGAGGCGCACAAAGGTTCCCTCAGGCTGGTTGGAAATCAGTCATTGAGTGCAAAAGCAGAAGGGAGCTTGACTGTGAGACCTACAAGTCGAACAGGGACGAAAGTCGGTTTTAGTGATCCGACGGTTCTGCGTGGAAGGGCCGTCGCTCAACGGATAAAAGTTACTCTAGGGATAACAGGCTGATCTCCCCCAAGAGTTCACATCGACGGGGAGGTTTGGCACCTCGATGTCGGCTCATCGCAACCTGGGGCTGAAGTCGGTCCCAAGGGTTGGGCTGTTCGCCCATTAAAGCGGTACGCGAGCTGGGTTCAGAACGTCGTGAGACAGTTCGGTCCATATCCGGTGTATGCGCAGGAATATTGAGAGGATTTCTCCCTAGTACGAGAGGACCGGGAGGAACGCACCTCTGGTGTGCCAGTTATCGTGCCAACGGTAAACGCTGGGTAGCCATGTGCGGAGTGGATAACCGCTGAAAGCATCTAAGTGGGAAGCCCACCTCAAGATGAGTATTGCCATGGCTTAAGCCAGTAAGGTCACGGGAAGAACACCCGTTGATAGGCTCTACGTGGAAGCTTGGTAACAAGTGCAGCGGAGGAGTACTAATAGACCGAGGGCTTGACCAAATAAACTTAATTTATTGTTTTTATTTATATAATTTCTATGCAGTTCTCAAGGTTCACACTATCCTGGTGTTCATGGCGATGTGGAACCACTCCGATCCATCTCGAACTCGGTTGTGAAACGCATCAGCGGCGAAAATATTTAGGGGGTAGCCCCTTGAGAAAATAGCTCAATGCCAGGTAAAAATATTTAAAAGGGTTTACTCTAATTGAGTAAGCCCTTTTTTATTTTTGGCATTTAGGACACCAATGTGTACTTCTTCCAGCAATTTTTTGTCTTTCAATTAAATTTCCACATTTGTGGCATTCTTTACCAGTCCTCCTGTAGACATTTGTCTGTAAACCAAAATTCCCATTCTCTCCCTCTAAGTCTCTAAAATCACTAAATGTCGTTCCCCCAGAACCTATACTTTTTTTTAGTACAGTTACAATCGATTTTTTGAGCTTGATTAACTCATTATTCTTTATTGTTTGAGCTCCCCTAAAAGGTGAGATGCCAGCAGAGTATAAACTTTCATCAGCATAAATATTACCTATGCCTGCCACTATTGTTTGATCTAATAAAATAGCTTTTATTGATTTTGTCCTTTTTGAAATTACTTTCCTAAGGTATTTTGTATCAAAGTCTTTAGAAAATGGTTCTGGTCCTAATGAGGCTAATCCTTTGATTATTTTATTGGGAGATAATCCTTGCTTTATCCACCACATTTGGCCAAAACTTCTTACGTCAATGTATCTAAGCTCTTTATTGTTTTTATCGAAAAATCTTATTCTTGTATGTTTACATGGCTGAGTAGGTTTATTAATAAACTTGAAAAATCCAGTCATTCTTAAATGAACTACAAGAAAACCATTATGTTTTAATGTTATTTTTTCGTTAATTTGAATATTTTCATTTTCAATTTTTTTTAGTTCAGCTATTAAATATTTACCTCTTCTGTTCCATTTGTATAACAGTGAGTTATGAAGTCCCTTAATAAATATCTCTTTGTTAGCAGGAAATGCGACAGTTGAATCTCTACAAACTTCTACTTTTTTAACAATAAAGTTGTTAAGTTTTTGTTCTAATCCTCTTCTAACAGTTTCTACTTCAGGTAACTCTGGCAATTATTTAAGCTTTCTCTAATTCACTTTCAGCAAAATTATTTGTATTTGCTCCACCATCAGTTCCGCTGATACCAGCGTAATTTACTTTATCAAATCTAACTACACAGTTGTATTTAATCCCTGATGTGTCAACTGAAGCAACTTTACCAATTTCGTTGTACCAATATGATTCAGGTCTTTTTACTCTTACGAGATCTCCTCTTGAAATGGCCATCATTATAAATTTAACTTTTTAAAGAATAACTCATCATTAATAGTCTTAGACAAATTATTCACACATATTAATTAAAAGTTCTAACAAAAATCATTTATTAAATTTTTCTCGAATTCTTCTTTGGGAGGCTCAGCACCCCTCCATTTTCTTCCTGGGATTCTTACATCTATTTGATTCGTTTCGCAATTGATTGAAAGAATAAGTTTTTTATTTTCCTGATTTAGTACATTTAAAACTTTTCTACTTTTAATTTCTTCAACTGCTTTACTTTGAACAGTTATTGGACCATAAATTTTTTTGTCTAACTCAATCAATTCATTTTTTTTCTTATTTTGAATTATTTGATAATTTTCTGAATTAATTGTTTTGTTTTTGCTTAATAGAAGTTTTTGCCCAACTTTTATAGAATCTGGATCCTTGAGATTATTAATTTCTATCAAATATTTTAAATTTAACTTGTATTTGCTTGATATTTCAGTAATTGTTTCACCTGTTTGAACAACATGATAATTATTTATAAACTCTGATTGTTTTGTAGAATTATCAGGAAATTCGGAAATAATGAGATTTTGGCCAACAAAGATATAATTTTCATCTTTTAAGTTATTCAATTTAATAATTAAATCTTTATCTATAGAATAAAATTTTGAAATACTTGAAATTGTATCTCCACTTTTTACGATATGAATTTTTTTTATTTCAGTTTTTTCTTCAATGATGGACTCTTTTCTACCAACATTCTCAATTTTGTTATTTGCTGAATCAATTTTTTCTTCTGACTTTATCAATGATTGATTAAAAAAATTAATAAATAGTGCAATTACTAAAAATCCAATTTTCATAAACTTTTCTGTTTATTTAAACATAATCTTTTAATTTAAAATCGCTAGGTTTTTGAAAACAATTTAAGTAATTTAAACCTTAAAAATAAACTTTAAAAATTTCTTTACTTTTTCGTAGGGAGGATACCGCAGATTTGAATCAAATAAAAAACTTTTAAAAGTTATAGATTTTTGATTTGAAAAATTTCGAAACCCTTCTTCTCCATGAAATTTACCAATACCACTTTGCCCAACACCTCCAAACGGTAAATTTGGAATTAGGACTGGTAACATCACATCATTTATACAAATTGTTCCTGAGCTGGTCATTCTTGAAATATAGTTATGGATTTTTTTATTGCCTCCAAATATATAGATTGCTAATGGTTTTGATGTTTTACTAATCTGTTTTAAAGCTGATTCCTTATCGTTGATACCAATTATTGGAAGTAAAGAACTGAATATTTCATTCTGCAAAATATCTGTTTCATTTAATTTAGTGCTCAAAATTGTAGGAGATATTTTCAACTTCTTTTTACTAAAAGTCCCCCCAAATAAAATTCTTTTTTCTTTTTTATATTTTTTGAGAATTTCTAAAGTTGATGTAAATTGCTTTTTCTCTAATTTTGATATGTTTTCCGAAATAATTGGATTATCTCCGTAAAAACTTACTATGCATTTCTTTAATTTTTCTATAAAAATATTTTCAATTTCTTTCTCTACAAAGATATGATTAGGAGCCATGCAGGATTGACCAGAATTAAAAAATTTGCCCCAAACAATTCTTTTAGCAGCCACTTCTAAATTTGCATTCTTGATAATAATTACAGGATTTGTTCCGCTTAACTCAAGAGTTAATGGAGTTAAGTTTTTTGAAGCTAATTTCATTATAGATTTTCCAGTTTCAGTACTTCCTGTAAAAAATATGTGGTCAAAATTTTGTTCAATTAATTTTATGGATTGTTTATAATCACCCTCTACTGTCATTAGTACATCTTTACGGAAATATTTGGAAGTGAGCTTTTTAATAAGTTCTGAGGTCGCAGGACATTTTTCTGATGGTTTTATGACTGCAGTATTTCCTGCTGAGAAAATATTTACCAATGGCTTCAAAACATAAAGTAATGGATAATTATAAGGACCAAGAATTAAGACACACCCAAGAGGTTCATAAATAACTTTGGAAGATGATGGAAATAGATAAAAAGGTGTATTAATCTTTTTTGGTCGCATCCAAGAATTAAGTTTCTTTTTTATGAGTGAAATTTCTTCTTTCACTAAAAGAATTTCTGAAAGCCCTTCAATTTCAGATTTGCCGAGATCAAGAAAAAGTGATTTTATTATCTCTTTTTTATTTTCATCCAAAAGTTTAGAAATTATATTGAGATGTTGGATCCGCCACTTTATATCTTCCGTTTTTCCAGTGAGAACTGTATTTTTTAATCTATTGATGTCTTCTAAATGAAATTTATCAGAAATTTTCATTTTTTACCTTTGAATAGTATTAAATATATCAGAGGATAAATTGTAAATAACTAAGGTTTTTAGCCACTTAAATCAAAGTGAATTATTTATGAGAAATAATCAAATTTATTAATATTGCATTTAAAAATTCAAATTATTCTTGGTTAGTATATTTCTATGAGGGAAAAATTTTCAATTAGATTGATAGCTATAAATGAAATACCAGAAGTTACAAACTGGGCAAGGTTGGAAGGATTTTCTCCTGGAATGGATGATGTATCAATTTATAGAAATACAGATAAACAAGGGGTATGGGTAGCTTGTCTAGACAATAATCCTATAGGCTCTATTGCGTGTATAAAATATAATTCCTCTTATGGTTTTATAGGTTTATTTATCGTTAAAAAAGAATTCCGAAATAATGGATACGGAGTGAGATTATGGAAACATGCCCTCGAATATTTAAAAAATGTTGATTGTATTGGTCTTGAGGCTGCCCCAGATAGATTGAATGATTACGCAAAGTGGGGATTTAGAAAATCTTCTATTACAAATCGATGGAAATTAAATGGGTCTCAAGATTTGCCATTGAGAAATTTCTATAAAGATCAATTTCATTCTTTTAAAGTTGTCCCCGGTAATAAAATATCCTCTAAAGCGGTCTTAATTTATGATGATCAAAGAGAACCTAGTCCCAGACCACATTTTCTAAATGACTGGTTGAAAAATTGCCATGGTAATGTCAGTGCAATTATCGATAATAATGGGATGTGCCATGGATTTGGCAGGATAAGACCTTGCGTATTGGAGGATAATGAGCAAGGCTGGAGAATCGGACCTCTTTTAGCGGACACCCCGCCACTTGCTGAACTATTGATAAGGAAGTTAGTTGGTGATTTAGATGCCCAAATCTTATTGGATTGCTCTAATCTGAATCCTTATGCAAATTATCTTTTATCAAGTTTAGGTTTTGAGGAAATATCAAAAACTTACAGAATGTATAAAGGCATTCAACCTCCCTGCCCTATGAATCAGGTATACGGACTTGCCTGCTTGGAATTGGGGTAATTCCCTTTTAAGTGTGCATTTTGCCCTTTTCTCTGTAATACTGAAGAAAGTTTGTTTGATTATCGATAAGCTTAACTTCCAGAAGGTTTCAAAATTTTTTCTACAATATCCGCGTTGATTATAGTGATTTCTCCATTATCAATATTGGCAACTTGAAATAATGTCCATGAATTTGGATTTCTAGCTCCTCCAATACAGTCGATAACTCGACCGACCCAATAATTTTTATTCTTTTCTTTAGTCTTTTCGCAATTTTCTTTTTTAATTGCGACATAATCGCCAGGCCTAACGAAAAGAAACTCAGGAGTTGCTGAGCTCACAATAAATAGCTAATAGTATATAAGTACTATAGTAAGTTATTGGTTTTGTTGCCGAACTTTGAATTATTTAGCAAACTAGGGGTAATTCAAAAATAAAATGGAATCAACTGAAATAGCTATATGTTCAACATTATTGGGGTTAATTTTAGCTTTAACTGACGCTTATATAGAAAGAAATATTCCTGGATAATATTTCTAATTCATTTCTTAAATTAAATAAGATTTAAGCTGGTCTAATATGTCGGTACGGTTGGACACTAATTTTGTAAAAACTAAATATATCAACCCTCCCATTGCAAGTCTTCCGTTAATTTTCTCTAACTCTTTTAGTTTTCTCAACAGATTACTTTACAGTTAAACAAAATTTAAAGGGTATACAGAATAAAAAAGTATTGAATACTGCAAAATTAAAAAAAAATTTTGCAAAATAATGGAAATATTATTTCAAACGCGAATTAAATTTAAAGCCAAGCCTTTTTCATCTCGAGATAAAGCTTCTCACTCTCAGCAGAAGTAATTTTGCTCTCTGCATATGATTGCTGCTGCTGCTGCTGTTGCTGCTGAGTTGAGTTAGTATTAGGATTTTGGACTTCGCTCATAAGAGGGACGGAATATTTGTGTTTATTCTCTCATATTTAAAGCTTTTTTTGTCAACTTAAATTCTTAAATTTTATTTAAATTTTTTACGTTTTTAGTCTTCCTGTTTCGAGTGAGGTTATTTCGCTACAGTAGTTTTGGTATATAGGAATTTAACTTCCCAATATACAATTCCTAGGAAAATAGCACTTGCAATAATAATTTCAGAAATGGCTAACATTTTATTTTTCAATACTAATTTAATTTTGGTATCAATTTACACAGAATGCAATAGGTACTAATTACATTTTAGATTTTAAAAATCTTACTTAATAAAATAACGCGTCGAAATATTATAAAATTTTAAGTTAGATACATATTATTTTCGTGGGAAATTTAATAAATTCAACAACTCTTATACCTTTAATACCTTTAGTAACCTCTTTATTTATTCTTATTTTATTGGCAAGTTTTAACAGAACACTTAATAGGTTAACAAAACCAGTTACTGCAATGGTTGCATTATCTTTATTAAGTTCTGCTTTTATAAGCTCTTTTGACTATTTTAAGAAAATAGAAGAAGAATTAGTTTTATCTGAATTTCTCAAATTTTTTGAAGAAAAAAATTTAGTTATGCATCTCAATTTAGTAAATGAGAAAATTATAATTTTTTTCTCATTATTAATGATATTAATTATTGGAATATCTTTTTTATAAATTGCCTAGAAAAAAAGGTTATGTCTCATTAATGATTAGTCTAGGATTAATTTCTTCTTCGTTGATACTCTCAATATTGCTAATAGATTTCTCAGCAATAATCTAAACTGTTGTAAGCATTGACAAAGCTTCGTTAAGTTCTTGGACATGATTTAATTCATCTTGAGCAATTTCTTTTATTTTTTGATCATTAGGATTATCTATTAAATATTTGGAATAAGTTTCAAATGCATGTTCTTCGATTTTTATGTTGACATCATAAGCATTAGCTGGAGAAAGGAAATAATAAAAAACCATGATCCAGTAATAGACAAGTACAAGGTGTCTCGCAAAAAATCTATCAATCCAGAACCTATCTCCTCCTCTTTTCTCCATTTCTTTAAGATGCTCAGTTTCGTTAATGGCTTGATAAAAATGTTCTTTCATTAAAATCATTGTTTTCTCATTTTTAATTCCTAGGGATTCTTTAAAATGAAGAACTGAAAGAAATGCAAAATAAGGTGATCTAGCAATAACTTCTAAAACCCAAAATCTTTGTAAAGACCTACCAGAGTATATGAAGTCTAAGAAGTTAACTGTACTATTTAAAATCAAAGAATTTAATTTCTTCATAAATTTAGTTTTTTCTTTAAGTATAATTACTCAATCGCTCGAGGACTATAGTGTATTGAAGAAATTAACCAAAAATTAATCTTTATAGTCTAAAAATTGTTACTTCCATTGAAATATTTTTTTTTCATGCATTAATTGGATAGATAAAAACTTTATATGACAACTACTGAAAAAATTGCAAATGCCAAAAAGAGGATTGATGAATTAGAAAGACTTATAAAATTTTGGAATGAATCAGAACATGATGAGTCAAAAATAGTAAATTTTTCAAGAAACATTGAAAATAAAGTTGCTTAGATTGTCATGATTAAGGCTAATTAAGTTTATCTATTTAAAGTGATTTAATATCTTTGAGGTTTCGAATATTGTTTAATTTATAAATAGAGCAATTAAACCTATTTTCAAAAACGGTAAGGAAGAAATAATCTAAAATAAAAATAAAATATGAAAACCTTTTCAAAAAAATATTTAGTACCGATTAAATTTATACCATGGTTTTTTTGGGTATTTATATCTTTTATGAGTATATATTTGTGTAAGATAGCCTGGGTAAATTGAATAATTAATGTATCTAGCTTCTCCTTAGCCAACCAGGAGCACCGCCAAACCAATCCGATATATCATCTTCATTAGGGTTAAAATGATTTTCTTTCTCTAGTCCATCTATCCCAAATGATTGTAAGAGGTTATCAATCCCTCCATCATTTTTTGTACCATTCCTTCTAAAGCTGTTAGCTTTTTTTCAGCCAAAGAGAAATTGTCGAATTATGGTGGGCAAATTTCTCAACAAATATCCTTTCTTCTAATGTAATTGATTTATCTTGAGCAATTCTTTTAATTATTCCTTGGATTTTTAGTCTTTTTGCATTACTGAGAAGCATTTTTATCAATTCATTATTCTTTTTATAGGAAGGATTATTAAATATATCTTGTCAATGTTAATTTCAACAAATTGACTATTTTTAGGGGTTTTTAAGCAAGAAAAGTCTTAAGACACTAAAAAAACGGACTAATAAGTTACTCATGATACTTTTATTCATTTATCAAACTTATAATTCCTACAAATTATATAAAAAAAATCAATCCATTTCAAATATAATATAAAATTAACAAAAAGTCGATTCAATTGTTGCATAGTAGTAAATCTGTACTATTATAAGTACAGATGTATTATTAAGACATGAAAGTGATTTCATCTTCTCCATATGCCCCTTTTAATTCAAAAGAGTGGAATTTTCAAATAAGCAAAAAAGTAAAGTTTGAAAATACTCCAATAAAGATTCAAAAAAAATTTTATAGAACTTCTACTCTAAAAAAGATTGAAAAAGATAAGCTTTTGCCAGAGAAAATTGAATTGCACCAACAAATGCAACTTGTATTCGGATAGAAAAATATTAACTAACAATCTTTTTATTGAATATTATTTTACGAGATCCAATTTTTTGTTAGATTAGTAGAAATACAAGAAGGATTTAATTTGGCTGTTGATCGAGAACTTTTAAAAGAAGTTACCCAAGAACTTTGGAATACCGTAAAAAAACTAAGACCTGAAATAGATCGGCAAACTCGACTTCAATTAGTTTTAAAGGCCTTATTAACTATTGGAGATTTACCAGATCAAATGCAAGCTGCCATGGTAGTAGGTGTTTGCGCAGAAATGGATAAAGGTGATTTAGATAATGTTGAAACTAATTCACAAACTAAAGATTCAAGTGGAGTTGACACTTCTACAGGCAGAAAAGTAGTTAGAAGAAGTTCAGCTAAATAAACCCTAAACGATCATCCTTTAATTTTCTTTGATTCGTTTTTATTAAGTCTATTGAATAGGTAATATGAAATTACAAGTAAGAGAGGCACGAATATCGAATGTAAAGTCATCATTAATTCTGTTTGGCCCATTCCTATAAGATTTGACTCGTTTGGAAGTTGTTCTGACCAAGTGCCAACTAAATGCCAGGCTTGAGGAACTGATAAGAAAAACATATAAGAGCTATAAGTTAAGTTTATGTTCAGATAAAGATTATCATTATTGAGCGTTTTTGCTTTCTTTATTCTTATTTCTTAACTAAGTATTTGTAGAGTTATAAAAAAGAACTTGATTCATAAATTTATTTTCTTAAGAAGAGTTTTAAATTCTTTTTTACCAATAATTTTTTCAGCTGCGTAAGCGCCACTTGCTGAAACAGCGGGAATTCCAATACCTGGAAATGTACTTGCACCGCAAGTAAATAAATTTTTCACTGGAGTTTTGCAGCCTGGGAAAAGACCTTTTGCTGCAGATAATGCAGGGCCGTAACTGCCGCAATAGGTATTGGTGAATTTTTTATGAGTGATTGGGGTTCCTAGCATCTTTAAATCAATCCTTTCATCTATATCAGGGATGAATTTTCGCACTGCATTAAGGAATATTGAACATCTTTCTTCTTTCAAATTTCTATATTTTAATTCCTTTGGATTTAGGTTTTCCCATATTTCCCAAGGTTCATTTGCGGGAGTATATCCATGAAGAACATGTTTTCCTTCAGGGGCCATATTTTTATCTAAAACAGATGGGATTGAAAATACAGCTATATTTCTTTCTGCGGTTATACCTTTTTCCCACTCATCAACATGTATTGCATGTATTGGCAAATTTTCAAGACCATGAGCATCAAAACCTAGATGTATATGAAGGAAAGAATCACATTTATTAGGGTTTAAAACTTTTGTATTCCATTTTTTTGAAATTTCATTTGGAATTAACTTTTTTAAATTCCATACATCAGTATTCGTGACAACAGATTCACAACTATAACTAGAACCATTATTTAGAGTTATACCTGTGGCTAAATTTTTATTGAAGTTAATTGTCTTTACTCTCGAAGAAAGAATTAATTCTCCTCCATTTTTTTTAAATCCATTAATTAAGGCTTTTACGATAGATTCACTACCTCCTTTGGGGTATTCAAGGTATGAATTTGGTTCAAACCATTCGTTAAATAAAGTAGCCATCGCAGCTGTATTTGTATCATGCATTGACATACCACTTATCAAAAAGCTCAATAAATCAACCCAATTTCTGAGAAAAGGATCCTCTAGATGATTATTTACTAAATTCCCAAAGCCTTTATTAATTTTTGGTATTTGATTGATATTAGGTAAAAATTTTGAGGTTAAATTTATTAGATCTAAGAAATTTATTGATTCGGGAGAAAATGAGAGTAAAGGTATATCATTTATTATTTGGCTAAGAGGTTTTATTCCGGAAATAAATGATTCCCATTCTTTAACAGATTTCTCGCCTCTTAAAGTTTTAATTGTTTGTTTAAAAGGTTCTTCCCCCACATCAAGATTAAAATTGCCTTCTGGGACAATTACTTGCCAACCTTTGTATTGAATTAGTTCAACTTCTTCATCAATTAATTTAAGAATTTGCCCTAGGGGATTAGTTGTCGGCCATTTACCTATTCCACTCC
>CACHEM010000006.1 GCA_902578845.1 uncultured Prochlorococcus sp.
GGTAATGAAAGCCAGGTTAAAGGTTGAATTAGAAAATGGGACGTTAGTCGAATTATTAGTCTTAGAAAGATCCCATGCATGTGTTTGGTTATGTTTGGCAAAGTCAGCGAAAAAGTTAAAAATAAATAGAAAAATAATATTAAAATCTCCTTCTGCAGAAGATATTAATTTGATGGTTGATGGGGTTGATGAAGAAACTGGAGGGAGATTTATTAAATTTCCTGAAAACATAACTGATCTCAATTCAATGAATGACCTTCTTGATAAATACGGGGAAATCCCTCTCCCGCCTTATATAAAAAATACCGAAGAAGAATCTTTTCATGAGAATAGTTATCAAACTGAGTATGCAACTAATCCAGGGGCCGTTGCTGCGCCAACTGCTGGTTTGCACTTAAGCAAAAGTCTTATTTCCAATCTAAAAAAAAAAGGAGTAATAATTTTACCGATAACTTTGCACGTGGGCTATGGAACATTCAAACCAATTGATCAAGAAGATCTAAGTAACTTAAAACTTCATAAAGAATGGGTAAGTGTTAATAAGGAAGTAGTGGAGGAAATAAAAAGAATAAAGAAAACAGATAAAAGAATAATTGCTATTGGTACAACAAGCGTAAGAGCTCTTGAAAGTTGTTATTCTCACGAAATTAATGACTTTATTCCCATTGCTAAGTACGTAGATTTAGTAATTAAGCCAGGTTATAAATTTAAGGTAGTTGATGGATTATTAACTAATTTTCATCTTCCTAAAAGTTCATTATTACTTTTAGTAAGTGCAATGATTGGTAGAGAAAGATTATTAGATTTGTATAAGAAAGCCATAAAAGAAAAATTTAGATTTTTCTCTTATGGCGATGCGATGTATATTTCACCAGATTCACTACTGGATAAAAAATAGATTTATGCTTTGACTGGTTCTTGAATGATTCCGCTTGGAACTTCAGTAAACATAATTGATGATAAATACCTCTCTGCTAAATCAGGGAGAACAACTACAATTGTCTTCCCAGCATATTCATCTTGTTCAGCTAATCTAACAGCAGCAGCAGCAGCAGCTCCACAAGATATTCCTACTAATAGACCTTCCTCTTTAGCTAGTCTAAGAGCCATCTCTATAGATTCGTCATTTGTTACTTGTTCAACCTTGTCAACAATTGATAAGTCAAGGTTCTTAGGAATAAATCCTGCTCCAATTCCTTGAATTTTATGCGGTCCGGATTTAACCTCTTCTCCATTCATTGTCTGCGTAATAACAGGACTATGTGATGGTTCTACAGCTACAGAAGTAATATTCTTGCCCTTCTCTTGCTTAATGTATCTTGAAACTCCTGTAATTGTGCCGCCAGTTCCAACCCCTGCAACTAGGACATCAATTTCACCATCGCAATCATCCCAGATTTCTGGTCCAGTAGTTTTGTAATGAATTTCAGGGTTTGCTGGATTATCAAATTGACCTGGCATGAAATATTGAGAAGGATTACTTTCTGCAATTTCTTTTGCCTTAGCTATTGCTCCAGGCATACCTTTAGATGCCTCTGTTAAAACAATTTCAGCACCCAACACTGCCATAACCCTTCTTCTTTCAATTGACATGGATTCTGGCATTGTAAGGATCAGTTTATAACCTCTTGCTGAAGCAGTAAAAGCTAGAGCAATTCCTGTATTTCCAGAAGTTGGCTCAACAATAGTTTTGTCTTTTGTAAGTTTCCCACTTTTCTCGGCATCCCAAATCATGTTTGCGCCGATCCTACATTTGACACTATAAGCGGGGTTTCTACCTTCAATTTTTGCAAGTACTGTAGCTTTCGCGTTTTTAGTAACTGATTTTAATTTTACTAATGGAGTGTTTCCAATAGCAAAACTGTTGTCCTCATAAATTTTTGCCATTTATATATTGAGAAAATATATATTAATACTAACTATTATTCAGAAAAAGAGTATATAAGTTTCTATACGGTAAATACTAGGAATTTAGAAATTATTTAATGCTTCAGAAAAGGTTTTCCATAATTGATCTTGGTCTTCTAATCCAACTGATACTCTAATAAGGTGCGAGGGTATACCAAAACTTTCAGCCCAATCCAACTCGTCATAATGAGCTAGTAAAACATAAGGACAAACTAGAGTAAATTTTGTACCTAAACTAGGTCCTTTAGATACTTTTAGAGAATCATAAAATTTTTTAGCTTTGTTCAATCCTCCATTTAATTCAAACGATAATAAGCAGCCGTATCCCCCATTAGAAGTAAGTAAAGAATTAAAATTTGGACAATTTTCAGGATGGAAAATATTTTTAATCTCGCTATGAGTCTCTAATCTTTTTTTTAATTCTAAACATGCTTTATTTTGTTCAAAAACTCTTTGATTTACATCTCTACTAACTTTCTCTAGATAAACTATATCTCCATCGGAAAGTATTGGAATATTAATCTCGTTTAATGCATTTCTAAACTGATCAATCCATTTGCTTTTTGGATTTAGTATTAATGATCCGGCAAGAATATCACCACTACCTGAAAAAATTTTTGTAAGTGAAGTAAAAACTATATCTGCATGTTCTGTGGAATTTATATTTAAATTCGAACCAATTGTATCGTCAACAATTAAGGGAATATTTACCTTTTTTGCAATTTTTGAAATTTTTTTAATGTTTACACATTTGAGCATTGGATTACTTGGAAGTTCAATAATTAATGCTGATGGATTTATTCTTTTGATTTCTAATTCAATATCCGCGCAATTTTCTTCTGTAATTAACTTTGCTCCGTGAAAGATTTTCATTGGTAATTTAAGTACATCTACATATGGAAAACCAACTTGGAGTGTTGGTTTAGCTGGAAATAATTTATATATGATTTCTAATGATGTATGCAATGCAGACATTCCAGATGAAGTTAAGTGAATATCATTAGAGTCAATTTTTGTAGATTTAGAAATTCTATTTTTTATTCTTTGAGAACATTCATTTACGTAAGATTTTGGAGGGCAATCTTCAAGACCTAGTTCTACAGCGGCAGCTCTTGAAGATAGACCAAGACCAGTATGTTGCCAAAAATATTTTGCATAAATACTTCCTTCTTTTTCAGTTATTAAGAAAGCTAAATTATTTCTTTTTTCTATTAACGAGAATTGTTCAGAAGTATTTCTATCAATGTATTTTTTAGCTTTAAAAGCTATTCTTTCATTCGGATATGGCCAGATACTTTTATTGTTGTAGTAATTTTGTTTTTTTACTTTTTCGCATAATCTTTTCACTATGGGGTTTAGCCCGAATCGTGGGTAAATGGACTTCAATAAATTTATGCATTCTTGATCTTTTTCCTCGTAATTTATTACATCATTCCAAGTTGGTAATGCTACAGAAACAGCATGAATACTATCAGGAATTGCATATCCTAACTCTAAATTTTTCCATATAGGTTTTTTAAGTAAATCTCTCAATTTTCAGAATTTATTTAAAGCAAATAAAATGTCCGAGATTAAATCGTCTGTATCTTCACATCCAATTGATAATCTGACAAGAGCATCATCTATCCCTAGTAGATTTTTTGTTTTGTCATCAACAGAAGCATGAGTCATCGTTGCAGGGTGACAAATTAAACTTTCAACTCCTCCAAGGCTTTCTGCTAGAGAGAAATATTTGAGAGATTTGCAAAATTTAAAAGTATCCTCTTTATTTAAGTTTAATTTTAGGGTGATCATTGAACCTCCAGATTTCATTTGCGATTTTGCTAAATTAAATTGCGGATGTTCTTGATTAAAAGGGTAAATTACTTTACTAATAATTTTATGATTACCTAATTCTTCAGAAATAAATTCTGCACTTTTAGTTTGTTGTTCGATTCTTAAAGGAAGAGTTTTTACTCCTCTCGTAATGAGCCAACTATCAAAAGGAGATGGTTGAAGCCCTAGAGCTTTTTGAGAGAAAAGCATCTTACTATTCCATTCCTCATTATTTGTAAGTACTGCTCCGCCAAGTGCGTCACTATGTCCATTAATGAATTTTGTGGTGCTTACAAGCGATAGTGTTGCACCAAGGTCCAATGGTTTTTGAATAAGAGCTGTAGAAAATGTGTTGTCTACAACTACTGGTATTTCGAGTTTATTCGCTTCATCACAAATCGCCTTAATATCGAGTACCTTCAAAAGTGGATTAGTTGGACTTTCTAGCCATATCAAGTTTGGTTCGAAGTTTGAAATCTTTTTGTCGTTATTTTCGTTTGTAAAATCTGTGTATAAAACTTCTAGTCCAAATTTCTTGAAAACTTTTTCGAACATCCTCACTGTACAACCATAGAGATTTGACTCGCAGAGTATCTTGTCACCTGATTTCAGTGTTGATGAAATTGCAGTTACCGCGCTAATTCCAGATCCAAAAACTGTACAGTATTTAGATTCTTCTATTGATTTAAGGATGTTTTCTAGAATTCTAAAGTTTGGATTGCCTGATCTTGTGTAGTCGAAATTATCTTTATTTCCATGTTTGAAAGTAGATGTAGAAAAAATAGGAGGCATAACGCATCCAGTTTCTTCTGCAAATGTTTTCCCATGGTGAATAGATAAGGTCTTAACACCTGGCTTTTCTATATTATTTTCCTTATTTCCCATTATTTTTAAAAATAAGAATTAAATTAAATCTCTCTTTTTTTTTAAAGAGAGATTTAATAATCCAAAGAAAAGTAGTATTAAACTTTTCTTGAATAATATTCAACAACTAGTAGTTCGTTTATTTCAAGAGCCACCCACTCTCTATCGCATTTCCCATTTATTTTTCCCGTTAATTTAGGCTTGTCTAAATCAAGATGAGGTGGGACATTTGCTAAGCCAGGGAATTCTATATTACCTTCTACAAGTTTTTTGCTTGCTTTGTTTTCTTTAATTCCGATTACATCGCCTGATTTGCATTGATAACCAGCAATATCAAGAACCTTTCCATTAACGGTTACATGGCCATGATTTACTAATTGTCTTGAGCCTGGAATGGTACCTCCAAAACCTAATCTAAAACAAACATTATCAAGTCTGTTTTCTAAAAGTCTTAGTAAGTTAGTACCTGTAGATCCTTCTTGAGCTCTAGCTTTTTTCACATAGCGTACTAGTTGTTTTTCAGAAACTCCATAATTAAACCTAAGTTTCTGCTTTTCTTCTAGACGAATTGCATATTCTGATCGCTTGCGACGGGCTTGGCCGTGCTGACCTGGAGGATTAGACTTCTTTGAAGCTTTCCTGGTGAGACCTGGTAGTTCTCCCAAGCGACGCGTAACCCTTAATCTGGGGCCGCGGTATCTTGACATAATTTTAAATTAAATAGAAATTTGCAATAAATTGGATAATTGATTAAATTCAATTAAACTAATTACTACTGGAAATATTATTTTACATCATGAAAGTGTTCAAAACTATTAATAAATCAATTACTTCTATACTTCTTTTATTGATTTCGTTTTATCAAAAGTGGTTTTCTCCTTTTTTTGGACCAAGATGCAGATTTATTCCAAGTTGCAGCTCTTATGGATATGAGGCAATAACTAGACATGGTCCTTGGAAGGGAGGGTGGTTAACTTTAAAAAGATTAAGCAGATGTCATCCTTTAACTCCCTGTGGATGTGACCCTGTGCCTGACTAAATGAATGAAAATATTTATTTTTGTTAGGCAGGGATGTTGCCTTTGTGATTCATTAAAAAACAAACTGGCAAAAATAAATCTTAATGAGTTATTCCCTAATCTAGAGGAGCTTGAAGAAATTGATATTGATAGGGTCGATTTATATAAAGATAAATATAAAAAATATGATTATGAAGTACCTGTTATTGCAGTTGAAAGAATTAGGTCCGAGGAGATCATAGAATTGCCTCGCATTTCTCCAAGATTAAAAGATGATCAATTAAAGAATTGGTTTCAAAAAAATATTAGTACCATTCTGGAGAAATAATTTTTTTATATGAGATCTATAAAATTATTTAAACTTTTAGATTTGGTAGGAATTATTCCTTCGTTAAATCTTATCGATCAAGAAATCAATAATATTTCTTTTAACTCTAAAGAAGTACAAAAAGGAACTTTATTTTTAGGAATGCCTGGTTTAAATGTTGATGGAGGAAAATTTTGCATTGAGGCAATTGAAAATGGCGCGGAGGCTGCCATTATTGGGTCTGCTGCAAAAGAGAAAATTGGATCTATTGATCGAGAAAGGATTTTGGTTATTGAGGATAATTTAGATTATATTTTTGGTCAAATTGTCGCTGAGTTTTGGAATAGGCCTTCAAGAAAACTTAAACTTATTGGTGTTACTGGTACAAATGGAAAAACGACAATTACTTTCTTATTGGAATATCTTTTAAAAAAATCAGGGAAAAAGACTGCATTATTTGGGACCTTATTCAATAGATGGCCTGGCTTCTCAGAAGTGGCTTCTCATACAACTGATTTCGCCGATAAACTTCAAAAGAAATTAAATGCTGCTGTTGAGGCAGAATCTGAATTCGCGATATTAGAGGTAAGTTCTCATTCTATTGCTCAAAAGAGGATATCAGGTTGCGAATTTGAGGGGGCTATTTTTACTAATTTAACTCAAGATCATCTTGATTATCACTCAGATATGGAATCTTATTTTCAAACAAAAAGAAAATTGTTTTTCCCACCTTATTTAATAGAAAAGGATGGAATTTCTGTATTAAATCACGATGACCCTTGGATATCTAAATTATCGTCTGATATTGAAAAAAGATCTTCATTAGTGTCTACAAAGATTACTGAAAGTGAATTTGAAAATGATGATTTTTTTTTCGTAACAGATAAAAAATTTACTGAAAATGGCTCAACCTGCATTTTTCATACACCCAAGGAAAAAATTCAACTTTTTGTTCCACTTGTCGGTGAATTTAATTTAATGAATGCGATTCAAGCAATAACAATTTTGTATAAACTTAATTTTTCTTTAAAAGATCTATCAAAGTTGATACGATCTTTCCCGGGCGCTCCTGGGCGAATGGAGAAAATAGAAATTGATAATGATTACGTTGCAAGATCACTTCCAACAGTAATTGTTGATTATGCCCACACGCCTGATGGATTGAAAAAAGTTTTGCAATCAATTAAAAAACTTTGTAAGGGGAAACTTATTACTGTTTTTGGCTGTGGCGGAGATCGAGATCTTGGTAAAAGGCCTTTAATGGGATCAATAGCTGAAGAGTTTTCTGATCAACTTTTTATAACTTCAGATAATCCAAGATCAGAAGAACCCCAAAAGATAGTAAATGATATTTTGATGGGTATAAAAAAAAGAGAAAAAATAACAATTGAAATTGATAGATTTAAAGCAATAAATGAATCTATTAAATTTGCCAATAAAAAAGATATTGTTTTAATTGCAGGAAAAGGACATGAAGACTACCAAATTCTCAATGATAAAATTATTAATTTTGATGATAGAAAAATAGCTTATAAATTATTAAAAGAAAAAAATAAATCTCAATAAAATCTCCTAATCAAATAAGAAAGATCTTTACGCAAATCACAAGAAAAGTTTCTTAGAATTAATGGAGTTATTTTTAAAAAAATGAAAGGCTTAGCCTTAGTTGTAGGGGCAGGTGGAATTGGAACACAACTAGCTAGAGATCTGAATGAAAGTGAAAAAGATTTAGATGTTGTTTTGTGTGGAAGAAAAAGTGAATTTAATCCTTTTTGGGAATTAGATATAGAGGATTCTCAATCCCTTTTGCAGTTAAAAAATAAAATATCAAATCATCCTTCAAAATTAAGGCTAGTTGTTAATGCTACAGGTAGACTTCATACTGATTCTCTTCAACCAGAAAAAAGATTACAACATCTTGATAAAAAAAATATGATGGAAAGTTTTTCAATAAATGCCTTTTCTCCTATTTTATTAGCGAAAGCGATTGAAGAATTTATACCAAAAGATGTTGAGTTTAATTTTGCAAGTATAAGTGCAAGAGTTGGGAGCATTGGAGATAATCAAACTGGAGGATGGTATTCATATAGAGCTGCAAAATCTGCGCAAAATCAGTTTTTTAAATCTTTAAGTATTGAATGGGCTAGACGTTTCCCAAAGGCTACTATCACATTGCTTCATCCAGGAACAGTAGATACTGATTTATCTAGACCTTTTCATAAATTTGTTCCAGAACATAAATTATTTAGTAAAGAAAAATCTTCCCAATTCTTGATCAATATTATTAAAAATCAATCACCAGAATCCACAGGAAAATTTATTGCATGGGACAGCTCGGAGATACCTTGGTAAACTAAATTTTTTATCAAAAGATCTTTAAGTCAAATTTTTTATTTCTCTAGCAAGTAAATCAATCTCAGCTTCTGTAGTCATTTGATGTACGCATGCTCTAAACCATTTTGGATCTTCTAAAACTCTAATCCAAATTTTATTTTCTCCAAGTTTCTTTACAAATTTATCCTTATCTTTAATATTTTCGATATTAAAACTAACAATCCCATTTAAATATTTTTTTTCTAAAACTAATTCAACACCCTTTGATTGATTTAATTCATCCCAAAGTTTTCCACTTAATTTTTTGATATTTTTGTTTTTTTCTTTTTCATGGCAATCTTTATCCAAAAGATCTAAAGAATTCCTGAGCCCAGCAAGTAAAGGAATACAAGAGGTAGCTATTTCAAATTTCCTTGCATCATCATGAAAAAGATTATCTGAAGGCTCATAAATGCCTTGTTCTTTTTTTAAGGATTTCCAACCAATTATTGTTGGATCTGTTTCATGAATAAATTTATCTGAGACATAAATGGCTCCAAGTCCTTCTGGTCCACATGCCCATTTATGAGAAGTTATTGAATATAAATCAGAATAAAAAACTTCTTTTTCAATATTTATGTGCCCAAAGGTTTGAGCACCATCAATAAGTAAATAAGAATCTTCTCGATTATTTTTTAATTCTATAGAAATTTGTTTTAAAGGAATTTTATATCCAAAGTTCCATAAGATATGAGAAATAATAAGGATCTTAGTCTTACAATTTATATTTTTCAAAATCTCTAAAATTATATTTTCGTCGTTTAGATTTTTAATTTTTTGGATTGGCAAAATTTTGAATATTAATTTATTTCTTCTGCAAAATTCTCGACTTGCAGCCACTACTCCAGGATGTTCACAGTCACTTATTAACAACTCTTCTCCCTCTTCTACTTTTATTCCCCAAAAGGGCAAAATCATACCGGAAGAGATATTTTCGGTAAAAGCTACATTCTTTGAATTGATACCTAATTTTTGCGCAATGATTCTTTTTGTGGTCAATATTTCTTTGTAAATAAAAGGCCACATATCATTGGTAAATGGTCCTAAATCTTGGATAATTTCCCAAGTTTTAACTATTGCTTCAAGAGAAGATTTTGGTAATGGTCCTTGACCGCCATAGTTGAAATAATACTTATTTTTTAATGCGGGTATTTGATCTCTTAGATTATTTCTCATGGAAATTTATTTTATATTTTTAACTCTTGAATTTTTTTAAATATTGCCCACTAAAGTTACTGTTCTAAATTCAATATCCTCAATTACTTTCCAAGGTTCAGCACTCCTTTCTGCAAATTTTAAATTTTTAAATCCTAGTTCTTTAAAATCACTTATAAACTCTGGCTCGTACCATGCTCCACTAATACATCCTGTCCATAAATCATGATCATTTTGCAATCTTAAAGGAACTTTTTTGTTAGAAACGATATCGCTAATTGCAATTCTTCCATTATCGTTTAAAACTCTTTTTATGTTATTTAGAAGGTTATTTCTAGATTCTGGACTTACCAAGTTTAAAACGCAATTACTTAAAATAATATCAACTGATTTATCTGCGATTAATGGATTTAAATCTTTATCTAATTCATCAAGTTTTTCAATTGAACCTTCTAGAAATTCTGTATTGTTGAAACCTATATTTTTTGAAACTTCTTTAGAGGCTAATCTTGATAAAGAAAGCATGTCAGGATTCTGATCAACTCCAATAACTTTCCCTTCTTTTCCAACAATTTGGGCACAAATGAAAGCATTTTTGCCGCTACCACTTCCAAGGTCTAAGACTATATCATTTTTTTGAACATATTTTGTTGGATCACCACACCCATAGTCTCTTTCTATAACCTCTTGAGGAATTGCTTCAAGTAAAACGGGATTAAACCCAACTGGTGTACAAAGACAACTTTCTTTTTCTTGTGCTGCTGAGCCATATCTTTCTTGAATCGCATCTTTATGATCGAATAGATTAGGTGCTTTATTCGATGTGTTTGTATTACAGCAACTTTCAGACATGTTTTTTAAAGGACTCTTGATAAATATAGCCAAAAAAAAAAGCCCCTGAAAAAGGGGCTTTTAATTTGTTTAATTAAATTATTTAGTGTAATTAACACCTCTGTAATTTAATTCTGCTTTTTCATTACTTGAAGAAGCGTCATCCATTCTGTTGGTGTATACGTTTCTTCTGTAGGTAAGTTCAACAAGTTGCTTTTTAGCAGCTTCTTTGTTTTGAACGTAGTTTTTACCTCTGTAAGTTAAAGTAGTCATGTTTCGATGTGACACACGGCCATCCCCCGTTCCATGGTATGACTCGAACTGCGCCCTCAAAGAGGGTGAACGAAAAGTAGCAATTGCTACCAAATTATTATAAGCGTATTTTTAACTGCATGTCTAGCTTTTACAAATAGAAACGAAGATTTAATTTTTTTTTAATTATTATCTTAGGTAAATTTTTTTATAAATAGTCTCTAAAAAGGTTTATGTTTATATTTGGTTTAATCTTCATGTAACTATTTATTTATGACAGGTTTTTTATATTTCTTGGGAAATACTTTAAGGTGGCCAGTGTTAAAGCCAAAAGAATTTTTTTCACTACATGCTTATTTTTCAATTATTTATTTGATAACTTTTACTTTGAGTAAATATGATGTAAGCCAATCAAATTTAGTTTTTACTTTAGGAATTCTTGCACCTCTTTTAATCGCTATTGGTCAAGGACTTCCAATTGATTGCCTTGATATGGAATCATCTTTGTTGAAGGAATTAAAAACTAAATAATATATATTTCAATTAAAAATTTTTATAAAACCTGGACAACTTCGCTTATTTCAGGAATCATTTCTTTTAACTTTCTTTCAATACCCATTTTGAGAGTCATAGTGCTACTTGGGCAACTACCACATGCTCCTTGAAGTCTGACTTTGACAATTGGACCATCTATTTCAGCAATCTCTACATTACCTCCATCAGAAATTAAAAAAGGTCTTAGCTCGTCAAGGACTTTTTCCACATTTTCGTTTGTCAGCGAGAGTGTTTCAGTACTCATAATTTTGGATTAACTTTATAATAAGCCTAGAAAGAAATCTGATTAATTGCAAAAAAGATAATTTTCTGTTGTGACTTCATCTAAAAATCCCACTAATGACAATAACTACTTTGATGCGGTCTTAGTAGGAGCAGGGATAATGAGTAGTACTTTAGCCCTCCTAATTTCAGAAGTTTTACCAGATATAAAATTTCTTATTATAGAAAAATTAAATGCTCCAGGAAGTGAAAGTACTGGCGCTTTTAATAATGCAGGTACAGGACATGCGGCTAATTGCGAATTAAACTATACCCCTTTAGATGAAAAAGGAAATCTAAAAATAGATAAAGCGCTCTCAATAAATCGTTCTTTTGAAACATCAATGTCTTTATGGGCCTCATTGTATGAAGCAGGGAAAATTGATATTGAGAAGTTTCTAAAATTTATTCCTCATATTAGCTTTGTATCTGGTCAGGATAATATTTCTTTTTTAAAAAAAAGATTTCAGAAAATGACCGAAAATCCTGAATTTATCGATATGGAATTTTCTACATCTTTTGATGAAATTTCATCATGGGCTCCTCTAATAACAAAAGATAGAAATCCATCTACTCAAATTGCTGCTACCAGAATAGGTAGAGGAACTGATATTAACTTTGAGGCTCTAACTAAAGAGTATTTGTCATTAGTTTCCTTAAACAAAAATGTTGAAATTAGATACAAAACAGAATTAGTAGATTTAAAGAAAATTGATAAGAAACAATGGGAACTAGAAATCAGTTCTGAAGGTAGAAAAACTTCAATTAGAACAGGCTATGTTTTTCTTGGTGCTGGTGGAAAAACAATTAATTATTTACAAAAATCAAAAATTCCAGAAGCAAAAAGTTATGGTGGATTTCCTGTTAGTGGGAAATGGCTTATTTGCGAGAAAAAAGATCTAACAGAAAAACATAATTCAAAAGTTTACGGTAAAGCTGATATTGGATCGCCACCAATGTCTGTGCCTCATTTAGATACCAGATGGATTGATAATAAAAAACTTCTTTTATATGGACCTTTTGCTGGATTTACAACGAAATTTCTAAAACAAAGTTCATACTTTGACTTATTTAGTTCAATTAAAAAGAATAATATTTTTTCTATGTTAGACGTTGGTTTCAAGAACAACGATTTAATTAATTACCTAATATCACAATCATTAAAGAACCATAACTCAAGAGTTGAGAATTTAAAGAATATGATGCCATCAGCTAATCCTTCTGATTGGTATTTAAAGAATGCTGGTCAAAGAGTCCAAATAATTAAAAAAACTGAAGGTGGTGGTTCTTTGAAATTTGGAACTGAGATTGTAAATTCTTCTGATGGATCATTATCTGCTTTGTTGGGAGCCTCTCCAGGAGCAAGTACTGCGGTTTCAATTATGGTTGAGGTTCTAGAAAAATCTGTTTTATTTTTAAACGATAAGCATAATCTTAAGAAAAAAATAAATGACTTAATTTATCCAGAACTATCAGTCTCTGAAAATTACAGTATCTTCATAAAAGAAATTAAAAAAAGAAATAATTCCATTTTTGGTTTCCATCCATAATTCTAATTAGCTAGTATTGATCAAGATGTAATAATAGGAGAATTTTTCTTTCTATATGACTGATATATCGGTTTCAAAAATTAGAAATTTCTGCATAATCGCTCATATTGACCATGGTAAATCTACCCTTGCAGATAGGTTGCTTCAAGATACTGGTACTGTGCAGCAAAGGGATATGCAAGAACAATTTTTGGACAGTATGGATCTTGAAAGAGAGAGAGGAATTACTATCAAGTTACAAGCCGCTAGGATGAAATATAAAGCTGACGATTCTCAAGAATATGTTCTGAACTTAATAGATACTCCAGGGCATGTTGATTTCTCTTATGAGGTTAGTAGATCTCTTCAAGCTTGTGAAGGCGCCTTACTTGTTGTTGATGCAAGTCAAGGAGTAGAAGCTCAAACCTTAGCTAATGTTTATCTTGCCTTAGAAAATAATCTTGAAATAATTCCTGTTTTAAATAAAGTTGATTTACCAGGGGCTGATGCTGAAAAAATAAAACAAGAAATAGAGGAAATTATTGGACTTGATACATCTAATGCAATAAATTGTTCAGCAAAAACTGGAGTTGGTATTAAAGATATTTTGGAAGCAATCGTAAGAAGAGTACCTCCTCCTCAAGATGAAATTAAACTACCTACAAAGGCACTGATTTTTGATTCTTATTATGATCCGTACAGGGGAGTTATTGTTTATTTCAGGGTGATATCTGGGTCTCTAAATAAGAGAGAAAAAATATTATTAATGGCAAGTAAGAAAAATTATGAACTAGATGAGATAGGAATAATGGCGCCTGATCAGCAGCAAGTTGATGAATTACATGCAGGAGAAGTTGGATATTTAGCTGCTTCTATAAAATCAGTTGCTGATGCAAGAGTTGGAGATACGATTACTCTTTTAAATTCACCTGCCAATGATCCTTTGCCTGGATATAAGACAGCAAATCCTATGGTTTTTTGTGGCTTATTCCCGACTGATGCTGATCAATTCCCAGATTTAAGAATATCACTAGAAAAATTACAATTATCTGATGCAGCTTTAAAATATGAGCCCGAAACCAGTAGCGCAATGGGCTTCGGATTTAGGTGCGGATTCCTAGGACTTCTTCATATGGAGATTGTTCAAGAAAGATTAGAAAGAGAATATGACTTGGATCTAATCGTAACGGCACCATCAGTTATTTATAAAGTTAATTTAAATCAGCAGGAACATATCTTTATTGATAATCCTTCTACAATTCCTGATCCACAACTTAGAGAATCAATAGAAGAGCCTTATGTGAAAATGGAAATTTATGCTCCCAATGAATTTAATGGAACATTAATGGGTTTATGTCAGGAAAGAAGGGGAGTATTTATAGATATGAAATACATAACAACAGATCGAGTTACCTTGATTTATGAAATTCCATTAGCAGAAGTTGTTACAGATTTTTTTGATCAAATGAAAAGTAGAACCCAAGGTTATGCATCAATGGAATATCATTTGATTGGATATAGAAAAAATGACCTTGTTAGATTAGATGTTCTAATAAATTCAGAAAGAGCAGATCCATTAACTTCTATTGTTCATAAAGATAAGGCTTATGGAATTGGCAGAAGTTTAGTTGAGAAATTAAAAGAACTTATTCCAAAACAACAATTTAAAATACCTATTCAAGCATCAATCGGTAGCAGGATTATTGCAAGTGAAAGCATAAGTGCTTTGCGAAAAGATGTTTTATCTAAATGTTATGGAGGGGATATTTCTAGGAAAAAGAAACTTTTAAAGAAACAAGCCAAAGGTAAAAAGAGGATGAAGGCAATGGGTAAAGTTGAAGTCCCACAAGAAGCTTTTATGGCTGTCTTGAAATTAAACCAGTAATTTCTTTTAATTTAAAATTTACAGCTATTTATTTTTAAAAGAATTGGGTATATTTCATTTATATCTTTAAAAAAAGATTTTGAATATTAACTCATTTAATCGTGTCGGCGCAAATATCAGAAAAGCTGGATTTTTAATTGTACTTTTTTATCTTCTTGTTGTTTTAATAATGAAATTTTTAGAGGCCAATAATTTTTTTGGCTATTCATTTTCAATGTTAAGCAATGATATCTTTGCCCCTCCTTCTCTTAATCATTTTTGTGGCACAGATAGATTAGGAAGAGATGTTTGCTTAAGAACTTTGCAAGGATCATCATTAGCTATAGAAGTTGTGTTCTTAGCTATTCTTTTTTCATTAAGTTTGGGTTTGCCATTAGGATTATTAAGTGGATATTTTGGTGGTTTTTTTGATAAATGCTTATCACTAATAATGGATACTATTTTTTCAATACCTGTAATTTTGCTTTCAGTTGTTGTGGCTTTTGTATTGGGTAAGGGTATCCTTAACGCGGCTTTGGCATTGTGTATTGTTTACTCTCCTCAATATTTTAGATTAATCAGAAATCAGACAATATTGGTTAAATCCGAAACTTATGTGGAGGCAGCTCAAGTTGCGGGAGCTGATGTTAAAAAAATTATTTTTAAATATATTCTCCCAAATGTAATAACTCCATTGCCTATTCTGCTTACCCTAAATGCTGCAGATGCTGTTTTGGTATTAGGAAGTTTAGGATTTTTAGGCCTCGGCGTTCCTGCAGATGTCCCAGAGTGGGGAAGTGATTTAAATCTGGCTCTTGCCGCTTTACCTACAGGTATATGGTGGACGGCTTTGTTCCCTGGTTTAGCAATGTTTTTTTTGGTTTTAGGTCTTTCTTTTATAGGAGAGGACCTTGAAGAAATTTTTGATAGTCAAAATTCTGAATAAATTTAGTTATCTGTAATAGGATCAAGTTCTCCTTGATCATTCAACTTTGGATATTCTTTAGCTGATTTTTTATAAACCGCAGCTAATTCTGGGTAACACCATTCAAAAAGTGTTTTTTGATATTCATCTATATTTAACCCTTCTCCATTAGAGGGCAATATACCTTTATTTTTTCTTTGGCGAACAGCTTCAAATAATAATATAGAAGCAGCAACTGAAACATTCAGAGATTGAACCATACCCCTCATAGGTATAAAAATTGATTGATCAACCATTGATATAAGTTCATTACTTAGTCCCCATTTTTCTGCTCCTAAAACAAAACATGTATTTTGAGAATAATCAAAATTTCTATAATCTATTGATTCACTATTAAGAGTAGTTCCATATAATCTAAAACCCTTATTCTTTAAATCAGATATTGCCGTGATAGTGTTTTCATGATTATTCAGTTTTACCCATTTTTGACTTCCTTGAGCAGTACTATTGTAAGTCTTAACGGCATTCGTTTTGCTAATAAAATTTGCTTCGAAAACTCCTGCCGCATCACATGTCCTTAATATCGCAGATAAATTATGTGGTTTATTGACATCCTCAACTAAAACAGTCAAGTTTTTCATTCTGCAATCTAAAACACTTTTGATTCGTTCAAATCTTCTTGGCAAAATTGACATTTATAATTTTTTCACACTTTTAAATTATATTCAAAAAATATTGATTACCTATTAAATCTCTTGGTTTATAATATTTTGGTAGTTTAAATTAACTCAATGGCATACATAGAATGGGACTATACAGTAATAACAAGTATGGTAGAAAAACAAGGGTGGGATCTACCTGATCGTGAATCGGAAGAATGGAATAAATTTAACGATGAATTAGGAGAAAAAATGAGAGGTGTTGGACTTATTTTTGAAAAATATTGTAAATTTACTCCTGATATAGGAGAAGGAGTTCATCTTCTAGATGACTGACCATAAATAATTTTAAACCATTGATGTATCCCTTAATCAATGGTTCATTAATTAATAAGATAATATAATTTCACTAAATTAGAACTGGCAATTATTAAGGCTTTATAAAGTTTGTACTCAAAAAAAAAATTTTTATTCCACAAAAAAGTTATTTAATTTCTATATTTGAATAAAAATATGAAAAATAAATTAACCTTTTTATTCGATGGTGGTTGTCCACTTTGTTTGAGAGAAACAAATTTTCTTAAAAAAAGAGATACCTTAAAGCAAATTGCATTTATAGATATTAATAGTAAGGATTATGATCAAAGTCTTTTTAATGACATCTCATATTCAGAAGCTATGTCAAACCTGCATGGGATTATTGAAAATGGTGAAATTATTAGGGGACTAGATGTACTTGCCTATTCTTATGAATTAGTTGGTTTAGGTTGGGTTTATTATCCCTTGAAGATTAAGCTCTTATCTCCATTATTGAGATTGGTTTACAGATATTGGGCAAAATATAGACTTCAAATTACAGGTAGATCCGATATTGAAAAACTTTGTACCTCACAATGTGAACAATAAATATGGAAAGTATCGATATAGACAGAATAATAGAAATGTGTTGGGAAGATAGAACACCCTTTGAAGCTATCGAGTATCAATTTGGTTTAAAAGAGGAAGATGCGATAAAAATTATGCGTCAAAATCTTAAACCCAAATCTTTCAAAGTCTGGAGAAAGAGAGTTTCGGGAAGAAATACAAAACATATGGCCCTTAAAGATTCAACTAGATTTAAATCTACTCATAAAAGAAAATTTTAAATTTTGAAAAATCTTTCTACAAAAACTTGTCCTGTTTGCAATAGGCCTTTTGAGTGGCGTAAAAAATGGAAAAACTGTTGGGATGATGTTATCTACTGTTCAAAAAGATGCAGTAACAGGAAGTCGCAAAGATGAAACAAGTATCAATTATTTTCCCGAATCAACTTTTTAGAGAAAGCCCAATCTTAAAAATAAATTGTGAAGTTTTGATTTTGGAAGACTCATTATTTTTTGGAAATGATAAATTTCATAAATTAATTAACCATAAAAATAAGTTAGTTTTTCATAGAGCATCTATGCTCGCTTATAAAAATTATTTAGAAATATCTGGCTTTAAAGTTTTATATATCGAAAACAAGAACAGTGTTTCTACAGTTGATTACTTATCGGAATTTATTAAAAATAAATATCAGAAAATAAATCTCATTGACCCTCATGATTTTTTAATAATGAAGAGGATTAATAATTTTGTTGAAAGTAATAATTTAGCTTTAAATATTTTGCCTTCTCCTATGTTTATGAGCAGTGAAGATTTAAAAGATTTATTTGCATCAAATGCAAAAAAACCTCTTATGGGGAGATTTTATGAGAATCAAAGAAAGAGCCAAAAGATATTAGTTAATCCTGATGATACACCTGAAGGTGGTAAATGGAGTTTCGATGAAATGAATAGAAAAAAATTACCAAAAAAAATAAATATACCCGATACACCTAAATTACAAAAAAATAAATTTGTAGTTAATGCAGAAAGGTCATTAGCCAATTTTGATATTGAGTTTATTGGAGAAAGTAATAACTTTTTATATCCAACTAATTTTGAAGAGGCAGATGAATGGTTAAATGATTTTTTTAAAAATAGATTTTTCTTGTTTGGAGATTATGAGGATACTATTTCTAAAGAAAATTCTTTTTTATGGCACAGTTTACTTTCTCCTCTTTTAAATAGCGGCTTATTAACCCCAGATGTAGTGGTAAATAAAGCATTACTTTTTGCGAAAAATAATAATGTTCCTATTAACTCTTTAGAGGGTTTTATTCGTCAAATTATTGGATGGAGAGAATTTATTTGCCTCGTCTATAAAAAGTACGGAACAAAGATGCGAAATAGTAATTTTTGGAATTTTGAAGATAAGCCAATTCCAAAATCTTTTTATCAAGGAAATACAGGAATTGAACCATTAGACGTTGTTATAAAAAATATTATTAAATTTGGTTATTGTCATCATATTGAGCGGCTAATGATTGTTGGCAACTTTATGCTTCTATGTAGAATTCACCCAAACCAAGTTTATAAATGGTTTATGGAAATGTTTATTGATTCCTATGATTGGGTTATGGTCCCAAATGTTTACGGAATGAGTCAGTTTAGTGATGGTGGTATCTTTTCAACAAAGCCATATATATCAAGCTCTAATTATGTAAAAAAAATGTCTAATTTTAAAAGTGGCCCATGGTGTGAAATATGGGATGGCTTATTTTGGAAATTTATTAAAGATAATGAAAGCTTTTTTAGAAAGCAATATCGTCTGGCAATGTTAACGAGAAATCTTGATAAAATGTCAGAGGAAAAATTAAATAATCACTTAAAAACTGCCGATAAATTTTTAAGAGATATTCAATAAATTAAGACTAATAAACTACAGATGTCTTTGAAAAATTAAAAGAATATTATGTTATGAAGAAATATTAAGTACGGATGTTAACTTAGAAAATTAGATTTATCTAATGGAAATTGGAACACTTTTTTTAAAAAGTAATTCGACAGGAATTATCACTTTTTCTGAATTAGATTGGATAACTACCCATCAATCTAATTTCACTAGGTTGGAGGAATCCATAGCAATTAAATTAGGCAGAATGCTTGATGCAGGATCTATCAATATTGGTTGCCGTTTGAAATTTTGAATAAGTTTTTATTTTAACAATGAAGTATCAAGAAGAAAAAAAAATATTTTTTCGAGAAAGAATTCATTCTTTAAATATCTTTCTTTTTTTAGGATTTAATCTGTCACTTATTTCTATCTTAGGTTTTATTTGGTTTAATACTGCAATTGAAAAAGTAGTTTAAATTTTTAAATTTTTTGTATATTAAAGTTATCTTTAAAAATAAATTATATTTTGAGCATAGGAATTCTACAAAGAAAGGCAGCTTGGGAAATTTTATTAAAAGTTAGTGCTGGTGATTTTTCTGATCTTGCTCTTGAAAAGGTTTTAAAAAATTATCAATTTAATTCTCTTGATATAGCTTTTATTACGGAATTATCTTTTGGATGCATAAGGTATAGAAAATTTCTTGATCTTTGGATGGATCATACATCAAAAATTACTCATAAAAAGCAGCCTCCAAAATTAAGATGGCTTCTACATATAGGTTTATATCAACTATTGAAAATGGATAAAATTCCATTTCCTGCTGCTATTTCTACCACTGTAGAAGTAGCTAAAAAAACAGATTTAAATGGTTTAGCGGGAACTGTAAATGCGATATTGAGAAATGCATCAAGAAAATTAGAACAAAAAATTTTTCCTGAATTATCTTCTGATAGAAAAGAAAGAATTTCATATCTTGAATCATTCCCATTATGGCTTGTGAAGGATCTTTATAAATGGGTAGGTAATAGCGAGGGTGAAAATATCATTAAGGCATTTAATAAAAAACCATCAATTGATTTGAGAATTAACCAATTAAAAACTAATTTAGATAACTTTTTGAAAGTACTTCATGATAATAAAATTGATGCTGCAATTATTAAAGATTTACATAATGGAATTTCTTTAAAATCTAATCCAAGATCTATAAAAAATTTACCAGGATATAGTGATGGACTTTGGACAATTCAAGATAGATCTTCTCAATGGATAGCACCTCTCTTAAATCCAAAAGAAGGTGAAAAGATTTTAGATGCTTGTGCAGCTCCAGGAAGTAAGTCTACCCACCTAGCAGAATTAACAAATGATAGTGCTGAAATCATTGCCGTAGATAGATCAGCAAAAAGATTGAAAATACTGCAATCAAATTTAGAAAGGTTAAATTTGAAATCTGTTAATACCCTTAAGGCTGATGCTACGAGTTTGATTGAATCAAATCCTAAGTTTATATCTTATTTTGATAAGATTTTATTAGATGCTCCATGTTCAGGCATTGGAACTCTTTCTAGAAATCCAGATTCTAGATGGTCTTTAAGTAAAGAAAAAATAAAATCTTTAACTTTATTACAGGAAAAACTTTTGGAGAGTATTTTTCCTCTTTTGAAAAAAGAGGGCACTTTAGTTTATTCAACTTGTACTATTTGTCCCGATGAAAATAATCTATTAATTGAACGATTTATTGAAAAAAACAAAACTTTAAAATTGGTTAGCCAAAAGCAAATTTTACCTAGCTTGGATTATCCTGGTGATGGATTTTATTCTGCAATAATTTCTTATAAATCTTAAAAATATAATTTATTTTTTAATTGGAATTTTATAAATTTCAGATATGAACTTCTTCCATAAATAAGCTGCATTCCCACTAGATAATTCAGATTCTTTGTTATCGTCGTAACCTATCCAGATCCCTGTTGTAATATTATTAATGGAACCAATAAACCAGAGATCTTTATTTCCATCAGATGTGCCTGTTTTCCCATAAATTTTCTTTCCTTTTATAGAGGCTGCTTTTGAAGTGCCTTCTTTTACAGATTTTTCAAGAAGTTGATTTATTTTCTTGTTTATTTTTACATCTAATATTTTCTTGGAAATAGATTTATTTACCCAAATAGGTTTTTTTTTAAACGATTCTATTTTTTCTATGATTTCAGGGCTTTGAATTTTCCCATTATTGTTTATTGCAGAATATGCATTTGTGATGTTTAAAAGATTATCTCCGTAGGCGCCAATAGCTAATGATGGGAATTCCTCAAACTCTTGCTCGTAACCTAGTCCAAATAAATTCGCTAAATTAATAATATTTTTTAAGCCGATTTTTTTTGTTATTGAAATTGGAACGATATTTGATGAACTTTTAAATGATTCAATCAAAGATATTGAACCTCTATAGTCTTCTGAAAAATTTTTTGGGCAATAACTTTCCCAGCATATTGGTAAGTCTTCAAATTTATCGCTTAATTTTATTCCTTCTATTAATGCAGCAGCATAAGGGATTATTTTAAAAGTAGAACCTAAAGGTCTTACAGATGAAATCACTCTATTGTATTCATTAATTGATGGATTTTTGCTGGTTATCATTGTCCTGATTAGTCCTGTGTTTGATTCGATAGATAAGAGACCAAATTCAAGTTCTTTAGGCCCTGCATATCTTGATATTTTTTGACCTTTTTCTTGCCAATCTTTGTTGATAGAAGATTTAATTCTTAAAAACTTATAATCTTTTTTACTTCCAATTTTTTTATCTGTTTCCTGAAGAATAAAGTTTATTAGTAATTTATCATCTAAAAAATTATCAGCTGTTTGATAATTTAACTTTATTTTTTCTTTAATAGCCTTGTTCTTATTTGCAAGAGAAATATATCCATCAATATACATTGATTCAAGAACTTTATTTCTATTTTTAATAGCTAGTTCTAAATTTTGATAAGGTGAATAAATTGATGGAGCTGGAGCTAATCCTGCAATTAATGCGATCTCTGATAATGTCAATTCTTCTATAAATTTTCCAAAATAAACTTGGGCAGCCTCGTCTACCCCATATGCTCCTGATCCTAGATAAATATTATTTAAATATAATTTTAAAATTTGATTTTTATTATATCTAAATTCAAGTATGAGTGATATAAATATTTCTTTGATTTTTCTTTGAAAACTTAAATCATTATTTAGAAAAAGTAATCTAGCAACTTGTTGAGAAATCGTACTTCCTCCTTCTTTAACATAACCACTTCTAATATTTTGAATAAGGGCACGTGAAATACTTTTTAAATCTATTCCATTATGTTTATAAAATCTTTTATCCTCAGAAGATATAAAAGAATGTTTAAGAAAAAATGGAATTTTATGATAACGATTATCTATTTCAAATTTGCGGCTTAATTTGCTTATTATCTTATTATCAGAAGATGATATTACGTAAGAATATTTGGTTTCCCGAGACTTTTTATTTTTAGAAACGTCAAATTTTAAGGTACTAAATATTAGACTAAAAAAGTAAAAAAATATTCCAGAAAAAATTAATATTGGAATTATTAAAACAAAAGATTTGAATTTAATCTTTTGCACCTTAAGCAACTAAAAAACTATGTCCTATCGCTAAAGCTGTAACTAACATTCCAGTTATAAGGAACGGTTGGGCACTTGCTTGATATTTGACATCAAACTTTAGAGGATCTCTTAGTAACCACATATCTTGAAATGTAATTTGTGGAATTACCAATAAAACCAAAATTACAGAGGCTAAATGTTGACCAATAATGACTAATACTAAAACCATTGCTAATTGAAAAATATCAATCAGTCCTGCACTTATTCTACTCGCATTTTTAATTCCAAATACTACTGGTAGAGAATTCAAGCCTAGCTTTGAGTCCCCTTCAACACTTTTGAAATCATTAATAACAGCAATTCCAAGTCCTGAGAGGCTATAAGCAAGTGTTAGTATCGCCGTAACGATAGTTAATTTCCCAAACAAGGCTTGTCCTGCCCACCAAGGTAAAGCTATATAAGATGCTCCTAATGCATAATTTCCAAGCCAACCATTCTGTTTTAATTTGAGTGGTGGAGCAGAATAAATATAACTAACAAAGGAACCTCCTAATGCCAAAAGTAAGACGGAGGGGAAGCTGTGCTTAGCATATAAATCTAATAGAAAAGCAACTATTAAACCCGCTATAAGTAATACCCAAATTTGAATTTTTACATCTTTAATTGAAATTTTTCCAGAAGGAATTGGTCTATTTGGTTCGTTAATTGCATCAATTTCTTTATCAAAAAAATCATTTATGGTTTGGGTATACCCAGCCAGAAGTGGTCCACTCATCAACATACATGCTAATGAAGCTAGAACATTTCTAAATGTCCATTCAAAATTCCCACTTGCAGCTGCTCCACAAATAACTCCCCATATCAAAGGGATCCACGTTATGGGTTTCATTAACTGTATACGGAGTTTCCATATACTTGATGTTTCAGAGGCACCCTTAATTCCTAATAGTTGTTTTGGATCATTCACTTTACTCTTTAACCTTTCTCAATTTCTTCTGGGAAAAACCAATTTTGCTCACCATTCTGAAATTTTGCGGTGATCCCAATACTTCTGCCGTCTGTCATTTTATAGCCTGTTATTACGGCTTTAGGATTTGAGGATATTTGATCGATTAATTTAGCTGGTAGTCTATCTTTTACTTTGTTAATGTTAATTTTGATTTTACTACCGATTTTGGGTAATAATTTTGTTTCAGCCATAAGAGGTAAAATGGAAGCTATTATGCAAGATTAACAGCATTTGGACAATTTTTACTAAAATGGTAGCTCTTCGTTTAATTCCTTGTTTAGATGTCGCCTATGGCAGAGTGGTTAAAGGTGTAAATTTTGTTAACTTGAGAGACTCAGGCGATCCAGTTGAATTGGCTTGTAAGTATTCTGATGAGGGCGCAGATGAATTAGTATTCTTAGATATTAGAGCTAGTGTAGAAAATAGAAATACATTAGTTGACCTTGTCTCTAGGACCGCAAAATCAGTAAAAATTCCATTTACAGTTGGTGGAGGAATCGATTCTGTTTCTTCAATTAATGATCTTTTAAGAGCTGGAGCGGACAAAGTGAGTTTGAATTCTTCTGCTGTTAGAAATCCAGATTTAATTTCTAAAAGTTCTAGAGAATTTGGCAATCAATGTATAGTGATAGCAATTGATGCTAAAAGAAAAGTTAATAAGACTGATGAATGGGAGGTATATGTAAAAGGAGGGAGAGAAAATACTGAAATAGATGTATTAAGTTGGGCAAAGAGAGTTGAGGAGTTAGGCGCAGGGGAAATTTTGCTTACTTCAATGGATGGTGATGGCACGCAGAATGGATACGATTTACATCTGACTGAATCTGTTGCCAATATTGTTAACATCCCAGTGATTGCTTCTGGAGGAGCGGGTTGTTTAGAAGATATCTATGACGTTTTCAATGAAGGCAGGGCATCTGCCGCACTTTTAGCATCATTACTTCATGATAAGAAACTTTCTTTAAGAGAAATAAAGACTTTCCTCCTCGAAAAAAAACTTCCAATTAGACCATATGAATAAAAAATCTAATTTAATACCAAAAAGAAATAAGTTAAAACTTTTAAAATGAAATTCACAAAAACTATCGAAGTCAAAAATATATTTAATAAAATTTCTCATAAGTATGACTTTTTAAATAATCTATTAAGTTTTGGGCTGCACAGATTATGGAAAAGGAAATTAGTTAATTTATTGGAACCCTTAAATGGTGAAGATTGGGCTGATTTATGTTGCGGAACTGGAGATTTAGCATTCTTAATCTCTGAGAGAGTTAGTCCAAGCGGTTCAATTACTGGGATTGACAGTGCAGAGGATATTTTAAATATTGCAAAAAAAAAATCAGAGCTTAAAAAAAATAAATTTATTAAGTGGGAAATTCAAGATGTATTAGAAATTAATAATTATTCAAAAAATTTTGATGGGATTTGTATGTCATATGGACTGAGAAACTTGAATAATGTTGAAGAAGGAATAAAAAAAGTTTTTGATCTTTTGAAGGATAAGGGAAGGGCAGGAGTTTTGGATTTTAATCACTCAACAAGAAATTCTTTATCCAATATTTTTCAGAAAATTTATTTGAGATTAATTGTAGTAACCATTTCGCGGCTTTTTAATTTAGGTCCAGAGTACGCATATATTGAAAAAAGTATTAGTAATTTTCCAAAGAAAAATGAGCTTATAAATATTGCTAAGGAAGTTGGATTTAAAAAAGCTGAATATAGGACTATTTTGGGGGGGCAAATGGGAATACTAATTTTAACTAAATAAAGAATTTAATTTTTTGTTTTTCTCCAACAAAAAGAACACTTTCCCCATCTTTTGATTTCGCCCTCAGGAGTAGGGGAATTACAAAGAGTACAAATGCACATATTATTTTGATTGATTCTGCTTGGATGCTTTGCCCAAACTATCTTTGCATTAGTAGCTTTGATATTTTTATTTTTAATTTCATAATTTTGTATTATTTTTATTTCATTCAAAGTTATTCCAATTTTCTCGATTCTCTCTTTTAATTTATGCTTGTTGTAGATTAAAGCTTGACGCCACTGTGGATGATTTACTGCAATAGTAAGTATTTTTTTTTCAATATTTAATGGTTTACATTCTTGAAATAGTTCTAAGCCGATTAAGTTCTTCCAGTTTTCATTGATTTTAGTGAGTATCTCTAAGTCTCCGCAGGATTTTTTGAAATTATCAAGACAATTTTTTAATGGATGTGGATTCCTTCTATTAACTATTGGCAAATACTTTTTCTCCAATTTGTAATATTTACTTATTAAGACTAAAGTTAATCTAATCTTTAAAAAGATGCTCGTTGTTTTAATAAAGAATTTGTGAAAGTTATTGGACCTGCAGCTAAGACAGTTTTTTATTTAAAAAAAATTCAGGGTCAATATCCAACCTGGACACTTCATTACAAAATAAAATGTAAAAGTACCGAAAATGAGCTAGCAAACTTGCTTGAATATTCTGAAATAAAGAAAAACAAGCCAGTAGCGATAATCGCAAGAGAACAGTTCTCAGGGGTTGGCCAAAACTCAAAAACTTGGGTTTCTCCAAAAGGCGGGATTTGGTTAAGTGCAGCTTACCCAATATTTTCAAAAGAATTTGCATTTCAAATATTTAATTTATCTTTAGGTATTAAGTTATGTGAAATGCTTAGACAAGAGAATATAAATGTTTGTTTGAAATGGCCAAATGATATTTTTTTTGGTTCAAAAAAGTTGATTGGATTTTTACCAAGGGTAATAACAAGAGGCAAAGAAATTATTTATGTAAGAATAGGACTTGGCATGAATGTTTTAAATTACACTCCATCTGAAGGTATTTCACTATCAAAAGTACTTCAAACTAAAAATATTAATTATCATTATTGGACAGCCAAAGTTCTTAAAGCTTTTAATGATGCAATTGAATGTAATAAGAAAAAAGAATATGTAATTAAATCTGCAAATAAGTTTCTTACTAAAAGTTTTTTACCTAGTGGTTATTGTCCTCATTCATGGAAAATTAGAGATATTGATTCGAATGGAAATTTAAGAATTGAAAATGAAACTCAACTAAAGGTAATTAAAAGGTTTTGAATTTAATTAACTTTTAATTCAACTATTCTTCCATCCTTAAATCTGGCTATTTTTTTTGCGCGATTTGCAACTTCATCTTCATGCGTAACTAAAACTATAGTTATTCCAGATTCATGCAGCTTGTCAAAAAGATTTAATACATCTTCAGTGGTTTTTGAATCTAGTGCTCCAGTAGGTTCGTCTGCTAACAAAATTGCGGGGTTATTGATAATAGCCCTCGCTATAGCAACTCGTTGTTGTTGACCTCCGGATAATTGGTTTGGGCGATTATTCATTCTTTCTGAAAGGCCAACTTTTTTTAAGGCATTCTTACCTCGCTCTAATCTTTGTTCAGGCTCAATACCAGCATAAATCATTGGCAAAGTTACGTTTTCAAGTGCAGTTGCGTCCGAAAGAAGATGAAATTGTTGAAAAACGAAGCCTAATTTTTGGTTGCGTATTTCCGCGAGCTCATCATCAGATAAATTCTCAACAGGAATACCATTTAATTTATAAATACCTTCAGATGGTCTATCTAGACATCCAATAATATTCATGGCTGTACTTTTGCCTGAGCCACTTGCTCCCATTACAGCTAAATAATCACCTTTATAAATTTCTAAGTTTATGCTGTCTAAGGCTTTAACAGTTAGATCTTCTTTCCCATATGTTTTAGATATATTTTCTAAACTCGCGACTTTCTTAGACATTTATTGAATAATTCTTCTAGGAAATATTATTTGCTGTGGCAATAATATCTTGTAAGAAAGGAGTTTCTGAAACTGCTGTATTAGCTAATTTAAAAAGAGGATTAGACAGGATTCCTCCAAGAGCAGTTACTGCGACACAAGTATAAAGTGCAACTCTCAAGGGAGGTAATCCTACAATTCCCCAATTAATTTCAGGATATGATTTGACGATTTCAGAAGCTTCCTGTGGTTCTTTAACTACCATCATTTTTATCACAGAAATGTAGTAATAAATAGATATAACTGAAGTTACTAATCCAACTATTACTAATAGATATTGATGATTTGCCCAACCTGCAAAGAACAAATATATCTTTCCAAAAAATCCTAACATTGGAGGTAAACCTCCAAGAGATAGAAGACATAGGCTTAAGCCTAATGTTATGAGAGGATCTTTTTGGTAAAGTCCTGAGTAATCAAGAATTCTGTCAGAACCAGTTCTTAGTGAGAAAAGTATTACACAAGAAAATGCACCCAAATTCATAAACAAATATGCAGCCAAATACAAAACAGCTGCTGATAAACCATCTTGTGTGCCAGATACTATTCCAATCATTACAAATCCGGCTTGTCCAATAGAACTGTAAGCTAGCATCCGTTTCATTGAGGTTTGAGCTAGAGCTACAACATTTCCTAAAGCCATGCTTAATATGGCCAAAATAGTAAATAAAAGTTTCCATTCTTCGTCAAAAGAAGAGAAAGTTGTGCTTAATATTCTTATTGCAAATGCAAAGCCCGCTGTTTTTGAACCAACAGATAAAAAAGCTACTACAGGCGTAGGTGAACCCTCATATACATCAGGAGTCCATTGATGAAAAGGAACAGCAGCAATTTTAAATGCAACTGTTGATAAGACAAATACAAGAGCTAGTGAAGTAATGAAGGATGGCTTATTGATAATCTCTAAGCCTATTGTCGCTAAGTTTGTTGAGCCACTTAATCCATAAAGAAAAGAAGATCCATACAAATAAACAGCAGCAGCAGCTGATCCAACAAGAAGGTATTTTAAGGCCGCTTCTGAACTTCTTGGATCTCTCTTGAGGTAACCTGAAAGTAAGTAGCTTGCTACAGATAAAGTTTCCAGAGATATAAATACACTAATAAGGTCAGTAGATCCACACAAAAGCATTGCCCCAAGGGTGGCTGAAAGAACTATTGCAGCAAACTCTCCAATAGGGCTACCACTTTGTTCTGTATACCGCCAACTTATAAGTAAAGATACTAAGGTTGATAAAGATATTATTGCTCTAAATGCGATTGCTAAATTATCTGAATTAAAGGACCCAAGGAAAGCGCTTTCTACGGGATTACTCCATTGCAATGCCAAACTAACAAGAGAGCTTCCAATTGATAAATAGCAAATTATTGGTGCCCATTTTGATGCAGTTTTTTCTCCAGCTAAATCTACAAGAAGTGTTCCAACAATACCTAGTAAAATAAAAGCCTCTGGAATAATGGCTTGTGCATTTAAATTAATTGTAAAGATTTCGTTGGGCACTTTATTAAATTGGATTAAATTAGATGTTTGATTGTAAGGGTCTAAGAGTTAATCTTAACTTGATTATAATTTGTGGGTATGATTTTTGAAATTTTCAGAAGAAATTACTTGAAAAAGCTTCAAATAATCATAATATGCCCTAACTGAACAAAAACACCAATTTTTGAAATAAACCTTGGATCACACACTTGTTATTGTTGAAAGTCCCACCAAAGCAAAAACTATAAGAAAGTTTTTGCCCTCTAATTATGAAGTTCTCGCTTCAATGGGACACGTAAGAGATCTTCCAAAAGGAGCTGCTGAAATACCTGCTGCGGTTAAAAAGGAAAAATGGTCAAGGATAGGAGTTAATACAACAGAGGATTTTGAACCACTATATATAGTTCCAAAAGATAAGAAAAAGGTTGTCAAAGAGTTGAAAGATGCATTGAAAGGCGCGACCCAGCTTTTACTGGCAACTGATGAAGATAGAGAGGGAGAGAGTATTAGCTGGCATCTTCTGCAAATACTTAAGCCTAAAATACCCACTAAGAGAATGGTTTTTCATGAAATTACGAAGAAGGCAATTAATAAAGCTTTAGACCAAACAAGAGAAATTGATATGGAACTTGTTCAGGCTCAAGAAACAAGAAGAATCTTGGACAGGCTTTTTGGATATGAATTATCTCCTTTACTTTGGAAGAAGGTAGCCCCACGACTATCTGCTGGTCGTGTTCAATCAGTTTCTGTAAGACTTCTTGTTAGGAGAGAGAGAGAAAGAAGATCCTTTAAAAAAGCTAGTTACTGGGGGATTAAAGCTTCCCTAGTCAAAGATAATATTTCTTTCGAAACTAAATTATTTAGTTTAAAGGGTCAAAGAATTTCTAATGGTTCCGACTTCGATGAACAAACAGGCAAATTAAAACAAGGAAATAAATCTTTAATAATTGGAGAAGATAAAGTTAATGATTTATTGAAGACTTTTTCCGCCGAGGATTGGAGAGTCTCAAAAATCGAAAAAAAGCCATCCATTCGTAAGCCAGTTCCTCCATTTACAACTAGCACATTACAACAAGAAGCAAATAGGAAGCTTCGTTTGTCTGCAAGAGAAACTATGAGATGTGCACAAGGTCTATATGAGAGAGGTTTCATAACATATATGAGAACTGATTCAGTTCATCTCTCCGAACAAGCCACAAGAGCTGCTAGAGAATGTGTCAGTTCTATGTATGGAAAAGAATATTTATCTAACTCACCAAGACAATTTAATTCAACTGCAAGAAATGCCCAAGAAGCTCACGAAGCTATTAGGCCCGCAGGTGAGGTATTTAAAACACCAAAGGAAACTAATCTAACTGGTAGAGACTTATCACTTTACGATTTAATTTGGAAAAGAACAGTAGCTAGTCAAATGGCGGAAGCTAGGCTAACAATGATTAATGCTGAAATTAGCGTAGGGGATGGATTATTTAAATCGAGCGGGAAAAGTATTGATTTCGCAGGATTCTTCAGAGCTTATGTCGAGGGAAGTGATGACCCAAGTTCATCACTTGAACAACAAGAAATTATTCTCCCAAACTTAAAAACTGGAACATTTCTTGAAGTTAATAATAAGGAATCTACTTTTCATGAAACTAAACCACCTGCAAGATACACAGAGGCTGCATTAGTTAAAGTTCTTGAAAAAGAAGGGATTGGAAGACCTTCTACCTATGCCAGCATTATTGGGACCATAGTTGATAGAGGTTATGCGAATATATCTTCCAATACTTTAGCTCCAACGTTTACAGCTTTTGCTGTTACTGCTTTATTAGAAGAACATTTTCCTGATCTGGTTGATACTACTTTTACTGCAAAAATGGAATCTTCATTGGATGAAATATCTTCAGGCAATCTTGAGTGGTTACCATACCTCGAAACTTTCTATAAAGGTAAAAATGGTTTGGAAGTAAAGGTTCAGAAAACAGAGGGTGATATTGATGGTAAAGCTTATAGACAAGTTGATTTCGAAGACCTTCCTTGCGTAGTAAGAATAGGATCTAACGGACCTTGGCTAGAGGGTACAAAAATTGATGAATCTGGTAATGAAATTCAGGCTAAAGGTAATCTTCCAATGGATATTACTCCTGGAGATTTAGATATAAAACAAGTTGATCAAATTTTAAGTGGCCCATCGGATCTTGGAACTGATCCAAAAACTGGTGAAAAAGTCTTTTTAAGATTTGGTCCTTATGGACCTTACGTACAATTGGGAAATAATGATCAAGACAAAGCTAAACCAAGAAGAGCTTCATTACCCAAAGAGTTGAAAACTGATGATCTAACTCTAGATGAGGCTCTTCTACTTTTAAGTTTGCCTAGATTGTTAGGAGTTCATCCTGAAGGAGGAGTTGTTGAGGCTGATAGAGGAAGATTTGGCCCCTATATCAAATGGATTAAAAATGAAAATGAATCTGAAAACAGATCCTTAAAGAAAGAGGATGATGTTTTTACAGTTGATATAGAACGCGCACTAGAAATTCTCTCGATGCCAAAAATGGGTAGAGGTGGTCAAGAGGTACTTAAAGACTTTGGAAAAACGAAAGAATTTAAAGAAAAAATTCAAATATTAAATGGAAGATATGGCGTTTATTTAAAATGTGGCAAAACTAATGTTTCGATTGCTAAAGATACTGACATAGAAAAAATTACCATAGATGACGCAGTATCTCTTTTAGAAGAAAAACTTAAGGATAAAAAAGGCGCGATTTTAAAAAAAACAAAGATTAGTAATAAAAAAACTATAAGGAAAAAGAAAAGTTAGAAAATTATGATTTTAAAAAAAAAAGAATTTTTTTTATTAATTTTTTTAATTTTCTTGCAATCATGCTCTGGAGGGAGGATTGGAAATTTTCTTGAAAGTAGTTTTAATGATTTAGAAAAAACAAGCAAAAATGAAGATTTACAAAATAACTTATTTAATAAAAACGATATAAATTTAGAAAAAGAAAACAAAAAATTTGATGATAAAAAAAATAAAAAAATAAAAAAAGTAGAAAAGCAAAAAAATGTTCCAGAAAATAAAAACGATACAAATCTAGAAAAAGAAAACAAGAAAATTAATGTTATAAAAAATAAAAAAATTAAAAAAGTAGAAAAGCAAAAAAATGTTTCAGAAAATAAAAAGGATATAAATTTAGAAAAAATACCAAAACAAAAAAATAAAACTATTACGAATCTTTCAAAAAAACGAAAAACTGAGCTTCAATCTTACAAAATAATATTCATCTTAAAAGATGTAGATCCAAAAGACCCTACAGAAGAGTTGAGTTCCATATTAAGTAATTCTGAGGTAAATTTTGAAATAGAAAAGATTGAACGTATCTTTGATACAAAAAATAAAAGTATGAATAAAAATTAATTAAAGATATTCAACAAAAAATGAAAATAACAACAAAAACTGAAGCATTGAATATTGTCGAGACCTCATATTTAGCATCTCTTTCGTCTTTATTATGGGTTGCATTATATTATTTGCCAATTGGGGGAGCTTTATTAAGGTTGATTTTACCGCTCCCAATGATCTTGTTGCACTTGCGAAGAGGAACTAAAACTGCATTGGAAGGACTCCTAATACAATTTCTACTTTTATTCATAATTATGGGTCCAGTTAGAGGCACTTTATTTTTATTTCCTTATGGGATCTTGGCTTTTTGGTTGGGTTGGTGTTGGTTTAGAGAAAAAAGTTGGAGATTTAGTTTGACTGTAGGAGTTATTATTGGAACTCTTGGCTTTTTCATACGAGTAGTTGCATTATCTATGTTGGTTGATGACAATCTTTGGGTGTTAATTACTAGAGCAAGTTATGGTTTACTAGAAAAGTTGATTGGATTATTAAATTTACCTTTTTCCCCCTCAATTTTAAGTATCCAATTAGGTGCAATTTTTTTAATAATTTTTCAAGAAATAGTTTATGTTTTAACGGTACATGTAGTTGCCTATTCTCTGTTTCCAAGATTTAAATTAAATATCCCGGATCCACCAAGATTATTAAATAGCTTAGTTGATTTAAATAATTGAAAAAAGTAGAAATGTATCTTGCAGAATTAGGGATAATTTTTTTTGGTAATGAATCCAATAAAAAAAGACAACTTAATAAGATAGAAATACTGAAAAAGAATATTAATAATTTCAAAATATTTCTTGTAATTGCAGGGACTAATACATCTCAAATTCCAGGAATTTCCGCTGCAGGCATCAATGCAAAATCAAGGCGAACAACTGCGCTCGCAGATGCCGAATTTTTGCTTGAAGGTGCTTCAAAAGATCATAAATATAAATTGCCTCTTCTACATGCAGGAGTAACTCCGGCACTAATAAGTCATGTTTGTTCAAAGCTTATAAATATTTATCCAGTAATTGTTCCTCTGGGAATAGGAGCAAAGCCTTATTTCAATCATTTGACTATAGAGGATAGAGATTTGGGCCCATCAAATTGTCTTACTTCCGGTCAATCTATGACTAAAGAGAGAGTTTTAAATCTTTATGATAAAGGTCTTGCGATAGGAAAATCCTTAAAAAACCCAGTTTTAGTTGCTGAATCTGTACCGGGGGGCACCACAACAGCTCAGGCAGTAATGGAAGCTTTTGGTTTGCAGGTATCTAATTTAGTAGGGAGTAGTTTATTTAAAGCTCCAAGAGAACTTAGAAGACGAGTAGTTAAAAAAGGACTTTTTAATGCAAATTTCAAGGCTGATTTCGACTCTTTTGATGTTGTCGCGGCGGTAGGTGATCCTTTCCAAGCTTTCTCAATGGGTCTATTAATTGGTGCCAGGTTAGCAAAGCAACCTGTCATATTGTCTGGCGGAAGTCAGATGTTAGCAGTCATTTTGCTTGTATTAGAATTCTTAGATGAAAAAAATAAAGATGACTTTATTGAAGATGTTTTTATTGCGACAACTGGGTGGCTCGTGAAAGATAATTCACTAAATGATTTAGTAAATCTAATTAATGAAAAATATGATGTCAAATTATTAGGTTATGCGAGTCCTTTAAACTTCAAATCTTCAAAATACAAAGAATTGAAGGATTATGAATTAGGTCATGTAAAAGAAGGTGTAGGTGCTGGTGGAATATCATTGCTTGCTTTCTTAGATGGATTTAAAAATGAAGAAATAGTTTCATTGTGTCAACAAAATCTGGAAATGATGAAGGGCCTAGGTCAAATTTCTTTAGAGAAGGATTGCTGAATGTTTTCAAAATTTGCAACCAGAAGAGAATTTTTAAATTGTGGTAAGCTTTCGCTTTTATTTTTCTTAAACTCTTGCAGTAATCTACCTAATAAAGTAAAAATTGCACTACAAAATTCTTTTTATCCAGAATCTTTTAAAGATACGATTCCAAAAGATTGGAAGCTGGAAAATATTAATTTTGAAAATATTCTTTTACAAAAAAACAGAAACTCAATTTTCAATTCTGACTTTACTTTAATAAACGATGGTTGGATTGATAGTATAGATTTTGGAGAATTTGAAAAAATAAAGGAATATGCACTTATCCAAAATTTGGATAAGAGAGCGATAGATTTTTTAGGAAGTTTTAATCAAAATCAAAGTAGTAAATTATTTCCTATTGGCGTAGTACCTTATACGATTATTTTTAAAAATAATAAAGAATTAGTAAATTCAGCTAGAACTTCTTGGGATTTCCTTCTTTCTAAAAAATTAACTGGAAAAATTATTTTTCCACAAAGTCCCAGAATAATATTGTCAATTGCTAAAAAAATTAATACATCTAATTCTTTAAAAAAACTCAAAAGCCAAGCAATGTTATTTGATGATAAAAATATGCTCAATTGGTTGATTAATTCTGATGCTTGTGTCGCAATAGTTCCTTATAGTCTATGTTCAAAATATTTAAAAATAGATCCAAGGCTCTCTTTAGTTTTCCCAAGCCAAGGCGTACCTTTGATGTGGCATTTTCTACTTAGTCGATCAAATCTAAATAATGCAATATTAATTAAATGGATTAAATCTTTAGAAAATAAATCAACAGTAGATAAATTAGTAAGCCAGGGTTGGTATCTTCCATTCAAAAGTGATTATTTGCAAAGTAAATATAAAAATGAAATGCTCCCCATCTCAGGACCTTCTGAGAAATGTTGGGAAAATAGTTGGTCTTTCCCTGTCTTAACAAAAGAACAAAAAATTAATCTTAAAAATATGTGGAATGAGTCCTTATCCCCATAATCTTTTTGTAGGATTTTCAATTAATAAGTTATGAGTTTCCTTTAATAAATTTGGTATATCTAATTTACTAGGACATTTAGGAACACATTCATTACATTCTTGACAAAATGAGGAATTTTTTTCTTCCCACCAGTGGCCAGCTTTTCCTATTAAATTGTATCTTTCTTTTGAAAATTCTAATTGGCCATAACCAACAGATATATTTCTTAAACGGAGTATTTCTGGAATAGGCACTGCATTTGGACATGGAATACAAGATCTACATTGTTCACATTTGGTTGAGTTTAATCTTTCATTAGAAACTTCCTCAATTTTATTAAGGGCGCTTTTTTCAATTTTTGTAAGCTTCTCGAATGAGTTTCTAAGTTTATGTGCAAATTCAAAATCTTTTTTGTTTGTCGCCCCCAAGGATAAAGTTGTAATGCCTTTTGCAAGAAGAAATCTATACGCTAATTCTAATGGATGAAAAGGCTTAGAGGCCTCTATCAAAATATCACTTGGAGAATACAATCTACCGCCTTTATCTGCAGGTGATATTGCTAATACTCCCATACCTTTTTTTATAGCTTCCTCTGCTAAAGCAATCTTAGATTGATCTAAATAATGTAAATGAAGACTACAAAAAGTAAAAACTTCACAGTTAATTGCATCTTTAATTAGTGAATAACTTCCGTGAGAACTAAAACCGACTTGATCAACTAGTTCCTTCTCAAGTATCCAAGATATGAATTTCTTTCCCTCTCCAACAAGAACCCAATCTAGATGTTGTTTTAAGTTGAGTCCGTGAATTGCAAGATTATTAATTTTCTCGCGATTTAAATTTTTAAGAGACTTTTTAAAATTATTTTTTAAAAATTCAAAATCACCCTTTGGTAAAACTTTGGAAGTAATCACCCAATTTTTTTCTTTTATATTCTCTTCTATTGCTAATTTTTTTATTGAATTTCCAATAAGTGATTCAGCATCACCATAAGAGGGTGCTGTTTCTATATGGTTAATTCCTACATAATATGCATTTTTTATTATGCTATACATTTTTTCGAGACTTTCAGTTGCTCGCATTGTCCCTAAAGAGAATAAGCTCACTTTCGCCCCTCTACCAAATGATCTTTTTTGTGAATTAATAATCATCTAAATATGATCAATTTCTTTTTATTTACTCTTTAATTTATTTATAGTTGAAAATCATTTAAAGTAAATTAAAGTAAATATAAAATTTTGCAAAAATATTTTTCTTAAATCTATGTTTACAGGAATAATTCAATCAGTTGGAAAACTAAGACAAGAAAAAAATATTTTAGAAATTGAAATTCTAGATAATTTATTTGATATGGCAATCGGTGACAGCATAGCTGTTGATGGAATTTGTTTGACAGTTAAAGAGATTTTTCAAAATAAATTTACTGTTGATGTAAGTGAGGAGACATTAAAAAAAACAACTTTAGGAGTAAAGTCGAACCTGAATCAGATTGTTAATTTGGAGCCCGCTCTTAGGGTGTCTGACCGTCTAGGAGGGCATATAGTAAGCGGACATGTTGATGGCCTTGGAACAGTTGAGAATATAGAAAAATTAGAGAAATCTTGGCTCTTATCAATAAAGTGGAAAAATATTAATTTTTCAAAATATGTAGTTAATAAAGGGAGTATTTGCGTAAATGGTATTAGTCTTACGATTGCAAAATATGAGCGGGAAGGAGAAATATTTACTATTGCGATAATTCCTCATACTTGGCATAATACAAATCTGAATAAATTAAATATCGGTGACAGCGTAAACCTTGAGGCAGATGCACTAATTAAATATGTAGAGAAATTACTTTTATTTAATAAAAATAGTAATCAAGATTTATCTTCTAATAATATTTCTTCCGAGTGGCTTAAAGAAAACGGTTGGTAAAATATATTTTTTAATTTAATGGAATCAGATAAATTGTTTTTGACTCTTTTTTAAGATCGATTTTAAATTCCTGACCAGGTTCTAGACCTAATTTTTTGGTGTAGGCATGACCAATTAATAGGTTCCCATTGCCATGAACTTTAGTTTTGAATTCTGTCTGTCTGCCTCTTGAAGCTCTATTACCATTTTTCCCCAAACGACCATTTCCTATTTTGTAACCCTTAGCTTCGATAAGCGCCCTATAAAAACTTTTTCTTAAGATTCTTCCGCTAGGACCAACGTAACCACAACCTTTTGCTATCTCATCTTCAGATTTTTTACTTAATAATTTTGCTTTTTCAAGAAGTTCTTTTCCTTCTAGCATTATCTGACAAATTTCTAATTATATATTCTTACTAAAAAGTAGAACTGTGGCAATATAAATTAATAAAAAATATATTTAATTTTTTTAATTTAGTTTTTTACAAAAGATACAAGATAATAAATAAAATAACCCATATTCCATCTACAAAATGCCAGTACAATTCAACAGCTTCCAATGGGAACATATTTTGACTAGTTAATCTTCCGCCATTAATTCTCGATTGCCAAGCAATAATTAAAATCATTAAAGTGCCTAAAGTGACATGTAATCCATGAAAACCAGTAAGGGCATAAAAAGTACTTGCAAATAAATTATCTGTTAATCCAAAGGGTAAATGAAAATATTCAAATAATTGACATATTAAAAATATAATTCCGAGAAAAGCAGTAATAAATAACCATTTTTGGGAATCAGAGTTTTTATCTTTGAAAAGTGCTTTGCCTGCTTTATGGAAAGTTGCACTACTAACAAGTAACAAAATTGTATTGAGTGTAGGTATTGGAAGTTCTAATTCATAAATAGCACCATCAGGTAATGGATTTACTGCTTTATAAGTTAAATAAGCAGCAAAGAATCCAGCAAAAGTCATTCCGTCCGCAATTAGGAAAGTTATAAGACCAAACATTCTGAAGTCTTCATGTGTTTCATTAACTTCAGAATTATTTTTTTGAATTTCTTTTGAGCTATCTAGAGTTGTCATATGTTTTTATTTTTGTTCAGAAATTTCTTTACCATAACCATAAGGTTCTTCAACTAATGGAGCTTCTCCTTCCCAATTTTCTACTGGAGGTGGAGAAGATGTTAACCATTCAGGTGTAAGTGCATTCCAAGGGTTATCTCCTGCATCTTTTCCATTTCTAACGCTAAGGAATATATTAATTAAAAAAGGAATTGTACTTATAGCCATCAAAAGAGCGCCAAGGCTACTAATTTGATTAACGAACTGGAATTGAGGATCATATTCTGCAACTCGTCTTGGCATTCCATTTAAACCAAGCCAATGTTGAGGAGCAAAGCACAAGTTAAATCCAATAAAGGTAATGATAAAATGTAAAATTCCTAATTTTTCATTGAGCATTTTTCCAGTTACTTTGGGGAACCAATGATAAATTGAAGAGAAAATAATAAAAACAGTACCTCCATAAACTATGTAATGGAAATGAGCTACAACGAAGTAGGTATCATGTACGTGAATATCGAAAGGTACCTGTGCCAAAGCAACTCCTGTAATACCTCCAAAAACAAAATTTATAATAAATCCGCAAGAGAATAGCATTGCACTATTGATGGAAATTTTACCTCCCCATAATGTTGCAACCCAATTAAAAAATTTTATACCTGTTGGTACAGCAATAAATGCTGTAGCGATAGTAAAGAACAATCTCATCCAAGGGGGCGTTCCACTCGTAAACATGTGATGCGCCCAAACAACTAAACCTAAAACTACTATCCCCATTATTGAAAAAACCATTGTTGTATATCCAAATAGTGGTTTTCTAGCATGTACAGGAAGTATTTCACTAACTAAACCAAAGGCAGGAAGGACCATAATGTATACAGCTGGATGAGAATAAAACCAAAATAAATGCTGATAAACTACGACATTGCCACCCAAAACAGGATTGAAAAACCCTGTATTAGCGATAATATCGAAGCTAAGCAGAATTAAAGTGCCTGCTAAAACAGGAGTTGACAAAACAACTAATAAACTTGTCCCAAGCATTGCCCAACAATACATTGGCAATTGCATAAGTTTTAATCCTGGCCTTCTTAATTTGATAATGGTCGCTATAAAGTTTATTCCACCAAATATAGAACTGCCTCCAAGTAAAAGAACGCTAAGAATCCAAATAATTTGCCCCGATTGAGGAGTAGTTATACTTAAGGGAGGATAAGCCGTCCATCCAGCCTGAGCAGCACCCTCAACAAAATAGCTTGCTACAAGCATCAAACCTGAAGGAGGAATCAACCAAAAAGCCACCGCATTTAATCTTGGGAATGCCATATCTCTCGCACCTACATAAAATGGAATTAAATAATTGCCAAAAGCACCGTTAACTACAGGTACTATCCAAAGGAATATCATTATTGTTCCGTGTAAAGTTAAAACTTGGTTATAAACATCTCTTGGCATAAAATCAGACATTGGACTAGCTAGTTCAATTCTTATAGCGCTCGCTAAGGTTCCTCCTATTAAATAGAAAAGAAAACCGCAAACTAAGTATTGTATCCCAATTACTTTATGATCAAGGCTAAAACTAAAGTATCTAAGCCAGCCTTTAGGTTGAAGGCTTTCATTATTAGTTTTTTGTGGTTCAATTGATATCGTCATAAATTTATCTCTGGCTTTTTATTTTTGTTAAACCATTCTTCGTAATCAGATTCTTCTTCAACAATTATGGAGGCTCTCATACCTCCATGATATGGGCCACATAATTCTGCGCAAATTATCGGATATTTACCAACTTTTGTAGGAGTAAAATTTAGAATAGTTGGTTGTCCGGGAATAATATCCTGTTTAATTCTGAACTCTGGAACCCAAAAAGCATGAATGACATCTTTGGATTCCATTTTCATTGATACTTTTTGATCAACAGGAACGTGTAGTTCTCCTGATATGAAATTGCCCTTGGGATAATTGAATAGAAATGCAAATTGCATAGCTGAAACTTCAATTGATAAATTATTTATTGCTATTTCATTATCAGAAGTTTGACTTATTCCAGCCCAAATTTTTTCAGCGTTAGAACTCATCATTTCGTGGTTATGATTTAGTTCTTTCATCCCTCCCATTCGATCGTAGATGTTGTAGCTATATAATCCTATAAATAAAACAATTATTGAAGGGATAATTGTCCATACAATTTCTAAGCTTAAATTCCCCTCTAAAGCTATACCATCGCCTATCTGATCATTTCTTTTCCTAAACTTATATAAGCTATAAATAACTGCTATTGTCATTCCTATAAAAATAATTAATCCAATGATGAAAAGAATTTTAAAAAGTTCATCATAAATTGGTGCATTAATACTTGCTTCCGCTGGGAGTAAATTTACATTAAAACCAATCCAAAATGATATAGCAAAAACGAGTGAAATAATTAGTATTAAATAAATATTTTTATTTAACAATTGATCTCTAAAAATTAGTATATATATTTCAAGATATTCAATTTTTTTAATCCTGCATCGTTTGTTAAAAGAAAAACATTTAAATTCACAACTTCTTAAGATTTTTGAAATAAAAGGCGTATTATTAATAACTTTTTAGAGTTAATTGTCAGGGAAAAAAGATTAAATTAGTAAATTATTTTTTAAATTAAACATATTTATTTTTAATTAATGTTTGGTTTTTGAATCCAATTTATTATGCAAAATAAAAGGTTTTATCCATTTGATTAATAACCAATTATATAAATCAAAATATCTAACAATTTTTAAAAGGTTGGGAAATCATAGTGTACTTGCACTAATTGCACTAATCGTAATTGGAGGTGCTACGAGAGTCATGGATGCGGGACTTGCATGTCCAGATTGGCCATTATGTTATGGATCATTTTTGCCTTTTCATCATATGAACCTAAGAGTATTTCTAGAGTGGTTTCATCGTTTAGATGCTTTTCTGGTTGGAATATTAATTCTTTTTAAATTTGCCCTTTCAATTATTTGGAAAAATGAAATTCCAAATTGGTTACCTAAAACTTATTCATTTTTACTTTTTCTCGTTATTGTTCAAGGATCTTTTGGAGCTTTAACAGTAATAAACCTGCTTGATTCATTTACTGTTACTGGCCATCTTTTAATAGCTTTTCTACTTCTCATCACAACAATTTCAATAAATCAAAATTTAGAAAATGACGACATAGAAGAGCCATTAATTTGGTGGAGATTATTGTTGTTTGTTCCTCTTTTACTTAGTCTGATTCAATCTTTTATTGGAGTAAGGCTTTCATCAACCTGGTCAGCACAAATTTGCTTATCTTTTAATAAACAATGTCTAATTCTAAATACTCATAAATTATTTGCTTTTCCAATTGCTTTTTCAATTCTATTGATTATTGCTACCGCAATTTATAAGAGAAGTTTGCTTAATGAAAATTGGAAATATCTCTCCGCACTTATTTTTCTCTTGTTTTCCCAAATTGCTTTTGGTGTTTTAAGTCTTAAAACAAATTTGAATGAACCTATTTTTATTATTGGTCATCAACTTAACGCTTCTTTATTTATTGCGATATTAACAACATTAATTTTTAGAAATCCCTTTACCAAAAAGGGTCTAAACCACTCCCTAAATTCCCAAATGGTCGGTATCAATTCATGAACAGTAGTAACTTAGAAAACTTGAACTATAAATCTTCAATAAGGAATGAAGTTGTACCTTCAAGAAAAAGGTTAACTTTACCCCCTTGGCTTGAAGTAGCAAAACCTAGATTAATACCACTTTTATTGGCAACAACTTTGGGAGGAATGGCTTTAACAGAAGAATGGCCTTTGTCTTCCCCGAAACTTATCTGTACTTTAGGAGGAGGCGCTTTGGCAGCAGCAGCAGCAGGAGCTCTTAATTGCTTGTGGGAAATGGAATTAGATAAAAGGATGACGAGAACTAGCAAAAGAGCTTTACCAGCAGGAAAGTTATCATCTGAGACTGTATTTTTAGCGGCCGTATCATGTACTTTGGCAGCTTCCATGCTTTTAGTAAGTGGTGTAAATTATTTGGCTGCGGGTTTAACTCTTCTTGGTTTATTTAGCTACGTAATTTTATATACAGTTATTTTAAAACCTCGTACAACAAAAAATATTGTTTTCGGAGGAATTGCTGGTGCAATACCACCTTTAGTTGGAGCATCTGCTGCAACAGGGCATGTAGGCCTTAGTGGTTGGTGGTTGTTTGGTTTAGTAATGTTATGGACCCCAGCTCATTTTTGGGCACTTGCAATTTTGTTGAAGGATGATTACGCATCTGTTGGTATTCCTATGCTTCCGTCTGTTAAAGGATCTGTCTTTACTGCAAAAGCGATTTCTCGTTACGGATGGGCAACAGTTCTAATGAGTATTATGGGAGTTTTTGCTTTACCTGAAGGGGGTCTCTTATACGGAATTATGTTATTACCATTTAATGGAAGACTTTTGCAATTAATAAATGAATTAAAGAAATCTCCTGATGATCTTTCAAGAGCAAAGTCTCTTTTTAGGTGGTCTATTCTATATATGTTTGGCATTTGTCTTTTGTTATTAATTTCCAGAACCCAACTATCCGTAGAATTTGAGCAGCAATCTACGCAAATATTTTTATCTATAGTATCTCTGCTTAGTAATTAAATTAGATGTAAAATGTTTTTTAAGTAAATATTAAGTTTGATGAATTATATAAAAGTTAAAGGGCTCTCAAAATCTTATTCAGATATCAATGCATTAAAAAATTTATCGATGGAAATTGAAGCTGGCACCTTATTCGGAATACTAGGTCCAAATGGTGCTGGTAAATCAACACTAATAAAAATACTAGCTACTTTAATAGAGCCTGATAGTGGAGAAGTTTTTATAAATAATATTAATCTGATAAAAAATTCAAGGAAAATTAGAGAATTAATTGGTTATGTTGCCCAAGACATTTCACTTGATAAAATATTAACTGGAAGAGAGCTTTTGGATTTTCAATCAGATTTATATCACATCAACAAAAACAAAAAATTTGAAAGGATAAAGAAATTAATAGATCAATTAGAAATGAATGATTGGATTGATCGTAAGTGCGGAACTTATTCAGGGGGAATGAAAAGAAGAATAGATCTGGCAGCTGGACTTTTACATTTGCCCCAAGTATTAATTTTGGATGAACCTACAGTTGGTTTAGATATTGAGAGTAGAAATATTATATGGCAACTTTTGAAAGATTTGAGAAATAATGGAATGACCATTATTTTAAGCAGTCACTATCTTGATGAAATAGATAAATTGGCAGACAGGTTAGTGATAATTGATGATGGAAGAGTTATAGCACAAGGGACTCCTGCAGAGCTCAAAAATAAATTAGGAGGAGATAGAGTAACTTTGAAAGTAAGAGAATTTAGTAATCAGGAAGAGGCAAAAAATATATGTCAAATTTTATCTTCAATAGATGGAATTAGTCAGATTATCATAAATGAAGCTCAAGGTTTCTCGATAAATTTTGTAGCAGATAAGGAAAAAGATTTACTTACGAAGCTAAAAGTGGAATTGGCCTTCTCAAATTTTGAAATTTTTTCTCTTACCCAAAGTCAGCCAAGCTTGGATGATGTATATCTACAGGCAACTGGGAAAACATTATTGGATGCTGAAATTTCTATGGCAGGGAAAAGAGACCTAAAAAAAGAATCAAAGCAATCCATGCGATAAAAAAATTTTGGTTAACTAACTATAATGAATACTAATTACTACTAATTATGGAATTACAACAGTATAATTTATTTTTTTTATATCAAGAAACATTTGCCTTAACAAAGAGATTATTTATTCAATTAAAAAGAAGACCATCAACTCTTTTAGCAGGAATATTACAACCAATAATTTGGCTTTTTTTATTTGGGGCATTATTTTCTAAAGCTCCTGAAGGTTTTTTACCAGGAGTTGATTCTTATGGGAATTTTTTAGGAGCAGGACTTATTGTTTTTACTGCTTTTAGCGGAGCCCTAAACTCTGGTCTTCCTTTAATGTTTGATAGAGAGTTTGGATTTCTTAATAGATTACTTGTGGCTCCCTTGACCAGTAGATTATCCATAGTTTTATCTTCTTTTTTTTACATAACAATCTTGAGCTTTGTTCAGAGTATTGTAATAATGATTGTTTCATACATTTTGGGTTATGGATGGCCCAACTTATATGGTTTAGGAATTGTATTTACAACACTAATTTTACTAGTTCTTTTTGTGACATCAATAAGTTTATGTTTAGCGTTTGTTTTGCCGGGACATATTGAATTAATCGCTCTTATATTTGTAATAAATTTACCTCTTCTATTTGCGAGTACTGCTTTGGCTCCAATCTCTTTTATGCCAAATTGGTTGGGATGGTTAGCTTCATTAAATCCATTAACTTTTGCTATTGAACCTATTAGGACTGCCTATACACAAACTATGGATTTAGAATTAGTGGCTTTACATGCCCCATATGGTGATTTAACTTGTAAGAGTTGTATCTCAATTTTATTTTCTTTAACAGTTTTCTCCTTGATTATCATAAGGCCTCTGTTAAATAGAAAGTTAAATTAGAAATTTTATGCTTTTAAAAAATCATTTAATAAAAATTTTTAAACAAGCCTCTTTAGAAAATAATTTTTTGCTTAAAGAAAATGTTGTTCTTAAGTGGGTCCATAGATTTGGGATTGATTCATTAAATGATTTATTAATCCATAGTTCACTGCAAAAAGAAAATCAGCGTGAAGAAGAAAATCAAGAACAGATTTCTTTAATTGATGAAGTACATGAAGAAAATCAAGAACAAATTAAGCTTGAATTATCAAAAACTTCTGAAAATATTGAAGAAACAAAGTGGGAATCAAATGGCCTGGAAACTTCTAGCAGCAATGAAATATCTAGCAAAAATCAAAATTCTGATAAAATAAATCAATTTACTGAAACCCCAAAATTACCCCTACCTTATATTAAAAATTTAAGAAAGTGGATTAACAACGATAAAAAAGCTAGTTAGCTTTTACATCATACCCGGCATTCCCATGCCACCCATTCCTGGCATTCCCATGCCACCCATTCCTGGCATTCCCATGCCACCCATTCCTGGCATTCCCATGCCACCCATTCCTCCCATTGGATCTTCACCTGGTCCTCCAGTGGTCGCGGGTTCAGGCTCTGGAATGTCGGCCATCGCAACTTCTGTTGTGAGGAGCATAGCTGCAATAGATACTGAATCTTGAAGAGCTAATCTTATTACTTTGGTTGGATCTAATATTCCTGAATCTTTTAAATCCTCATATTTTCCTGAATTAGCATTAAAGCCTTTGTTAAGTCTTTTAATTTCAGCGACAACTACATCTCCATTAAAACCAGCATTTTTTACTATTTGTTTGGTGGGTTCCAAAAGGGCTTCTTTTACTATATTTATCCCTGTTCTTAAATCATCTGAAGATGATTCACTTAAATTTAAAAGGTCATCTGATATTTCAATTAAAGTTTGTCCTCCTCCAGAAACAACACCCTCTTCAATGGCAGCTTTCGTAGCATTAAGGGAATCTTCGATTCTCAACTTTTTATACTTCATCTCTGTTTCTGTAGCAGCTCCTACTTTGATAAGAGCTACTCCTCCGGCGAGTTTGGCTATCCTTTCATTGATTTTATCCTGATCATACTCAGATTCAGTTATATTAACTTCCCTCTTTAATTTCTCTACTCGCGCTTTAACTAAATCTTTAGTGTCTTCGAAGGCAACTATTGTAGTTTTATCTTTTGTGATAGTTATTTTTTTTGCTTTACCTAAATCATTAATCGATACTTTATCAAGTGTCATCGATTTATCTTCGCTAATTAACTTAGCCCCTGTAAGAATTGCAATATCTTCAAGGGCAGCTTTTCTTCTCTCACCAAATAGCGGAGCTCTCACGGAAGCTACATTTAAAACCCCACTATTCTTATTCAAAACCAGAGTGGTTAAAGCCTCTCCTTCGATATCTTCAGCAAGAATTAGAAAAGGTGAGCCTATCTTTTGAATTTCTTCAAGTATTGGAACTAGATCAACTAAAGTTGAGATTTTTTGATCAGTTATTAATATTTTAGGGTTTTCAAGTTCACAAACTTGTCTTTCTTGGTCTGTTATGAAATATGGAGAACTATAACCTCTATCAAAAGACATTCCTTCAGTTATATCTAATTCTGTTTCTAATGATTGAGATTCTTCAACAGTTATTACACCATCTGAAGTAACAATATCCATTGCTTTCGAAATTATAGATCCAATTTCTTCATCACCTCCAGCACTAACTGTTGCAACTTTTTGGATATCAGAACCACTTAATGAAATACTTTTGGAACTTAATTTTTCTAAGACAAAAGCTAGGCCTGCCTCCATACCTTTTTTTAACTCCATAGGGTTGGCACCAGAAGCAATATTTTTTAATCCCTCCTGAACCATCTTCTGAGTCAAAATGGTTGCTGTTGTAGTCCCATCACCAGCGCTCTCTTTTGTCTTGGATGCAACTTGTTCTATTAATTTCGCACCTAAATTAGAAATAGGGTTTTCAATCTCGATCTCTTTAGCAACTGTAGATCCATCTCTTACTATATCCGGCGAACCAAATTTCTTTTCTATTACAACGTTTTTTGCTTTTGGCCCAATAGTAACCTTTACTGCATTAGCTACAAAATTCACACCTTTTTCTAGCGCTTCTCTTGATTCATTTGAAAAACTTAACTGTTTAGCCATGTTTACTCGATCTTTAATCTTATTCTAATCTCCCATAGAATCATTTTTAAGGGATATTTAATTAAGTGGGGAAAGCCGAATTTCTTTTCATGAGACATACAAATTAACTCAAATAAGAGTATCTTTAAGTTATGGAAGAAACAAATAATCTTATTTTTACTCTTACCGCAATCTTCGCTATTGCTATGACATTAATATATTTTCCTTTGAGATTTTTCTTGACATTAACTGCTAGAAGTCGAAGACTTAAACTTTTACAGAAAATTAGGAGGTTAAGAGATGAATTGGGCCAGCCTTATGAAAGTACATAATTAAATACTCATACCTCCGTCTATACTTATTGTTTGCCCTGTAATATAACTTCCAGCATTACTTGACACTAAGAATGACACTAAGTTTGCAATTTGAGTACAACTTCCTAATTTCCCTAAAGGGATAACTTTAAGTATCTCTTCAGTATTAAGTTTTTCAGTCATTTCTGTTTCTATAAAGCCTGGAGCTATCGCATTTACGTTTATACCTCTTGAAGCAAATTCTTTAGCACAAGTTTTGGTGAATCCAATAACTCCAGCTTTAGCTGCAGAATAATTTGCTTGACCGGGATTACCAATTATTCCAACAACAGATGAAATATTTACAATACTACCACTTCTTTTTTTCATCATAAATTTTGAAGCATATTTTGTACAAAGAAAAACCCCTTTTAAGTTTGTATTTAATACATCGTCCCATTGTTCCGATTTCATTCTCATCAATAGTCCATCTCTAGTAATACCTGCATTGTTAATAAGAATATCAATGGAGCCAGTAATTTTTATGATTTCTTCAAAAGCTGAACTGACAGAATCCTCTCTTGATACATCAAATTTTAATTTATGAGCTTTACCTCCCGAATTTTTTATTGAATTTACAACTTCTTCAGCTTTTTCATCAGAAGAAGAGTAATTAATAAAAACTTCTGCTCCTAAGCGGCTTAGTTCTAAAGCAATTTCTTTACCAATTCCTCTGCTAGCTCCAGTGATTAAAGCAACTTTGCCTGATAATGAATCTTTATTGGACATTATGAAATTTTATAATTTTCAATCGTAGTACTATTTGTGTAAAGATATTGCTTTTATTTATAATTGTCTAGAAAATATTAAGTCCTTTTATTGTGCACTTTTTAATACCAGCTGCAGGAAGTGGTAGCAGAATGAAAGCTGGAAAAAATAAATTACTTATTGAACTAGAGGGAGAGTCTTTGATTTATTGGACACTCAAATCTGTATTTTCTGCAAGCTCAACAAACTGGGTTGGAATAATTGGGCAACCGAAAGATAAAAATTTATTATTAAATTCAGCAAAGGATTTTGCCCAAAAAGTTCATTGGATTAATGGTGGTGACACCAGACAAAAGTCAGTTTTTAATGGTTTAAAAGCGTTACCAAAAGATGCTAAAAAAGTTTTAATACATGATGGTGCTAGATGTCTAATTAATCCTGAATTGATAGACCTTTGTGCCAAGCAATTAGATGAAAATGAAGCTGTAATTTTGGCTACTAAGGTAACTGACACAATAAAGATTGTTGATAATGAAGGTTTTATTAAAGAAACACCAGATAGAAATTATTTATGGGCAGCGCAAACTCCTCAGGGCTTTTTAGTAGATAGATTAAAAAAAGCTCATAAGATGGCAATTGATAAAAAATGGAAAGTCACAGATGATGCCTCACTATTCGAAATGCTTAATTGGAAAGTGAAGATTATTGAAGGAACTTATTCAAATATAAAGATTACATCCCCTATCGATTTGAAAATAGCAAAACTTTTTGTGAAGAACCTCTAGTTAAAAATGTGTATTGATACTAAGAATTCCATCATCACCATTTAAGGTGGCTTCGTATCCTAAAGGAATGCAAGCATTTCCCGATATGTGGCCTATTGGAAGGTCAAAAAGAATAGGAAAATCAAACTCTTGGAGTCTTTCAATAATGCAGTTTTTTAGTAAATCTTTCCATTCAAGTTCGCAGGAATCATCAGAAAAACTTCCGAATCCAATACCCGCAATTTTAGTAAGTGTTTTAGTCATCCTTAGGTAAGTCAACATGCGATCAATTTTATAAATATCTTCATTAATATCTTCAAAAATTATTATTTTCCCTTTGCAATCTGGAAAGTGAGTAGTACCAATTAAAAAAGTGGCAATAGTTAAGTTAGAAACGATAATTTCTCCTTTAGCTTTTCCACCTCTTAAAGGAATTCCTCTTATGTCCTCAACATATCCCTCAAAAAGTAAATTTCTTAATCTCTCAAGACTCCACTCTGGCTCTTTGAAAAGGCCGGTAACCATAGGCCCGTGAATAGAACCTATAAATCCTTGAGAATATTTTGATAGTAATAAAGAACATGTATCTGAGAATCCAAGCATTAAACCATGTTGCCAAAAAGGTTCTTTTTCTAATAGTCTTGCTGAACCCCAACCCCCTTTTGCAAAAATGATTAGCTTACTATTTTGTGCTTTTTCCAGTTCTTCAAATCTAGTAGAATCATCACCTGCAAAATAACCAAATTTTTTTGACAGGGAATTATTTACATTAATTTCCAAGCCCCAGTTTTTTAAAATTTCTATCCCTTTTTGAAAATTTTCCTCTTCATCAATAAAGGAGCCTGGAGCTAAAATATCTATTAGATCACCTTTTTTTAATCTGGAAACCATATTTAGAATTTATGAGGCAATAATAATTCCTAATAAAAGGACTCCTCCATAAATTGATTGATTTTTGAAGTGATTCCCAATATTTTTTATTGATTGTTTTTCCTCAGGAAATACTTTTAGTATATCTCGCTGCATTAAGATTGCCGTTGTAAGCCAAATTGGCCAAAAAATAAAATCCATTTGGTTAATAAATCCGCATAATGCGAGAAAAATAGAAGTTAAAAAATAACAAATTTGAATAGTTACTTTTGTATAGTTCTGGAGGTTAACAGCAGAACTATTTATTCCAATTTTGATATCATATTTTTTATCTGCTAAAGCATAAATCGTGTCAAAGCCAAAAGTCCAAAAAATAGTAGCTAGCCAGCAAAACAATAAAACAAGACTATTTAAATTGCCTTCATTAGCGGCCCAGGGAATTAAGACAGCAAAACCCCAGCATATGGATAATATTAATTGAGGATATTTAAACCATCTTTTAGCAGAAGGATAAATTAAAATAATAGGCAAAGCTAAAAAAGCAAGTGAAATTGAAAGGATCCTGCCATGTTGAGGTAGTGACAAAGTTAAAAAGAAACTACATAAAATTAGAATGAAAAGAATTGAATAAGCCGTTTTAAGACTGATTTTATTTGAGGCTAGAGGTCTATTTTTTGTCCTAATAACTTTTTGATCAATTTTTTTATCCCAAATATCATTAATTACGCAGCCTAATCCACTTACTAATAAACCTCCAAGGATTATTCTAAACAACATTAAAAATGTTGGATTAGCACCAGGAGTTAAATATAAACTCCACCCAGCAGGTATAAGTAAGATCATTCTTCCAGTCGGCTTATTCCACCTTAATAATTCAAAAAAAGGACTTAATTTAATTTGTCGATTTTTATTCTGCATATAACCTATTGTATATTTCATAACTTTAAATAATCTTACTAGGATTAAATGATTTCTATTAATTAATAATCAATCTTGGGTATATTTATTAATGGATTAAAGATATCTGCATCTTATAAAAAGAAATGATAAAGAAACAAGATTTAAGATATTCCCCAGAAAAGCAAATTTTAGTAGCTTCGATCGATATAGGAACTAACTCTACACATCTCTTGGTAGCAGAAATTAATCTAGAATTAAAATCATTTTCAATAAAATTCACCGATAAATCAACCACTCGTCTTGGAGAAAGAGATGAGGAGGGGAATCTTACTGAAGAATCAATCCAAAGAGCATTAGTTACTCTTAAGCGATTTAAGGAATATTGTAAAAGTAATGGAGTAAAACAAATAGTAACAGCAGCAACAAGTGCAGTTAGGGAAGCTCCAAACGGTCAAGATTTAATTAGAAGAGTTCTTGATGAAACTGATATTCAAATAGAAATGATAAGTGGTTCTGAGGAAGCCAGATTAATTTATCTTGGTGTTCTTTCTGGTATGGCTTTTGAAGATCAGACTTTTGTAATCATAGATATTGGAGGAGGCTCTACAGAATTAATACTTGCAGATAAAAAAGATGCAATAGCTCTTACAAGTTCGAGAATTGGTGCGGTAAGACTTAAGAATGATTTTTTAAATAAAGAGTCTTTAAATTCAGAAAGAATGAGTTTTCTAACAACTTTTATTAAAGGATCTTTAGAACCATCCGTTCGAAAAATAATGAGCAGATCTAAGGGTGATAAGCCTTTATCTATGATTGCAACGAGTGGCACTGCAACCTCATTAGGAAATTTGATTTCAGATGATTTAGGAGAATCAAAACAAAAGTTGCATGGTTATAAATTCAAAAGGGAAAGTTTACAGAATGTATTGGAAAAACTAATTAAATTGCCAGTTTCGGAAATCAAGAAAATACCTTCATTAAGTGAGAGAAGATCAGAAATAATTGTTCCAGGAGCATTGATATTAAACACCGCAATGGAGATGTTGAACTTTAATGAATTAACTATAAGTGAGAGGGCGCTTAGAGAGGGTTTAGTTGTTAATTGGATGCTTCGTAAAGGGATAATAAAAAACGAGTTAAATATTCAAAGCAATATTAGAAAAACAACCATAATTCATCAGGCCAGAAAGTTTGGCGTAGATAGTACAAGAGCTGAGAAAGTTATCGATATTGCCTTTCAAATCTACGATCAGACTAAAAATATCTTTCATAGCGACAATGAACCTAAAGCTAAAGAACTTCTTTGGGCAGCTTCTAATCTTTATAATTGTGGGAAATACGTGAATGTTGGTTCATATCACAAACACTCTTGGTACTTAATAAAAAATTGTGAGTTGTTGGGATATTCTGAATCAGAAACAAATATTATTGCTTCAATTGCTAGGTACCATAGAAAGACTTTACCCAAGAAAAGACATGAGTCTTGGCAAAATATAATATCCAAAGAAGATAAAACATTAGTTCTTGAAATGTCATTAATCCTGAGACTAGCAGCAGCTCTTGATCAAAGACCTGACAAGGTGATCTCCTCAGTTCAAATAAGATTGCAGGAAAATAATCTTACATTTCAACTTATCCCTTTAAATAGAAACCATGATCTTCTTCTTGAAAAATGGAACTTAGGATTATGCCGCAATGTAATAAAAGAACTAAAGAATTTGGATTTAAAAGTTATTTAGTTTTTTTTATAAGTTCTTGTTTTGGAGTTTGATTCTGAGAAGAATCTGAAAATAAATTGAAAATTAAGGATGAGGCGATTAGTCCGAGAAAGCCTGAAATTAAAATAAATATTAGGAATCCTAGTGGATTAAAATTCTTAGATTGCCTAGATTTATAATTTTTTTTGGAAACTTCTTCAACTATTTCTTCAACTTTCACTTCTTTCCTCTCTGTCTTGAATTCATCCATTAAAAATTCTGTATCAAGTTTTAGCTTCTGTGAAATCCGTCTAATCATTGCTTTGATAAATACTTTTTCAGGTAGTTTTTCTTCGTTACCTTCCTCTATGGCTTCAAGTTGATGAGCTCCAATTTTTAAATCAGAAGCCAATTCTTCAATTGATTGGTTCTTACTTAACCTAGCCTCTTTAATGAAATTTCCGATTCTCTTTAAAGAGGAATCTCCTCCTTTATTGTTGATTCCCGAAACAGATTTTATTTCTTTCAAAGCAGATAAATTTTTACTAATTATAGTAATTAATATTTTTCTATCAACTTTAAGATTATTTATTCCTAAAGAGATGCTTATAAGATGGATTATAAAGATTAGATCTTTTTTGAGAATTACTAATTGCTGGGCTAATTATGTAAATGGTTGTTCTAATTAGTTTTTTCTCAATAGAAAATTTTTCCATATCTTTTAATTCTATTAATGATGTCCATCCATCATCCCAAGATACTCTAAATCCAACAATCACTTTAGTCTCTGGAGGGTAAAACTCTAGTAAAGTTTCTTGAGACCTTTTCACATGCCTAGCACTTAGATATAGACATATAGAGGAATTGTGTTTCGCAAGATCTTTCAGAGATTCTTTTTCGGGCATCCCTGTTCGACCTCCTGCTCTAGTTAAAATTATTGTTTGCGTTACGTCAGGGATGGTTAACTCAGCTTCATGATATGCTGCAGCAACTTGAAAAGCACTTACTCCAGGAACAACCTCGATTTCAATTTTTTCGTTTTTTAAAATTTCGATTTGCTCTCTAATTGCTCCAAAAAGGCAAGGGTCTCCATCATGCAACCTTACAACAGTTTTCCCTGCCTGAAATTTTTCTATCATAATTGAGGTGATTTGCTCTAAGTTAAGTGAACTCGTTTTTATTTTTTCAGAACCTTCTTTAGCAGAATCTAAAATCTTTTCAGGAATTAGAGAATCAGTCCAAATAATGACATCTGCAATTTTTATCTTTTTTAATGCTTTTAAAGTTAATAATTCTGGATCGCCTGGACCAACACCAATAAAGGATATTTTGTTATCCATTCTTTCTATTTTTCCCACTATATGTTCTCAATCTTAAAAAAAATATTCCAATTAATCCAGAAGAAAATAGAAAAATACTTATAAATTGCGCCATTCTTATACCGCCATCACAGAAAGGTGGAAGTCCACCAATGCATAGTGGGTCAGTTCTTAAACCTTCAATCCAGAATCGTCCAAAGCTATAATTTATTAAATAAAGACAGCTAATAAAGCCAGGCCTGAAAAAATCTGTTTTATTTTGTTTATTAAAGGTAATAATAAGGACTATGAAAATCAAAAGATTCCACAATGACTCATAGAGAAATGTAGGATGAAAAAATTCATAATTAATAAA
>CACHEM010000007.1 GCA_902578845.1 uncultured Prochlorococcus sp.
AATAAATTTTTTTTATTCCCTGAAAAAAATGTTATTCCAGTGACCCATTGTGGTGCTCCATATTCAATCAAATTTCTCTCTACTCTTTTCTTAATAAAAATATTCTCAATTTCACTAACATCTAAAAACAACAAGTTCCACCATCCAGAACTATCTTCAGAACAAACCAAATTTGTTTCACTTATCCAATAGGGTTGAAAAAAAGAAACATTTTTTTGGGAATTTATCAGCTTATTTGAGAATTTTTTTATTTTTTGTATCTCACCATATTGATCTATTTGAGCAAAAAACAGCTCATTTTTCTCCCAGGGCATATATGGAGAATCCCACTCTATCCAGGACAGTAAGTTTGCAGATCTATTAGAAGATAATTCACCAGCAAAATTTTTAAATTTTTTAATTCGATGAATATCTTGTTTAGTTTTTTTTAAATTTAAAGAAAATAAATAATCCCTATTTTTTATTTCGCAAATTCCATACAATAAATTTTTTTCAGAGATGATAAATGAAGAATCAAAATTTCCATCAATTGATTTAGATAGTTGATTAGGTTCTTGAACTGAAACGAGATATTTATTTTGGCTTCTATCAGATGACGCTGCCTCTTTGAAAATTTGAAACCATACTGCCTTGGTAATCTGATCTATCCATATCAAATAAAAATTATTTTTAAAATTTATACATTTATAAGATTTACCACCATATCCATGAAAATTATTTTTAATATTATATTTTTTACTTGTTAATTGCTGGGGAATAGCTTCTTTGACATTAAATGGTCTTGCAAAAATGGCATTTTCATTTTGACCTTCACCAACAACATCAATCCAAAAAATGGTATCCCTAATAATAGTTAATTCCTTGAAAGCATTTTTTTTAAATTCAGTTTGCCTAACTTTTAACTTATCATCATTACTCATTTAAAAAAATATAAAGAAAGTAAATTAAAGTGCTAGTATTTTTATAGCTAAACTATTATTTAAAAACTTTTTTAACGTGGCAAACCATTTTTCACAACTTGCAAAAAAGTCAAGAACAAATGGAAGCTCAGAAAAAATTGCAAAAGAACAAACAGATAAGCCATCCTTAGATATTTATAAACTTGGTGATGATGTATTAAGGCAAAATTCCAAAAGAATAATTAAGGTTGACGAATCGATTAGAAAACTTGCGAGAGAAATGCTTCAAAGCATGTACGCAGCTAAAGGAATCGGACTTGCAGCACCTCAAATTGGTATCAACAAAGAGCTTCTTGTTATAGATGTAAATTTTGAAGATTCAGCAGCAGCACCTCTAATATTAATCAATCCAGAAATTACAGACTTTGGAACAACCCTTAATTCATACGAAGAAGGCTGCTTAAGTATACCTGGCGTATATTTGAATGTAGTAAGACCTTCAACTATAAAATTAAAATTTAGAGATGAAATGGGGAGACCACGTAAAATGAAAGCAGATGGACTTCTGGCGAGGTGTATTCAACACGAAATGGATCACTTAAACGGAATATTATTTGTTGATAGAGTTACATCAAAAGATGATTTGAACAAAGAACTTATAAAGGAAGGGTTCAACGAAAAAGACGTAATTTCTATTAATTAATCTAATGACTGAAACTACAATATTTCAAAAAATAATTAATGAAGAAATACCCTGCGATAAGCTTTATGAAGATGATTTTTGTATTGCGTTTAATGATATCCAAGCGCAAGCACCAGTACATTTTTTAGTGATTCCAAAAAAGCCAATTATTAGTTTATTAGATTGTATTGAAGAAGATGCAAATTTATTAGGGCATTTACTTTTTGTTGGTAGCACAATATCTAAAGCAAAAAATCTAACTAATTGGAGAACAGTAATTAATACTGGAGCAGAATCGGGACAAACAGTTTTTCATTTACATATTCATTTTTTATCTGGAAGAAAAATGCATTGGCCCCCAGGTTAAAACTCTCGAAAGAAATGTTTTTAGGTTATAAATAAAGAAAAAACACAATGAATACCCCAGATTCCTTAAATACAGAATCCAAAAATTTATTCAATTTGATATCAAAAAATTGGGAAGAGCTAGACGATTCACTCAAAACTAAGTTAATAAAAATTTGGAGAGTTTTAACTTATAAATGGCAATTACAAATTTTATTTAATCTACCTTTTCTTTTATGGTGGGTATTAGATAAATCTTTTCCAGTAGTTCATAAATTTGATACAACAATCTTGAATTACTTAAATTTACCTGACTGGGTACTTTCATTTATTGGCTTTGGTCAATAGACTGCTAAAAGTTATAATTTTCCTTATAAAACTTGTCGAGTAATGAATAAAACAGTTAATAATAAATCCAAAATATTGTACCAATTACAAAAATTAAGAAAGCTATCTCAGCCATTTTTTCTTCCTATAGATCAATGTAATGGATTTCAATTCATATGGCTTTTGATTTCTCTTTTATTTTGTGTTGGTGGAGTAGTACTTGTTGGTCTTACAGGGATAATCAGTTTTTTTGAAAGCTTTCAACCAATTTTTCTTGAAAAGTATTTCGGAGGTGTAGTAAGTACTGTCAATTCAATTTGGGCTGGTAGTTGGGGATTACTTTTCTCTGCCTTATTTCTAATTGGATCAGGGAGCTTTTTTAGCTTAAGACGTCAATTAAAAAATCGTAGATGGTTACATTGGTTATTCCTTGCGATAATTGTATTAATGCTTCTAGCTGTAAACGGAATAAACGCAGGTATTGGATTTATTGCAAGAGATTTAACAAATGCTTTAGTAGAAAAACAAGAAGATGGATTTTATCGGATTTTGGGGATTTACGCTTGTTGTTTCGCTGTAGCTCTACCAATACGTGTTTCCCAAATATTTTTTACATATAAGTTAGGAATAATTTGGAGAGAATGGCTTTCAAAAAGTTTAGTCAAAGATTATATGACCAATAAAGCTTATTACCAATTAAATCCCAATGATGAAGAACAAACCGATGTAGATAATCCTGATCAAAGAATCACAGATGATACTCGAGCTTTTACCGGACAAAGTCTCTCTTTCACATTAGGTATTTTTGATGCCCTACTAACATTTTCACTTAATATTCTTATTTTATGGAGTATTAGTACAACACTTACTTTCTCTTTATTTGGTTACGCTACATTTGCAACTTCTATCCTTTTAATTGCTGGAAAAAATCTTGTAAAGATTGACTTTGATCAACTCAGATATGAAGCAGATTTTCGATACGGCTTAGTACATATTAGAGATAATGCTGAATCAATAGCCTTTTACTCTGGGGAGAATCCTGAACGAAGTGAAACTGAAAGACGCTTAGGAGAAGTGGTGAGAAACTTTAATTTACTGATTATATGGAGAGTAATAATAGACGTCATGAGAAGATCCATTAATTATGCTGGAAATTTCTTTCCATATTTAATAATGGCAATACCTTACTTCAAAGGTGATATTGATTATGGACGCTTTATTCAGGCTAGCTTTGCATTTGGAATGGTTGAAGGTTCGTTATTTTTCATTGTTAATCAAATCGAAGAACTTGCAAAATTTACTGCTGGTATTGGTAGATTAGAAGGCTTCCAATCAAAAGTTGAATCCATTAGTCAAACAAACCCAACAAGCAATCAAAACGTTATTTCAGATTATCCCTCAATTCTTATTAATAACGCTGACCTTTGTCCTCCAGGATCTAATAAAACAATCATTAAAAATTTAAATTTAAGCATCGCCAATAATCAATCACTTTTGGTTGTAGGACCATCTGGGTGCGGAAAAACATCTTTACTAAGAATGATTAGTGGTTTATGGGAACCCGATCAGGGAGTAGTTAAAAAACCAAAAATTGGGGAATTATTATTCATACCTCAAAAACCATATATGTTACTTGGTTCTTTAAGAGAACAATTATGTTACCCCACCGAAGTTAAGAAATTCAGTGATGATCATCTTACTTCTGTACTACATGAAGTAAATTTAAAAACCTTAGTGGATAGGTATCCTAATCTTGATATCAAACAAGATTGGCCACGAATTCTTTCCCTAGGCGAGCAACAAAGATTGGCTTTTGCAAGACTCTTACTAAATTCTCCAAGATTTGCAGTACTTGATGAAGCAACAAGTGCTTTAGATATTAACACTGAAAAAAAACTATATAGTTTACTAAAGGAACGAGAACTTTCTCTGATAAGTGTTGGACATAGACCTAGTTTAAAAGATTTTCACGAAAATATTTTAGAATTAAATGGACAAGGAGACTGGAAATTATTGACTTCTGATAAGTATAATTTTAAGGATTAACAAAAAAAATGAATTCTAAAGAAGAACAAACTAACTCAGAAGTCACTAATTTAGGGAATGAGAGTTTTATAGAAGAGCAAGAAGATCCGAATCAGATCAAAGGACAAATTGAAGACAATACATTAGATGAAAAATCTATAGAAAATAAAGATGAATATAAATTCGGATGGAGTAGTTATTCTGAAATAACTAATGGAAGATTTGCAATGATTGGCTTCCTAGCAATAGTGTTGATTGAATTATTTAGTAAACAATCATTTTTAAAATGGGCAGGAATCTTATAATTAATCATCAAATCTAGAACTATTATCTCTTGGTTTCTTCTTATTTGTTCCTACGTTATATCTACTATTTTGATTTTTTGAACTTGATCTAGTTGAAGAGCTCACTCTACGAGTCTCACGTGGTTTTTTGGCTTGATTAGCATCTTTAAATGAAGCATCTTCTACTTGAGTTGTTGAAGTTTGCTGCCTAATAGAGGATCTAGTAGGTTTCTTTCTCAATGGAGAAGAATCACTAGGAGCAGAGATATTATCTTGTCTAGAAACTGTACGATTCATTCTGGGCCTAGACCCTGTTTTAACTTCATCACGAGATAAATTTCTTCTCGCACCAAAGTTATTTGTTTCTGGTTGTTGACTATTTCTATCCTCAGCAGTCGGTCTTCTCCTTCTTATAGGTTCGTCATTTTCAAACTGTCTTATTTCCCTTGTAGATGGCTTACTTCTACTTACTGCAGCAGAGGGTATCGCTCTTGAAACATTCCTTCTACGAGATCTCCCCTCCATATAGTCTTCTTCAAATTCATCTTCTTGAGGTTTAAATCTTCTGGATGGTCTTTCAGATTCTTCAAACCTATCATAATCGTCATTAAATCGGCCTCTAGAATTTCTGGGACCATCAGAAATAGGATCATCATCAAAATAAGATGATCTTCTGGCTTGATCAGTAGCAACTCCCCTCAATCGCACACTTTCATATGCGAAAAAAACTGTAGTTCCTGCAAGTAAAAACTGACCAAACTGAAGGATAGGATCTAATCTCCAACCTTGAAAAAATAATATTCCTCCACACAAAAGTCCAATTGCTGCGAAGAAAACATCATAATCCCTTGCCAAGGCAGGCTTAAAGGATCTCAAGAAATAAAGGCCTCCTCCACATACGGCGAGAACTATACCAACAATACTGGCCCAATTGAGACTAGCATTGACCACATTCTTTCTCCAAAAATTTATTTTTAAAAGGGTTACTTATATCCCCTATATATAGTGTACTTAAAACTTCTACAAAAACTAGCGTCTTCCTGTAGAAGTACGATCGAGGGAATCTTTCTGGCTAACAAAAATCAAAAATGCAGTGGCTGGAATAACGATAAGTAAGGCAGCAGCAATAAAACTACCTATCATTCCAACTGCTGAATTATTTGCAACTTCAGCAGAAAAATCTGCGGCTAGTAATAAATTTGAGATTTGAAACACTTTTTAAATATTAAATTCTCAATTTATAATACGAATTAAAGACGTTTCAATGGGTTATTTATTAAGATGAGTTAAATAATTGTGATTTCTTGCTTATAAACTCTCTTCAAATTTTAGATATTAGTTTAGGAATTTCTCTTTCATATCTAACTATAGTTTTTCTAATAAGATTAATACTTACTTGGTACCCAAAAATTGATTTAAGTAAAGGTTTTTGGTTATTAATTTCAATACCATCAAGCTCTATCCTTAATTTAACAAGAAAACTAATTCCTCCTATTGGAGGCGTTGATGTTGGACCAGTAATTTGGATAGGAGTTATAAGTTTTTTAAGAGAAATTTTAGTCGGTCAGCAAGGTCTTATAAAACTTGCATTGCATACACATATTTCATAGAAATCATTTAATTATTTCTCAGTAATTCGGCAACAATTCTTCTTCTACATATTTAGTATGAATCTTACCCTGCTTAAATTTAGATTTGTTCAGTAAGGTTAGATGAAAGTTAATTGTTGTAGGAATACCAGTTACTGCACATTCATTTAAAGCCCTATTCATACGTTTAATTGCAGTATTACGATCTTTTCCCCAGACAATTAATTTACCAATTAATGAGTCATAGAAGGGAGGTATTTCGTAGCCCGTATAAACATGACTATCAACCCTTACACCAGGGCCACCAGGAGGAAGCCACCCAGTTATTTTTCCAGGCGATGGTCGGAAATTGTGAGAAGGATCTTCAGCATTGATTCTACATTCAATGGCATGACCGTTTAAATGGATATCATCCTGATTAAATTCCAAGTTTGCTCCGCTTGCGATTTTAATTTGCTCAGCTATTAAATCAACTCCCGTAACCATTTCAGTAACAGGATGTTCAACTTGAATCCTAGTATTCATCTCCATAAAATAAAAATTATCATCATCATCAACTAAAAATTCAACTGTCCCCGCTCCTTCGTATCCGATACTTTTTGCAGCAGCAATAGCTGCGTTTCCCATTTTTTTTCTTAGCTCAGTGTTAATTGCAGGACTAGGAGACTCTTCTAGTAACTTCTGATGTCTTCTTTGAACTGAACAATCTCGCTCGCCTAAATGAACAACATTTCCCGACCTGTCGGCCAAAATTTGAATTTCTACATGTCTTGGCTTCTTTATAAATTTCTCCATGTATAAACCATCATTACCAAATGCTGCTTCTGCTTCGCCTTGGGCTGCTTTAAACATTTTTTCAAGATTATCAGAGTTTTCAACCAACCGCATACCTCTTCCACCTCCTCCAGCAGTCGCTTTAATAATTACCGGGTAGCCGATATCATATGCCAATTTATAAGCCTCATCAACATTTGATAGCAAGCCTTTACTGCCAGGTACTGTTGGAACTCCAACTGCTTCCATAGTTTCTTTAGCTGTAGATTTATCTCCCATAGATCTAATAGCTTTAGGAGATGGGCCAATAAAAACTATGCCGTGATCGTTACACATCTCAGCAAATTTATCATTTTCCGCAAGAAATCCATAACCAGGATGAATTGCATCAACTCCTCTCGATGTAGCAGCAGCAAGTATATTTGGAATATTTAAATAACTCTTATTACTTAATGAATCTCCTACGCAAACTGCCTCATCAGCAAGCTGAACATGCAATGCTTTTTTATCTACAGTGCTAAAAACTGCAACGGTTGCAATACCAAGTTCTCTACAACTTCTGACAATTCGTAAAGCTATTTCTCCACGATTAGCAATTAAAACTTTTTCAACCATTATGAAAATAAAATTGAAGAAATGAAATGACTTAAAATAAAAAATTATTTGCCAAAGTATTCAACAAAATTTTTTAGTGATCAGAGGACATTTTTTACAATACAACCTAGACCGTTATATATGTATAAATATTTGTTTTATGCAATAGAAAAATTATTAATCATATTCAAAAAAACTCTTTTCGAACTACATTCTTATTTCAGCCAATAATGTATGATATTTTTAAGGTTCAGGCATCCTCAGGTTGCTGAAAACCCTTTGCGGACGTGGCGGAATTGGTAGACGCGCACGTCTAAGGAGCGTGTGGCTTAGGCCTTGCGAGTTCAAGTCTCGCCGTCCGCATTTAATGTATTCTGGTTTAACTGCAATGAAAAAAAAATCAGTTGCAGTAGTTATAATTTCCAATGGCCCTGGTGAATTAACTACATGGGTAAATCCTGTAGTGGATGAGCTTAACGAAATAAATAAATCACTATTTGATGACGATAAACAAGATTTCACTCTTAGGTTAGTCCTTGTTCCTTGCCCAAATGCCACTGGTAAAGAATTTTTAGTTGCAAATTCATGGAATAAATTCGAATTAATTACAAAATCCAAAAGTTTTTGGAAATTATTAATAAATCCGCATTCTTTTGCTAATTGGCCAAAAAAAGGGGTGGTTATTTTCCTTGGTGGGGATCAATTTTGGAGCATTTTATTAGCTAAAAGATTAGGTTATTTAAATATCACATATGCTGAATGGGTTGCGCGATGGCCGAAATGGACCAATAAAATTGCTGCTATGAATGTAAAAGTAAAAGAGCTAATACCTAAAAGATATAAATATAAATGTAGAGTAATTGGCGATTTGATGGCAGATATCAAACTTAATAGCGAAATAACATTTAGAAATAAAGAAAAACACTACATTGCATTGTTGCCTGGTTCTAAGAAAGCAAAGCTTTCTGTTGGAATTCCTTTCTTCTTAGAAGTTGCAGATCATATCGCTGAAGAAAATCAAAATATAAATTTTATAATTCCCATTGCCCCAACTACTGATAAAAGTGAATATTTATTTTTTCAAAGCAACAAAAATCCAATTACTAAATATTACTCATCAAAAATCAAAACAATTAAAAACTTCAAAGACTCTCGTTTTGATTATGTAATTGAAACATCAAAAAATACAAAGATTTATCTAATCAAGAAACATCCTTGCTATGAAATATTAAAAGAATGTGATCTTGCAATTACAACTGTTGGAGCAAATACTGCTGAATTAGCAGCAATTAGTCTTCCAATGTTAGTTGTTCTGCCAACTCAACATTTAAATATGATGAATGCCTGGGATGGTATTTTTGGAGTAATTGGCAAAATTTCATTCATAAATAGATTTCTAACTTTTATAATTAAAAATTTCTATTTTAAAAGAAAGAAGTTTTTTGCTTGGCCAAATATTAAAGCTAAAAGAATGATTGTTCCTGAAAGGATAGGTAATATTTCGCCAATAAAAATTGCAAGAGAGGTATTATTTCTTATTAAAAATAAAGATCAATTAAAAATTATTAAGGATAATCTACAAAAAGAAAGAGGCGAAAAAGGTGCTGCAAAAACACTTGCCTCTATTATTGTTAATTCAATAAAAAAACTTTAACAATTACCAGGGGTCATCAATTTCAAACTTTTCTGATTTTTTATTATCTTGAACTAAATTTTGTTCATCTAGTGGTTCAATATCTAAAGTTTCAGTTGCATTTTGAATTGGCCTTTTTGAAGCTAAATTAGTAGTTGATTGTTTCTTTTGCTTAAAATCAATATTGTTTTTTTCATCTATTTGATTAACACTATTTTGATTCTCAATCTGATCAGAATAATCATTATCCAGGTATAGCTTTTTTTTATTGTTTATTTCCTCTCCAGAACCCTTAATTTCAACATATTCAAGTTCATCTTCATAATCATCTTCATAATCTTCTTGTTCAGCAACTTCTTCATATTCCTCGACCAAATTGTTTTGCTGTTCTGATTCAGAACCTGAAAGTAACTGATTCTCAACAGGTACAAGATTTGCTGAGTATCCATTTGCTTCCCTTTCATCCCACGAAGAACCCCCGACTCCTAGTTTTTCAAGTAGTCCACTACTTAGTTGCTTCAATTTCTCTTCAGCACCTTCATAAACAATAATCCTATCGGTACCACTACTCACAATTTCCTCAACAGGTATTTCCCAAGTACTTAAAACTCCCTCACCTAAAAGCGGAACACCAACAGCACCCATAACAAGAGATATCAAATCACCAGTCTCAATATCAAAAGAGAAGCCAAGAACTCTTCCTAAAAGTTGTCCAGATTCTGTGATCACTTGACAGTTAATTACCTTCCCATATCTTTCTGGAGAAAAACTTTCACTCAAAGAATCAAGGGAGTCAACTAATATGACATCTCCAACTTGCTTTATACTTTCTAAAGGCATCCATTTTGGCAATCCTGGTAAAAATCTTGTAAGTGGATTATCTCTTAGTCCCAAAGCGACCACCTCTCTTCTATCGATATCAACAACAACTTCGCCAACTACGCCTAGCCGCCTCCCAGTATCAGTTGTTATAACTTGTGTTCCCATTAATTCTGACCTTAACCATAAACGTTCGCTAGGAACCGAGTTAGGGAGATTCTTATTAGCAGATGTGTTAGACAAGCTCATAAATTTCTTTTTATCATTCTGACGTATAAATTTAAAAAAGTGTGTTTATGCAGCATTTGGTAACCCAAGAACTTGAGTATTAGCACCTCTTGCTTGCGCAACCCCAATTGTTCGTTCAGACGCACTAATCATAGGCCTTCTATGACTTACGACTATAAATTGAGCATTTGATGACTGATTCGATATTAGTTTTGACAACCTTTCAACATTAATACCATCTAAAAAACTATCAACCTCATCTAATGCATAAAAAGGTGAAGGTTTATACTTTTGCAAAGCAAATAAAAAACTTAAAGCAGTTAACGATTTTTCACCACCTGACATAGAGGCTAATCTTCTGACATTTTTTCCCTTAGGATGAGCCACTAAAGTTAATCCTCCTTCTAAAGGAGAATTAGGATTTTCAAGTTGAAGAAATCCATCTCCATCAGATAAATTTGCAAAAATTTCTCTAAAATGTTTATCAACTTCTGAAAATGCTTGCATAAAAGCCTCCTGACGCATCGTAGATACAGTTTCTATTCTCAGCAATAATTCAGATCTTTCATTAGATAGAATTTCTAATTTTTCTTGCAAACCATTTAATCTCTCAATTAATTCTTCTAGTTCATCGAGAGCCAACATATTCACAGGTTCTAAGCTTTGTAATTTTGCATTTATTATCGAAATTTCTGATTGCAGAGATTCAAGACTCTTCCCTTCATATTCTCCAAACTGCGGAGAAGGATTAGGTAGATCTTTTTTATAATTTTCTAATTTTATTTTCTCGCTCCTCATCTCTTCTTGAAGAGAATCCATATCCCTTTCAAGATATTCAAGCTTCAACAAATAGTTATTATATTCTTGCCTTTTATTTGAAATCGAAGAGTTTAATTCATCTCTTTTCCTTCTTAATAAACCTAAATCCTTCTCTAGAGAATTTTTTTGATTATCCAGATCTAAAAGCTCTTTTTTAAATTGATCTCTTTTTTCTATCCATTCACTATGAGCAATTGCGAGTTGTTTAATAGATTCCTGCAAGTTTTTTTCTTGTAGTAAAGTAATTTTTAATGAATTATTGATACGCTCTTTATTTAAAGCAAATTGATTCTTTTTATCTTGTAATGTATCTTTCTCCCTAATAAGTAATTCAAGTTTTTTATCAAGATTATTAAAATCGTCATTAAAAGCTGTTAATGATAATTTTTGATTTTTTTCATAATTTGCCTTTTGAATGGTTTGTAATTGATCAAATTTATCATGATAAGGCTCTAATTCATTTTTTAAATGATATGACTCGTTAATTAATAAATTATTAGCAGTATCGAGTTTATTTAATCTCAATTTACAATCCTTAATTCTTTGCGAAATAGCCTTAAAAGAATCTTGATTTACTTCTATTTCTTTATTAAATGATGCACAATCCTCAATAATTTGACTGCGGTTAGAATTTAATTTACTCAGTCTATTATTTTTTATTATCAAATCATTATTTGACTCTTTTAAAGCTTCCTCGATAACTAATAATCTTTCTTTTATAGGACTGGAATCATCAATATCATTATTAATTCCAAACCTGTAAGCCAAATCTTTATTTAACTTGCTGCCTCCTGTAATAGCACCACTTGCTTCTAATAATTCACCACTTAGGGTAACCAACCTATTTTTTTGTGTAGATAACCTAGCTGAAGATAAGTCTGAAAAAACCAAAGTATCTCCAAAAACATATCGAAAAACATCTGAATAGACTTCATCAAAAGTAATTAAATTAATAGCTTTATCAATGAATCCATTCTCCCTGTTATTTTCAAATCTTGAAATTGTATAATTCTTTTTTTGACTTTTAATTCTATTTAAAGGTAAAAAAGTTAATCTTCCCGCTTTCTTCTTTTTAAGGATTTCAATAGCTTTAGCAGCAATATGATCATTATCAACAACAATTTGTCCTAATCTATTTCCAGCCGCAATTTCTAATGCATATCTATTTTTTTCACTGACTTCTCCAAGTTGAGCTACATAACCATGTATACCCTCTAAGCCTGCTTCTAAGAGAATTCTGAGAGCATATGAACCTCTAGATTCGTTTAAAGCTTCCTTTCTGCTTTCGAATCTAGATAAATCCTTTTCAAGCCTTAATTGCTCATTGTTTAGCCTTGATTTAGTTTTAATTAATAAATCAATTTCATTTTTTAAAGAATTAATTTCTGAGCTATTACTTGCCAAGTTTTTATTCTTTGTATCGAATGTCTCTTTTTTTCTTTGATTTCCCTCAAAAAGTTTCTGCTTTTCTAAGTCTAAGGAGTCAATCTGAGACAATATCTCATCTTTTTGAATATTATTTTGAATAGTTTCTTCTTCAATTTTCCTTTTTTTTATTTCCAAAGGATTAATTTGATTTTTTATACTTTCAATCTCAGCATTTAATTTGATACTTTGTTTTGAGAATTCTCCAGATTCTCCAGCCGCATCAGAAAGTTTTTTTCTGGATAGTTTGTGTTTTAAAGTGAGATCATCAATTTGCAAGTTCAATTGATTTAAAAGATTATCATCAAAATTTTCTTGTCTCATCTTTTCTGACTCGATATTCCTCTTAGAAATTGCAATTTCATCTCTTTGCTTTTGTAATTTAATACCTTCTTCTTTATTCAAAATTGATATCCTATCAAGTTCTCTCAGGCTAGAATTAATACTTCCAATATCAGAATTCACTTTTATCAAAGTATCCTCTCCTTTCTCCTTAAGCTCATCAACAAGTATTTTCAAAGCATCTTCTAAGACTGATATTTCTTTACTAATAGATTCTTTTTGTTTATTAAATAATATTTTATTTTTTTCAATTTCACTTTCTTTTTTTTCAATAGATTCAACATGCTTAACTTGTTTCTCAAAAATAAGAACTTTCTCTAATTCCATTATTTGTAGTAGTTTTGCCTTTAATTCTTTATATCGCTTTGCTTTTTCACATTCTTTTTCAAGCTTATTCTTACTAGATTGCAATTCATTTTCTAAAATTTCACATCTTTCTTGTCTTTCGAAAACATCATTTAATTTTGAATTAGTTTGTTCTATTCTTGTATCAAAAAGTGCGACTCCTGCTAATTCATCAATAAGATTTCTCCTCTCCTTATTATTCATTGATACTATTCTTGTTACATCACCCTGCATAACAACATTGCTGCCCTCAGGATCAACACTAATATCTCTTAATATTCTCTGTATTTGTTGTAAGGTACATTGTTTTCCATCTGAAGTATAAGTAGAAGCATAAGAACCACCTGGCATAAGCCTTAATTTTCTAGAAACTACCCAATCTTTTTGACCTTTATTTAGAGCAATTTCTTCTTCTTCTAGTTCCAAAGGAGGAAGATCCTCTCTAGGAGACCAATCTTGAATATTAAATTTTACCGATACAGATGTTTCTGATGACTTACCTTCTTTTACTTTAGAGTTATTTATTAGATCTGGTAATCTTTCAGCCCTCATACCTCTACTATTAGCTAAACCTAGGCAGAATAAAATTCCATCTAAAATGTTACTTTTCCCAGAACCGTTAGGACCCGTAACCACTGTAAAACCTTCTTCAAGAGGAATTTTTACATTTCCCCCAAAAGATTTAAAATTTTCAAACTCGACCTGATTGATATGTACCAATCTCAAGTCTCAATAACTAAATAAGAATAACTAATTAGCAAAAATTCTCAATATAAATATTACGTTTATTTATAAATGAATATTAATAAGTTTTGCTCAATCGGCAAGAATTAGAGGAAATTTCAAACAAACCATAAAGAAGTTCACCATCCAAAATGAATTTATAATATTCAGAATCAAATTTATCAGAAACGTTTTTAAATATTCCATGATCTATTCTTTTTACATACCCTCTATTATCAGAAAGTTCATGTTCTATCCTTGATAGCCATACAAGTCTATGATTTGGCTGCTTATAAATTTCTACAGAAGATTGATTTAATAAAGGTAGTTTTAAAAATTTCCAAGTTAAACAATCTATTCCATCTTCAACAAGGAAATCATAATGAATATCTATAGACTTATTAGAATAAACTTTATGTTCAAGCAAAACCCATTTATTCATTATCTAGTTGATAAATAAATTGAATCTATTTTCAAAACAAAGTTGAGATGAAGATATATTTTCTTGTAGATGGTTACTGTTATTTAATTACTTGCATCAGGAACAAATCTTAAAGCAATGAATAACAAACTTCCAGCTCCAGCGATAGCTGCAGCTACTAATCCAAAATCTGTAGGGATTGTGCGAGATGCAAAAATTAATGATGCAAATGTAATATCCATGATGAAATTTAAACTCATTTAATAAATTCAGTAATAGCTTAACAAAACCTTCTTACAGAACAGAGTAGATAAATAAAATGTAAATAAAATTTTATATGTTTTTATTCTATATAAATCGAACAATTCTTTAGATAAGGGTTCCAAATTAAGAAAATAGGGTCTAATCTTGAAATAAATAATTTTAAATAATGGAGACCTACCATCCTCCCAACGAAGTAGAAGATAAAGAAGTTAACTCTGATCTTCCTGAAAAAGAAGTGATCTCGGAAAAATGGTTACTTGAAAAAATTGATAGTTTAATACCTTTAATAAAAGAAAAATGGCCTAACATTGCACAACAAACTCTTGAAGCCACAAAAGGAAGTATTGATGATTTAGTTGAAGTGATAGCTAGCCATAGTGGAACCTCAGCAATTGGAATAAAAAGCCAACTATTTGAAATCATTGATTCAATAAGAGAAAATAATTGGGAAATATCAGAAAAAATCGCGCCTATAGAAAGTCAATTGGAAGAATTATTAGAAGAACTTAACAATACACTTAGACCAAAAATAGAAAGTCCAATAAGAAAAAAACCAATATTATCTATTGCTATTGCGGCTGGTATTGGTTTACTTATAGGAACTCTCCTAAACAGCGGCAGAAAATAATATGGAAAAACCAAAAAATAAAAACTTTGCAAATACAGCTTCTAGAATTTCGGCTATCGCAAGTTCAGTGATGGATTTACACGTCAGAATTGCTCTTCAAGAAGTGGATAGAGAAAAAAGAAGATTAATTAGTGGTGGAATATTTCTTGCAATTGGAAGCACATTACTATTATTAGTACTAATTTGCATCCATATTATTTTTTATCTTTTTCTAAAAAAGTATAATAACTGGAATATTGAATATAATTTATTGCTAATAATATTTTGCGATTTATTTCTTGCAGGCTTAAGTTTGAAGCTTGGAGGAAAATTAGCCAAAGGACCATATCTTCCTCAAACATTAGAAGGTTTAGGCAAGACAACAAAGGCCGTTCTAGGCAAAAAATAAATTACCTAATTAAATACTTTATCCATCTACAATCTATCCCCCCATTACTAACAGGAATTTTCAATGAAGATTTCATTTTCAAATATTTTGTTAGTTTTGGATTTCCACTTAGCAGCCAAAATTCCCAACCTGAAAAATTATTCTTTAGGAAGATTCCCATTTGTTCATATAAACAAACCAATTCATTTTCATCGCCTAATTTTTTGCCGTATGGAGGATTACATATGATTATCCCAGGTTTACAACTTAATTGGAGTGTTAAAAAATCATTATTTATAAGCTCAATATAATTTTCAAGTCCAGCTAATGACATGTTTATATTCGCCTGCTCAAAAACCTTTTTATTAATTTCACACCCTATTATTGTTGGTAATTTTTCATAATTTATAATTTTATTTTTTGCCTTATTCTTTTCATTAAGATAAATATCTTCCCTAAAGTCCAACCAATTCTCAAAAAGATATACTTGATCCATATTTATGGGAACTCGAAGGAATTGGTTAACTGCCTCAATTAAAAAAGTTCCTGAGCCACACATAAAATCTATTAATGGAACTTTGCCATTCCATTGAGTCATATTTATCAATCCAGAAGCTAAATTTTCTTTTAATGGAGCATTTCCAATTGCGGGTCTATAGCCTCTTTTGTGTAAGCTTTCTACGCTGCTTTGAAGACTGAGAATTGCTTTATTATTATTTAAATGCAGATGAATTATAAAATCAGGATTATCTAGAGAAATATTTGATCTTTTATTCCAAACTGCCTGTTGCAAATCAGTTATAGAATTTTTTACTTCAAGAGCTGTGAAATGAGTATGACTTAATGAAGATGTTCTCCCAGTTACTTGAACATTAAAAGTTTTATCAAAGTGCAACCAATTTAACCAATCAAATGAATCTCTAACCCCCGCATATAAAGATTGCTTGTCATAGCAATTAAAACTTGCAATTTCTCTATAAAAACGAAAAGCCAATCTGGAATAGAAATGAACTCTATAAAAAGTTTCAAAATCACATTCAAAATTAATAAATCTTTTATAAGTATTAATATTAAAGCCGCCTAAATTTGAAATTTCTTCTGCTAAAGATTTCTCTAGTCCCTCAGGAGATGATGCCACTACATTCATATACGATAAAACTTAATAAAAAAACTATTCAATAACCATTTTGCCTGTCAGAATATAAATGTCCAATAGGACTAGGTGATCTCAACCGATGTTTCGGACAGCGGTTCGATTCCGCTCAACTCCACTATTTGGGGTTGTAATGGTTTCGACGGGGCATAAGGAAGGTGACTGAAGCCGGCTCGGTTAGAGCAAAAACACAAATGCTAACAAAATCGTTAGTTTCTCCCGTCAAACAGCACCAGTTGCTGCTTGATCCTAAAGGAGATGGGGTTATATCAGCCTTATCAACCAAATGATACTAGGAGTCTGGAAGGACTCCACTTTTTTTAAATAATTAAAAATTTGTAATAGATAATTTATTAGTATGTAAATATTGCTGCAAATGTTTGTATTAAAAAGAATTTTTTTGATTCTATAAGTATAAATACTGAGAAGATAAGTTTAAAATTATTTTATCTTATTAAAAAATCGAATCTTGAAAAATGGAATCTAATAAAAAACTGAATGACTTGATAATAAATCTCAAACCAAAAATTATTAGATTCACTGGCGAAAAATTTCCCAACGAACTATGGAATAGTGGTTGTGAAATAAAAAAAAATAAGAAAATATCTAGCTAAAAATTTAATTAAATACTTGAAAAAGGATTTTTAGGCATTTTTTTTAAACATTTTTTTGAAAATTCCTGAAGTACTTTAAATTCACTTTTATTTAAATTCCACTTGAATACATTCGATACATCTATAACTTGAGATTTTTTTCGCATTCCAACTAGTGGAATAGCTCCTTGATAACAACACCAATTAATTGCTACTTGCGCTTGGGAAACTGATCTTTGATTTGCAATTCTTTTTAAACAGCTCCGCAATTCATATGTTGGTTTTTTATATTTTTCAAATAATGCATTGCGAATAAAACTTTTTTCTTTATTGTCTTCTTTATCTGGATCAATACAAAGTATTCCAAAGGACAAAGGACTATAAGCAAAGAAATCAATATAATTTTCTTCGCAAATTTTTTTTACCTGATATTGTTTTTCTAAATCGGGAGCAAGCAAAGAAAACTGTATCTGAACACTCTTTAGGCTCTGATCTCTTTTTGCCAAGAAATGAATTAATGTCATCAATCTTTTAGGGCCTATATTTGATAAGCCTATTTGAAAATCAAAGCCTTCATCTTTTAAATCGCAAAGATTATTCAATAGCCCTAATTCCTGCCAAGGATTGTATTTTGCAGTTGACCAATGTAATTGCACTATATCTAATTTGTTATTAAGTCTTTCTAAACTTTTCAAAAAAGGTTTATTAAAACCTCTGTTACCTATTCTCCAGGGATAAGGTGCAAGTTTTGTTGCTACTTGAATTCTTTTTTTCTTTGCTGAAGGAGTAGTTAGTAAAAATTTTCCTATCAACAATTCACTTCTACCCTGAAGATTCCCAGTACCGTAAGAATCTGCAGTATCAATTAGATCGAAACCTCTTCGTAACGCTTCATTATATGTCTCACGTAAATCATCGTCATCTGTAGATTGGTAATTCCAGAAAAGCTTATTCCCCCAAGACCACGTACCTAATCCAATTCTTTTCTTCACTAGCCAATTTAAATAAGGAACTTTATAAGGTTATCTAAAAATATTAACTTCTTAAAAATATTTCAAAAAATAAGTTTTAAAGCATTAAAAATCAATTTCTCTTGACATTAAGAAATTATTCTCCAAAGTAAGAGAAATAAAAATAAAAAATTGTTCATTACCGTTTGCGGACAAAAAGGGGGAGTAGCCAAGACCTGCACAAGTATTCACCTTGCTAGTGTTTGGCATTCTGAAGGTAAAAAAGTTTGCATAGTCGATGCCGACAAAAATAGATCCGCTTTAGCATACGCATCAAGAGGCAATCTTCCATTTCCAGTTTTCCCCGTCAGTTCAGCTGCTAAAGCATCAAGATCATCAGAAATTGTAATAACTGATGGCCAAGCTAGCAGTGATCAAGAAGAACTTAAACACTTAGCGTATGGTTCAGATTTAGTTATCTTACCTACAACTGCAAAAGCAAGATCAGTAGAATTAACTGTAGAACTAGCTAATTTATTAAGCAACTTAAAAGTTAACCATGCAGTAGTAATAGTAAAAGTTGATTTTAGACAGCAAAAAGCAGCGCAACAAGCCAAAGCAGCTCTAGAAAATTTTGGTTTGAATGTTTTTGATACATTTATACCCTTACTTTCAGCATTTGATAAAGCAGAAGCCTCGGGTAATGCTGTATTTGAAGCTGTAGACGATTTAGGCAGATCAGATCCTCGTCGAATGACGGGCTGGTCTGCTTATTGTTCAATTGCCTCACAAATTCCATGCCTGATTTCGAAGCCCTCATCCGACACCAACAACTCAAACAACCAACAACCAATCAGCGCTTAAAAGTAGTTGATTCTCCTAATTTTGAAGAAGAAAAAAATGAAGAAGTAATAATAAGACAATCTGGATTATTAGTTAATTTTTTTGGAGGTTTTATAGGCTCTATAATTGGAACTTTAACAATACTGTTTCTTTATATGAATGAATATCTACCATTAGATTTACTAAAACTTAAGTAGTATATTCGCTATTGATAACAACATACAAGGTAAAATTTAGTTATATCAATGATTCTCAAGGATTAGATTAGTGTTTTATTAGTGTTTTATTTTGATTTTTCTCGCTGAGATTAACTGCTACCACTAAAGTACTGTTTTATAAGTGTTTTATGGAAGCATAAATTTGCAGTTTACTTAACAGGAAAATATAACTCATATTCCTAAATTAGTAATAAAAAAAGCAAATTTCTATAAATCTTGGAAAATAATAATAATTACATTTGTATTATGAAAAAATTATTAGCGATATCCTTAGCAGGATCATCTTTATTTCTTGGAAATTATTTTGCAAAAGCAGAAGATTATGATGCTTTTGGCATTGATTATTCTGGTAATCCATCAATTGGAAATAGGATATATGGAGTAGATACTTCTGATGGGACCAAAACTCTTCTCACTACAAAAGTATTTGATAGTAATTCGTGGAATGCAGGTACATCTTATGTAAGTGCAACTACGGGTGAAATTATGATAAGAGGAGGTGGAAGTAGATATCATGCTTACAATTGGAAAACTAATACTTGGAGAGATGTAACTGATAATGCTGGACTTCAAGCAATGTTTGAAAAACCTGCTTCATTTGGAATAGATAGCAGTACAGTACAAATAGGGTCAAATGCAAACGATATTGATGTCGTAGAGGATGGTTTAAATATTGATGGTGCTGCTGTTATTACTAAAAATGCTGATGGATCTGTTCAACTTGGTGGGGATACTGATGATATAGATATAGTTTCAGATGGTTTAAATATTGATGGTGCTGCTGTTATTACCAAAAATTCAGATGGATCTATTCAAATTGGTGCTGATGGCAATGATATTGACATAACCTCAGAAGGTTTAACTGTTGATGGGGTTTCACTAATTACAAAAAAAGATTCTGGTGAAATTCATATTGGTAAAAACTCACTAATTACTAAAGAAGAAGATGGAGTACAAAAACTTTATGCTCAAGATGAAAATGGTGATGCAATAAATATCAATGTGACAGAGGGGACTAAATTATTAATTGATGGAGTAGAGGTACAGACAGGAAATAGCACTCAAGTAACAACCAACAAAAATAATATCTCAACTAATACCTCTAATATCTCAACTAATACCTCTAATATCTCAACTAATACCTCTAATATCTCAACTAATACCTCTAATATCTCAACCAATACTTCTAATATCAAAAATCTGGGTTCAGGAGTGGCTGGATCAACTGCTTTAACAGCAGCACTTACTGCATTACCTCAGACATCTAAAGAATCTAAATTAAGTTGCGGTGTTGGAACAGGCGCTTACAGTAGTAGATATGCAGTTGGTTTTGGTTGCGCTTCTAAAGTAAATGAAAGAGTTGATGTCAATGCTGGCGGTTCTTATGTTTTTGGTGGATCTAAATCATATGGTGGTGGAACATTAGATAGTGGAGTTGTTAAAGCAGGATTTGTTTTTAAATTGGGTAAATTAAATAAACCAACTCAAATCAGCATGAAAGAAAAGGAAGAATTTAAAAAAGAAATTAGTGATTTGAAAGAAAATAATAATCAGATTATTTCGCAAAATAAGAATTTGCAGTTAGAAAATCAATCAATTATTTCTCAAAATAATGCACTTTTAGCAAGATTAGAAAGACTAGAAAAAGTGGCGCTTGGAGATCTCAAATCGAAAGATTTAGCAGTGTATCCACTCAAATAAACTCAATATTTAGTGTTTTATTTTGATTTTTTCCCCTGAGATTAACTGCTATGACTAGAGGACTGTTTTATTAGTGTTTTATATATTATTCTATTCGCTGAGATCCAATGCAGCGCAATGGATCTCAATTAAGTCGTATATTCACTATTTATTGCAACATACTTTTTAGAAAGATCGCACCCCCAAGCTGTGCCTTTCGATTCGCCAGAATTTAGATTAATCATAATTTTTACAATATCATCTACTAAATATCTACCTTGCATTCTGGACTTAATATAGTCTGTGACTTTTTGTGGGTCATATTTATTTAACTTACCGTTTTCCAAAATCTGAGCGTTTCCTATATACAAGTCAACGTCATTTAAATTAAATTTAACTCCAGAATTACCTGCAGCAGAAATGATTCGTCCCCAATTCGGATCACAACCATGTATTGCAGTTTTTACCAAGGCAGAATTGCAAATAGATTTCGCGAGCATAATTGCATCATCTGTATTTTTTGCTCCTTGAACCAAAACTTCTAATAAACAATTTGCTCCCTCTCCATCCCTTGCAATATTTTTTGCCAAGTTCTGACATACAATATCAATCCCTTGTTGGATAATTGGAAAAAACCTTTTTTCAATTTTCTCGCCTGCATTTATTCCAACAAAAGAATCATTTGTGCTTGTCTCTCCATCGACTGATATTGCATTAAAAGATTTTTTAACAGCTATAGCAATCATTTTGTCCCATTCTTCTTTTTGAATACCCGCATCACAAGTAAGAAAAGCAAGCATTGTAGCCATGTTGGGGTAAATCATTCCTGAACCTTTTGCAAATCCTGCTATTTTTATTTTTCTACCTTGAATAATCGTCTCTATTGACAGTTTTTTCAAAGTCAAATCAGTAGTTAAAATTGCTTCTGCTGCATTTTTAAAATTATTACCATTTAAATCACTAACTAAATTCGGTAAATTTTTTACTAAATCATTTATTTGTATTGGAACACCAATTACACCAGTTGAGCACATTAAAACTTCTTCTTCTTTTATTCCTAAAAGTTCCGCAATCTTTGCTGTAGCAATTTGAAAATGTTGAATGCCAAGATTTCCTGTACATGCATTTGCTTGTCCAGAATTAATTAGTATTGCTCTTACAAAACCTGAAGTTGTTTTAATCCTTTCCTCACAAATATCCACACAACAAGCGCGAACTATTGATTGGGTAAACATTCCACTAAAAACACTTCCTTCTGGAGCGAGTATTAGTGCTAAATCTTTTTTATTAGAAGCTTTTAAACCAGCAGATATCCCAGCAAAAAGAAACCCCTTGGGTGTCACCTTACTGTCATCAACAAACGACCAATTGGAATCTAACTGGCTCAAACTTTTTGGTATTTTAATTCATACTAACTACTCTTTAATACTAAAGAAACTAAGTAATTAGATTATTATTAATTATATGGATATTCTTCAAAAATCAAAAAACAACCAAAGAAGGATTGGTTTAACAGGAGGTATTGCAAGTGGGAAAACAACAATAACTAATTACATTAGAAAACATAAAAACATACCAATATTAGATGCAGATCATTTTTCAAGAGAATTAATCAAACCAAACACATATGGATATAAGAAAATTTTAGATTATTTTGGAAATAAAATTATTGATAATAAGAGCAATTCAGAAAGGGAAATAAATAGAAAACTTTTAAGGAACATTATTTTTAAACATTCAGCAAGCAAGGAATGGATTGAAAAACTACTTCACCCCTTAATTAAAGAAAGAATGATAAAAGAATGCAGTCAATACAGAAATAATCAAACTATAGTATTGGTTATTCCATTATTGTTTGAAGCAAAATTTGAAGATATTTGCACTGAAATATGGTTAGTTAAATGTCCTAGAGAACTACAAAAAAACAGACTTATCACAAGAGATAAAATTAGCGAAAAAGAAGCATATAAATTGATAAATTTTCAATTAAGTTTTGAAGAAAAAAGAAAATTTTCAGATATTATTTTAGATAATTCAGATGATCAAAATAAATGGATCAATACGATAAAAGAGCTTCTTTAAGCTTTAGCTATTTAATTTTTCCATAAGAAGTTTATTTGCAAGTTTAGGGTCAGCTTTACCTTTTGTTCTTTTCATAAGTTGACCAACAAAAAAACCAAGTAACTTAGTTTTGCCATTTTTAAATGCTTGCACTTCATTTGGATGTTCATTTATAAGTTCATCAATTATTGGTAAAATACTTGAAGAATCAGATATCATTGCCAACCCTTTTTCTTCAACTAATTTTTTCGGAGAAATATTTTTTTGAATAAGTTCGGGTAATATTTCTTTTGCAATTTTTCCACTAATTATATTTTTTGAAATCATGCTAATCATTTCAGCAAGATTTTCAGGACTAAGCTTTAATTCACTAAAACTTAGCTTGTTTGATTTTAAATAGCCCACAATATCACTTGTTACCCAATTTGAAGCTAGTTTGGCCTCGGCACCATTTACTACTGTTTCTTCAAAAAAGTTTGCCATGCTTATTTCATCAGAAATTACCCTTGCATCATATGCAGACAACCCAAATTGACTTACATATTTATTTCTTTTCTTTGAAGGTAATTCTGGTAGTTCTTTAAACCATATTTCTTGTTGGGCTTTTGTTATTTCAATTGGACCTAAGTCAGGATCAGGAAAATATCTATAGTCGCTGCTACCTTCTTTTAATCTCATACTTTTCGTTAATTGCTTAGCTTCATCCCATAACCTTGTTTCTTGGACAATTTCCCCTCCATTTTCATAAACTTCTATTTGTCTGGCTATTTCATAATCACAAGCCTTTTGAATTGCAGAAAATGAATTCATATTTTTTATTTCCACTTTGGTACCAAAAGGAGCATTAGGCCCTTTTCTAACTGAAATATTAACATCACAGCGTAATGAACCCTCTTGCATATTGCCGTCTGATACTCCTAGATATCTAACTGTTCTTCTAATCTCTGAAGCATATTCAGATGCCTCTTTACCTGATCTAATATCTGGTTTACTTACAATCTCACAAAGTGCTATTCCGGCGCGATTGTAATCCACTAAAGAATACTTAGAGCCAGCTAATCTATCACTTCCTGAATGGACTAGTTTTCCGGCGTCTTCTTCCATATGCAGCCTTTCTATACCAATTTTTTTGATATAAGGTTCTTTGTCCTTTTCAATTATTTCAACCTCTAACCAGCCATTTTCAGCTAGTGGCTCATCAAATTGTGAAATTTGATAATTTTTAGGTAGATCAGGATAAAAATATTGTTTTCTATCAAATTTGCAATGTTCTGCGACGTTTAAATTTAATGCTAACGAAGTTTTTACAGCATACTCAAGAACAGTCTCATTCAAAACTGGTAGAGTTCCTGGTAAACCACAAACTACAGGATCTATGTGCGTATTAGGTTCATCACCAAAAGCTGTTGACGCAGATGTAAATATTTTACTTTTCGTATTAAGCTGTACATGAGTTTCCAAACCAATCACAGCTTCCCAAGATTCCAAATTGTTCATTATCAAAAGTCTCTTTATTAATATTATTGGATATAAAGGAAAAGAGGACCAAAACACAAATAAAAATATTAATTTTTAAATGGCACAAAAAACTAAAAATTCAATATTAATCATTGGCGGTGGACTTTTAGGTTTATCTATTGCTTATGAATTTTCTAGAAATAACTTCAAAGTTTTAGTTTTAAGCAAAAACAGAAATGAATCAGCTGGATTTGTTGCTGCAGGAATGTTAGCTACTCACGCCGAAGGGCTCGAAGATGAATTACTAAAATTTGGCCAAGAAAGTCAAAATCTAATTCCAAAGTGGATAAAAAGTATTGAACAAGATAGTAATATTAAATGCGGTTTAAAAAAATGTGGCATAGTAGTTCCTTTTAAAAACAAAGAAGATCTTGAAGAGTTTCCCACTTATGAATATGGAAAATATTTAAATCACAAAGATCTTCAAACAGAAATTAATGGAATGAATTCTATTTGGAAACATGGTTTACTTTTTGAACAAGATGGTCAAATAGATAACCGAAGAAGACTGATGCGTGCTCTTGAGAGAGCATGCTCATTGCATGGAGTCGAATTTCAGGAGGGCTCAGAAGTAGAGGATTTGACATTCGAAAAAAACAAAATTGCAGGTGCAACAGTTGTATGTGCAACTGGGGAAATAAAAAAAATTAACTGCGAAAAAGCAATTATATGCAGCGGTGCTTGGAGTAAAAAAATTTTTAATAAGATTCCAGTCTTTCCTGTAAAGGGACAAATGCTATCAATACAAGGTCCAACAAATTTTTTGAAAAGAGTTATTTTTGGTCCAAAAACTTATCTAGTTCCCCGTGATGATGGACTCATTATAGTTGGAGCGACAGTTGAAAAAGATTCAAAATTTAATCAGGGCAATACTCCTAATGGAATAAAACAACTGCAAGAAGGCATTCGCTCCTTATTGCCAGAAGCTATTAATTGGCCACAAATGGAACACTGGTGGGGATTTAGACCTTGTACACCAGATCTAAAACCAATAATTGGAAAATCAAAAATTGAAAATCTTTTTATAGCTACAGGACATTACAGAAATGGAGTTTTATTTTCTGCAATAACAAGTGATCTTCTTTTGAAAATAGTTCAAAATAAAAATCTCAAAGAAATAGAAAAAAGCTTTTTAGAAAAATTTAGTTTAGATAGATTTGCCATTTAAATTTTAATTTTCAGATCGCCATTTCGAATCAGAAGTTTCCCACTCACATAATTCCTCTTCGTTAAACCATAAATCAATTTCAAATTTTGCTGTATCTTCTCCATCAGAACCATGAATAATATTCCTCCCAATATCAATAGCTAAATCACCTCTAATTGTTCCAGGCTCTGCTTCCAGAGGTTTTGTTGCACCTATTAGTTTTCTAGCGCTCAAAATAACTCCTTCGCCTTCCCACACCATTGCTATAACAGGCCCACTTGAAATAAAATCTACTAAATCACCAAAAAAGGGTCTTTCTCTATGTACTCCATAATGATTTTGAGCAAGTTCTTTTGAAGGAATTAATTGCTTTAATCCCACCAATTTAAATCCTTTTTTTTCAAATCTGCCAATAATCTCAGCAACATATCCTCTTTGAACTCCATCTGGTTTAATTGCAATAAAGGTTCTCTCTTTGGTCATTTAGTTAATAATCACTCTATGTATATTCAACTTTTGGGTGGTAACTTGGCAAGTAATCATTAAAATAAAAGATATTGTTTTGAGTTATTTTCAAAAACTTTTACTAATCTCTAAGACATAAATTGACCAATTTTGATCCAAAAAAATTAAAGAATATTTGGACTATTGAAGATAGTATTTCGACCTATAACATAGACAAATGGGGAGATAAATATTTTTCTATAAATTCCAAAGGAAATATATCAGTAACTAAAAATATAAAATCTGAAAATAAGATTGATCTTTTTAAGCTTGTCAAAGAACTTAAGAGTAGAGAAATAAATCCTCCATTAATCATAAGATTTAATGATATCTTGAAAGATCGCATAAATGCATTACATGACTCTTTTTTAAAAGCAATAAAAACCTATAAATATAAGAATATTTATCAAGGCGTTTTTCCTGTCAAATGTAATCAACAGAAAAATGTCCTAGAAAAGATAATAGAGTTTGGTAGCCAATGGAATTTTGGTTTAGAAGTAGGAAGTAAATCAGAACTATTAATTGGCCTTGCACTTCTTGAAAACCAAAATTCATTATTAATATGCAATGGATATAAAGATAAAAAATATATTGAGATTGCTACTTTGGCCAGAAAACTCGGCAAAAATCCAATAATAGTTATTGAACAACGAGATGAAGTAAAAAGAATTATTCAAGCAGTTCAAGAACTTAACGCGACTCCATTGATAGGAATTAGAGCAAAGTTATCAAGTAAAAGTAGTGGTAGGTGGAGCAAATCTATTGGAGATAATTCCAAATTTGGATTATCAATCCCAGAAATTATGTTGACAATAAAAGAACTTAAAGAAGCAAATCTTATCAACGAAATGAAATTGCTCCATTTTCATATAGGCAGTCAAATAAGTGATATTGCTGTGATCAAAGACGCATTACAAGAAGCGAGTCAAATATATGTTGAACTATGCAAACTAGGAGCTCCAATGCAATATATCGACGTTGGGGGAGGATTAGGAATAGATTTTGATGGAACTAAAACTTCCTCCAACACTTCTACAAATTATTCTCTTCAGAATTATGCTAACGATGTAATTGCAACTATTAAGGATTCATGTGAATTAAATAATATCAAGCATCCAACCATAATCTCAGAAAGTGGAAGAGCAATAATTAGTCATTGTTCAGTTTTAATTTTTAATGTCTTAGGAACAAGCCATGTCAGTTCCAAACTACAAATTTTTGATAACAAAAATCAACAATTAATAATCTCAAATTTACTTGAAACTTTCTATGAATTAAAGAAACTTAAAAATAAAAAAATAAATTTATCTCAAATAATTGAACTATGGAATGATGCAAAAAAGTTTAAAGAAGATTGCTTAGTCGCTTTTAGATTAGGATTTTTAAGTTTAGCAGAAAGAGCTTATGCCGAAGAACTTACTTGGGCTTGCGCAAAAGAAATTTCTAATAACCTGAATAATGATGAAATCAATCACCCTGATTTATCTGAAATTACAGAAACTCTTGCATCAACTTATTATGCAAATTTATCTATTTTTAAATCTATTCCCGATAGCTGGGCAATAAATCAGATTTTTCCAATAATACCAATACATAGGCACTTAGAGAAGCCTTTTTGCAAAGGCAACTTTGCAGATTTAACTTGTGATTCAGATGGGAAACTAAATAATTTTTTTGATGATGGAAAAATTAAATCATTACTAAATTTACATAAGCCAGAGCAAGATAAAGATTATCTAATTGGAATTTTTATGACTGGAGCCTATCAAGAAGCATTGGGAAACTTGCACAATTTATTTGGCAGTACAAACGTTGTTCATATAGACATAAATAAAGATAATTCATATAAGGTCAAAAATATTATTAAAGAAGAAAGTAAATCTGAAATTTTACAATTATTAGATTACAGTTCAGCTTCTTTGGTTGAATCTATAAGAATTAATACTGAATCAGCAATTGATCAAAAAAAATTAACTATTGAAGAAGCAAGAAAATTAATGGATCAAATCGAAATTAGTCTCAGAAAAAGTAGTTATTTTTCAGAATAACTATCTAATGTTTTTTGCAAATAATTTTTAGCATAATCTAGAGCATCACTTAACTTATCAATATCTTTAGCACCTGCTTGAGCAAAATTAGGCTTACCTCCTCCTCCTCCAGAACAAATTCTTGCAATCTCATTAATTAATTTACCTGCATGCAATCCTATTTTTACGGCATCATCACCTAAAGAAACTACAAATAACAACTTTCTATTTTCTGGATTTGATATTCCCCCAAGAATCACTATTGCTTTATTTCCCAAATGAGAAGTTAAATTAAGTGCTGCAGATTGCAAAGAATTCCCATCTAAGCCATCAATCTGATTAACTAAAACTGAAAAAGAATTTACTATTTCTGCGGATGATTTTATAGAAGAGTATTTAAAATATGCAATTTCATCTTTCATTTTTTGTATCTCTTTATTCTTATTAATGAGCTCTGCTTGCAAATTATTAACCCTTTCAAAAAGTTGATTAGGATTTGCTTTTAACAAATCACTTAGTTGATTGACTAAAGCATTTCTATCACTGAAATAGTCTAATGCTGATTGGCCTGATAATGCTTCGATCCTTCTTACTCCGGCTGAGATCCCTTCCTCACTAATTATTTTGAAAGAACCTAATTCGGATGTATTTTTAACATGTGTGCCACCACAAAGTTCCATTGAAACTCCTGGTACATTAACAACGCGCACTTCATCTTCATATTTTTCTCCAAACATTGCGACTGCGCCCTTTTCAAGAGCCTCACTCTTAGACATATTTTTTATTTCTAGCGCGTGATTTTCCATAATCCAAGAGTTAACTAAAGTCTCAATTTTAGAAATTTGATCTTTAGAAATAGGATTAGAGGAATTAAAGTCAAATCGTAATTTATTAAAGGCTACTAATGAACCTTTTTGTCCAACACTTTCGTTAACAACTGATTTAAGTGCAGATTGTAATAAATGAGTAGCTGTATGATTTGCAGCAGCCTTAGCTCTATTAGAGGAGCTAACCTTAGTCTTAACTTTTTGTCCAATAGTTAATATTCCTTTTTTGATCGTTCCATAATGTAAAAAAACATTTTTCTTTCGCATAACATTATCAACCAAGACCTCTACATCTTTTGAAAATATCGTTCCAATATCACCAACTTGCCCGCCAGATTCTCCATAAAAAGCTGTCTGATCAAGAACAATTAAAACTTTCTGACCTTCACTTGCTTGCTTAACTAATCTTGAATCCAAGAATATACCGTTTATTTTAGCTTCAGAAAGAAGTGAATTATAACCATTAAAAACAGTTTTGTTAAAAAGTTCTATTTCTCGCTCTAATGATCCCTCTAATGTCAAATCAATATTACTTGAAGCAGCTTTAGCTCTCTCTTTTTGTGCATTCATTTCTTCTTCAAAACCCTTTACATCTACACTGATACTATTTTCTTCAGCAATTTCTACAGTAAGTTCTAAAGGAAATCCATAAGTATCATAAAGTTCAAAAGCTTTAAAACCAGAAATTAATTTCTGCCCTGAAGAAATTAACTCATCTAGCAATTTCTCTCCTCTTTCAAGAGTTTCCCTAAATCTTATTTCTTCAATTTTTATCTCATTTAAAATTAAATCATTATTATTCTTTAAATCAGGATAATTATTTTGCATTAAATTGATCCCGACAGTAGCAATCTGAGGTAAAAATTCATTTGTTATACCTATTAATCTCCCATGTCTGACCATTCTTCTAATAAGCCTTCTTAATATATATCCCCTGCCGAGATTACTTGCTGCTACTCCATCAGAAATTAAATGAATAACAGCTCTTGTATGATCACCAATGATTTTTAAAGAAATTTTGTTTTTATCATCTGAAGAAAAATAATCAATATTTGCAATCTCACAAATTTTTTGAATAATAGGAAATATTAAATCTGTCTCATAATTATTTTGCTTTTTTTGTAGTATTTGAGCCATCCTTTCAAGACCCATTCCTGTATCAATATTTTTAAATTTTAAATCTGTCAATTTTCCATTAGGATCACGATTATATTGCATAAAAACAAGATTATAAAATTCAATAAAACGATCTCCATTTTCTAAATCAATATTCTGCAGACCATTTTCAGGATAAAAATCATAATAAAGTTCTGAACATGGTCCACATGGCCCTGTTTTGCCAGATGACCAAAAATTATCTTCCTCACCTAGTTTCACTATCCTATCTGGATCAATACCAATTTCATCTTTCCAAATTTTTGCAGACTCTTCGTCTTCGTGAAAAACACTTACAATTATATTTTCAACAGAAAGTTGATAAATATTAGTAACTAATTCCCAAGCCCATTGAATAGCCTCTCGTTTAAAATAATCTCCAAAAGAGAAATTACCAAGCATTTCAAAAAAAGTATGATGTCTAGCCGTAACTCCAACGTTTTCTATATCATTTGTTCTGATGCACTTTTGGCTAGATGTAGCCCTTTTTGATGGTCTATCTTTTAAACCTAAAAAAATCGGTTTAAAAGGTAGCATTCCAGCAATTGTGAGCATAACCGTAGGGTCATCTGGAATCAAAGATGCACTTGGAATGATTTTATGTAATTTTTCACTGTAAAATTGTAAAAAAGCATTTCTTATCTCATCTCCTGTAACTATTTTTTTCCTTAGTTGAGATGTCATTTATCCAGAATAAGAAGATTAAAAATTAAAGAAAAGCGTAATTTCGGTTATTTCACAAAAATAATCACGCGGATTTATATTCTACATAACTAAAGTTATTTTATAACGCGATTTGTCCTATGCTAGCCTCTGCCCAGACAAGTAATTCTAAATTGGCACAAATAAATAACAAGTTGACAGTTCAATCTCAAAACTTTACTGATGATTCTTGTGCCATAAGATCTCTGGATTGGGATCGCAGTAGATTTGATATTGAATTTGGCTTAAGAAATGGCACGACTTACAATAGTTTTATTATTAAAGGCGAAAAACTAGCAATAATCGATACTAGTCACGCAAAATTTAAAGAATTATGGTTTGAAGAATTACTAAAAGAGGTAAACCCACAAGAAGTGGATTATCTAATTACGAGCCATACAGAACCTGATCATTCTGGTTTAATAGGTAATCTTCTAGAATTAAACAAAAATATCACAGTAGTAGGATCAAAATTAGCCCTAAAGTTTATTGAAGACCAAATACATATTCCCTTTAAGCGACTAGAAGTTAAAAGTGGAGAGTTTTTGAATCTCGGAACTAATCCTAATAGCGGTTTAGAACATAATATTGAATTTATAAGCGCACCAAATTTACATTGGCCAGATACAATTTTTTCATATGACCACAGCACTCATGTTCTCTACACATGCGATGCATTTGGACTCCATTATTGTTCTGATGAATTTTATGACAATGATCAAAAAGAAATATATGATGATTTTCGTTTTTATTACGATTGCCTAATGGGTCCAAATGCTAGAAGCGTTCTGCAGGCAATTAAAAGAATAGATAAGTTACCTGAATTAAAAACAATAGCCGTAGGTCATGGGCCTTTGCTTCATAATCAAGTTAATTTTTGGAAAGGAAAATATCAAGAATGGAGTAGCAATAAAAGCAAAGGTAAGGATTTTGTATCAGTCTGCTACATCAGCGACTATGGTTATTGTGATCGACTAAGTCAAGCGATATCTCATGGAATAAGTAAAGCAGATGCACAGGTTCAATTAATTGATTTAAGATCTTCTGACCCCCAAGAATTAACAAGTTTAATTTCAGAGTCAAAAGCAGTAGTCATCCCCACATGGCCAGTAGATTCAGATAATGAATTAAAAGAATCTCTTGGTACTTTATTTGCAGCACTAAAATCAAAACAATTTACAGCCGTCTATGATGCATTTGGAGGAAATGATGAACCAATAGATTCTTTAGCAACTAAATTAAGAGAACTTGGTCAAAAAGAAGCTTTCTCTCCTTTAAGAGTGAAAAACATTCCAGATCCCATTGTTTATCAACAATTCGAAGAAGCTGGAACTGACTTGGGTCAATTGATCAATAAAAAGAAAAATATTGCCTCTATGAAGAGCCTTGATTCAAATTTAGATAAAGCGTTAGGTAGATTAAGTGGAGGATTATATGTAGTTACAGCAAGCCAAGGGGAAGGTTCGACATTTAGACAAAGTGCAATGGTTGCAAGTTGGGTTAGTCAAGCAAGCTTTTCTCCCCCAGGTATTACAGTTGCAGTAGCAAAAGATAGGGCTATTGAATCATATATGCAAGTTGGCAAAGGTTTTGTTGTGAATATCTTGAGGGAAGATAACTATCAAAAAATGTTCAGGCATTTTTTAAAGAGATTTGCACCTGGAGCTGATAGATTTGCAGATGTAGATGTAATTAGCAAAATCGCTGAAGGAGGACCAGTTCTCTCAGATTCACTCGCCTTTTTAGATTGTAAAGTTAGTTCCAGACTGGAGACTCCAGACCATTGGATAATTTACGGAATTGTTGAAAATGGTAATGTTTCTGACTTATCATGTAAGACAGCAGTTCATCACAGAAAAGTTGCTAATCACTATTAGAAAATAAGTCTTTCAAATGTCAGATATAAATATAGGCTTACTTACAGAAAATCAAAACTTATCAACATTTGAAATTACCGAAAATTTTTCTTGTGTAAGATTCTTAGACCAAAATAAAGAAAGATTTGAACTTGAATTTAACCTTGAAAAAGGAACCTCTTTTAATACTTTTTTCATTAGAAGTCATGAGGAACTTTTTATTATTCATCCACCTGAGAAACAATATTTAAATTCATTTAATGAGATAATATCTAACTTTTTTAATCAATATAAATTAGTAAAGATTAACGTCATCTCTGGACATATAAATCCCCAAATCATAGAAACAATGAAAAACGTTAGTAAGCAATTTAAAGACTTAACTATAACTTGCTCAAATCCTGGATTTAAACTTATTAGTGAACTTTGGAATCAAAGAAATCCTAACTTAAAAGAATTCGTTGATATTCAATTACCTGAAATTAACATAATCAAAAAAGAACTTAATTTAGAATTAGACAACATCTCACTAGAGTTAATTCCTATTCCAACTGCACGTTGGCCAGGAGGACTAATAATTTATGAACGTAATCAAGAAATACTTCTAAGTGAAAAAATTTTCTCCACACACATTGCATCTGAATATTGGTCTGAGACAAATCGAATTAGTACAGAAATTGATAGAAAACACTTTTATGATTGTTTGATGGCACCAATGTCTAATCAAGTGGTATCAATAACTGAAAAAATTGCAGATTATGACATTAAAACTATTGCACCATTACACGGTCCAGCTATCGAATATAGCTTAAAAAGCTTTTTAAATGACTACATTAGATGGGGTGAAAATCTCTCAACAAATAATCCTAAAATCGCTCTTATTTATGCAAGTGCTTATGGAAATACAGCCTCCATAGGTGATGCTTTGGCCAAAGGGATAAATAGAACTTCTGTTGAAGTAGAAAGTATTAATTGTGAATTTACATCAAATGATGTACTTATAAAATCCATCAAAAATGCTGATGGATATTTAATAGGATCTCCCACACTTGGGGGGCACGCTCCAACGCCAATAGTAAGTGCACTAGGGACACTGTTGTCTGAAGGCAATAGAGATAAACCTGTTGGGATTTTTGGTAGTTTTGGCTGGAGCGGCGAGGCGATAGATTTACTTGAATCAAAATTAAAAGACGGCGGTTTTCAGTTTAGTTTTGATCCTATAAGAATTAAATTCAGTCCAAATAAACCAAAAATTAAAGAGCTAGAAGAAATAGGAACTCACTTTGGGAGAAAAATTATCAAGAAAGCTAAGAAAAAACCTAGAAAATCAGATACTGGAATGATTACAAGTAAAACGGATCCAAAGTTACAAGCTCTTGGAAGAGTAATTGGCTCACTGTGTGTTCTAACTGCCTCTAAAGGAAAACATGAGAATAATATTAGAGGAGCTATGCTTGCATCCTGGGTTAGTCAAGCAAGTTTTTCTCCACCGGGATTAAGTATTGCAGTAGCAAAAGATAGATCTGTAGAGTCTCTACTTCAAGTTGGAGATTCATTTGCACTAAATATTTTAAGTGAAAAAGATTTTAAAGAACCTTTGAAAAGATTCACTAAACCCTTTGCCCCAGGAGAAGATAGATTTGAAGGATTAAATATTGAATTAACTCCTAATGAACAGATAATAATTCCTGAATCGTTAGCATGGTTAGATGCTTCTGTAAAAGAGAGAATGGAATGCGGAGATCATTGGGTAATTTACGCCGAAGTACTACACGGTAATATACTAAAATCCGATAGTTTAACGGCAGTTCATCACCGCAAAACAGGTGCTAACTATTAAATTTATTTATCTAATTTATGACTGAAACAAAAGATCTAATAATCATTACAGCTAGTTGTGGTAAAAATCTAGAACTTTCTGAAAAATTTCTTGAAAAAAGTAATGAACTGAAAATAAGTTCTGAAATTTTAGATCTTACTACTCTTGATATTCCATTATTTAATCCAAGAATTCACAGCAAAGAAACTATTCCAAATGAAATAGAAGAATTAAAAAAAAAGCTTTTCGAGATTGAAAGGTGGGTGATTTGTGCACCTGAATATAATGGATCTATACCTCCCATTCTCTCGAACTTCATAGCATGGCTCTCTATTTCGGGAGATGACTTTAGGAATTTATTTAATGGTCAACCTATTGCAATTGCAACATTTTCTGGTGGCATAGGGTTAGAATTATTAACCTCATTACGAATTCAATTAGTGCATTTAGGAAGTCAAGTATTAGGAAGGCAACTTTTGTCGTCATATAGTAAACCTATAGATACAAAAACTATTGAAGATATTATTCAAAGACTTTTACAAATGAAAAAATTAAAAACATAAACTTTTAATAGCTAAAAATTAATCTCATTTTTTCTCATTCCAAACTTTTAAAATTTCTCTTGCCATTGGCAGAGCGTGAACGGATCCACCACCAGGAGTATTCTGTGCAAAAGCAACTACAAGTAACTCGCTGTTTTCAGAGGGTGTAAAGCAAACGAACCAAGCGTGATCTAAGCCACCTTCACCATCTTCAGCAGTTCCTGTTTTACCTGACACTGGAGGTAAATTTGAAACTCCATAATTAATTGAAACTCCTGTGCCAGACTCTACTACTTTCCGGAGACCACTTTTTATCAATTGAATATTTTGTGGGTCAATGTCAATTGGAATACGTTTTTTATCTAAAAGACTTTCTTCATCTTTTTTAGTCAAATGTGGAATAACTAAATAACCTCCATTTGCAATAGCAGCATAAGCTCTAGCTATTTGAATAGGAGTAACTTGAACAACAAATTGTCCAATTGACATGCTCGCAATGTCTTCTGGGACCCATGGAGTTCTTCCTGGTTGCCCCCATCCTCTGCCTTTTTTAGCCCACTCACTACTTGCTACTAATCCTTTATTTTCTTGTTCAGAAATTTCAATTCCAGATAAAGAATTAAAACCAAGTTTTCTAGAAACCTTATGAATTTCATCAACTCCTGCACCATATCCGACTTGATAAAAAAATGTATTACTCGAAACTCTTAAAGCATCCTCATAACCTATTACTCCAAAACCTAAATCATTGTGTTCCCTGAAACATTGGCTTCCATAAGTGATACATGGTTTCGTATCTAACATTGTTTCTCTAGGAAATTTTCCACTTTCCAAGCCAGCTAAAGCCGTTACAATTTTCCAAACGCTTCCTGGATCGTAGGCATTTAATGCTCTATTAAATAAAGGTTTTTCAGCAGAATTAAAAAGTGTATTATATTCTTTCTCAGGTTTAAAATCCTTTGAGAAAAAATTCAAATCGAATGTAGGTTTACTTGCCATTGCTCTTATTGCACCATCTCTTGGATCCATTACTATTATGGCTCCAGCTTTTTTATCTTTAAGAACCTCCTCAGCAACTAACTGCAGATTAAGATCGATTGTTAGTTGAATATCATTACCTTGTACTGAAGGTCTCATACCCAATGATCTTTGAAATTTTCCTAATGAATTTACTTCAACCATTTCTCCGCCCCATTCACCTCTTATTAAATCTTCGTAAACATATTCAATTCCCATTCTACCGATTAAGTCATTTAATTTATAACCCTTCTTAGATAAGAATTTGTATTCTAATTCAGTAACTGGCTGAGTATAACCAATTACATGGGCAGCAAGCGATTTATAAGGATAATTTCTAATTAAAGTGGTAGCTATTTCAAAACTAATTAAATTACCTTCATTCTCCTTAAATTTTATTAATTGATCTTCATTTAAATCATCAAGAATAATAACTGAGAGTTTCTGATTTTTTAGACCATCAGAGTATTTTTTTTGAATTACATTACTATCAATATTTAACAAATTAGAAATACTTGATTTATGTTGTTCCCAATTACTTTTTTTAACAAATTGAGGCTTTATTGTTAAAGAATATTTCACTCTACTATTTGCTAGAACATTACCATTTTTATCTAGTATTCTTCCACGTATTGGCTGCGAAGCAATAAGTCTGATCCTATTATCATCTGACATTTTCTTAAAAGATTCATAATTTAAAAGTTGTAAAAAAATTAACCTAAATAGAATCAATAAAAAGGAAACAGAAGAAAAAATAAGTAAGACTAGTGGTTGTCTTTTTAATGAAATAAGTTTTTTATTAGGACTTGTTTTTGTCAAAAATATAAATTTATTTAAATATTGTTTTTTCCAATAAAGCAATGGTTGATTTTATCTCTTTAAGTCTATTAATTAAATCTTGAAAATCACTATCTTCATTGTTCAGATCGAACTCGTCATTTTCAAGATTATTTGAATTTAAATTTTCACTCATAAAACTTATAATTTTTAAAGCAGTTAATTCAATTAATGGAATTCTAAATAATAAATTTATTTTTTCAAAATTATTCTTACTTAGATAATTTAAAAATATCAAAAACAAATTAATTTAATTTATTTATATTTTGTTCAAAATAAGGATTACAACTATTCTTTGATATCCCTAAAGACCACCCAACAAACGAAGAAATAAATATCGTGACTATTAACGGCAAAATTGCTTGTTGAGTATTTGGAAGACTGAACCATTCTCTCCAGCTATTAAAAAATCTTTCTCTTTGAAATTTTCTTTTTTCATTTTCTAATAATCTCGTTTTTTTGGCGAAAGATTTTGTTACCCATTTTTCGAAAGGAATTTTTTTTGTAATCGCCATCTTCCTCTCCACTTCTAATAATTGTCCTGAACTAAGATAAGGATGAAATGTACTTATCAATTCAAGAGTTTTTAAAAACATCTCAACAGTTGCATCTTTTATGAGCTTTTGCTCATGACTCAAATCAGCCCACTCTATTTCTGGATAAAAACGATTCCTGTTTGGTGCAATTTGATCCTCTGACATTTGACCAGGTTCTCTAAGCCATCTATTTGTATTTTCGTCAAATCTTCGCCAATATAAAAAAGGATTAATAAAAATTGTTTTGCCAGATACTTTCACTACATCTTGTTGCAGATGATTAGTTATCTTTCTTTCAGAATTTTTAGAATTTATCAAAAGTCCAAATTATTAATCTAATTAAAGATTATCTTTTATTCACTATTTTTCCAGGAATATGAAAAATTATCCTATGAATATTAAGTTATCGATAACTGCCAACGCTTCTTTAAATAATTACAGTATTCACACTTTAATGAAGGTTTGGGGAAATTATCCGAACGTAATAAATTAACCGTATCAATTATCTTATTTTCTACCCATGAAGTAGAACAATCTAATTTAATTAGATGTACGTCAAAATTTAATTGGTTATTAAATAATTCTTCATTTTTCTTCCCATTGAAATATAAAAGATAAGCTTCATTAGCCACTTGAAAACCATTTTTTTTAAATAACCACTGATACATTTCTAATTGTCTCTTATAGGCTTTTGCATATTCGTATTTATTAAAAGTCTCAGACCAATCAAAATTATTTCTAGAGGTTGCTTTCACATCAACAATAATAAGATCACCATTTGTTTTCTGCCAAATATCATCCACAGCACCACCAAAATCATAGTTGTGTTCTATTGACAGATATCTTATGCCTTGAAAATTACTTCTCCAACGTTCTAAATCTTTGTGTTTGAAAGGAACAGCATCAATACCATGTTCAATAAATAAAGGATGAGGCTCCTGAATTTTTCTGTAATAATCAAATTCATTTTTACATAAATTATCTACAGCTATATTTAAAGTAAACGGTAATGATGGAGGTTTTATTTGATATTTTTTGTCAAGTACACAACATCTTGGACAACTAAGATATTTCTCAACAGTAGATCGACTTAATTTAAGAATCTTGCTCATTACAGTTAAAACCCCATTTAAAAATATTTCTTAAATAAAATAAAATACCTAATTTTTTTATAAAAATTGTTCAACTACTCCCACTCAATGGTTCCTCCCAATTTTGATGCTTCAAAGTCGTTGGTATCATTGACTTCTATAAAGTAAAATTTCCGTGACAAACCGGTGACAAACCTATTAGTTCCATTTTTGATGAAATCAAGCAATTTTCCGTCACTCCCACTCAATAGTTCCAGGAGGTTTGCTTGTAATATCATAAACAACTCTATTAACTGAAATTACCTCGTTTACAATTCTATTCGCAATCCTCTCCAAAATCTGAAAAGGAATTTTTGACCAATCGGCTGTCATACCATCTTCACTAGATACACAACGTAAAACTATTGGCCAAGCATAAGTCCTTTTGTCACCCATAACTCCTACTGTTTTTACAGGTAACAACACTGCAAAAGCTTGCCAAATATCATTGTAAAGACCTGCTTTTTTAATTTCGTCTCTTACTATCCAATCTGCATCTCTTAAACAATCAAGTTTTTCATTATTCACTTCTCCCAAAATTCTTATAGCTAATCCTGGTCCTGGGAATGGATGCCTTTTGATGATTTCATCCGGCAGACCTAACGCAGCTCCAACTTTTCGGACTTCATCTTTAAAAAGTTTTCTTAATGGCTCAACTAATTTAAATTGTAAATCTTTTGGCAATCCACCCACATTATGATGGCTCTTTATTTTTACAGCTATTCTTTCACCTGTTTTAGGGTCAACATTAGTACCAGCACTTTCAATAACATCAGGATAAAGAGTACCTTGGGCTAAATACTGAAAAGGACCCAATCTATTACTTTCTTCCTCAAATACTCTAATAAATTCTTCACCTATAATTTTTCTTTTTTGTTCTGGATCAGTAATACCTTTTAATCTGGCAATAAACCTTTCCCTTGCATTAATATATTCAACTTTTATATGAAATTTCTTATCAAAAAAATTCATTAAAAATTCTGGTTCACCTTTTCTCATAAAACCTTGATCTATAAACATGCATGTAAGCTGATTTCCAATAGCTTTATTGAGAAGAAAAGCAAGAGTTGAGGAATCAACTCCTCCTGACAAGGCAAGCAAAACTTTTTTATTGCCAACTTGCTCTCTTATCGTGGGAATAGTTTCATCTATATAGGTTTCGGTTGTCCAATCAGGCGCGCAACAAGAAATTTTATAAACAAAATTTTTAATTACAGTCATCCCAAACTCTGAATGAATAACTTCAGGATGAAATTGCACGCCATATAATTTCTTTACATCATTTGAAATTGCAGCATGGGGAGTATTCTCGGTATGAGCAATTTTATTAAATCCATCAGGCAAACAATTAATTGAATCGCCATGACTCATCCACATTATAGATTTATCTTCTACATCAAAAAGTAGGTTCGATTCTTGATCTATATTTATTGGTGCTCTACCATATTCGGCTTTTTTGGTTGCTGAAATAACAGATCCTCCAAGTTCTTTGACCATTAATTGCATTCCGTAGCATATGCCAAGAATAGGAATTCCTAAATTAAAAATTTGTTCATCGCATTTAGGAGCATTTTGTTCATATACAGAATTAGGTCCTCCACTCAAAATGATCCCTTTAGGATTTATATCTTTAATTTCCTCAATTGAAATATAATTACTTACTACCAGAGAAAAGACATTAGTCTCTCTAATTCTTCTTGCAATTAATTCAGAATATTGAGATCCGAAATCTAAAATTAATATTGAAGGATCTCGTTCTTTTTTTAAAGGTGTTTGACTCATGTATAAAAGTTAGCTCAATTTATTTGCAAAAGCATAATGAATCATAAATTAATCTCATCGAAAATAAGAAATATACTTACTACCGCAAATTCCAGCCCACCTTATTTCCCTTT
>CACHEM010000008.1 GCA_902578845.1 uncultured Prochlorococcus sp.
TTCTTAACCGCCAAAGACATATGACAACCACCAAATCCTAAATCTAATAACTTTGCGACTTTTAATTCAGATTCTCGTAAAACGTCATCCCCAACAATACCCAAATCAGCCTGACCATAACTTACATAAACAGGCACATCTCCATTTCTCACCAATAAAGCTTTTGCTCGTTTGCAATTTGATTCAAAGGTTAATGATCTATTATTTTCGACCAACGCACTAGAGAAATCTAACCCAGCTCTTTTAAAAGTAGAAATTGAATCTTTTAACAGAGCTCCTTTTGGTAAAGCTATAGTAAACATAGATCAATTTCTTCCAAGGATTCTTCATTCTAAATTAACAATGGAATTTAATAAAGCTCGAAATATAATCGGACTTAGAGTTTTAAGTGACAACGTTATTTGGTTGTTGGTAAAAGATAGATCCGTTGTGGTTGTAGATCCATCTGTTCACGAACCAGTTATTAGATATATAAATGAAAACAATTTTCACTTAGAAGCTATTTTACAAACTCATCATCATTCAGACCATATTGGAGGGACGAAGTCTCTTATTGCAAGATGGCCAAATGTAAAGGTGATTGCTTCCTCCAAAGAAAAAAAGCGAATACCTTTTCAAAATGTATCTGTAGAAGATGGAGAAATTTTGAATATTTTAGGTGAAGAAGTAAAAATAATTGAAGTATTAGGACATACAAGCTCACATATTGCCTTTTTTTTGAATGGGGAAAAGCCTGTTCTTTTTATTGGTGACACATTATTTTCTGGAGGCTGTGGAAGAATATTTGAGGGAACTTATCAACAAATGTATTCTTCACTAGAAAGAATCAAATCTTTACCAAAAAATACTCTCATATATTGTGCACATGAATATACAAAGGCAAATATTTTATGGGCATTAAATCTTAAGCCAAAAGATCAAGATATAAAAAATAAACTTTCGGAAGTTGAAAAAAAACTTTCTCTTAATGAATTGACAATTCCATTTTTACTTGATGAAGAGATGAAAATAAATCTTTTCTTAAGAGCAAAAAATTTAGAGGAATTTACTTTTTTAAGAGCAAATAAAGATTTATGGGCTTAAATAGATAGGTATCTTATTAAACAAATGTCTCCCAAACAAGTAATTAAAACATCAAATGCTCCAGATCCAGTGGGACCTTATAATCAAGCAATAAAAGCTGGGGATTTTATCTATTGTTCTGGTCAAATTGCAATAGACCCAGCTTTAAATGAAATAACATGTTTAGGTGATATAGAGAAGGAAACTATTCAAGTTTTAAAAAATCTCGAAGAAGTTCTTAAAGCTGGTGGAGCCAAAAAAGAGGATGTAATAAAAACAACTATTTACTTAACGGACTTAAGTAATTTTCAAATTGTCAATAAAATATATAGTGATTTTTTTAATATTGAGAATCCTCCAGCAAGGGCTTGTGTGGAAGTTTCATCTCTACCGAAAGGAGTTTTAGTTGAAGTAGATTGCGTCGCATTTCTAGATTAATTTCTAATTATTGAGAAATTTGAAATATGAACCAATTATGCACCATAGTTGTATAGATTATTAGTTGATAATTCATCTTTGATCTATGTCTGCAGCAAAGCTTAATATAGATGAACTAGAAGCAGGTTATCCTTTATTTTGCAAAGCTCTTAGACTATTAATTTTAAAAGGAAACTCAGTTAAAGATATAGAAAAAACAGTGTGCTGGAGTCATCTTGAAACTTTAAATAGATGTCTACCTGGTAGATATAAAGCACCAACATATTTAATGGCTTTAATCAAAAGAGATATTGCAAAGCCAAATAATTATTAAAAAAGACTAATCTTCAGAATAAAATTTATCAATATCCATTGAAAAGTCTTTTTCCTTGTCTGATATTTTTTTATTGTCTAAAAATATTGAAAGACTTACAAAATTCTTACCAAAGCTTATGTTTGGATAGATATCCCTTTCTTTACATAATTTTTCAATTTCCCCCATGAATTTACTAATTTTTGAGTATTGATCAAATTCAAATCTTTTTTCAATCCTCAAAGGTGATTCTCTTTCTTTCCACATTACATTTTTTATTCAAGACTAATTACACTATAACTTCAACAAAGTTTCTCAATAAATTTTTGAAGTACAAATTTTTAGTCACTCTCCCAATAATCAATAATACCGCCAATTGTTAAATCAGTTTGAACTTCTGGATTAGGGCATGCAAATCTAGCGGCAGAGCCACTAGCAGTAAAAACCCAGTTACCTTCTCTAGCTCCAACAGGATCAACAGCAACTAATTTCTTTCCTTTGTTATTTTCTAAAATTCGTAAATTCATATGACCTAATCCAGGGACTCTTTGAGTGCATACCATCCTTCCTAATACCTTCATAATTTCCACAATTTATAACCTCCTTTTCTTATGACTTGTTAGGATCCCAATGGTCAATAATTCCAACAATCGTTAAATCGCTTGGATAAGATTTACTTCCCGCAGCTTCTCTAGCAGCAGAACTTCCAACACAAATAACCCAATCTCCTGGCTTACAGCCAACAGCATCAACTGCAACTTTATTAGAAGAACCATCTAATACAACCTGCAGATGTTTATGTTCAAAACCAGGAATCCTATTGGTAGAAACAAGTGGTTTTACAACCTTGCAAATTAACATAATTAGTGAGCCTCCTCTGTTTTTTTATCTAAAGACATTCCAATAATTTGGGCGGAATGAATGTTGTCCCTATCTCTAATAGTAGAGCAAGTATGTAACAAACCTTGATCAACTAAATTTTTATATCTAATTGATATCGCATTATTAACTCTTTCACAATCATTTATTGCCCTCTCTTTTGCGCCGGGTACTTTTCCAGAGTAATCAAATCTTATTACTACTGGAATAGGTAGATCTTGAGAAACATTTAATCCAGTAAAAATCTTTACTCCAACATCTAAATCTGGAGCACCTTCTTCGACTGTATCTAAATGAGCAAAATAAGTTAAATTTCTGAGATGTACTTCTTTGAAACCTATACCTACTCCAATAAACCTCTCTGCATGTCCAATATCTTCATAAGAACCATTATGAAAACTCTTAACATAATCAATTTGAGAAATATTATTGACAATTAATTTATATGTAAATTTTTCCAGTCCACTGAGTTTATCTTTTGAAGATTGCTTAGAAATTGTCTGGCAAATTTCTCTTTCCGCATCCTCTTTTGAAAAATTTATTGTTGAATTATAAATTTCTAATGTAGAAATAGTTTTTTCTAAATCTATACCGCCATCGCTAGTTGATAAATGTATTTTTAATGAATCAGTGTCTGTATCAAGTCCAATTAACATTAAATCCACAGAAGCTCCGCAGCAAAAGCTATTCTCTACAGCCTCTTTGAAAGCATATAATTTATTTCTTCCCTCTTCTGCAGCTAACTCGTCATTACTCCCATGAGCTGCGCATCCCTGATGTAAAGGATCTACTGAACTAAAATGATAAGTTACAACTTTTAAGTACCTGGTATCTTTATGAGCCTCATTAGGAACATTCTCTCTATATCTTTTATGTTCAGTTTTTACCCATCGATTAACGGTATTTTCAATATCAAACAGTGCTCCAGCATGGGATCTTCTTCTTACTGAACTAAAAGGTATTCTCATTACATAAGCAACTGAATGAGCTAACCTTCCATCTGAACAAGGAGTTATATCAAGTAAATGAATTCCACAATCTAAGAGAAATTTTTCAAAATCTTCCGCATCCCTACTTCCAGCAGCACCTTCAAGTGGATCATTGTTAAAAAAATTGTCGCTAAGTTTCTCATGCTGTTTGAAAGCACACCATGCATATAAAGCTCTCATATCAAGAGGTTTAACCCAAGATTTATCTAATACGTGGAGAGGTAAATTTATTCCCAAATTTTTTCTTGATATTTGCTGAGCCTTATTTATAAAATCTTCATGATGTTGGATTCTAGCAATTTCCTTGAGAGTTGGAACAATTTCGTCAAAATCACTTTTTATTTTGCTTTCATACCTAAATAGATTTTCATTTTGAATATAGTTGGTTAATTTATGAGACTTTCCAGAATTTCGGAAATTATTTGATTCTTTAGTTTGTATATGGATATTTTCAGTAAAAGTTTTCATTGGAGCGGTTGGCCCCAATGTGAAGTTCTTGGCTTTAGCCAGTCCTCTTAAAGGCATTATTTACTTAACCTCTTGCACCACCTGAAAAGGTAACAAGTTGTCCTTCACGAGTATTTCCACTAGATCCAGTTATCAAGAAATCTGGTTTTTCTGTTTCCTCATTCCTTTTAACTTCCATAGGGGGCATTGCGCTCATGAATCCTGCTCTTGATGGATTTCGCTTTCTAGAAGAAGCTCCTTCTGTGCCTGTTACCTTATCACCGCGATCCCAATCATCACCAGTTACGTTTCCCACTGATTGTCCTTCTCCAGTAATCCTTGATGCGACTCTTTTTTCTGGTGTCTTTGCAGCACGGTCTGCCTCTTCAATTTCCATTTTTTGCTTATAAGTAATATTTTTATTCGGTTCAAATCTAAATTTTTCAGTCCCAGTGACCTTATCAACTGCCATATCAAAAGGTCCTGTTACCTTTGAACCATTTTCATATTCATTACCCGTGACACCTTGAGTATTTTTTTCAGAATATTTGTCTCTCGATGGGGATTTAACAGAGAATTCATTCCAAGAATTACCTGCTGACTTCTCCGGATTCGCATAAGCAGTATCATGTGGAGGATTATCACAAGCTTGAGAGAACTGATCTCCACCAACATAAGGAGTCCCTGTTAGGTTTTTACAAGCACCTTTCTTAGCTCCTGTCATTACTCCGGCAATTCCTGGTTGCTGTCCTGTAAGTCTGGCATTTGAATTATTTCCAGAATTAACTGTTGCTCGGGATTTCATATCTTCTGAAATCTCAGTACTACAATTTTCATTAATCTGATCTAAGCCTGCGTATGGTGTTCCTGTTAACACTTTGCATGAACCTGGTTCATCTCCAGTTACTATTTCTGATCTTCCTGTCATAGTGCCGCTTATTAAGTTTGACTTTGAAGAAAGGCTTAAACCTACTTTTCTAGCTTCTGGTTTTGGTTTTGAACCGCAAAACTTCTCATATTGTTGAGATCCTATGTACTCATCGCCAGTTACATTCTTACAACTCCCATGTTCATTACCTGTCATATGGTCTGATCTTCCAACACCCGTACCAGTTACATTATTTCCATTAAGAGTGTTGTAACTACCTACTTTTTCAAATGCTTTACCTTTTGGATTTGGCTCAGAGCCAAGATATTGATCTCCAGTTAATTGATGTCCAGAACCTGATTCATCTCCAGTAACTAGGGTTGATCTACCAGGAAGTGATCCAGATACTTTTAATCCATCGGTTGTAGTGCTGTGTTTAACCTTTGAAGGATTTCTTGGAACATCACCACAATACTTCTGCGATTGATTAGAAGATACATATTCAGTGCCTGTTAGGTTTTTACAAGTCCCTGGCTCATCGCCTGTGACCCTATCAGATCTACCAACTTCATTTCCAGTTACTTTATTACCTGATGTTGTTGAGGTAACAGTAGATCTAAGTGGTTGTTTATAACTTGGTCTATCTTGACAAAATTGATCAGTAACTTCTGCTCCCATATATTGGGTACCAGTTACAGTTCTGCATGTACTTGCTTCATTACCTGTAGTTTTTACAGATCTATTAGCTTGAGTTCCAGTAACTATTTGACCTGAATCAGTTTCACTTTTACCAACTTTCCAGCTAGCATCTGCAATATTTTGCTTGGCACCATTTTTGTTTGGACCGCATGGTCTACATTTACCATTACCTTTTTTGCCTGTGGCACCAGTTTTACTTCTTAGCTCTCTCACTCTCTGAGAAATTTCTCTACTACTTAAATCTGGGTCTCCCCTTCTAGCTAATGAAGCGGCACTATTATTTTGTTTCGTTGCTGATTTACCATGTTTAGATTGAGCTTCTCTTCTCGCCAAAACAATATCTCTACTTGTATTAGTAATAGGCTTTCTCTTCTGATTAATTCTTCTCTTAAGGTTGGGTTTTAGGGACTTAGACTCTGTACTAGTTGAATCCTGAATTTCTTGATTTTTACTTATAGTTGATTTAACTGTGTTTACAGGACTTTCTTTTTTAACATCAGTACGGGTTCTGTCGGATGAAGTTATAGCTGATTTGCCATGGGTAGACATTGCTTTTCTTCTCTCTATTACTAACTCTTTACTAGATAAAGTTGTTGAAGAATTTATGTTTACCTGAGTTTTTGGAATATGTTTTGTAGCTGGTTTAGAAATATTATGATTATTAGGAGAAGACTGAGTCCCAGAAATCTGTATATCTTGAGAAGATCGTACTCTATCTTTGGTAGTTGAAGAATAAGCAGCAGCTTTTTTACCGCTATCACTCATCGCTTTTCTTCTTTCAAGTGCAATCTCTCTACTGGTTTTTTTTGACATGATCTTCAAGTTTAAATTCTTTAAAAAGACTTTTGAAAAACTTTCTCCAAAATTTTTTTTGGAGAAAGATATTTACTACGAAAAGTAGCTTTAACGTCCTTGGAAAACTACAAAAGCTGTTCCTTGACTTTGAGTGTAAGCATCGTATCCGATGATTCTTACATGATGATCAGGGTATGCTCTATGGCATGCCTCTAATTCGCTCACGATCAAGTTAAGATCTTTTTCCCCAAAGAATGGGAGTTTCCAATAAGACCAATAAGTTTGCATACATCCACTTGGATGAACATGCTCAATAACTGGACTCCAACCTTGAGCAATTATGTACGCAATTTGGTCATATATTTCTTCCTGGGTCATCGGTGGTAAAAAACCGAATGTTTCCAGGGTTGCAACTGTTTGATAGTCGCTTACTGTGCTCTGGAAAGGCATAATTAATCAAAATGTGAATGAAAGTACTCGTAAAAACGAGATTTTAATAAGTCTGAGGAGAATAAATCTCCTCGATTTCGAAACTTGAGTTAACCCTGAACATCAAGTTTGTCGACAGTGTCAAACTCAAACTTAATTTCCTTCCAAGTTTCTAGAGCAATAGCTAATTCAGGACTATGCTTAGCAGCTTCCATGAGAATGTCTCTACTCTCTTTTTCGATTTCGCGACCAGCATTACGAGCTTTTACACAAGCTTCTAATGCAACTCTGTTAGCTGCAGCTCCAGCAGCTGAACCCCATGGGTGACCATGTGTTCCTCCACCGAACTGAAGGCAGGAATCATCCCCAAAGATCGCTAGAAGTGCAGGCATATGCCAAACATGGATACCACCTGATGCGACTGCAAATACTCCAGGCATTGAACCCCAATCTTGATCAAAGAAGTTGCCTCTTGATCTATCTTCAGGAACAAATGACTCTCTTAAGTTGTCAATATAACCAAGAGTTGTTTGACGATCACCTTCTAGTTTTCCAACAACGGTTCCAGTATGTAATTGGTCTCCTCCAGAAAGTCTCAAACATTTTGCAAGAACTCTGAAGTGAATACCGTGCTTTGGATGTCTATCAATAACAGCATGCATAGCTCTGTGAATATGCAGAAGCATGCCATTTTTACGACACCAATTAGCTAATCCAGTATTTGCAGTAAAACCACCAGTTATATAATCATGCATGATGATTGGCATATCTAGCTCTTTTGCAAATTCAGCTCTTTCATAGAGTTCTTCAGGAGTGTTAGCAGTACAATTTAGGTAATGACCTTTAACTTCTCCAGTTTCCCGCTGAGCAAGCTTAACTGCTTCTGCAACAAACTCAAATCTTTCTCTCCAACGTTGGAATGGTTGAGAATTAATATTCTCATCATCCTTCGTTAAATCAAGACCGCCTCTAAGGCATTCATATACAACTCGACCATAGTTTTTACCAGATAATCCTAATTTAGGTTTGATGGTACAACCAAGTAGCGGTCTTCCGTATTTGTTAAGTCGATCTCTTTCAACTACGATTCCGTTTGGTGGACCACCGCAAGTTTTAATGAAAGCAATTGGGAATCTAATATCTTCTAGACGTAGATGTCTTAGAGCTTTAAATCCAAAAACGTTTCCTACAAGAGATGTTAATACGTTTGTAATTGAGCCTTCTTCAAAAAGATCTAAAGGATATGCAATAAAAGCATAGAAAGCTTCAGGATCTCCAGGAACGTCTTCGATTCGATAACAACGTCCTTTATAAAATTCTAAGTCTGTAAGTAACTCGGACCAAACTGTTGACCAAGTACCTGTTGAAGATTCAGCGGCAACAGCTGCTGCAACTTCTTCTCTTGGAACACCTTCCTGACCTGTACATTTGAAACAGGCTAGTAAATCGGTGTCTAGGGGTACATATTCTGGAGTCCAGTAGGTATCTCTGTACTCCTTTACCCCTGCGTCATACTTCTTACTCATAAGGATAAATTTAGGTCTGTGTAGGGAAAATAATTATTGAGCAAAATTTATAAATCTTGCTTTACTTAATTAGTCCTTTTGACCAAGAAATTCACCGTTACCTAGAGCAGGTTCAACTTCTCTATGAGGACGAGCAATAATGTGAGCTGCAACTAAACCGTCACCAACTCTTTCACAAGCGTCAGCACCAGCTCTTACAGCTGCGTTAACTGCTCCTGTTTCGCCTCTAACTAATACTGTGACATAACCGCCACCAACGAATTCACGACCAATAAGGCGAACTTCTGCTGCCTTTGTCATTGCGTCTGCTGCTTCGATTGCAGGTACAAGTCCGCGTGTCTCGATCATGCCGAGAGCGATACCCATTGTTTCTGTAGCCATTGTCTACTAAATACTAAATGTGGAATGTTCAATTCGAAGAATGCTTCATTAAGTACTTATAAGTCAAGCGTTTTCGACAAAATCTCCATTAATGTTTTTTCTATCATTCATAAGTTAAACTTATCACCCTTGGTACTATTGATATGTCAATACTTATGCAAATTAGTTAGTGCATCAAAACATACTGTTGTGTTAAGAAAAAATTTACATTATGTTATTTCCGTACGAGGCAGGCCCTGTCTACACAGGTGTGGAATGTTCAACCTTTCCTGTCTCCGTATCAAGCTTTGAAGTAAGATAATACTCACAATAAATTTATTAGTTATTTTGAACCTTCCAGTTCTAACTATTGCGAGTGGCAATCAGAGGAAAGTATCTGAGATTTCAGAGATGCTGGATGTTTTATCTTTAAAGGTTGAGAAGCAACCAGAATATTTAAATGTTGAAGAGACTGGAAACACATATTTTGAGAATGCACTTCTAAAAGCAAAAGCAGCTGCTTTAGAGACTAAAACTTGGGCATTAGCTGATGACTCGGGTCTTGAAGTAGATGTTTTAGATGGTCGACCAGGAATTTATTCTGCTCGATATGCCAAAAATAATGATGAGAAAATTAAAAAATTAATTAATGAACTTTCTGATAGCCCTTATAGGAGTGCAAGATTTATAAGTTGTATGGTTTTGTGCGATCCCTTAGGAAACTTAGTTAAAGATACAACAGGAATATGCTGGGGAGAAATTCTTAAGAACCCCAAATATCCAAATGGAGAATTCGAATCTATTTTTTGGGTAAAAGAGGCTAACTGTGTTTACGGTGAGCTCTCACAATCACAATTAAATAAGTTAGGTAGTAGAGGTAAAGCTGCAAAAATTATGTCACCTTTTTTAAAAAAAGAGATAGGTTTGAGTTAAAAAATTCTCAATAATTTGAAATCTCTTCAATTGCTCTTATAGCAGCAGCTGCAGCCTCTTCTACATCCCCTTCTTTCCCGGCGAGAGTTAATCTACCAAAAGCTCCAACTGCCTTAACATCAACAACAGTTATATTAGATGCCTTTTCAGCTTCATTAGCTGCTTTTAAAACATAACCAGCTGGTTCCGTTTCTAATATAAACATGCTCATTCCAGATTGAATCATAGATCCACTTCTGTTTTGTCTATTTATTAAAACTGCATGATCTGGAGTGATTGCTCGAATAACTTCAGTCCAACTCGTAGCAGGTTTTGTTCTTTTTCTAACTTCGCTCCCAATAGCATCTAGAACAACATCTCCAGAATGTAAAACAGTGCTTTGATCTTTATGGTAAAGAGCAAGAGATCCAAATGCTCTTTCAACAATCATCTGACCAAGTCTTACATTACTTGCTTTTAGGGCAATATCTGTGACTCTATGAACAGCCATCCCGGGTGAAACTTCCATCCAAAGACATGAATCACCAGGAATAGGTAAAAAACCTCTACTAACAGTACCCATATATGCGGCTAATTGAGGTTGCAGAGAATCTAAAAAAACATATGTTCTTAACTCAATTTGCTCAACTTGACTTGCTTGTCTGGATACCAAAGACTTTTCTGAATCAGTAGTAATAAAACAGCTAGCACCACTGGCCTGAGATTGCACCTCAGATCCTGTGACTAGAGAACTCCCTTTTTTTCGTTCCCCTCTGTTTAAGCTAGAAGTTGGTTCCATTGACGCGACTATAACGGATAATGGTTCATTTTTTCTATTAAATTTACTTGCATGCTTACCACAAAACGATAACTTCAAGTAAAAGATATGCATTTTTATGGGAACTTCTCAAAAAAAAGAACCAAATGTTTCTGGTACTGAAAAAGAATTAACTCCTGATCAAACTCTTGGATTAGTTAGCCTAAGTTTGATGCAAAAACTAGCTCAGAAAGACCCATCTTTTAGTTGGTTAGAAGAAGATAAAATTGAGAAAGTAAATCTTAAGAATCTTAGAGATAGATTAGAGTTAACGCAATTAGCTATAAATACTGGAGCACCTTTAACCACTTCAGAAGTGACAGCCTTAATTGGAGCAAAGCCCGGTAAATCTAAGTTAGAAAGAGCAGGATTATTAGCAACGAAAATAGCTAGAAATGTATGGAAAATTTCAAAAACAAGTCAAGGAAATTCCTTCTACAGAAATTAGAAAATAGCCTAAAAATAGTTTTCATAATTCTCATTTAAGTATTTAAACATTCATATAAGTTTTTTAAATGTGTACATTTTGTAAGAGAACTTATAAATTACTTTCTTAAATTAAAAAGTTTATGCAAGCTTGAAATATAAGCTCTTGAAAATTTTTAATGAGTAAAGTTGAATTTAATAAGGAAAGTGGGCCCAGAGAAGTTTTTTGTGGTTTAACTTCAATAGTTTGGCTACACAGAAGAATGCCTGATGCGTTTTTTCTTGTTGTAGGCTCAAGGACGTGTGCGCATTTAATTCAAAGCGCTGCTGGAGTTATGATTTTTGCTGAGCCAAGATTTGGTACAGCTATTCTTGAAGAAAAAGATCTTGCTGGTCTTGCTGACGCTCATGAAGAATTAGATCGAGTGGTTAATGATCTGATTGCGAGAAGACCAGAAATAAAAACCCTTTTTCTAGTTGGATCTTGTCCTAGTGAAGTAATCAAACTAGATCTTGCAACTGTCGCAGAGAAATTAAATAAAAGGTTTTTAGGTCAAGTAAGATTCGTTAATTATTCTGGCAGTGGTATAGAAACAACGTTTACCCAAGGAGAGGATGGTGCCTTAAAAGCTTTAATTCCATTAATGGATTCCTCTAATGAGGAAAAATTATTATTAGTTGGGACTCTTGCAAATAATGTAGAGGATAGGTTTAAAAAGATTTTTAAAAATTTAGGAATTTCAAATATTGAGAGCTTCCCACCACGACAATCAACAGAATTACCAAAGATTGGCAAAAATACAAAAGTATTATTAACTCAGCCTTATTTAAGTGATACGGTTCGAGACCTTAAACATCGGGGTTGTGAAATAATTTCAGCTCCATTTCCTCTAGGTATCGAAGGCAGTACAAAATGGTTTTTAGCTGCTGCCAAAGCTTTTAAAATTAGTGAACTTAAAGTTCATGAAATCATTTCGCCTTTAATCAATAGAGCAAAACTTGCTCTTGATACACACAAAGAAATACTTAAGGGGAAAAGATTATTTCTTCTTCCTGAATCTCAACTAGAGATATCTTTGGCAAGATTCTTGCATAATGAATGCGAAATGGATCTTATAGAGGTAGGCACTCCTTACCTCAATAAGGATTTAATGAAAGAGGAGATTAATTTATTACCTGATAATACAAAAATTGTTGAAGGGCAACATGTAGAAAAACAATTAGATCGAGTGAGAGAATCTAATCCAGACTTAGTAGTTTGTGGCATGGGTTTAGCTAACCCACTTGAGGCCGAGGGGATTAGTACTAAGTGGTCAATAGAAATGGTATTCAGTCCAATTCATGGAATTGATCAAGCCGCAGATTTAGCTGGTCTCTTCTCCAAACCTTTAAAAAGAAATCAAATACTAACTTCAAAAACTTTAGTAACGCATTAAAAACTATGGAATTAACTCTTTGGACGTATGAAGGACCACCACATGTTGGTGCTATGAGAATTGCCTCGTCAATGAAAGACATTCATTATGTGCTTCATGCCCCCCAAGGAGATACATATGCAGATCTTCTCTTTACCATGATCGAGAGGAGGGGGCAAAGGCCTCCAGTAACTTATACAACTTTTCAGGCTAGAGACCTTGGAGGCGATACAGCAGAATTGGTGAAGAAAAATATTAAGGAAGCGGTTGAACGATTCAAACCCAAAACTCTTTTAGTCGGAGAAAGTTGTACAGCAGAACTTATCCAAGACCAACCTGGAGCACTTGCGAAAGGGATGGGGTTTGATATGCCGATTGTTAATCTTGAATTACCCGCTTATAGCAAGAAAGAAAATTGGGGGGCCTCAGAAACCTTTTATCAACTAACAAGAACTCTTTTAAAAGAAAAAGTAAGTTCTTCAGACAAAATAAATCCCCTTAGGTGGAGGGAATTAGGTAGGAGACCAAAAGTTAATATACTTGGCCCTTCATTACTAGGATTTAGATGTAGAGATGATGTAATCGAAATCCAACGCATACTTTCGGAACAAGGTATAGATACAAACGTAATTGCTCCATTAGGTGCTAGTCCTGATGATATTGAAAGACTAATTGATGCTGAAATAAATATTTGTCTTTATCCAGAAATTGCGGAAGCATCATGCGAATGGCTTAAACGGAACTTTGGAATGGAATATACAAACACTATTCCAATTGGAATAAAAAATACAATTGAATTTATAAATGAAGTTCATAAGAAATTAGATCTTCCTTTGACGAATAAAAAAGAATTAGAAAATAAATCAAAACTTCCTTGGTACTCAAAATCAGTTGACTCAAATTATCTTACTGGCAAAAGAGTTTTTATTTTTGGTGATGGAACACATGCAATTGCAGCGGCCAAAATTGCTAAGGAAGAATTGGGTTTTGAAGTAGTTGGTCTTGGGACATACAGTAGAGAAATGGCAAGACAAGTAAGAGCAACAGCAAACGAACTAAATGTAGAAGCTTTAATTACTAATAATTATTTAGAAGTAGAAGATGCAATGAAAAAAGCCGCACCTGAACTAGTTTTAGGGACTCAAATGGAAAGGCATAGTGCCAAGAGACTTGGCATTCCATGTTCAGTAATAAGTACACCAATGCATGTTCAAGATGTTCCTGCAAGATATAGCCCACAAATGGGATGGGAAGGAGCAAATGTGATTTTTGATGATTGGGTACATCCCTTGATGATGGGATTAGAAGAGCATCTTATCGATATGTTTAAACATGACTTTGAGTTTGTCGACGGTCATCAAAGTCATTTAGGACATACAGCGACGAACACAAAGGATATTTTAAATTCTGACGAAAAAAAAGAGAATAATCCTAAAGAGGGCATTATTTGGACTGAATCAGGTAGAGCTGAATTAACAAAAGTTCCATTTTTTGTGAGAGGTAAAGTTAAAACAAATACCGAAAAATATGCAATCTTGAGAGGAATTCCAGAAATAAGCGATGAAACTCTTTACGATGCCAAAGCATATTTTAGTTAATTTTTTTACTAATAAATTTTAATTTAGCCATGAGTATTTTCACTCATAACTTAATATAATAAATTCTAAAAATGTAGTTATTAGAACATATTTCCTGCTTTTAATACAATTGAATACATATTTGTTTAGAAACATATTTCATGTGTATTTACGCTGCAAGAATATAAATGATAATGTGTTTTAAGTTTTAAATGACAAGTACTATAAATCGACCTCTTGATGGAGAAGGAAGTGTTCAAGTAAAACAAGATCCAAAAATAAATATCGAAGAAGGGGCTTTAGTTATTGCCGTGTATGGGAAGGGTGGTATCGGAAAATCAACTACATCATCAAACCTTTCTGCGGCATTCTCAAAATTAGGTAAAAAAGTTCTACAAATTGGATGTGATCCGAAACACGATAGCACTTTCACTTTGACGCACAAAATGGTTCCTACAGTTATCGATATTCTCGAAGAGGTAGATTTTCATAGCGAAGAATTGAGGCCAACCGATTTCATGTTTGAAGGTTTTAATGGAGTAATGTGCGTCGAAAGTGGAGGCCCTCCTGCTGGGACAGGGTGCGGAGGATATGTAACCGGTCAGACAGTTAAACTATTAAAAGAACATCACTTATTAGAAGATACTGACGTTGTTATTTTTGATGTCCTTGGAGACGTCGTTTGTGGAGGATTTGCAGCTCCATTACAACATGCAAATTACTGTCTAATTGTTACTGCTAATGACTTCGATTCAATATTCGCAATGAATAGAATAGTCTCTGCAATAAAAGCAAAAGCAAAAAATTATAAAGTCAGATTAGGTGGTGTAGTCGCAAATCGATCAAAAGATACAGACCAAATTGATAAATTCAATGAAAGAACAGGTTTAAAAACTATGGCCCACTTTAAAGATGTCGACGCCATCAGAAGGTCAAGACTAAAAAAATGCACCATTTTTGAAATGGAACCAACTGAAGATGTTATTGAAGTTCAAAATGAATATTTATCTCTTGCTAAAAATATGCTTGAAAACGTAGAACCTTTAGAAGGCAATCCACTTAAAGATAGAGAAATTTTTGATTTATTAGGATTTGATTAGTCTAAATTAATCTAATCCAACCAATTGGCTTGTTAAATCATAAGTTTGTTGAGAGGTCTTCGTATCAATTATTCTTTTTGACAACTTTTGAGAAAAAGCTTTTCTGCCAGTTTTTTGACGATTTCCCCAGCTCCAATGCACTGATGGTTTAGCAAATTCTTTGTAAGTTGCTACTTGAGCGACCCTCTCTCCTGCCAATCTTTGTGACACATATCCTTTTGTTATGAATTTTTGAAATATCGGGAAAAGAAATCTAAATAACCAAGGTGTATCTCTAAAAAGTTTTGTATCAGCGACACATCCAGGATATAGAGAATTTACAATAATCTTCTCTGCAGGATATCTTTTAGATAATTCCTGTACGGTCACCATATTGCAAAGTTTACTATCCTTATAAGCCTTACCAGGTTTGAATTTCTTTCCATTCGCCATACTTATTGGAGATAAAAAACCATTTTTGAATCCAGATAAATCTCCCAAATTAGCTGGGGCAGGGATGGGGATCCTTCCTCCAAGTTCTGAATAATTAGCCGTAACAGTCCCTAATACTGTGATTCTTGGCTTGAATACAGTTGATTTGCCATTTAAAACAATTTCTCTTTCAGAAGATAAAATATTTTCTATAAGTAGGTTTATCATAAGAAAATGCCCAAAGTGATTTACTGCCATAGAGTTTTCAAACCCCTGAGGAGACCTTTCAGGTCTCTTTAGTCTCGGTTTATAAACTGCTGCATTACAAATAAGAGAATTTATTGGCTTTTTAAATCTTTCTAATATTACATCGCAACCTTTTCTTACATCATCCAAGTTAGAAAGATCTATTTCTATAAAGTGAACATTTTTAACTTCCTCTTTTGTCAAGGATTTCTCAGCTATTTTTATAGCTCTTTTATTTGATCGATTAACAGCTATAACCTCCCATCCAAATCTCAATAGAGGTTTTAGAGTATTTAATCCAACTCCTGAAGTTGTTCCTGTTATTAGGACTAAACCCTTAATGTTCTTACTCACTAGCAAAAAAATTTAATTGAAAAATGAAAAGAAGAATAATTCAATATCATCCTTATCAACGCCATATTACTCTGATAATGTCCCTAGAAATTATTTGATCCTGATCCTTCATAAATCTTTGCTCACCTTCAGAAGATAATAAATCATCAAACTTATCTGTTAAAACATTAAATCTATATTGTTCATATAAAAATGAATCTTCAATTTCCTTTAATCTGGTCAACCTTACTTTAGAACTATAGCCAAGTTTAATCAGGCTTATTATTGCTAAAAGGGAAAAGCTAATTTTTATAATTAAAAAAATCAATGATACAAAATTATCCTGTTTATGTTGTCTTTTTATAAATACAGAGCTTAAATATTTTTTGTGGGAAGTACTATTTTTATAAAAAGATTTTGACAAATTAATCACTTGATATTTTTACTGAATAAATCAATTCAGCCTTACTTTATTATTACCTTATAAATTTTAAATTTTCTAATTTACTTTAGTTCCTACCTAAACTGATTCCTAGTCTTAATGCTAAAACTCCTGCATGCATAACAACTATTAAGCTTAATGCGATAAGGTTTAGTGTTTGAGTTGGCTCCATGGAAAAAAAATTATTTTCTATATTCTCCACCGAAAAGAGAAGATTTGAAACACTATTACAAAATGATGTTACGTAATTAACAAATTGAAAGAAAAAATTTATTGAAAATTATCATAAATAAACCAACAAATTTAATTTTGGGAATTAAAAAGCAGGCTTTAATTTATTCAACAAATAATTTACCTGGATTTGATCAAATGGCTTTAGATTTAAATTCTTTAGATCAGACAATTTCGAATCCTGAAATAGTTCTCACATTGAGGTTCTACTATTGGACTGGAGATTGGCTTTCAATTGGCTATCACCAAAAGGAAATTCCTCTTCATTGGAAAAATTTATTATCAAATGGGGAAATTAATATTGTTAGACGTCCGTCTGGAGGGGGAGCTGTTCTACATTCAGGAGGCATAACATATGCATTAACATTTAAAAAGACTTACTATAAAATCTTGAGTTATGAAATGGTTAATAATTGGTTAATTAAAAGTTTTAAAGAGTTAGGTCTAAACTTACAATATGGTAATTCACAAAAATCAAGCATTAAAACAAATTGTTTTGGGACTTCATTAATTTCCGATTTAGTTGATCAAGATGGGGTTAAGAGAATAGGTAGTGCTCAATTTCATAAAAAGGGTGCTTTCCTTCAACATGGAGAAATTCAAACAAATCCTTCAAGAGATTTGTGGTTCAAATTATTTAAAGAAGAAGCTCCACCAAAATTAAATTTAAAACTAACAAATGATGAAATAGTTAAACATTTGAGAAATTCATTCCTGAAAAATAAATCAAATATAAATTTCAAAAATATTGCCATGGATTATAAATTATAGAAAATTTTAATGACAAGAATTTTTAAAGATCTCCTTTCTGCTTCATTGAATTAATTATTCTCGGCAATTCGATTCCTAAGGGATAATGATTTTTAAAGTTTAATTTGTTAACGATATCTGAAGGTAAATTAAAACCTAATTTATTCAATACAAAGTTTCCAATTTTTGACCTATCAATTATCCCCAAAGGGATATCTGCAGCATTGAGAACCAATAAAAAACCTTCATTTGTTTCTTCAAGTCTTTCTATAGTTCTCCATAATTTATCGTTACAAGATACACTCTCAAAACTATCGATTGGTTTCTGAAAATCTCCAACAAATTTCCTTTCCCATTTTTTTAAGGGAACAGTTTTTAAAATATTCTCATCAACAAAACCGGTCCATCTACCATTATTCGTAACAAAAAAATATTTGTCCGATGAATCCTTCTTATTTTTTATTAATTTATTAAATTCTGAGAAATTTGAATCATATTCAATTTTCCTCAAAGGTTTTAGTTTAATCTCAAAAACTTTACTAAATTTAAGTATGTTTTCAATTTTAAAAAATTGACTTTCAGATTTTGAAGAATTAACTCCAAACAAGCCCAAAAAAGAAAGAATAAAACCAAAGTAAAAGTTAAATCTAAATAAACAAACTATCCCAAAAAATAAAACAAAAAAAGATAATAATAAATTTAATTTATTGAGGAAATTTCTTCCTTTATTTTTACTCCCTGAGAAATGCCAAATAATACTTTTTAATAAATTCCCCCCATCTAAAGAACCAATTGGAATCAAATTTAAGAAGCCTAAGAATAAATTAAATATACCTACTCTTGAAATTACATTAACTGCTATTTCTTCTTGAGATGCACTGTTATTACTAATTAAAAGTAGGATAGATGCTGTAGCGAAACATAAAAGAGGTCTAACAATTGCAATTTTTATATTACCTAAAGCAGTTTGACAATACTTATCTATTTGTAAAATTGCTCCTAAAAAATAAAAAGTAATTTTTTTTATTTTTACACCCTGATTAAGTGAAACAAAAGTATGAAAAACCTCATGAAAAATAATTGAAGATAATAAGAAAAAAGAAGTTAAAAATCCTATAATCCAAGCTTCTTTATTATTGTAGATATCGCCGGAAGATAAATTGACCTGATTACTTATACTCCATGAGAATAAAAAGAGAATAACAAACCAATACGGATGAACTTTAAAGGGAATTCCCCATATTTTAAAAATTTGCCAACTTCTCAAAAATAATCTCCGCTATATTTAGCAATAATATTAATCTTACATGCAGGATAATGATATGCCCAAGACTAAACCTTTAGTTAAAATTTGTGGACTAACTTCTGAAGAACAAGCTCTTCAAGTAGCAAAATTTGGAGCGAATGCTATCGGCATTATTTCCGTGGAGGAGTCACCAAGGTATATATCAGCTGAAATTAAGAAAAATATTTTTACAACCTTAGAAAGGTTGTATCCAAAAATCGAGAGGGTATCAGTTGTACAAAATTGCCCAATAGACTTAATTATTAAAAATTTCTTAGGCAACCCAAGTGAAACTATCATTCAATTACATGGTGATGAAGATATTGATTATTGCAAAAAAATAAGGGAAAAAATTCCCAATATTGGCCTATGGAAGGCTTTCAGAATAAAAACGGAAAAGGATATAGATAAAATAAAACCTTTTGAGGATTTTGTAGATGCGATATTACTTGATTCTTGGAATAAAGAAACTTATGGAGGTTCAGGGAAAAAAATAAATTCTATTTATTTAAAGAATTTGCAATTTAGCAAACCATGGTGGTTGGCAGGCGGAATATCAATTGAATGGATTGATGAAATCCTCACTGACTTCAAACCAGATGGATTAGATATTTCTAGTAGTATTGAAATATCTCCAGGTTTAAAAGATATTAAAAAAGCAGAAGATCTTTTTAAGTTTCTAAAAAGGAATTAATAATTATTAGTAGCGGACTGCTGTTTTACAAGCTCAAAAAATTCTTGTTTTAAACTTAAATCGTGTCTAAAATCTCCTCTAACTACAGAATTAATCATACTTGTATTTGGTTCTTTAACTCCCCTCCACTTCATACAATAATGTTGGGCCTTTACAATAATGCCTAAACCTTTAGGTTCGCAAAGTTTTTCAATTTCATCTGCAAGGATCATTACAGCCTCTTCCTGAATATGAGGTCTTGAAAAAACCCAATCAGCAACTCTAGCAAATTTTGAAAGTCCTATGACTTTATTTCCAGGTTTAATCCCAATCCAACACTCTCCTAGAATTGGAACAAGGTGATGTGAACACGCAGATCTGACCGAAATTGGACCAACGGTATAAATTTCATCAAGATTTTTGTCATTAGGGAAACTTGTAACTTTAGGTTGTTCATGATATCTGCCTTTAAAAACTTCATTTAGATACATTTTTGATACTCTTTCAGCAGTTTCTTGAGTATTATGATCATTTTCAACATCTATTACGAGGGACTTTAGTAAGTCTTTAACTCTTGAAGCAACTTCTTTTTCTAAAATTTCTAATTCACCAGGATTTATAAAATCAGAAATATTATCGTTAGCGCTAAATCTTGTCCCAGAATTCTTAATTCTGTCCCTTATAATTTCAGAAATTAGTTTATTAGTAATCTGGTCGTCAAAGTTTCTAATATTATCGTTGGGTAATGTAGAGGTCATAAAATTCTAAACAGAAAATTGTATGCAACTTAATTAACTGTATCTTCCAAAAGCTTAATTGCCCATATACTATATCACATTCAATTGTTCAATCGGGTTCAAATAGCACTAAAAAAAATCACTGTTTAAAGATTAAGCAGATAAACAGCATTTCTAAAAGGCTCCGCCTGAAGGCATCAAAGTCAAATCTTCGATCAATTGTGATTCAGGTTTTTGAGCCATGTATAGAATAGTTTCTGATACCTCTTTTGAGGAGAGCATAGAGGTTCTATCAAAATCAGAATTGATTGATTCGGAGTCCCAAAGAGGAGTATTTACTGAACCAAGAGTTATTGTGCACGCTCTTATTGAATTAGATCTCTCCTCCTCCCTCAAGCATTTAGTAAACATAGCTAGTGCAGATTTTGAAACACAATAAGCTCCCCATTGGGGGAATGCATTATAAGAGGCATGACTACTAACATTAATAACTAAACCACCATTTTTTCTCATTTGAGGAATTATTGAACTACAAATTTGAAAAACACTTGTGAGATTTATTTGCATAGTTTGTTCCCATTGACCTAATTCCATTTCAACTAAAGAGCCATTAAATGCGCAACCGGCATTATTTATCAATACTGAAGGGCACCCATACTTCTCAATTGCCTCCTTAACACAATGATCTATTTCTAGAGGATTAGATAAATCACAATTTATTAGGTTAATTTTTGATTTAGTGGTCAACAGTTCGCTCTTTAGTTTCTCCATTAAATCCATATTTCTGGAGAGTAAAATTAAATCCCAGCCAGCATTGGCAAAAGTAATTGCGGTAGATCTACCAATACCTTTCGTAGCACCAGTTATAAAAGCTAGTTTCAAGTTATTCAGTTTTATGGGGGATTTCACTATAAATATCTTCAATATTATTTGCTTCGATAAACTTACCTAAAACCCTGAACTTTTTGTATCTTTCCTCAATTAATTCGTCTTCAGGCATTTGCAGTAAAGCATTAAGGTGTTTCACTATAGCCTCTTTAAGTGTGTTACCAGCATCTAAAGGAGCCCAATTATTCCCACCAGAAGGTTCAGGTAATACCTCATCTATTATCCCTAATTTGAGTAAATCTTTACCGGTAATTTTAAGTGCTGATGCAGCTTCTGATGCCTTTGCAGCATCTCTCCACAAAATTGATGCACATGCTTCCGGACTAGCAACTGTATAAACACTGTGTTCAAACATTAGTAACCTATCGGCAACACCTATTCCAAGTGCGCCTCCTGAGCCTCCTTCTCCAATGACAGTAGCCACAATTGGAACTTTCAATCCAAACATCTCTCGAAGGTTTCTTGCAATCGCTTCACCTTGACCTTGTTCTTCAGCTTTTAAACCAGCATAAGCTCCAGGAGTATCAATAAATGTAAGGATTGGCAAAGAGAACCTATTTGCATGCTGCATTAATCTTAGAGCTTTTCTGTAACCTCCTGGTTTTGCCATCCCAAAGTTTCTTACTACATTTTCTTTTGTGTCCCTTCCTTTCTGATGCCCTAACATCAACACTGGTCTATTATTTATCGAACCTATCCCCCCAATTAGTGCCATATCATCACCACCATTTCTATCTCCATGTAATTCGATCCAGTCATCACAAAACATTTGAACAAAGTCCAAAGTACTTGGTCTTTGAGGATGTCTAGCTACCTGAATCTTTTGGGCAGGGGTGAGAGATTTAAATATTTCTTCTCTTCTTCTAGCAGCTAAGGTTTCAAGCTGTAGAAGCTGTTGACTAACATCTACCTCTGAATCTCTAGCTAATTCTTTAATTTGCTCTATCTGCTTCTCAAGTTCAACAAGAGGCTTTTCAAAATCAAGGAGGTACCGTTTAGCCATAATTTAGACAGCTAATACTTTTGGCTGTTTATCAAGTCCAATGGCGGAAAAGCCATGTTTTAAAGAAGCTGCTCCAATAAATTCCATCTTTTCAAGGGAAATGTTATTTCTTCCCCAACTAAAGTTTGTATGACACTTTTCAAATTCTAAAATCATAGCTTCCGCAAAGCAAGCAAACATTTCTCGCTGAGGGTTTTGCATTTCCGCAAGTTCCATCATATTCCAACCAATATCATTGAAAAACTCTACTATACCTCCTTTTAACACATAAATATTTTCACCTTGAAATTTCTCATCAAGATTTTTAGGGTATCCACCGTCAATCATTAAACATGGTTTTTTTAAGTTATCAGTATCAATTTCAATAGTTTTAGGCATACTTGCAACCCACACAACAATATCCGCCTGAGGCAATGCCTCATCTAAACTTGTTATGGTGCCACCATCTAATTCTTTTTGTAACATTGCTAGTGGTTCTTGTTGTCTTGCTACCATAAGAAGTTCTGAAATCCCAGTTTTATTGATAAGCCACCTACAAACAGCACTACCAATATCACCTGTCGCACCAATTACAGCAACAGTTGCTTTTTTAAGGTCTATCCCGATGCGAGGTGCATTCATTTCTAGTTGCTTACATATAACCCAGGCAGTATGAGTATTGCCAGTAGTAAACCTTTCCCACTCTAATGCTGTATTTCTTATTTGTTTATGTTGTAGAAGATTAAAATTCTCGAAAATAATAGAAGTAAATCCTCCTAAAGCGGTAATGTTAATGCCTTTTTTTTGAGCTAGTTCCATAGCATTTAGTACTTTTCTTCTGGCAGTTTTAAACCTGGAAAGCATTTCAGGAACAAAGCAAGAATCTATGTAGGAACCTTCAATAGATATACCAGTAGCACTCTTAACTTCTACATTCTCAACCAATTGAGGAGGAGCTGTACACCAAACATCTAGGTCACCATCTGCAATATGATCAAAACCTAGTAACGAAGCTTTTCTTTTTGCATCTTCAAAACTAGTTGAGTGGCCTATTAACCCAAACATTTAAAAATTTATTAATGATTTCTATACAATGTTATGAAGAATAGCACAGAGGTAACTACTTAAAAAGAAAGATTAATTATTAAAAAGCTTTATTACGTAGAACTATTATTAGACTATAGCTGCCATGGCCATTCTTGCAATTTCTCTATTATCTAAACCTATTTCCATCAATGTATCTTGATAAGCAATCATAAATTCTTCCATTAACTCTTCTCTGTCCATAGCCAAAACTGATGCGTCTTCTGCTACTTCATCTAACATCTTTTTAATTAAGGGAAGGTTAACCTTATTGGCTTCCATTAATTCCTCTTTACAAGTAGATAAATTCTCTTTAAGCCATTCTTGACCATAATTTAAATGAAGATATTCATCTTTAACCACTCCCTCTGTTATTTTTTTTGCAAAAGGATCAGCAACTCTTATATAGACGTTATAAGCAGAAATTGCAAATGATTCGATTAAGATAGCTTGTATTAAAAGACATGTAGTTAAATTTCCTTTTTCGAGAGCAACTTGAAAATTACCATGTAATTTAGAGAAGAATTTTTTTGCAAATTCCATATCGGCTACTACACCTAAATTTCTGCCACATGCAGTAAAGCCTTTTTTATGCTTCATTTCCATTCTCGCCAATTTAGTTAACTCCTCTAACTCATTTGGAATTAAAGTTGCTATTGAAATGTAATTATCATGGGCCTCTTGCTCTCCCTCTATAACAATTGCATTTATTCTGCTGTATGCGTCTTTATAAGAATCTGTAGTGAAGTCTGGCAAATCTAAAGAAATCGAATTAGTCGATTGTTCAATAGTTTTTTTATTTGATTCTAGAGTTTGCATGTCAGTAATCTTTAGCTTATTATGCATGAATATTACACGATTATAGAGAGTTTATTTAAAAATCATGAAATTAGTTTCAATTGTTAAGTCACATTTTTTACTTAAGCTTATTCAAGAATTGTTTGGCCAATCTGATTGCATCAGATTCATAATTAATTTGAACCAATGATTAATCAATAATTCCTTTAAATTTTTCCCTAAAGACTCATTTGCTCCTCTACTATCTCCTATAACACCAGATTTACTGAAGTCGTCAGTAAGCCAAGCAGTAGGCGCATTGCCCTCTAGACTCCAACCTTCAGGGATCTCTACTTTATTCCCCTCATTTGGGCGTTCATCACCTACTAATTCTGGTTTCAAAGCCAGCATCAAACTTGTTTCAGCTAAAGAAGCATGAAGCCCATCCTGGATCTCAGTTTTTGTTAACAATTCACTCAATCCATTCACACCACTCCATAAGAAACAAGGGAAAACTGTCATCCCTGGTGCGACACTTCTTAGCTCTCTTGCAGCTGTATTCAATAGTGAAATTTGACCTCCATGTCCATTAATTAATATCAATCTTTTAAAACCCATTTCAGATAATTGACCTCCGACTTCCTTGATCATCGAGGTTATTAAATTTGAGGAAAGTGAAATTGTCCCAGCAAATCCCTTATGCTCTGGAGAAAAACCAATATATTGGGTTGGAAGTTTTTTTAATGGAATATCGGCAGAGAATAATTTAAAAACTTCGCTAATAATTTCATCAACAAAAATACTGTCCGTAGCAAGAGGCAAATGCGGCCCATGTTGCTCAACAGCACCGAATGGCCAAATCACTGTTGATCTGTTGTTTTTTGCAACACACTCAATTTCTTGCCAATTTAAATATTCAAATTTATTAGGTATTGGTTTAAAGTTCATTAATTTTAATTTTGAGTACTAACATTTAGAGTATGTTAATAATTAATTATTCTTATTTTACCTACGATGGGAGTCAGTAATAAAAATGCCCAAGATAATATCCAATCAAAGGGCAATAAAAAACCTCTTCAGGTTCTACACATAAGCAAGAGAGATCCTCAAAAAATAGATAATGAGCAAACTAATTCGCAAGAAGAAATTAAGAAAGAAGATATCGCAATCAAACCACAAATCATTAAAAATGATTCAGTAAAAAAAATTGAGGACAAAAAAGAAAACACCCAGGATTTTGATATTTCTCAACAAAATTTAACTCAACAAGACTTAAATCGACCCATTAATTTTTCTGAGCAAAACACAGATTTTCAATTAGAAAGAACAGTTGATGAATTTGATTTTGATGAAAGTGCTTTTTTGGAGGCTTTAAATGCAAATGAGCCAATTGGGGCTACAGGAGAAACAATTTCAGGTAAGGTTATAGCAATCGAAAGTGATGGACTATATATTGACATTGGCGGAAAAGCACCTGGTTATATGCCTAAAAAAGAATGTGGTTTGGGTGTCATCACTAACTTTAAAGAAAAGTTTTCTATAGGCCTCGAAATGGAAGTTTTGATTATCAAAGAACAAAATGCTGATGGGATGGTAACAGTGAGCGCTCGGGCATTAATTCTCAGGCAAAGTTGGGAGAAAGTATCAAATTCCGCAAAAAATGGAGAATTAATTAACGTTTTAATTAATGGATTTAACAGAGGTGGGCTTACGTGTGATGTAGATGGATTAAGAGGATTCATTCCAAGATCCCAACTTGAAGATGGTCAAGATTATCAATCTTTTGTTGGCAAAACTCTAAAAGTGGCGTTTCTTGAAGTGAATCCAGAATCAAGAAAATTAGTTCTCTCTGAAAAGAAAGCATCATTAGTCTCTAAACTTACAAGTTTAGAATTAGGTCAATTAATTGAAGGAGAAGTTTTAGCAGTAAAACCATATGGCTTCTTTGTAGATTTAGGAGGAGCTAGTGGACTTCTTCATCAATCCTCACTAACAAATGGATCGATTCGTTCTTTAAGAGAAGTTTTTAGAGAAGGGGAAATGATAAAAGCTTTAATATCTGAAATAGACCTCGAAAAAGGTCGTATTGGTCTTAATACAGCACTCCTAGAAAACTCTGCGGGAGAATTAATTATTGATAAGCAAAAAGTTATGCAAGAAGCCACAGATAGAGCACTAAAAACTAAAGCACTCTTCGATAAAAAAGAACAAGATAAATGAATATCAATAAAAAAATGGAGTCAAGTCTTAAATTAAAAATTTCAGATTGGGAATTAGACTTTTACTCAAGACCAATTATTGAATCAAATGGGAAAAAAAGATGGGAATTAATTATTTGCTCTACAAGAAGTTATAAGGCAGAAGATGTTTTTCTTTGGAATAAAAAGTGCCCTGCTAATGAAGTTAATTCAGTATGGCTTACTAAGGCACTAAATGAAGCCATAAGTGAAGCGAAAAAACAAGGGTGGGAGAAACCTTCTATAGTTCGATTCTGGAGGTCGTCGATGAAATCAATCATCAAGAAATCTCTGGAGGCAGTCAGTATTGATGCTCTTGTAAGTAGGAGAACTTACGATTTATTCGATAGAATCGAATTTCTTGAAAAAGAGATTTATCCAAAGGAAAAAGGTTATGTAAGAGGTGTATTAGCTCCTAATTTTACTTCTAAAATGGAAAACCCTCCTACACCTCTACCAGAAGCAGTAAGGGGTGATGCTTTAACTATCTCTGAAATATCAATTTGCGAATTAAAATCAGCAGAAAATTGGCCTATGGAGTTTGGAGATATTTTCCCAATTCAGCAAGATATAGATGATAATTACTTAGTCCCAGGATTAAGACTTTTTAGCAAAGATAGATCTTTGGCACTTTCTGCATGGTTTAGTTGTTTAGAACCTATTAAATTAGTCGTAAATAAGAATCAACTCATACTTGAAGCTTCAGAAGATGATAAGTGGCTGGTAACTGATTTACCAGAAAAAGATGCAAACATTTTGAATACAAAGTTTTTAGAGAATAAAAAAAATTCTTTTGGCTATCAATTTATTTCCATACAGTCTACGCCGTATATCGAAAAATTTGCAGGATTCTGGATCTTAAGAGATATTGAATTAATTTCATAAATTCATTTTAGGAGCAGGAACTATTCCTTACAAAGAAATATATTTCTCAAAAGATAAAATTTTTATTCAAAACAAAAAATTTGAGTATTATTCATCACCTATTCTTAGTCAAAATAATTTCAAACATGCCTACTTCACGAAGTCTTGCTCTGAGAAATTTCTTCAATTATTAGGGAATCACTTTAATGAAAATTCCATAAATTGTGTTTCCAATCAAATTCACAGTAATGTAATAGTATTTGGATCTCATTCGCAAAAAGGAACTAAGACTGATGCAGATGGTCTTTTTGGCAATAAATGCAGTCAAAACTTATGGGTTTACACAGCTGATTGTATGCCAATATTTTTTGCAGATAAAAGAACAAGAAATGTAGCATCCTTGCATTGTGGAAGAAAAGGTTTAGAAAAAAAAATAATAAAAAACCTGGTAAAAATTTTCGATACTTTTGGGACAATTAGAGATGACTTAATTGTTGCAATAGGACCAGCGATTTCTAAGGAACATTATCTAGTTGATAAAATGACACTCAAAGAATTTTATAGAAAGGCCGAAAACAAAAACATAACTGTCAAATTTACTAAAGCTAAAAAAGATCTTTGTTTTAGTGATTCAAATCAATTCAGAGAGCAAAACTTAAATCAACTTGACCTAAAAAGATCTGCCTATAGACAACTTATAAATGAGAACATCCCTCATACAAATATAGACATCTCAAATTTATGCACATACAAATTTAATAATGAATTTTATTCCTGGAGAAGGAGCCAAACATTCTCGAGACAATGGAATCTTATTTGCTCATAAAGATAATTAACTTGGACAAATTTCACTACTTAAGTTTTTAGCGACCAATAATTCCGTCATCTCCTTAGTACCTTTAATATTGAAAACTTTGGCTAACAAAACATTCTCTTTGAAACCAATAGGCTTTATTTTAACTTTGCTCCCCCTTGGGAATTCACTCTTAAGTAGATTAGTTGCTTCAATCTCATCATTTTCATTTACATCTACACAAAATAATCCAATAGTTAAGTTTCTATTTTGATCCCCCACCAAAATAGTATTTGAACTTTTAATTTGAAGGATTTCGGCCGAGTTTACTATTACAGGATTAAGAACAATCAAACAGATTATAAATAAAATTTTTGATAATTTTTTCAATTCAGAAATAGTTAAGTTTTTAAATTTTCTTAAAGTTAATTTTTTAAAATGACTAATTTAAAAAAAAATTAGTCTTCACAATTAACATATCCAACCATTTGAGCATTACTTTTACCAGGAGGGACCATTGGATAACAATTTTCACCTCTTCTGACAAGGATATTAATCAAGGCAGGGCCGTCATGATCAAGCGCATTTTTTAATTCATTCTGTAATTGTTTTCTATCAGAAATTAAGTATCCTTTAACTCCAAAAGACTCAGCAAGTTTTACAAAGTCAGGCTCACCACAGCTCATATCAGATGAGGAATATCTTTCATCATAGAAACTTTCCTGCCATTGTCTTACCATCCCTTGCCAGCGATTATTGATAATAATCAATTTCACCTTTAGACCATATTGTGATAAGGTTCCTAATTCTTGAATATTCATTAAGACACTTGCATCTCCTGCAATACAAATTACTTCTGAATTAGGTAAAGCTGCTTTTACTCCAATTGCCGCTGGCAATCCAAAACCCATAGTTCCTAAACCTGCACTACTAATCCATTTTCTTGGAGAATTCCTAAGATATTGAGCAGCCCACATCTGATGTTGTCCTACATCTGTAGTTATATATGCTTCTGGGGAAAGTTCCCTCACTTTTAAAAGAACTTCCTGAGGATAAATTTCTCCTTCTTTAGGCGGGTCATATAAAGGGTGTTTATGTTTCCAAAAATCAATTTTTTCTAACCAGTTTTTCGTCTGACAAGTAAATTTGTTTTTTAGAGATTGTTCATTAATTTTCATAACAGCTTTTGAAACATCAGCAACAATTGCAACATCTACACGTCTATTTTTATTAACTTCTGCTGGGTCGATATCTATATGAATTACCTTTGCATTAGGTGCAAAAGTATCTAATTTTCCTGTCACCCTATCATCGAATCTAGCTCCAATAGCAATTAAAAGATCGCATTCTGTAACAGCAAAATTTGCATAAGCAGTTCCATGCATTCCTAACATCCCTACTGATAAATTGTCTTTTTCATCAAAAGCACCCTTCCCCATTAAGGTTGTGGTAACTGGTATTTGATAATTCTTTGCCAAAGTTTTTATTTCATCATGAGCTCCTGAAGATATTGCCCCACCTCCAACGTATAGAAGAGGTCTTTCAGAATCTTCTATTAATTTAATTGCTTTGTTGATATCGCAATCATTAATTTCTCCATTCCTTTTAAATCCTTTAGGAATAATCTCACCAGGAAAAACTCTTTGGTAATTAAAGAACTCCTGACCTACATCTTTAGGTATATCAATTAAAACTGGGCCAGGCCTTCCAGATGAGGCTATAAAAAAAGCTTCAGAAACTACTTTCCCGATATCTGAAGGATCCCTTATTACCCATGAATGTTTCACTATTGGAAGAGTTATACCAAAAATATCAGTTTCTTGAAAAGCGTCTGTCCCTATAGCAGGTCTTGGGACTTGACCTGTAACTACAACTAGAGGGACTGAATCCATTTGCGCAGTGGCAATTCCAGTTACCAAATTTGTTGCACCTGGGCCTGAGGTTCCAAAACATACTCCTACTTGACCAGTAGATCTTGCATATCCATCAGCCGCATGTGAACCACCTTGTTCATGCCTAACCATATAGTGCTTTAACCAACCATCTTGTTCTGCCTTATGAACAGCGTCATATATTGGTAGTATGGCTCCCCCAGGATATCCAAATATGACTTTTACTCCATGAATTTTTAAAGAATCCATTAGTGCATCTGCACCAGTTATCCAAACTGGATTTTCATGTTTTGAACTACCCTTTGAAAAGGATCTCGAAGTAAGGGTCACTAAAAATTCAATATTTACTATAAATATTAAACTCAATTAAATAATTTTGCTTCATTTAGAAATGTAATGTCAGAAATGTATTTAAAAAAACCTTTTAAAAAATTTAAAAATTTTCGAATAAAAATCAATTTTTCTTTATAAGATACCTAATTTATGTAGAGGTCCCGAGCCTGAAATAAGTTCAATAAAAAGCACAAGAAAAATAATCATTGCAACCCTTCCGTTCCACACTTCTGAACTATTATTCCAACCCCATTGCCACTTCTCCTGAGGATAAAGTTTAACTTTTTCAGGCAACTGAGAAGCCTCCTCTATATTAACTAAAGGCCCTTCTAAGCAGGAAATCACTAGATCACTAAGTCCTTCAATAAAAGTTGGATGAGTATTTAGAGCTTTAACTCTCCGAAAGTTTTTAATCCCAGCCTTTTCAGCAATTTCTTTATATTCAATATCAATTTCTTGCAATGTTTCGATATGCTCTCCAACGAAACTTATTGGGACCACAATCAGATCATTAACATTTGACCTTCCAAGATCAGCTAATACTTCTTCTGTATAAGGCTTCAACCATTCAACGGGACCAACTCTACTTTGATAAGAAAGTGTATGAGGGTTACTATGACCTAAACTTTTTTCCAACTCATTTATAATCAATAAAGAACAATCTTCAATTTGTTGTTTATAAGGGTCTCCAGCCTCCTCTACGTAACTCTTAGGGACTCCATGAGCGGTGAAAAATATATGGGCTTTTGAAGGTGATTCACAAAGTGAAATCTGTTCAGAAATTAATTCGACCATAGACTTTAAATAACCTGACTGACTGAACCAACTCCTTACACATCTCATTGGAACCTTCTTAAATTCATCATCAGAATCTCGCAATTTTTTTAATTCTCTAAAGCTCGAACCACTCGTACTTATCGAAAAATGCGGGTACAAGGGTATTACAACAACTTGATCTACGCGGTCTGCTTTCATATCAGCAATTGCTGATTCGGTAAAAGGGTGCCAATACCTCATAGCGATGTAGGTAGTGGCATTAAACCCCTTGTCCCTTAATTTAGATTGTAATTCTCTTGCTTGTTGTTCAGTTATCCTTCTGATAGGTGAACCCCCACCTATGGAAAGGTAGGCCTGTTGTGAAGTTGTACTCCTAAGTGTGCTAATTAACCAAGCTAGGGGCTTTTGAAAAACAGGGAAAGGTGTCCTGATAATTTCTGGATCAGAAAAAAGATTGTATAAGAATGGGCCGACATCAGTAATGCGTTCAGGCCCTCCTAAATTCATTAGTAAGACGCCTATTTTATCCATTTAAAATTTATGGAGATTGAAAATCAACATTAAAAACGTCATTATATGGTCAATTATATAAGTAAATGAACGTAATTCAGGAAATTAATAATGTTAATGATAAATTTGCTACTCAAGGCAGCAAGCTTAAAATTGAGAAAAGGGGGGATAAATTAAATATTCGTGGTTCACTACCCTCCAAAGAAGATAACAATAACTATAAAATTCAAAGAATATCTCTTGGCTTAAAGGCTGATATTTCTGGATTAGAGGAAGCCAAAAAAAAATTACAATTAATCAATTTGCAATTGGAATTGAATCAATTTGATTGGATTAATTGGATAGGCAAACCTTATAAAAAGGAAATAAAGGATGGTTTTGAATTCCCAAAAAGATTAAATCAATTTGAGGAATTTTTTTTTAAAGAAAATAAAAGTGATTTTCGAACCAGCACTAGAAAAACCACTTGGAGAAGTTCTTACAAACCATATATGAAAAGAATCCTAAATATTTACAATGACTTTGAGAATGAAGCTTTAGAAAAAGTATTTCAAAAAACACTTGAAAGTTATAAGGAAGGTACCAGAAGTAGGAAACAATGCGCTACTTCTTTAAGTGTTTTGGCTAAGTTTTTGGACATTAAACTACCAGAAGATTGGAAATTAAACTCTAGAGGATATGGTCTGAACAAAGCAGGATTTAGGGATCTACCTAAAGACGAATTAATAGAGGAACTATGGGAGACGATACCAAACAAGTCTTGGAAATTTGTTTTTGGTCTGATGGCTACATATGGATTGAGGAATCATGAAGTATTTTTTTGTGATTTAAGTTCTCTTACTAATTTTGGGGACAAAATTATTAGAGTTTTACCTACGACTAAAACTGGGGAACATCAAGTTTGGCCATTTCATCCTGAATGGGTGGAAAAGTTCGAATTATCAAAACTTGGTGAGAATCCAAAACTTCTACCAAATATTAATAGAGACCTTAAAATTACAACCTTACAGAATATTGGAAAAAAAATTACAGATCAGTTTAAGCGCTACTCTTTACAAATAAAACCTTATGATCTAAGGCATGCTTGGGCAGTTAGAACAATTTTTTATGATTTACCTGATACTGTGGCTGCCAGAATGATGGGACATTCGGTTAGTTTACACACTCAAACTTATCACCACTGGATTACTAAAAGAGATCAACAACAGGCAGTAAATAATGCACTTCTAAAAGTTAAAAGAGTTAAAAATATTTAAAGATTTATAATAAATCAAATAAAAATAAGGGTCATATGCAAGAAAAACCTTCATCTTCCAAGAAAATATTAAACCTCGATAATCAAGCAAATAAACTTGGAATGGGAGGTAAATTATCACCGGATATCGATGAAAGCTCATATAAAAAAAGAATGCAGCAAAGAAAAGATATTCAAGCTGAAAGACTACAAACTAGAAAAACAAAAAAAGGATTATTGATTGTTTTCACAGGAAATGGCAAGGGTAAGACAACTGCATCTTTAGGTATGGCTTTAAGGACGATAGGGCATGGCTATAAAGTAGCAATAATTCAATTTATCAAAGGAGGCTGGACCACTGGAGAAGAAAAAGCACTTAAAAACTTGTCTTCAAAAATATCTTGGCATTCATTAGGAGAGGGATTTACTTGGGAAACACAAGACAGAATAAGAGATGAAAAATTAGTTCAAGAGGCTTGGCAACTAGCTAAAAAATACATACAAAACGAATCTTATAAACTTATCATTCTTGATGAAATTAATATTGCGACAAAACTTGGTTATCTTGCACCCGAAGAAATAATCACTTTTTTAAAAAGCTTAAATAATAGAAAAAATCATATTGTTTTAACTGGAAGGGGAGCATCTGATTTAATCATAAATTACGCTGATCTAGTTACAGAAATGAAACTAATAAGACATCCTTTCAAAGAGCAAGGAATAAAAGCACAAAAGTGCGTTGAATTTTAGTTGAAGTAAATTTTATTTGAATTTTGTTTAGGCAGGTTTAGAAATGTTTAAAGACGCAAGCAATATCTGAACAAAAAATAAATATGGCACATTTACTTGCTAAGGTCTTAAAAGTACAATTATTGAATGACTTACAAAAGAGTTCTCTTAAAACTTAGTGGTGAAGCACTAATGGGTGAAAAACCTTATGGTATTGATCCTGCTATAGTTCAATCAATTGCAGAAGATGTTTCAAAAGTAGTAGAAAATAATGTACAACTTGCAATAGTTGTTGGTGGTGGAAACATTTTTAGGGGGCTTAAAGGATCTGCAGACGGAATGGATCGCGCAACTGCTGATTATGTAGGGATGCTAGCAACAGTAATGAACGCAATTTCACTTCAAGATGGTCTTGAAAGAGTAGGAGTTGCAACCAGAGTGCAAACAGCAATTGAAATGCAGGAAATTGCCGAACCCTACATTAGAAGAAGAGCCATAAGGCACCTAGAAAAAGGTAGAGTTGTAGTTTTCGGAGGTGGATGCGGAAATCCATTTTTTACAACTGATACTACGGCAGCTTTGAGGGCAGCAGAGATAAACGCTGAAGTTGTTATGAAGGCTACTAAGGTTGATGGAGTATACGATCGTGATCCAAATCAATTTAAAGATGCAAAAAAATATTCCTCTCTCAGTTATCAACAAGTTCTTACTGATGAAATTGCAGTAATGGACAGTACTGCGATTGCACTTTGCAAAGATAATAATATCCCAATTATGGTTTTTGATATATTCAAAAAAGGTAACATTTCTAAAGCTGTTGCTGGTGAGCCAATAGGCTCTTTAATTAGTTAAAGATCATTTAATTTTTTAATTATGAAAGAAAAAGAAATTCAAGAAAATATGAATAAAAGTATTGAAGCCACACAAAGAAACTTTAATACAATTAGGACAGGTAGAGCTAATGCTTCCTTGTTAGACAGAGTAAGTGTTGAGTACTACGGAGCAGAAACACCAATCAAATCGCTTGCCACTATAAGCACTGTTGATTCACAAACTATCTCAATACAACCTTTCGATATTTCATGTTTACAAGCGATAGAGAAATCTATTTCTATGAGTGATTTAGGTATTACTCCAAATAATGATGGGAAAGTAATAAGAATAAATGTTCCTCCTTTAACAGAAGAAAGAAGAAAAGAATTTTGTAAATTAGCCTCTAAATATGCTGAGGAAGGGAAAGTAGCCTTGAGAAATATCAGAAGAGATGCTGTTGATAAAGAAAAAAAAGACGAAAAAGATGGCCTTATTTCAATTGACGAATCGAGAGATAATCAATTTGAAATTCAGAAAATTACTGATAAATATATCGCTTTAATAGAAACTAAATTGTCTGAGAAAGAGAAGGAAATTCTAAAAGTTTGACAGAATTTGACGTTGTAATAATTGGTGGAGGTCTATCAGGATCCTCCACTGCTCTTAACCTATCAAAGAAAGGATATTCAGTTCTAATTATTGAAAAAGAAAAATCCCAAGATTACAAACCATGTGCAGGTGGGATGGCATCTTCAATGCAAAGATTTCTTCCTTTAAATTTAGAAGATTGCATAGAATCAAAAATTAAAAATGTTGAATTCAGATGGAAGGCTGCAGATAATGTAACTGCTGATCTGACTGGTGAATCGCCATTTTGGATTGTTAAAAGAGAAAAACTAGATCAATTATTACTTGATGAATCCTTAAGTAATGGAGCTCAGATAATGAGACCATTACTGATAGAAAAAATCATAAAAAAAAATGATAAATGGGAAATTACTTGCAATAACAAAATAAAATATATTACAGAATTTCTCGTAATTGCAGATGGCTCCCAATCGAAATGGGCGAGTTATTTCAATTTAGGGCCAAGAAAGCCAAAATTTGCCACCACAATCTCATTAAGATTGAAAGGTTTAGGTGAAATACCTAGAGATGCAGTTAGATTTGAGTTTGGATTTATAAAATATGGTTTTGCATGGGCATTCCCCCTAAGAGAAAGCTTAAATATTGGTTTAGGTACTTTTATAAATAATGGCCTCTTAGAAAATCAGGCTATAAATAAACAAGTTATCAGAAGCTTCGGTTTTGATGATTTTCCTCATAAAATAATTAGTAAGAAACTGAGAATATGGAATGGCTTCCACTCAATTAATGGTGACAAAGTTTTAGCGGTTGGAGATGCAGCATCTCTATGTGATCCATTTTTAGCTGAAGGAATTAGACCATCTTTAATTAGCAGTTTTTATGCTGCAGAATACATAGATCAGTTCCTATCAGGGAAAGTAGATGATTTTAATCTTTATACGAAGAAAATTAACAACATTTGGGGGAAATCAATGGCTTGGGGGAGGAGAATAGCCCAAGTATTTTATAGATTTCCCAGAACTGGATATCAATTAGGTGTCAAAAGAAAAACAGCACCTAAACGTATTGCTCAAATATTATCAGGAGAAATGAGTTATGAAGATATTGCAAAAAGAGTTATCAGACGACTTTTAACAAAAAGGGGGGCTTAATTCTTTTTCAATTCGAACTTAAATTTAGTTAGCAGAAATCAATTTATGATTTTTAATTTCTGAATATCTCTTCAGTAGCAGCTCTTCTAATTCTTCTATAGCCTTACTGAATCCAGTGATACCTTCACTAAGCTTTTCACTTGCCATTTGATCTTCTAACATACTTAATCTGAAATCTTTTTCTTCAAATTCGTAATCAATAGAATTATTTATTTGGGTACTTTCATCTAATTTCCTGACTAACTCTCCTTTTTCTTTTTTAAGTTCTTCAAGAAATTTTGGTGCAATTGTTAAAAGATCGCAACCTGCTAATTCTTTTATTTCATCGAGATTTCTAAAACTCGCTCCCATTACTTCTGTCTTGAATCCCTTTTCTTTAAAGTAATTGTATATTTGTGTAACCGAAATAACACCAGGGTCTTCAGCACCAACAAAACTAGTTTTACCAGTTTTTGCTTTATGCCAATCTAATATACGGCCAACGAAGGGAGAAATTAGAGTTATCTTTGCATTAGCACAAGTTACAGCTTGGCAGAAGTTAAAAAGTAAAGTTAAGTTGCACTTGATACCCTCTTTTTCCAAAATTTCAGCTGCCTTAATTCCCTCCCAAGTTGCGGCAATCTTAATTAAAATTCTTTCCTTTTCAATTCCAAAATTTTTATAGAGATTGATCAATTTTCTTGCTTTTTCTACCGTAGCTTTAGTGTCAAAGCTCAGTCTTGCATCAACTTCTGTAGAAACACGCCCTGAAATAATTTTCAATATTTCTTTTCCAAAAAATACTGAAACTTGGTCAACAGTTTCTTTAATTAATTCAATTTCAGAGAATCCTTGGGACAATGACTTGTGTGAACTTTCTAAAGCTTTATCAATTAACTTCACATAATCAGGGTTCTTAGCAGCAGCAAGTATTAGCGATGGATTGGTGGTGGCGTCCCTTGGTTGAAATTTTTTTATCGAATCTAAATCTCCAGTATCAGCAACAACAACGGTCATTGAGGACAATTGTTCTAAAATTGATTTCATATCTAGATAATCATATATATATACATAAACTAGCTTTTATTCCTGATGAAATCATCAGATAATGAACTAAATATTTATAAAAATGGAAAATTTTAGGGTTTTTTAACAATCATTCCGTGATCTTTAATATTAGGAGGTATTTTTTCAATTACTATCAAACTCTCGATAATTTCTTTCGCTACAGGTACTGCAACAGTTGAACCATATGCATACGATTTAGATGGCTCATCAACAACTACAAGGACAGCAAATTTTGGATCATTAACTGGTAAGGTTGCGATAAAACTACAAACTTTTTTATTTGTATAGGAACCATTTATGGCTTTTTGAGAAGTACCCGTTTTCCCAGCTATCCTATAACCCTCAATTTTTGCTCCAGATCCACTACCTTTATCAACTACACTCTCCATCCATTCAAGAACAATTTTAGAGACATCCGGTGAAAAAAATTGTTTCTTTGGATTTTTATCAACTCTTTCTTTGAAAGTTGAAGTTACATGTGGAGTCACTTCAAAACCCCCATTTGCTAAAGCCGCATGAAGTTGAACCAATTTAAGTGGCGAGATTGAGAACCCTTTACCAAAAGAAGTTACGGCAGGTTCAATAGATTGATTTACAAATAAATCTTTTCTCTTTAGTTGGCCAGCAGTCGATTCAAATAAGTCAGTCTCTAAATTTTTATTTATTCCTAAATTTTGTAGCCAATCCCAATAAATTTTGGGGTCTAAATTTTGCATTATTTTTACCATCCCAACATTACTTGAAACCTGCAATACTTTTGGATAGTCAATGTATCCATTACCTTTTTTATTCCAATTCGAAAGTGTCCATCCTCCAACCTTAATCTTTCCAATATCTTCAACAAATCCATCTTTCTGGATTACTTTTTCTTCTAACGCTAAGGCAAGATTAATAGGTTTAAAAGTTGAACCAGGCTCAAATAAATCTTGAGAATACCAACCCCTAAAGAGTTCAGAATCATACTGCCAAAATTTATTTGGATCATATGACGGGACTGTAACCAAGGAGAGGATCCGACCATTATTAACATCCATAACTATGGCAAATCCCTTCTTTGCTTTCCATTCGCTTACTTGCTTTGATAATGCATTGAATGACGCTTTTTGTAATTTTGAGTCTATAGTTAGTCCTAAACTTTCGTAATCATAAATAAAATCACCTGGGGCCGAATTATCAGGCAGAGGAGTTCCATCTCCTCCTCTTTTTATTAAATTACTTTTATTAAAAACTTTAATTTGATCATCTAAATGAAGCTCTAAACCTGCTGAACCTTTATTCTCATCATTAACAAAACCTACAAGATTAGAATAAAGCTCTCCTTGGGGATAATATCTCTGCGAATATTTAAACAAATCAAGTCCGCTTATTTGAAGGTTCTTAATCTTTTCTGCCTTTTCTTCAGAAATCTTATCCAAAAGCTTGATACCAATCATTTTATTATTAAATTTCTCAACGAGTATTTCATTATTAATATCCAAGATAGATGACAATTTTTTTGTAACTTCTTCAATACTGCGAACTCTATTAATTGAATCACCAGGAAAATTAAAATATTGTGGATGGGCCCATAATTTGTAGAGAGGTTTATCGTAAGCAATTAGTCTATTATTTCTATCAACAATTGATCTCCTTTTTTTTAAGGCGTTAATTTTAGAAGAGTGTATTAATCTAGCTTTCCTTTGCAAATCAGATGCGTTAAAGACTTGCAATTTAACTAATCTACCAAACAAACAAAATATTAGTAATAAACTAAAAATATAGAGAAATTTAAATCTTCTCTGATCCAGTGGTGTTAGACGAACAATTTTTTTGTATTTTTTCATCAATATCCCCTTTGATATTTGCTATCTACAAAACCTTCAATGAAACTACTTAAATTTTTCTTAAATAAACTTTCTTTTTTTTCTGGAAGTTTATCTAGATAGATTAAATCTTTAGGTTTAGTTTTTGTATAAGTATTAATAGACTCAAGTTCACTAATATAAAATTCCTCAATTTTAGAGATATAATCAATAAGATTATTATTGATAGCTCTTGTTTTAGATAAGTTTTTATATGTATTTGACCATTTTCTTTGACTATTAAAAGACAAGAAAAACAAGGTGAAAATTAATACCAAAAGAGAAATATTAATGGTGTCGAAAATTTGATGTATTAATTTGACGTTAATTATAGATATTTTTTCAGAGTTTTTTTTACTTTCATATGAAACTTTTTTTTTTAAATTAAGTTGATTCCCATAAGGTTTCATCTATGATTTATTTTTTAAATAAAAGAAGTGTTATTAATTAAATAAACATCTTTTTGTTTGATTCGCAAGTAAAAATTAAATTCTTTATGTCCTTAATAGGAACAAATTTAAGAAAGTCAATCCATTCCATAAAGAATGCATAATCACTGAGGAAAACAAACTCCCTGAAGCAATTCTTGTAATTGCTAATCCAATCCCTAGAACAAATAATGGCGGCATTTCTCCCAAACTTAGATGGGCTAATGCAAAGATAAAAGCTGAAACTATGATACCCAAAATTACTCCAAAATCTCTTGAAAGAGTTGGAAGTAAAATACCGCGAAATATAATCTCTTCAAATAGAGGAGCTAATAGAGTTGTTGTTACAAATAATAGAAAAAATGATAAGTAATTATTATTATTAAGAACAATTTCCAGTAAGGGGTTACTACCATTCTGATTATCGATCAGACTATTCATAACTAGAGAGATCAATAAAACAAAAGGAACAATTGTTAACCAACCTTTAATTCCCTGAATAATTGCATATTTTATTGGCAAGAAATTGAACTGTAAATAATCCTTTTTAAAAGTAAATTCACCATTCAAGGATTTAATTTGATAAAAAACTATCCATAATGGCGGAATAGCCATAAAAAGATATCCAAAGAAAATTTTTAAAGATTGAGACAATTCATTAGAGATATTTTTAGACAGAAGTTCAACCAAACTGATAGAAAATAAAGGTGATACCACTTCTCCTAAAACAACAAATCCACCTGCAATTAATAAAACCATATCTATTAATTCTAAATCTAAGGATTTAATTTCTTTCCAACCAAACTTTTTCAAAGATATGGTTTTCCATAATATTTTTAAAGCCAGAATAGAGCCAATAAGTATTGTTAAAAGTGGAATTAGTCTTATGGCTAATATTTTAAA
>CACHEM010000009.1 GCA_902578845.1 uncultured Prochlorococcus sp.
ATCCATCAGTTTTTGAAAGAGAGAAATATTTATTTCTTGAATTATTAATTGCATGCAGAGATAAATTTATAGTTACTTGGGTAAAAAATGATAAAGACAATAAAAAATTAGATGTTTCTTTTCCTATAAAAGAGTTAATTTCTTTTTTTGATAGTTTCTTAAATCATAGCCAAAGAGAACTAATAATTAAAGATTCTGATTTAAATAAAAATGAAATAATTGATCTTGATAAATCTAAGATTTTTAAAAGTAATTATTCTTTAATAGAACATATAAATTGGAATGAAAAAAAATCTGATATTAAAAAATACAAATTATCGGAATTGATTTATTGGTTCAAGACTCCACAAAAATATTGGCTTAATAAAAACAATATTTCTCCAAAGGAAATATTTATTCATCATCCAGACGAGGAGTATGTAAGCAATCTGCAAAAGTCGCAACTAATTTCAAAAATAATCCAGCAAGTAGAGATTGATAATAATAATATTATTGATGATTTAAATGAATTAAATATTAATGAACAATTGGTTGAAAATGGTATTATTATGCCCAAAAATAGTGTTTTTACAAAAGAAAAAGAAATCAAAGACTTATTAAGCAGTCTATGTGCAAGTTTGAGTCAACATAATAAGATTAATAAAATCTATGTTAAGTTAAATGCGAATAAAGAAGAATATTTAATCGCTGATGACACCGTAATTGAATTAATTAATGCGAAGTTAAGTTTAAGTCGTTTGACTGAGGCTTGGATAAAATTACTCTTTATTTCTTCTTTAAAGAGGAATATAAAAAGGACTAAAGTAATTTTTAGAAAAGAAAATAATTATAAATCGCAAATTATTCAATCACCTGGAGTAACTGAATCAAATCTAATTTTGGAGGAGTACATAAATATTTTTAAAAATTATTCTGAAAAATGTTTACCCCTTCCTCCAGAAAGTGCTTATAAATATGTAGAAGCAAAAATAAAATCAAAAAATGAAAAAAAAGCTTTTACAGATAAATGGATTGGTAATAAAAATTTTTCTAAAGGAGAAAGAGATAATATCGAAATGAAAATGTGTTTTGGTAATGAAAAAGAACCAGATTTCTTTCTTGGAAATAATAATTTTGATCAATTATCATACAGATTATATGGTCCTCTAATTAAAGCATTAAAGAAATAAAAAATGTATAAATTTCAGTTAAAAAATTTTTTTAAAGCTGCTTATGATCTAATGCTTGTTTTTTTACAGTTGTTTATTATTAGTCTTCATTTTTTTCAATGGGAATTTCTTCCACAAAAACAAATAATTCAAGCAAGTCCTTTTTCTTATTTCCTAGGTATTTTAATTATCATATTCGCTTTAATAATTATGATAGTTTCAATTAAAGCTTTAGGTAGAAATTTATCCCCTTTACCAAGACCTATAAACAATAGCAATCTAGTTACTACAGGTATTTATCGATTTACGCGTCATCCTATGTATTATTCTTTAATATTTATTTCCATTGGAGTTTTTATAATAAAATTATCTATTTATTATTTATTTTTGACAATAAGTTTAGCTTTAATAATTAAATTTAAGATTGCCTTGGAAGAGAAATACTTAATGAATAAATTTAAGAATTACTTAATTTATAAAAATAAGGTCAAATTTTAATTTAATAAAGATATGGATATTAATCAAATTAAATTAGATAATAAGTTTAAATTAGTAGAAGCAAGTGCAGGAACTGGTAAAAGTTTTACTTTGGCTCACATAGTTTTAAGAAATGTTTTGGAGAAAAAAGTTAAACCAGATGAGATACTCCTGCTAAGTTTTACAAAAAATACTTGTTCTGAATTAAGAGATAAAATACTCTCGAGATTTCATAATTTAAAATTATATTTGCAAAGTCATAATGAAAGTAAAATAGATAATACTCTTAAGGATTGGTATCTAAATTTTAAGGATAAAGAAAAATCTAAGGAAAAAATAATTTCCGAAATTGATAATTTTATAAATCAATTCTATAAGTTAAAAGTTACTACTTTCCATGCTTTTTGTAATAATATTATTGATGAATATAGTATTGAAATAGGTGTAACTCAAGATCCATATATTGATAATAATATTGATAATTTTTATATAGATGTAATAGATAATTTGTGGATTGATGATTTTCTGAATCTTAATCATGAACTTATTTCAGCAGTCAACCAAAAAAAAATAAGTTCTAGATTTGGAAGTAGGATTAATAAGTCATTTTTTGTAGAAATCTTAAAAAATATAGATCAAGAAAATATCTGTAAATTTCAGATAAATAATAAATATAAGATTATTGATTTAAATCATTTGCCAGTTAAGAAATATTGGGATCCTTCAGAGTTTTGTTTTGAATGGAATAAGAAAGGTAAGGAATTATTTTTACAACTCATAGAGTTGGGAAAATTAATTAAGGAGAGTGGTGGAAAAAGTCAAATATATGCTGCAAAACCAAGAAATGATAAGTTTAATCAAATAAATTGTTGGATTGAAGAGATTAATAAAAGTCTTAATTACAAAAACGTTATTGATTTTATATATGATATTTCTAAAGATGATCTTTTATCTAAATATTTTTACATTGAAAATATATCAAAAGAAATTAATAAACATAATCTAAAATTAGATTTTACTAAATTTAATTTATTACAAGATAAAATTTATAATATAAAAGAAGGTTTCTTTACTGAATTTGTAAGGATATTTACCCAATTAGCTTATATAAAATTAATTGAATTAAAGAAAAGTTTTTCTATTTTCAACTTCAATGATCTTATAAAGACTTTAGAAAATACATTTCTAGACTCGGAAATTAGTAATAGTAATACTCTATCTAAAATTCAAAAAAAATTTAAATGTATTTTAGTTGATGAGTTCCAAGATACAGATATTACTCAGTGGAATTTAATAAAAAAGTTCTTTAATACAAAAAATCATTTTTTACTTTGCGTAGGAGATCCAAAACAAGCAATTTACAAATTTAGAGGTGGAGATATTGAAACTTACTTAGATGCAAGATCTAATGCAATTGAAGTTTTTAGTCTTACAGATAACTATAGATCCTCAAAAAAGTTAATCGATGTTCTTAATAAACTTTATAAGAATGGACTTAAACAATCAAAACTTAACTATAGTAAATTAACCTCAAGAATTAATGAAGATATTAATCCTGAATTTAAATTTAAGGATGTATTTGAAATTGTAGAATTTTCAAAAAATGAGACTGATATAGAGGATCTTGTAACTCATTATATAGTTAACTTTATTTTAAATAATAAAGAAATTGATATTAATAAAATTGCGATTCTTACTTTAAATAATTCGCAATGCTTAGATTTTAAAAAAAAATTAAATCAGTTTAACCTCCCATGCAAAATTCAAAATAAACAAAATATTTTTGATACAGAAGCAAGTTCTCTCCTATTTTTATTCATTGAATGTTTATTAAATCCGAGGTCTTTAAAAAATATAACTTTGCTTGCTACTTCAAAGTTTATAGAAATAAAATTAGAAGATTTACTTGATCATGGAATTAATAATAATTTAGAAATTTTAATTAATAAATGCATTACTTGGTCCCAAGAACTAAGAGAAAAAGGTTTTTTAAACATTGTTAATGAACTACTTATAAATTACAAGTCATCCTCGATTATTCAAGATTCAGATTTAAGTTCAAATTTATTTCAACTTTCAGAAATTGTTGAAATAGAATTAATAAATAATCATTTTGATCTCAATATAGTCTTCAAATGGTATAAAAATCAGTTAGATCATATTTTAAGAATTTCTTCTGGAGAAGATTTTTTGACGAAAGATTATAATCTTCAAAATGGAATAAATCTTTCTACCATTCATAGTAGTAAGGGCCTCGAATTTGAAATAGTCCTATGTCCATATCTCTCAATTATTTCAAATAAGTCAAATAAAATTAAAGGACCTCTGTGGAAATCAAATATTGATAGAAATATATACGTTAATATTTCTAATAATTGCGCGAAGGTTGAAAAATTTAAATTAATAGAAGAAGAAGATTTATTTAAAGAGAGTGAGAGGTTAATTTATGTAGCACTTACAAGGAGCAAATATAAACTTATTGTTTTTAATGATTTAGATGATACAAATAATATTTTAAATAATGATTTACTTAATAATTTGGAAAATATCAATATTTATAAGTCTACTTTTGAAGTTAGGATAGAAAAAGAGAAAATAAAAGAAAATTTTTCTAAGTTCCAAACCAAACGATTGAATAATAATCTTTGGAAAATCGATAACTTTAATAAAAAAATATCTAATGTATTTAATGCTGATCAATTTATTTCTTATTCAAGTTATTCTTCTTGGATACGTAAAGATAAAAATATTGATGAAATCATTAATCAATATAGGGATTATGAAGATAATATATCAATTATCAAAGATTCTAATTTAAAGAATTCAAAGAATTATCCTAATTATTTTTCTTATCCAAATCCCTTAAGTGAATTTCCAAAAGGAACTATTGCTGGGACTTGCCTGCACAAAATAATAGAGAGATTTGAATTTAGAAATGATAATAATCAAGAATTAATTGATTTAATTATTGAGGAATTGAACTTTCATCAAATAGATACCTCTTTGGCCTTTAAAGTAAAAGATGCGATTTTAAGAATCATAAATATATCTTTAGGAAGAGAATTACAAAATAAGAAACTAGTTGATATTCCAAATGAATACTTAATTAAGGAACTCAAATATGATTTAACCTTATCTTATGAAGGTAGAAATGTTAATTCTAATGATATATCAAATTGCTTTTTTTTAGATCAGGAATATGAATTTGGTGAAGAATATGCAAGTAAAATAAATGATCTTCAAATTATGAATAAAGGCTTTCATTCAGGATGTATTGATTGTGTTTTCCCTGTAGGAAATAAATTAGAAGATAGTAAATGGTGGGTAATTGATTGGAAAAGTAATTTGATTTCTGGTAGTGATAATAGTGATTGTTTACCAAGAAACTATAACTATGAAAACATGAGAAATGAAATGATTAAACATCATTATCCATTGCAATCTCATCTTTATTTATTAGCATTGCATAGATTATTAAAGTGGCGACTTAAAAATTATCAACCACATAAACATCTAGGAGGATATATTTATTTTTTTTTAAAGGGATTGCCAGATTTTGAATTATTTGAAAAATCAAAGTCTAAAGATATATCTCCAGGTATTTTTATTGGCAAAGCACCTTTAAAAAGAATTAATTATTTAGATAACCTTTTTTAGAATGACTAAAACTACTGCAGATATTGAAAACTTTCAATACGATCATATATTTAATTTAATCTTAGGTATTTTTAAATTTAGTGAAAAAAAATATGGAAATTTCGTAAAAGATGTAATAAGAATTTTATTAGAGTTTGAAAAAAATGGTGAAACTATTATTGATGTTGATAATAGTTTAATAATCTTTGAATTATTAGAAGATGGCTGGCCTAATAAACATATAGATGTTCTAAAAAATATAGGTTTGATTGGTTCCCTTCATTCTCCATTCGTATTAGTAAATAGAAAATTATCCTTATCAAAATGGTCAAAAAAGATAGAAAGAGTTATTAATTCATTTCTAAAAAAAATAGATACCGATAATTTAATGAACTCAATAATTTATAAAGATGATAATAAAATTGATCAAATTAAAAATATATTTAAATATTCAAACTTAGTTTTCCTTCAAGGAGGACCAGGTACGGGTAAAACCACTTTAATAATAAAGTTAATACTAGAACTCCTTCAAATTGATAACTTTTTAAATATTGGTTTATCCGCTCCAACTGGTAAAGCTACAGCTCGTTTAAAAGAAGCTCTTAATGATAAAAAAAATATTTCCTTTAGCAAATTTCTAGACCAAATAGAATTTCAAACTCTACATAGATGGATTTTAAATTCTCAAAATAAATCTCTTAAGTTGAAATTTAAACTAAAAGAGCTTGATATTTTCATAATTGATGAAATGTCAATGGTTAATATTGATTTGATTGAATCAGTTTTAAATTTGCTAGCAAAGGACTGTAAAATTATTTTAGTTGGAGATAAAAATCAATTGTCTCCAGTAAATAACTGTTCTATATGGAATTATTTGTTTGAATATTCCGATAATAGTTCAATTAAATCTTGTGTAGTAAATTTAGAAAAAACTTATAGAAATATTGGTGATATAGCATTAATTAGTAGTTTAATATTTAATAATGATTTTTCTTTACTTAATCAAAATATAAAAGAATTAGAAAAAGATAATAATTCAAAAGAAATTACTATCTCAAAGAGTAGAGAAAAAGATATTCCAAAAGATCTATTATTTTCGATTATAAGTCATCTAAAAAAGTTAAATATTTCAACTTCAAATTTAAGTAAAAAAAAATATATATTTGATGACATTATTGATAATTTATTGCTTAATGAAAAAGATTTAGTAGATAAGATATTTCTGGATTTACAAAGTCATATGATTTTATGTGAAAAAAATTCAGGAATATGGAGTGTTGAATATTTGAATGAAATTGTTTTTGGTCAAAAAAAACCCTATGACCTTAAAACTCTTAATGAGGGAGTTCCGATAATGTGTACAAAAAATAATAATGAACTTGGATTGTCAAATGGGGATATCGGAGTACTTATAGGTTTAAAAAATAAAAGAAAATATCTTTTTAGAAAATTTAATGATAATAACGAAGAAATTGTCGCATTAATTGATCCATCTAATTTAGAAAGTGTTGTACCAGCAATAGCCATTACTATTCATAAATCTCAAGGAAGTGAATCTGAAAAAGTGAACATTTTGTGGTCCCAAAATTATAGAAGAAATCAATATGCTGTAAAAGAAAAAAAAGATAATCAAAATATCTTTTGCAGAGATAATTTTGAAAGAAGGTTATTTTATACTGCTGTTACAAGAGCGAAAAAATCTTTAAATATATATTATTTAAATTAAATTTTTTTTGAGAAATTAGTAATATTTTAACCCCAAGATGTTAGATTAATAATTAGGCTCTGTAAGGCTAATCAACAATTTAAGTCAATTTAGATATTTGTTGGATGCCTAATCAGTAGATTATTAGGCATTTAAAATGGCTTTAAAAAAAGATAGTAACTCTCTTAGTAGTGAGCAGGAAAAGTCTCAGAATGAAGATTCTTCCCTACTAGAGTTCAAGAACTTAGATAATGAAAAAGAAATTGAATCACAACTATTGGAAGTATCGAAAGGAGATGATAATGAGAATGGATTTCTCGATTTTGGGTTTAATCAATCGATCTTAAACTCGTTAAAAAATAAAGGTTATAAAAATCCAACTCCCATCCAAAAAGCTGCAATTCCTGAACTAATGTTAGGCAGGGATTTACTAGGCCAAGCACAAACAGGAACAGGGAAGACTGCAGCTTTCGCATTACCATTAATAGAAAAACTAACAGATAATAAAGAATTAAATGCCAAGGTTTTAGTTATGACTCCTACAAGAGAATTAGCAACTCAAGTGGCAGAATCTTTTAAAAGTTATAGTTCTGAATCTAGTAATTTTAAGACTGTTGCAATATATGGAGGTACCGACTATCGAAATCAAATTTCTGCATTAAAAAGAAAAGTTGACGTAGTAGTTGGGACCCCAGGCCGAATAATGGATCATATAAGGCAGGGGACTTTTAAAATTAAAGATATAAATTGTCTTGTTTTAGATGAGGCAGATGAAATGTTAAATATGGGTTTTCTTGAAGATATTGAATGGATAATAGATCAACTTCCGGAAAATAAGCAGATGGTATTGTTTTCAGCAACAATGCCTAGTGAGATAAGAAATATAGCAAAAAAATATCTAAATGATCCCGCCGAAATATTAATCAAAAGTGTCAAAAAAGAAACTCAATTAATTTCTCAAAAATTTCTATATGTACAAAGGCATCATAAGTTAGATGCTTTAAAAAGAATATTAGAACTTAATAACGAGGGAGTAATTATTTTTGTTAGGACAAAACTACTTACTACTTCAATAGCTGAAGCTTTAGAGAATACGGGTCATACTGTGGCAGTACTTAATGGAGACATACCTCAAAATCAAAGAGAAAATACTGTAGATAGATTAAAAAAAGGATTTATAAATATACTTGTTGCGACTGATGTCGCAGCAAGAGGATTAGATGTTGAGAGGATAAAACTTGTCGTTAATTATGATTTTCCTTTTGATAAAGAAACATATACCCATAGAATTGGAAGAACTGGAAGGGCAGGCAGATCAGGAGAGGCAATTTTATTTGTTAATCAAAGAGAAAAACATTTCCTAAGAAACTTAGAAAACTCAACAAGAACTAAGATTGAAGAAATTAATATACCAAGTAATAAAATAATAAATGAAAAAAGGATGGATAAACTTTTAGAGAATGTTAATGAGAGTTCTTTAGCTAAAGATGAAAATGAAGAAAATAAAGCTTTGATTATTGATGTACTAGATAATTTAAAAGAAAAATACTCTATGGATGAATCAAATATTGCAATGGCGGCGATTAATTTAGTAATAGGTAATAAATCATTTTTTGTTAATGAAGATGATTCTTGGATTCATAAACAAAATAATACTGATCGAAATAGATCAAATAGAAATATTAATAATCGCATGAGAAATTCAAATAGAAGAAATAATTATCAAAATGATTCTTTTGAAACCTACAAATTTAACTTTGGTAAATTTGATGGGGTTAGAGTTGCAAATATTATATCCTCAATCTGTAATTCAACTAATATAAATGGTAGATCCATAGGTAAGATCCAGATCTTTAATGATTACAGTTTGGTAGATTTACCAAGAGATCTGCATAGAGAAACTAAAAATAAATTAAAAAAAATTAAAGTCAGAAACTAGGTATAGAAAATGAAAGCTAGCAAATATAAATTCTTTATTTTTGTGAATCTGATAATCCTATTCAACTCTTTAAATAGTTATTTTTTAGCTCAAACGAAAAAAAATTCAATCATAAAATTATTTTGTCTTCAGAGTGTCAAACAGGAGATGTTGAAAGCAGAATTAGTATATAGTGAAGAATTTGCGAATGAAACTTGTGATTGTTACTACGAAGAATTTATACAAACTGCAAGTCATCAAGATGCAAAAACAAAATGTAAATTAGAAACTAAAGAAAATTTAAATCATAATAGAAAAATTTAATTGTTATTTTATGAAGTCTAAGAACACTCAAAATCCAATAATTAGACTTTATTTAAATCTTATTGAAGAAAGAAGGTTACTATTTTTTGCTTTTCTTAGCTCTATAATTAATAAAATATTAGATTTAGCTCCCCCTGTAATAATTGGTCTTGCAGTTGATATCGTTGTTAAGGAACAGAATTCATGGATTGCTGGCTTTGGGATAAAAGAAGTTCCAGCTCAATTGATTTTTCTTGCATTTGCTTCAGGAATAGTTTGGTCTGGTGAATCCTCCTTTGAATATTTATATTCGATTTTATGGAGAAATTTGGCTCAGCTATCGCAACATAAATTAAGAATAAAAGCTTATGAGCATATACAGGAATTAGATATGGATTTTTTCGAAAATGATAATACTGGAAGGCTATTATCTATTTTGAATGATGATATAAATCAACTCGAAAGATTTCTAGACCAAGGTGCTAATCAGATTATTCAGTTATTTATAACTGTCTTAATAATTGGGGGTACTATGATTTTTGTCGCTCCAAAAATTGCTTTATTTGCTTTCTTTCCTATTCCAATTATATTTTTTGGATCAATAAAATTTCAAAGGAAGCTTGCACCAAAATACAGAGATGTTAGAAATAAAGCTGGACTGTTGGCATCAAGACTTAATAATAATTTAAGTGGAATTCTAACGATAAAAAGTTTTACTAAAGAAAAATGGGAACTAAATAGATTAAATAAAGAAAGTCTTGATTATCAAAGAAGTAATAAGGCTGCAATAAAATTATCTTCTGCTTTTATCCCTCTTATAAGATTTGCAATCTTATTCGCTTTTGTAGCTATTTTATTAATTGGAGGTTTTCAAACTTGGAATAAAACACTCGATGTAGGTACCTATAGTTTTTTAGTATTTATTACACAAAGACTATTATGGCCTTTGACTACTTTGGGACATGTTTTAGATGATTTTCAGAGATCTATGGCATCAATAGATAGAGTAATTGATCTCATAGATACACCTATAAAAATAAAAGATGGGAAAATAAAAATTGAACCTAAAGATACCAAAGGAGAAATAATTTTTAATAATGTAAATTTTAATTATCCTGGACGAGATTTAACTTTAAAAAACATAAATTTCAAAATTGAAAATAACTCAACATTAGGAATTGTTGGTTTAACAGGTTCTGGGAAAAGTACAATAATAAAACTACTCCTAAGGATTTATGATATTAAAAATGGGTCAATAATCTTGGATGGCATTTCCATTAAAGATATAAACTTGAGAGATTTAAGAAAGTGTATTTCTTTAGTAAGTCAAGACACATATTTATTTCATGGCAATGTACACGAAAATATTGCTTATGGTTCAATTAACCCCAGTCATAAAGATATAATTAAAGCTTCAAAAATTGCGGAAGCTCATAAATTTATTGAACAATTACCAGATGGTTATAAAACTATAGTGGGGGAAAGGGGCCAAAGGCTCTCAGGCGGACAGCGTCAGAGAATTGCCCTGGCGAGAGCTGTTTTAAAGGATGCTCCAATATTAATATTAGATGAGGCTACAGCCTCAGTCGATAATGAAACAGAGGCTTTAATACAAAAATCATTATCTAAAATTACAAAAGAAAGAACGACTATAATAATAGCTCATAGATTAAGCACTATAAAAAATGCGGACAATATTATTGTTATTGATAAAGGTAAAATAGTTGAAAGTGGAAAACATGAAAACCTATTAGATCAGAACAAAATATATGCAGATTTGTGGAATGTTCAAGTAGGTATTTAGTATAAAATTTCTAAACTATATTAGAAAGTTAAATGATTCAATTACATTACTAAACATTCCATCAACTTTATTCCATCTCTCTTCATTTGTTCCTACAGCAAAGGTATAAAGCGTCCCTCTATCAATTACGACAGTAGCTAGTTCGTGTCTAGCCTGTTCATTTAAATTTAATTCATACTCTAAATCATAGAAAATATGATTAGATGCCTCTCTCTTATTAGCATTTATGAGTTTCACTTCTCTGCCTGAACCTTCAGGAGCAATGACTTTATCAATTAATGTTTGACCTACTTCACTTGGGCTTCCCAATTGCTCTAATTGTACTTCTTTGTTTACATCAGAAATTACTAAACTTAATGTTTCATTGCTATTGATTAAATCATGATAAATAATTTCAGGTCCTCCATCAACTTTTACTCTGGTCCATCCTGTTGGATATAAAAAGGCATATCTTCCATCTGGGCTTTGATAAGCTTCTAATCCTGCATTGAGACCTCCACTACAAGCGCTAAGTATAAAACATAAAAAAATCAAAAATAAATATCTGAAAGGGTTAAATTTAATATTTTTCATTTGTTTGAAATTACTAACTAAAAACATAATAAGACATTAAAAGCAAACAATTATGGCAATTCAGAAATTTGCGTCTAAATTATCCCTAGACATAGTTTAATTTTGATTACTTATACTAAACCCCTTTCAAAATTAATTGGTCATTTTGAGAAATTTCCAGGGATTGGTCCAAGAACAGCTCAAAGATTAGCCCTGTTTATTTTAAAACAACCTGAAAATACAATAAGGGATTTTTCAAAGGCTTTGTTAGAAGCTCATAGTAATGTTGGACGTTGTAAAAAATGCTTTAATTTGACCTCAGAAGATGAATGTGAAATTTGCAGAAATACTGAAAGAAACCAAAAACTAATTTGTGTAGTAGCAGAAACCAAAGATTTGCTTGCTTTAGAGCGCGCCAGAGAATTTAAAGGTCTATACCATGTTATTGGAGGTTTAATTTCTCCAATGGATTCTGTTGGTCCTGAGCTCTTAGAAATAAGAAGCTTGGTTGAAAGAGTTAGTAAGTCTGAAATAGAGGAGATCATATTGGCCTTGACTCCTAGTGTTGAAGGAGATACAACAAGTCTTTACATTGGAAAATTGTTAGCCCCTTTTACTAAAGTTACGAGGATTGCATACGGCCTACCAATGGGCAGTGAACTCGAATATGTGGATGAAGTTACACTTGCAAGGGCCTTAGAAGGAAGAACGAAGCTAAATTAGATAATGAGACATAATAATATAACAAAGCAAGAAAAAATCTTAAGGCTTCCCTCTTGGATAAAATTTCCTATTAGTAAAGCATCGGAGTTTGAAAAAATACAAACACTTATAAAAAAATCAAATATACATACTATATGTGAAGAAGCAAGATGTCCTAATAGAGCAGAATGTTATGCCTCAGGAACAGCCACTTTCTTACTGGGTGGATCTATATGTTCTCGTTCTTGTTCTTTTTGTCAGGTAAATAAAGGTAGACCTAGTTCTATCAATATTGAAGAATGTACTCAAGTCGCTGAAGCAGTAAAAGTACTTAATTTGAAATATGTTGTTTTGACATCTGTAGCTCGAGATGATCTGCCTGATCATGGCGCAAATTTATTTATATCAACAATTGATGAGATTAGAAAAATTGATTCAACAATAAAAATAGAAGTTTTGACTCCTGATTTTTGGGGAGGGGGCAAAAATTTTGATGAAACTAATAACCTTCAGACAGAAAGATTGAAGCTGATTTTAGAAAAAGATCCAATTTGCTTTAATCATAATCTTGAAACTGTTGAAAGACTGCAAAAAGAAGTTAGGAGAGGTGCAAATTACAAAAAATCTATAAGTTTACTAAAAAAGTCAAAAGATTTTGCTCCTCATATTCAAACAAAATCAGGAATTATGTTAGGTCTTGGTGAAACATTAGATGAAATAAAACATACAATTTGTGATCTTAAAAAAATAGATTGTGATCAAATTACAATCGGGCAATATTTAAGGCCCTCGTTAAATCATTTGCCAGTTAAGAAATATTGGGATCCTTCAGAGTTTGAAGAAATATATCGCTTCTCTAAGGAATTAGGATTCAAGAAAGTATCTTCTGGCCCCTTAGTTAGAAGTAGTTATCATGCGGGTTAACTTTCTTGAATTAAAAAGAGTTTCTTTTCAAGTTTTTTCAATATGGAAACACAATCTCCGTTCATCAGAGTACCTGCTCCTCCCCAGATCAATCTTAATAAAAGATCTAATGGGCTTGAACCAACTTCTTTAACAATTTTGAATCCTATTAACTTGAAATATCTTACAAGTTTTTTACTATATCCTTCACTATCAAAAATAGCTAAGAGTCTTGCTTTGTCGCTTGATTTTTTTTCAATTGCCCAGGCCATAGTTGTTGCCCATATTAATTCTGAAACATAAGCGGGGGATTCACTAAGGATTCTTAAAGTATCAAGCTGGATCCCTTGTTTATTTAAATAAGTCCAACCTTTCATTTCGGCCCATATCTTTATGATGTTATCTTTCTGTTCTGCTATAACTATTCTAAAAAAACATAAACCAAGAGTTTCTCTAACCTGAATTTTAATTAATAATCCAATGGTTTCTGCTAATTTTTCTAATTCTTCAACTTTCATAGTTTTTGAAAATTAGTCCTGATAGATTTTTTTATTTTCTATTTCTAATCTATCTAGCTGTTTTTGTCTTTCTTCAAATCTTTTTCTATCATCATCACTGAATTGATTTATGCAGTAATGACATTGAATACCCTTTTTATATTCTTTTCTTTTTTGATCTTGAATTGAAACTGGCATTCCACACGCATGACAAATGGAATAGGAACCTTTTTTTAATTCATTATCTAAAGCAACTCTTTTATCAAAAACAAAACATTCACCTTCAAATAAGTTTTTTTCTTCTGGAATTTCATCAAGGTATTGTAATATTCCGCCTTTTAGGTGATAAATATTTTTATAGCCTTTCTTTTTCAGTAAACTTGTAGCTTTTTCACATCTGATCCCACCGGTACAAAACATGGCTATATTTGTATAATCTTTATTTTCTATGTGATTTTCTAATTGATCATCAACCCACTTTGGGAATTCGCTAAAATTTCTTGTATTTGGGTTTATAGAATTCTCAAATGTACCTACAGAAACCTCATAATGATTTCTAGTATCAATAACTATTGTATTTTGATTTTTAATTAACTGATTCCAATTAGCTGGATTAATATAAGTTCCATTACTTTGAGAGGGGTTTATTCCGGGGACACCCATGGTAACAATCTCTTTCTTGATTTTTATTTTTAATTTTTTGAAGACTTTGTTTTTTGAAAAGCTTACTTTTATATTCAGATTTCTATTGTCTGTATATTTGTTAAGTAAATTGATAGCAATATCAATTACGTATTTCTCAGCACAAATAGTTCCATTAATACCCTCACTTGCAAAAATTAATAAACCTGAAAGGTCGTTTTCATTTTCGATTTCTAATAATTTATTTTTGAGATCAAAAATTAAGTTTTCTTGAAATGGGAAGAAAGAATAAAGAGAAACTATTTTATAATTTTTTCTTTTCATAAAGAAGATAATGTTTTTTCACAAGTTTCAAAATCTTTATTGAATGATACTCCAACCTCTTTAAGGAGTTTTCTGTCTGATTGAAAAGATGGATTTGAAGTTGTTAGTAACTCATCTCCGTAAAAAATTGAATTTGCACCACATTGAAAACATAAAATTTGGGCTTCTTTTGAGAGCTTTTCTCGCCCTGCACTTAATCTTATTTTACTTTTAGGCATAAGAATTCTCGCTGTAGCAATCATCCTTATCATCTCAATTGAATCAATTTCTTGATTATCTTCTAAACCAGTACCTTCAATAGCTACTAATGAATTAATAGGAACGCTCTCAGGGTGTGGATTCATGTTTGAAAGTACTTCCAAAAGAGATGCTCTATCACTATTAGTTTCACCTAAACCTATTATTCCTCCACAACAAACGTTTATTCCTGCATTTCTTACTCTTTTTATAGTATCGAGCCTGTCTTGATAAGTTCTAGTCGTAATAATTTTTTTATAATGCTCAGGACTAGTATCAAGGTTGTGGTTATACGCGGTCAAACCTGCATCAGCGAGTCTGGAAGCTTGTTCTTCTGTAAGCATCCCAGCAGTAACGCATGCTTCCATTCCTAAATCTCTTACACCGCTTACCATCTCTAACATTGCATTAAAAGATTTCCCATCTCTAATTTCTCTCCATGCCCAACCCATACAAAATCTATCCGCACCCTCATTTTTTGCTATTTGAGCTCTTGTTAAAACTTCTTCCACTTGAAATTGTGGATGACTTTTGATTTCGCTAGCACTATAAATTGATTGGCTACAATACGAACAATTTTCCTCACATCCACCAGTTTTTACACTGAACAATGATGCTAATTGAATATTGTATTTGTTGAATTTCCTGTGAACTATTTGTGATTCCCACATTAAATCAATCAGAGGCATATTAAGTATTTCTAATATCTCCTCTTTATCCCAATCGAACCTAATTTCTCTTAATACATGATTATTCGAATTAGCCATTTTGTTAGGAAGAATATTGAGAATCTTCAAAAGATTCATTTGGTAATGATTCTATACCGCCAAAACGTCTATTCCTTGATTGGTAATCAATTATTGCTTTTAGAAATTCAAACTCATTGAAGTCTGGCCACATTACTTCAGATATGTAAATTTCTGAATAAGCTAATTGCCATAAAAGAAAATTACTTATCCTTTTCTCTCCACTAGTTCTTATTAATAATTCTGGATCTTTAATTCCTCTAGTTAATAGCTCTGAACTAAATAATTCTTCATTAACTTCGCTTGGGTTTATTTCACCAGAGGAGGATTTTAATGCTAGTTCTTTTGCAACTTTTACTATCTCTTGCCTACCTCCGTAATTGACGCAAACATTCAACAAAAATTTATTGTTGCTTTTAGTTAGAGATTCTGAACTAGAGATTATTTTTTTTAAAGTTTCTGGGAAAGGAGATAAATCTCCAATAAATTTTATTTTTGTTGATTCCGCATGTATCTCATCAATTTCGGTTCTCAAAACTTCGCTAAAAAGATTTATGAGAAAATCAACCTCTTTTGTTGGTCTTGTCCAATTCTCAGTTGAAAAAGCATAAACAGTAAGTACTTTACAACCTAAATTTTTTGATACTTTGAGAATTTCTTTTAAAACATTAACTCCTCTTTTATGGCCATATGAACGTGGCAAACCTTTTTTCGTTGCCCATCTCCCATTCCCATCCATAATTATTGCAACATGTTCTGGAACTTTTTGCTTATCTATTCTCTTTGATAAGTCCTTATTTTGCTTGTCAATTACTTTTCCGAAACTCATTAGTTAATCCTTTATTTTAGTAAGGTTTTCTGATTTATTGAATTCTTTTTCTTTAATGTCATTGGTAATGTTATCACTTGGGTTTGTCTTTTGGGATACATTATTTTTGCCTGTAGATGCTTTACTTGTTCCCATGGAGTTTTGATTCCCAATCAATGTTGCAAGAAGTTCTTGTAACCTGCTGCTAGTTATTGGCCTTTCGAGTTTGCCTTGGTTTGCTAATGATAACGTACCTGTTTCTTCAGAAACAACAATACAAATACATCTGTCAAATCTTTCTGTAATTCCTAATGCTGCTAAATGCCTTGTTCCATATCTACTTATTCCTTGTCTTGAGAGAGGGAGTATTACACCAGCAGAAATTATTTTATTACCCTTCACGAGAACAGCTCCATCATGTAAAGGTGTATCTGTTGCAAAAAGATTTATTAAAAGGTCAGTTGATAGTTGTGCCTCAATATTTGTCCCTGAATATAAAAAATCTTCAGGTCTTAAATCACTCCCTAAATCAACAACGATTAAAGCGCCTCTTCTATTCTGAGAAAGTTTACCTGCAGTATCAACTAATTGAGTAATGGTAGTTGAAGTTGCCCTAAACTCCTTTGGCGGATTTCCAAGTAATACAGCTAAGCGACCAGTTCCTAATAATTCCATTAATCTTCTAAGCTCTCCCTGCCAAAGGATCGCTAATGAGAGAGAGCAGGCTAAGACTACAGCATCTATTAACTTTGATGTTAATGGAAGGTAAGCATATCTTTGAATGAACCATGCGGTTGAAACTAAAAATAAATATCCTCTTAAAAGCCATAATGTTCTTTGTTCTTTAACTCTAGAAAATAATAAAAGTCCAAAACCAACAGAGAATAAGATGTCTAATAAAAGCTTTAAATTTATTAACCCCCAGAAATTCACACTAAAAACAGATTTTATCTAAATGTACCTAATTTTGCTTAATAAAGCGATCAGGCAATACATCATATTTTAAAAGATCTAAAGGACTTTCTCTCTTTTGAATTATCTCTGCTTCCCCTTCACAAACTAAAAGAGCAGCAGGTCTTGGAATTCTGTTGTAGTTAGAACTCATTGAGTTATTGTATGCTCCAGTACCAAAGACACATATTAGATCTCCTGTTTTACAATCTGCTAGTTCTATTTCCTTGAATAATACATCTCCTGATTCGCAGTGCTTGCCTGCAATAGTATATTTATTTTTGGAATTAATATTAAATGGATTACTTACTAAACATGCAGAATAATTTGATTGATATGTTATTGGTCTAGGATTATCACTCATCCCACCGTCCACAGATAAATATGTTCTTATACCGGGAATCTCTTTAAAGGCCCCAATTTTGTAAACAGTTATACCTGCAGTAGATACAATAGATCTACCAGGCTCACACATCAATTTAGGTAAATCTAAATTGTGTTTTTCACAAGCTTTAACAACAGAAGAGGAAATTGTTTTTACCCATTCATCAATTGAGGGTGGATCATCATTTTCGGTGTATTTAATACCCAAACCACCACCAACATTGAGTTCCTTAATATTATGGCCAAATTTGTTAGCTTCTATAATAACTTTAACCATTATTTCACCTAAATCCTTATGAGGGTCTAGTTCGAAAATTTGGGAGCCAATATGAGCATGTAGTCCTCGTAACTTTAGATGTTTGGTTTCGCTTATGCTCGCAAATAAATTATTCAAATATTCGATTCCAAAACCAAATTTGCTATCAAATGAACCTGTTCTTATGTATTCATGCGTATGGCATTCAATTCCAGGAGTAAAGCGAATCATTATTTCTAAGTCATGATTCAATAAACTTGATATTTCCTCTAATCTTTTTAAATCATAGTCATTGTCTACAATTATTTTTATGTTATTTCTAATAGCGAAATCAATTTCTTTGTCAGATTTATTGTTCCCATGAAAAACAATTTTTTCATTTGGTACCCCGCCCTTAAGGGCAGTTAATAATTCTCCCTCCGAAACTGCATCAAGTCCTAAACCTTCTGAGGAAACAAGGTTACTCATAAATATAGAGCTATTTGCCTTAGAGGCATATATAGGGAGTGATTCCCCTGGGTAATATTTTTCTAATGCTTTTTTATAAGCTCTGCAAGAATTTCTTAAAGTGATTTCATCTAAAATATATAGCGGAGAATCATACTTTTTAACTAATTCTTCAATTGAACATCCTCCAACTGACAATTTACCATCTCCTCCAATGGATGTAGTGATAGGTACGATATTTTTATTAGGACTTTCCAAGTCAATTTTTTGTTTTAAAAAAGATTGTTTTTCTTTCATAGGAACAATTTAAATAAAGCCATGCCAAAACTGTCATATTTTATAATAACTTTGAAGTTGGGATTTTATAAATACATAATAAAATGATATCCATTAAAGAAATAAATGAGAAAGATATTGATTTATGTTATGAATTAGATTCAGATACTCTTTCTCTTTGGAACAAGAAACAATGGGCTAACGAATTCAAAAAAGAAGGTACATTAATCTTTGGTTTATTAATTAAAAATTTAGTCATTGGTATTTGTGTTTTACAAGTTGTTCTTGATGAAGCTCAAATAAATTATTTTGTTGTAAATCAGAAATTTAGGAAAAAAGGTTTTGGATCTCATCTTATGAGCTATTTAATAAAAAAATGTGAAAAATTAAATTTAAAAAAATTACTATTGGAGGTTTCTCAGAGCAATGTAACTGCTGAAAGATTTTATAGTCGCTTTAATTTTTCTACTGTAGGAATAAGAAAAAATTATTATAAAGATGGTTCACATGCTCTTTTAAAAGAAATAAAATTAACAACAAATAATGTAAGAAATAATTGTTCGGATAACCAGAATGCTTGAAACTACTGTAATTTCTTGTTATACCGTTAAAAAAGTTCAAATTAATTCAATAAATTACATTTTTGGGTATTCACAAAAGCTCATTATGAACACAAAATTGTCATATTACTGGTAGGTTATTAGTAGGAATTCAATCTTCTAATGTTTGAAAGATTTACTGAAAAAGCTATAAAAGTCATTATGCTTGCTCAAGAGGAGGCGAGAAGACTTGGCCATAATTTTGTTGGAACTGAGCAAATTCTATTAGGGTTAATTGGAGAAGGAACAGGGGTTGCAGCGAAAGTTCTTAAATCACTTGGAGTTAATTTAAAAGATTCAAGGATAGAAGTAGAAAAGATAATAGGTAGAGGTTCGGGGTTTGTAGCTGTAGAAATACCTTTTACTCCTAGGGCAAAAAGAGTTTTAGAATTGTCTCTAGAAGAAGCTCGTCAACTAGGTCACAACTACATCGGCACAGAACATTTATTATTAGGATTAATAAGAGAGGGTGAGGGTGTTGCTGCAAGAGTTCTTGAAAATCTTAATATTGATCTTACAAAAGTAAGAACTCAAGTAATAAGGATGCTAGGAGAAACAGCCGAAGTTGGCACCGGTGGTAGTGCAACTAAGGGCAACTTAAAGACTGCTACTCTAGATGAATTTGGCACAAATTTAACAAAATTAGCTAGTGAATCAAAATTAGATCCAGTCGTTGGTCGCCATTCAGAAATAGATCGTGTAGTTCAAATATTAGGTAGGAGAACGAAAAATAATCCTGTTCTCATTGGTGAACCAGGTGTAGGTAAAACAGCTATTGCAGAAGGTTTAGCTCAAAGAATACAAAATGGAGATATTCCTGACATACTTGAAGATAAAAGAGTTTTAACACTTGATATTGGACTTTTAGTCGCAGGAACGAAATATAGAGGTGAATTTGAAGAAAGGTTAAAAAAGATAATGGAAGAAATTAAATCAGCAGGTAACGTTATACTTGTTATAGATGAAGTACATACTTTAATTGGTGCTGGAGCTGCTGAAGGAGCTATAGATGCAGCAAATATTCTGAAACCAGCATTAGCTAGAGGAGAACTTCAATGTATTGGTGCAACAACTCTAGATGAATATAGAAAACATATTGAGAGAGATGCTGCTCTGGAAAGACGATTCCAGCCTGTAATGGTAGGGGAACCATCTATTGAAGATACAATTGAAATTTTAAAAGGTCTTAGAGAGCGTTACGAGCAACATCATCGTCTAAAAATTACTGATGATGCGCTTGAAGCAGCGGCTCATTTAGGAGACCGTTATATATCAGATAGATTTTTACCAGACAAGGCTATAGATCTTATAGACGAGGCTGGAAGTAGAGTACGTCTAATAAATTCAAAACTTCCTCCTGAAGCCAAACAAATAGATAGAGAACTAAGACAAGTTCAAAAACAGAAGGAAGAATCTGTAAGAGATCAGAATTTCGATCAAGCTGGTCAATTACGTGAAAAAGAGATGGAATTGTCTGCAAAAATTAAAGAGGTATTGGAAAATAAAAAAGAATCTACAGCTGAAGATCAATCTGATTCTGATAATAAGTCTGTAAAAAGTGATTCAAAACTTTTACAAAGCCCTCTTGTTAGTGAAGAGGATGTAGCACATATAGTGGCTTCATGGACAGGTGTTCCTGTCCAAAAATTAACAGAAACTGAATCAGTCAAGCTTCTTAACATGGAGGAAACACTTCACCAAAGATTAATTGGTCAAGATGAAGCTGTAAAGGCTGTTTCTAGAGCTATAAGGAGAGCAAGAGTTGGATTGAAAAATCCTAATAGACCTATCGCAAGTTTTATCTTTTCCGGTCCTACTGGTGTAGGTAAAACTGAATTGACTAAATCATTAGCTTCATATTTCTTCGGTAGTGAAGAAGCAATGATCAGATTAGATATGTCAGAATTTATGGAAAGACATACAGTCAGTAAGCTTATAGGTTCGCCACCTGGATATGTTGGTTTTAATGAAGGAGGTCAGCTTACTGAGGCGGTCAGAAGACGTCCCTACACAGTTGTTCTATTTGATGAAGTTGAAAAGGCTCATCCAGATGTTTTCAATTTATTACTTCAATTACTTGAAGACGGAAGATTAACTGACTCTAAAGGTAGAACTGTAGATTTTAAAAATACATTATTAATAATGACTTCTAATATTGGTTCTAAAGTAATCGAGAAAGGCGGGGGCGGTCTTGGTTTTGAATTCTCAGGGGATTCAGTTGAAGATAGCCAATATAATCGAATAAAATCTTTAGTTAATGAAGAACTTAAGCAGTACTTTAGACCTGAATTTTTAAATAGACTTGATGAAATAATTGTTTTCAGGCAATTAACAAAAAATGAAGTTAAAGATATTGCTGAGATAATGTTGCAAGAAGTTTTTGCAAGATTGCAAGATAAAGGTATTAAGTTAAATGTAACCGATGCTTTTAAAGAAAGACTTGTTGAAGAAGGTTATAATCCTTCCTACGGAGCAAGACCTTTGAGGAGGGCAGTTATGCGCTTACTTGAGGATAGTTTGGCTGAAGAGGTTCTCTCTGGGAGAATCAAAGATGGAGATAAGGCATTAGTTGATGTAGACGATAATAAAAAAGTTACAATAAATATCTCTTCTGAAGAATCTTCTCAAGAGCTTGCGAGTGCTAACTTTTAATTATTCAAAGTAAATATGCAGTCAATCTCTCCAGAAATCATATTTAGGGGAAATAATGCTTGGGAAAAATCCTTACCTGAAATCACTAAATTAACTAAAAGTCCATTAATTTTAGGAAGAGGCATTCATACATATAATCTTAGAAATAAAATTTTTATTGATTTAAAAAATCAAAATCTTATTGTTAATACAGCTAATTTACAATTTGATTGCTGTTATGAAGATATTTCAAGAGTTAAAAATATAATCTTGAAGAATAATAATGATTCTGTCATAGCAGCAGGAGGAGGCAAAGTTCTAGATTCTGGGAAATATATAGCCGAATCTCTCGATATCCCTTGTATTACAGTTCCACTTAGCGCCTCTACATGTGCAGGTTGGACCGCTTTATCGAATATTTATACAAAAGATGGACAATTCATAAAGGATGTTGCATTAGGATCTTGTCCGAAAATACTAATATATGATCATAAATTTATTCAAACAGCTCCATCTAGAACACTTGCTAGTGGCGTAGCAGATGCTTTGGCAAAATGGTATGAATCCTCAATAACAAGTTCAACAATAGATGATGGTCTTGTTCAACAAGCAATTCAGATATCAAGAGTTTTAAGAGATCAACTATTAATAGATGGAGAAAAAGCATTTAAGGGGCAATTTGAGAATAATCCCGCTTGGCGAAATACTATAGAAGCATGTGGACTTACAGCAGGATTAGTAGGTGGTATTGGTGGAGAAAAGTGTAGGACTGCAGCAGCACATGCTATTCATAATGCAATTACTCAGATAATTACCCCTAATAAATTTTTACATGGTGAGATTGTTGGGGTTGGATTATTATTGCAATTAAGACTAGAACAAATGAAAAATAATAATAAATTAGCTGATCAATCAATTAAACAATTATTTGTACTTATGCAAGAATTGAATTTGCCCACTACTATCGCACAACTTGGAATTAATGTTTTTGAAAATAATAATTTAGAGAAAATTGCTAATTTTACTTGTCGAGATAAATCTGAGATTTACTTTTTGCCTTTTGAAATTCATAAAAGCGACATTGTTGAGGTTATTACAAATTTTGAACAACAAAAAATTAAAACATAATCATTTTTGACTAAAAAAAATTTTGAACAATTAAATGATTTAAACATCGAATTTTTTAAAAGTGCCAAATTGTCTCTATTAGACCCTTTAGGCATTCATTTGGCAAATGATGTTAAGTGGATAAAAGTCAACCAAAACTGGAACTCTTTAAAATTCCCTGTTGCTATGGGAGGTAAAGGTCAACCCATACTTCTTTTGCATGGCTTTGACAGTAGTTTTTTAGAGTTCAGGAGAATATATAAATCTCTAAAAAGAAATTTCCAAGTTATAGTACCTGATCTTTTAGGTTTTGGTTTTAGTCCTAGATGCGCAACAAATGAATACAATCCCTCGAAAATAATTTCGCATTTAATTGATCTCCTTAAGACATTAAAAATAACAAAGAATCTAAAAATTATAGGTGCTTCTATGGGAGGCTCAACAGCTTTAAAACTTGCTTATGAGATTCCTGATTCTATTGAAAAAATTATCCTTTTGTCCCCCGCCGGATTGTTTGGAGAACCTAAGAGTATCCCTTTTCCTCTTAACCAAATTGGTGCCTCATTTCTTGGATTGCCTCAGGTTAGAAAAAGTCTTTGTAGGCAAGCATTTGCTTTTCCAGATGAATGCGTTGGTAAGATGGAAGAGCAAATTGCTTCAATTCATTTAGGTTGTAAAGGATGGAGGGATTCACTTGCATCATTTGCAAAAAGTGGTGGGTTTGCAGGAACTCAAAAATATATCCAAAATATCCCAATTAAAACATTATGTGGAGAAAATGATCGAATTCTTGGAAAAAAAGAGCTTAAAAAAATAGGAAATATTGAAAAATTAAATTTTGTAGGGTTACAAAATTGTGGTCATCTTCCGCATATAGATCTTCCATCATTATCTAGTAAAATTATTCAAGATTATTTTTTGGAATAAAAGATTTCTTAATTAATTTAGATACTTGAGAATTATAAAAATATAATACAAAACAGATGGAGTAAAGATGTAACTGTCAATTCTGTCAAGAATCCCTCCATGTCCCGGTAAAAAAGTTCCGGAATCTTTTATTTTTGCATCTCTCTTCATCATAGATTCAATTAAATCTCCAACTAATGCCATAAGAGACATTGAAATTCCATATATTATTCCAACAAATAATGGATTTTCCCAATTCAATAAAAATGAGAAAATTATTGCTAGTAAAGTTGAACAGGATATTCCTCCAATTAAACCTTCTATAGTTTTGCTCGGAGATATTGGCGATAGAGATGTTTTACCAAATGACTTCCCAATGAAATAAGAACCAATATCACTAGCTACAATTAAAAAGCAAGAAGTTAAAGTTAAATGAAGACCTGTAGTATTTGATAAGTTCTCAAATGACAAAAAACCCTGATTTGAACTAATTATCACTGAATCTAATCCCCTTAACTTAATCCAGTAACTAGGTAAAAAACCTAAATAGAATAATCCAAAAATAGAGGCTGCAATATCTGAAATTGTCCCAGGTTTTGGTTGCAAAAGTAACCAAGTACATATCCCAACTGAACAGATTGGCAAAATTGAATTTGAAATTTCTCCTTCAAGCACACCAATAGTCTCAAGATAAGTAGAAACTATAATAATAAAGGATGAAAATAATGTGGTTTTTGTAGCTGGTCTTATTCCTTTAAATTCTGCCATTCTAAAAAATTCTAATAATGCTAGATATGTAAGCAAAGCAATTGACAATGTAAAAAACCATCCCCCCATCAAAACAACAATTAAACCAAAAATTCCTATAAGTAACCCGCTTCTTAATCTCATATGAAATTGCTATGTTTCTAAGACTCTTATATTAAAATTTACCAGATCCCTGTTGCATAAACTTTGATTATTTATCCAATTAAACCTATCTTTATCAATTTTTTCACCAGGAACTAGTAAAGGTATCCCAGGAGGATAAGGGCAAATAATATCTCCAGATATTTTATTTAATGATTGTGAGAAAGGAATACTCCGACTCTTACTTCTCCAAGCAATTCCAATTTCGATTTCGGGAGCTTGAACTAATTTAAAGGGCGATCTGAGCACTTCTAAACTTTTTGATTTTTTGGAATTTAATAATAATTTTTTCCATAACTTTTCAAATAAATTAAGAAAATCTTTTTGATTTCCAAATCCTAAGCAAAAAGTGAGAGTCATCATTTCTGGTAATTCGGCAATAAGTCCATTTCTATAAAAAAAATTATCTGCAGTAAAACCATCAATCCCAGACTTAGAGGTATTTACTACAATTTTTAAGGGGTCTTGAGTTTCTATGAGAGGAATATTTTTTTTTATTAATTTTTTATAAATACTTTTTGCCTCTAAAATTCTTTTTTGATATTTTGATAAACTTTTTTTGTTAAGCCAGTCCCTAATAGACTCTTCACAAGAAGAAAGTAATAAGGAACTTGGACTGGTGGTTTGAAGTAAATTAATACTTTTGATTAATTTATATTCATTTATTAGATTCCCTTTGTACCAAAGTACCGCCGTTTGAGTTAATCCATTGAGTGACTTATGCAATGAATTAATCACTAAATCAGCGTTTGATGATAAGGCCGGTTTTGGTAAATTAAGATTTTCACAAAAAAGGAAATATGAACCATGGGCTTCATCAACTAAAACAGGTAGATTTTTTTGATGACAACAATCTATTAAAGGCTCTAAATCTCCGGTATAACCATGATAAGAGGGGTTTACAAGAATAACGCCTGCAATTTTATTCTCATCAAAATTTAATTTTTTAAATACATTTTCCAACCAAATTTTTGTAATTGGTTTGTAATGACCCGTTATGGTTGAAAATTCTAAGTCAAAAAATATGGGATTTATATTCTGCATCGCACAGATTTTTATGACACTTATATGAACATTTCTAGGCATCAGGATATTTTCACCTGGATTTGCCATTGCAATTACTGCTGATTGTATTAATCCGGAAGCTCCATTAACTCCAAAAAAACATCCTTTAGCCCCAAATTTATCGGAGAATTCTCTTTGAGATTTAGCAATTAATCCGTTTTGCGATAGTGGGGAGCCTATTTCTGGTAATTCGGGCAAGTCCCAATACCCAGGTGGATTTTTTAACAACTTCACTAATTTCTTTGGTAAAGCTGCCCCTCTGTTATGAGCGGGAAAGAATAAAGACTTTAAAAACTTTTTAGTTAGAAAAGATGAAATGCTCATAAAGTATTATTGACATATATAGAATGAACTACATGGTAATCTTTTTTGATATTTTTTAACTTTAATGAAAAGATCTTATTCGGAATATTCAGCAAAAGAAGACTTTCTTTGGTTGATTTTGAGACCATGGATTTTTATCCCAAGAGTTTTATATATCCTTTTAACTTTTATTTTTCTTTTTTTAAGAATACTTTTTCAAAGTAACAGTAAAAATAAAAATGTACAAAAAAATCTCTCGAAATATCTTTTTGATGTAATAACGGATTTAGGACCTTGTTTTATCAAATTAGGCCAGGCACTCTCAACTAGACCAGATCTTGTTAGACAAGATTGGCTTACTGAACTTACGAACTTACAAGATAATCTCCCAGCATTTGATCACAAAATTGCTTTAAAAATTATTGAAGAGGAACTTGGATCCTCTGCTAATGAATTATTTGAAGAGTTTCCAGATAGTCCTATTGCTTCAGCAAGCTTAGGTCAAGTTTATAAAGCAAAATTAAATAATTCTTATCTAGCTGTGAAAGTACAGCGGCCAAATTTATACTTCCTTATAAGAAGGGATGTTGTAATCTTAAGGTTTTTAGGTACTTTTTTATCCCCACTCTTACCATTAAATATAGGTGTTGGAATTGGAGAGATAATAGATGAATTCGGTAAGGCACTTTTTGATGAAATTGACTATCAAAAAGAGGCCGAAAATGCTTTAAGGTTTGCAAATTTATTCAAAGAAAATCCAAATATATTTATTCCTAAATTAGAAAAACAGTTTTCATCCAAAAGGGTAATCTCAACTTCTTGGATTGATGGAGTTAAGTTAAGAGATCGATTTTTACTAGAGGAAAATAACTTAATACCTTCTTCGTTTATAAAAACATGTGTCATTAGTGGACTGCAGCAATTATTTGAATTTGGATATTTTCATGCAGACCCACATCCAGGAAATATGTTTGCTCTCAAAGGAGGAAATGCAGATTGTGGGAATTTAGCTTATGTTGATTTTGGAATGATGGATACTATTACAAATTCAGATAGACTTACTCTAATTAAGGCAATCGTTCACATAATAAACGAAGAATATTATCTTCTCGCAGAAGATTTCCAGAAATTAGGTTTTTTAACTAAAGAACAAGATCTTCAAAAACTTGTTGAACCATTAAAAGAAGTTCTAGGAGGATCTTTTGGCGCTGAGGTTGGTAATTTTAATCTTAAAAATGTAACTGATAAATTCTCAAAACTAATGTATTCCTATCCTTTCAGAGTTCCCAGTAGGTTTGCCTTAATAATTAGAGCAGTTGTTAGTCAAGAGGGTTTAGCACTAAGGTTAGATCCTGAATTTAAAATTCTAAAAATAGCTTATCCATATATTGCCAAAAAACTACTGACCGATAATTCTGAAGAGATTTTAGATATACTTTTAGAAGTCGTTTTTGATAAAAAAGGTCAAATCCAAATAGAAAAAGTTGAAAGTTTACTAAATATTTTATTTAAAGATTCAGAGAATATTAATTCAGATCTCATACCAGTTGCGAACGCTGGATTGAAATTATTTGTTAGTAAAAAAGGATCCGAAGTTAGGAAGAATCTTCTTTTAAGTCTTATAAAAGATGAAAAATTAGAATTTACTGATGCAAAAAAACTCTTAGCTTTAATTAGAGATACTTTTAGCCCTCTAAATATTGCAAAAAGTGCAGTACAAAATATTATTTCAACAGTTTAGTTTTATATTTATAGTTAATTAACTTACCTATGAATTTAATTCTATTAGAATTGGATGTAATGTTTTAAAAATGAGAAGTAAAAGGATTATTTAGCTTTGGAAGATTAAATGAATATTTTGAAAAATCTCTTTTTATTTAATAAAAAATCAGAAAAAAATAAAGAATTTAGTCCTGGATTGGTTGACCAATCTTTAGAAATTGCAAAGTTAGTAAAAGAAGCAAGAATTCAACAAAACCTTACAATTAAAGAATTGTCATACATTTCAAAAATCCCTGAACGAATAATAAACTCTATTGAAAATAATAATAAAAGTACTAGGCCAGAGTATCCTTTTATAAGATCTATATTAATAAAATTAGAGGAATGCTTAGTATTAAAAAAAAATACATTATTAAATTTAGCAGTTAAAGAAAGAAAAATTTTAAAGAAAAATGGAAAGGATTTTATGTTCAGGAAATTCGATCTTATCAATACATGGCAGGGAAGTCTTTTGTATTTTTTTATATTAGTTTTAACTATTTTTATATTAAAGAGATACTTTATTTTAAATGTAAATGTTATAGAGATTCAAAATATTGAAAATCAAATTATTGATAAATAATTTTTAATAATATCTATATTTGAGTTCTCCCAAAATTATTTCCTAGCTCACTAAACATTTTTATATTATTTTCTATTTCTTCTAAAGGACAATTTAACTTCCATTTCCAGTTATTTTTTGTGGTCCCAGGTTTGTTTAATCTGCTTGAATCGTCTAGAGATAATAGATCTTGTAATGGAGCGATAAAAAGATTAGCATTTGTCTCCATGCCAATTTCTATTAAATCCCAAGAAGGATTTTCTGAAAATTTAAACTCATCTTTTATTCTTCTTTGGGATTCATAATCTAAATTTTCCCACCATGAAAAAGAAGTAGAGTTGTCGTGTGTACCTGTATAAACAACCCAATTTTTTCCTTCAATATTCTTTGGTAAATAAGGATTATCTTCATTGCCATCAAAAGCAAATTGTAATATTTTCATGCCAGGTAGTTCGAAGTTTTTCCTTAATTTCTCTACATCTGGAGTTATTACTCCCAGATCCTCCGCAATAATAGGTAGATAGTCACCCCCTAGATCCTTTTTTACTATATTTAATAATGTTTTACCTGGAGAATTTATCCATTTTCCAATAATTGCCGTTTTAGAATTGCCATTAACTCTCCAGTAACCTGCTAAACCCCTGAAATGATCAAATCTTAATATGTCTACAAGTTCAAATTGTCTTTGAAATCTTTTTCTCCACCAATTGAAATTAGTCCTTTTATGCTTTGACCAAAAGTAAGTTGGGGTACCCCATAATTGTCCTGTTGATGAAAAATAATCAGGTGGAACACCACTTTGAAAAATTAAATCTCCATTTTTAAAAATTGAAAATAATGATTTATTACTCCATACGTCGGCGCTGTCTCTAGAAACATAAAAAGGCAAATCTCCTATTAGCTTAATATTTCTTGATTTTGCAAAGTTTTTAATGACGCTCCATTGCTCATCAAGATGCCACTGTATTAATTTTTTAATAAGTATTTCTTCACTTTTTTTCTTAATCCACGATTTTAAGAACTTGTTATTTTTTATTTTAAATTCTTTAGGCCATTCCCACCAAGGCAACATATTAAATTCCTCTCTGATAACAACAAATGTTGCATAATCTTCAACCCAAGAATGCCTACTGACCCATTTGTTAAATTTAATTTTTCTTTCTTCAGATTGTGAACTCCAACCTTGCAAAAGGAGGAGACCTAATTTTTTTGTTAGGTCATCCGCAATATCAAAATCAAAATGATCTTTATTCTGATTTGTTGGACCTAGATTTTCTTTATCTGAGATGTAGATAAAACCTTTTTCGATTAAATCATCTATATCCAAAAACCATGGGTTTAGTGCAAAACTAGATGGGGAACTATATGGCGAACCTGTAGAGTCAGTAGGTGTAAGAGGTAAAAATTGCCAGTATTCAATTCCATGCTTATGAAGTTTTCTTATCCACTCTTTAGCTCCTCGCCCAAAAGTTCCACATACTCTTCCTCCTGGAATACATGTTGGATGCATAAGTACGCCTAATGATTTTCTTGCAATAATTGACTCTATAGGCATGTTTTCAATATATTTTGATTCTTTAAAATTAACGTGTTTTTAATTCTCTAAATTCAACCTTATACAAATTTTTTTTAATTGACAAATATCATTGCTGATTTTCAAGTCTGGATAAATATAAATTCTAATTTTTAATCAACAATTTTTTGCTTAATTGAGGTTATCTAGTCATTATCTTTTGCGAAATTCACATAAACGACTACGATGATAATATAGTTTTATGGTGCAAATTTCGTGACAAGTTTTATCACGGCAATGCAGAGTAAAGAATCGAACTTTAATCTAACTAATAGTAGATTAAGGTTAGTAAGTGGGACAACAAACCCAAAGTTAGCTGAAGAAATTGCATCATACTTAGGGATTGAAAATGTACCTTTAATATCTAAAAGATTTGCAGATGGAGAACTTTATGTTCAGATTCAGCAATCTATTAGAGGTTGTGATGTATTCCTTATCCAACCTACATGCGCTCCTGTAAACGATAGTTTAATGGAGCTCATGATCATGGTTGACGCTTGCAAAAGAGCTTCTGCCAGACAAATAACGGCTGTAATTCCCTATTTTGGATATGCAAGGGCAGATAGGAAAACCTCAGGAAGAGAGTCTATAACTGCTAAATTAACTGCCAATTTACTAGAGAAATCAGGAGTTGATAGAGTTTTAGCGATGGACTTACACTCGGCTCAAATACAAGGCTACTTCGATATACCATGCGATCATATTTACGGTTCACCTGTATTAATTGATTATCTAGAATCTCTAGATTTAGAAGAAATAGTTGTAGTCTCTCCTGATGTAGGCGGGGTAGCAAGAGCAAGAGCTTTCGCGAAATTAATGAATGATGCGCCGTTGGCTATCATTGATAAAAGGAGAGCTGCGCATAATATCGCTGAAAGTCTTACCGTTATCGGTGAAGTCAAAGGTAAAACGGCTATTCTTATAGACGACATGATAGACACGGGAGGTACAATCTGTTCTGGAGCAAATTTACTAAAAAAAGAAGGAGCTAATAGAATATTTGCATGTGCTTCACATGCTGTATTTTCTCCACCTTCTTATGAAAGATTAAGTTCTAAGAATCTTTTCGAACAAGTTATTGTGACTAACAGCATACCAGTTATACATAAAGATAATTTTCCACAGTTAAAAGTTCTTTCCGTTGCAAATATGCTTGGGGAAGCTATTTGGAGAATTCACGAAGAAAGTTCTGTTAGTTCTATGTTTAGATAAAAAATTATTTTTTACAAACCTTGTAATTTCTTTAATCTATCAGTTTCAATATTAAATTGTTTTTTGACTTTTTCAGGCACATTATCTGGACACACTTGAAGAGCTGAATCAACTAATTGCAGAGATGCAATAAATTGTAATTGTCTTATATCAACTGTTTGTTCTTTTTTTCCTTCTATTATTTTTCCTCCATGTTTTTGTGAAACTACTGATGCGAAAGTTGCTGAGGCAACGCTTAATGTTTTTGGGAAATCTAAGTTAAATCCTTCTCTTGTCGCATTACATAGAAATGAAACACCCATCCCATGGTATAAATCTAAATCTTTTTTTTTGGCAGGTGAATTTTTAACATTTGCATTTACATAATTTATGTCAAACAACAAAGATAAAAAAATTAGAGGTATTGCAAAAATTTTTGATATTTGAAAACTCATATTTGATTTATATTTAATTCATATTATTTAAGATAACATTTTTATTTTTCAACTAAATCTGTCAACAATATTTATTTAATAATTTTAATTTCGTGATGATTCTCTACTATTTTCAGCTTGTTACTGTTCCATGAATATATGACTCTAAATCTATAATTATCAGAATCTACAAGTCTAGTATGTTCAATGATATACCAATCTTTGTAGGAAGATTCAAAAATCATTTCATGTTCGTCGACTTGCTTAATATTTGAAATACCTTCATCATTACTTAAATAAAAATTCTCCCTCATAAGTTGATGACCTTTTAAAAATGCTCGCATTTCTCCTCGCTCTTTATACTGGGGGTTTTCGTCAAAGAAATTATATTTTTTTTCTGGGTACCAAGTAAATTTATAATGCGATTCCCATTCGGATTTATTCTCAAGAGGTTGTATGTTTATATTCATAATTAAATTATAAGTTTTTTGTCTTTCATCAAGAAAATATGTTCTATTCGATTTCCACAATCCAATATTCCGAGAAAACCACCTTTTTAAATTACTGTTTAAATGGATTTCTGGAGGATTTTCACCAAAATGCAAGTTTCCCTTTGAATTAATAGCAACCATTTATAAATAAGTCCTATTTATTTAATAGCCGATCTGTAAAATAAAGAAAAATATCTTAAGGTGTTTGTAAGGATTAACAGCTTTTCAACACTTCAGAGGAAATCATTTGAATGATAAAAAGGAGTTAAAATTAATACTTGTTGCAGCTAGAAATCAACTTTCTAGTAATGATATTAAGTCCTTAATAGCTTATTTAGAATCAGATGATTGTGAATTTAAGATATCTCTTCAGATTTCTGAGCCTACAGAGCAGCCTGAATTACTTGAATTGCATAGATTAGTCGCTATCCCCGCTCTTATAAAAGTTTCCCCAGCTCCAAAGCAAATATTTGCTGGAAGTAATATTTTTTCTCAGTTACAAAAATGGTTGCCAAGGTGGACTCAGGAAGGCTTAACAAAAAATCTTGGGATTAATTTGCAACCATCCAAAATTGATTCAATAAGAACTCAAAAAGAATTTCTATTGGAAGATGAACTTCTTGTTTTAAGACAAGAAAATGAGACATTAACAAAAAGAATAGAGTCTCAGGAAAGATTATTAAGAATGGTAGCTCATGAATTAAGAACACCCTTGACTGCTGCTACTTTGGCTGTTCAAAGTCAAAAACTTGGACAAATAGATATTTCAAAATTTCAGGAGGTAATAAAAAGACGTCTAGAAGAGATTGAACTCTTATCTCAAGATCTTTTAGAGGTTGGAACGACTAAATGGGAAGCATTATTTAATCCTCAGAAAATTGATTTAGGTAATATTAGTGCTGAAGTAATACTCGAATTAGAAAAATTCTGGAGATTAAGGAATATTGAAATTGATACTGATATCCCATCTGATCTGCCAAGTGTATTTGCAGATCAAAGAAGAATGAGGCAAGTATTTTTAAATTTAATTGAAAATGCTATTAAATTTTCTAAAGACTCTGGATCTATAAAAATCACTATGATTCATAAGACAAATCAATGGGTAGAAATAACAGTTTGTGACAAAGGTGCAGGTATTCCTTTGAGCGAACAAAAAAGAATTTTTCTTGATAGAGTCAGGCTTCCACAGACTTCTGAAGGAACTTCAGGATTTGGCATAGGTTTATCTGTATGCAGAAGAATAGTACAAGTCCATGGGGGAAGAATATGGGTAGTATCTGAAATTGGATTAGGTTCCTGCTTCCATTTCACCGTTCCTGTGTGGCAAGGACAAAATAAAGAGCAACAATACTTGACGAAAGGTTAGCCTTACTCTTAGTTTTTTATTAAGCTGTTATGCTAATTTCCTGGCCCCATCGTCTAGAGGCCTAGGACACCTCCCTTTCACGGAGGCGACAGGGGTTCGAATCCCCTTGGGGCTATATTTTAAATTTATAAAGATCTTTTTAATGTTTTTGCTTGCCTATCTACGGCAATTAAATTTTCTGAAAGATCCTTTTTCAGTCTTTTCTCTATCATC
>CACHEM010000010.1 GCA_902578845.1 uncultured Prochlorococcus sp.
CCAATTTGAAATTATATTTTCAAGGATCAAAAACGATTCTGTTTCATATAGAGGGAGTAATTTTCCATCATAGTCAAGAGCTTCATTTTTAATAATTGGCTCAATAAACATTATTGATTCGTGTGATTCTCTATCTCTCTCTTCGCAACTTACCTCACTATAAATAAAATCATTTATTGAAATAGATTCACCTCCTTTTTTTAATCGAAAATAACTGTCTGTGATATTTGAAATTGTATTAACTTTGAGCTCTTTTATAAGAGAATTTAAATCATCTTTAAAATCTTTCTCCTTATAGTTTTCCTTAATATTTTTAACTAAATTATCTAACTCATCTAACATTTTGCAAATTAGTCGTGAAATGAATTCTTTCTTTATTCCAGAGAGAATTATTGATGAATTATTAAATTCAACCTGTAAGTTAGTTGAGCTATATCTTTCTTTTAGTCTATCTAAAATCAAATTCCATATTTCTGCGGTGTTTTTATCTTTAATGAAAACAGTGTTCTTATTTTCAAGATTAATTTTATTTTCAGTGTAAATTGCCTCTGTATAAAGTTCTAGTGAATTACCCCATAAGAAAATTAGAAAAGATTTTGCAGTAATAAGTTCTCTTAATCTTCCTTTTAAAATGAATTTATAAAATTCTGGTGTTGAATCAGAGTTGACATATTTGAATATATAATTAATTTCAGAATCGATTTGTTTAAGACCTGAAGTTAGAATTTTTTGACTAAAAGAAAGAGGCTTATTTTTGTTTAATTGAACTCGGGAATTATTTTCAATATCAAATACCCTTCCTCCATTTAAAATGGTATCAATAGATTCAAGAACTTTTTCTGCACTGGGATTTAAAAGAAAACCTTCAGCATTTAACGATGGAGGGGTATTAGCTTCATAAACAAGTTCGCCAGAGAGAATTATTAGAAACTTTGACTCATCATATCTTTCTCTTAATTTTAATAATTCTAACCTTATAAGATCTTCTGACTGGAAATTAAGAACATTCCATATAACTAAATCTGGAGTTTTATCACCTGTTCCATTATTAAAATTAATTTCTAAATTTTGGTCTAGTGATGTTAACTTAAGCGATAATGATTCTGCTATTAAGCTTGGAGCAATAATCAATATCGATTTTTTTGAAATTAATTCCAAGACTAGATTTCTTATCTCTTATACAAAATTAACTAACAATTACTGCAAATACCAGCCTTAAATCAATTTTCATACTCTTTTAAGCGTAGTAATTTGTGTTTAGATCAAAGTCATTTAATCTCTCTGATGACAATACATTATTAGCTTCGTTTATCGTAAATCTATTTTCATATAGAGCTTTCCCTACTATTACTCCAAAGAGTCCAGAGTTTTCAAATTTTACTAACGATAATAAATCAGAAATTGAACCAACACCTCCTGAGGCTATTACTGGAATATTTGTAATTTCAAGTATGCTTTTTATGAATTCTTCATTTGTCCCTTCTAAAGTCCCATCTGTATTTATATCTGTAACAATAAAACTAGCAATTTTAAATGAAGAAAACTCCTTTACTAGATCAGTGGCAAAAATATTAGATTGCTCAAGCCAACCCCGTGTACTAACTTTTCCATCTTTTGCATCTATCCCAACAATTATCCTTCCAGGAAATTTATTTGATAAGTCTTTAACTAGTTCTTTATTTTCTATTGCAGAGGTTCCCATGATAACTTTCTCAATACCATAAGAAAATAATTGTTCTATCCGTTCTTGAGACCTTATCCCACCACCTATTTGAATAGGTATGTTAACTGTTTCTGCAATCTTTTTTATTGATTTATCGTTTGTTGGGGATCCAGTTTTTGCAGCATCCAAATCAACTAAATGTATATATTTTGCTCCTTCGCTTTCCCAAAATTTAGCTTGCTCATGAGGCTCTTTTGTAAAGTCTTTTCTTTTATTAAAGTCGCCTTTAAAAAGCCTTACACACTTACCATTCATTAAATCAATTGCTGGTATTAGTTCCATAGAATCATCCTTTTCATTAATTACTTATTAGTAGTACTATTCAATATGTAATTCTATTTAAGATTACTACTTCAGTTAAATATTTTTTGAATATGAAAATTCTTGTAATGGGTGGTACTAGATTTGTTGGCAAGTCTTTGGTTGGAAAGTTATTAAGTAAAAATTATGATATTGATATTTTTACAAGAGGTAATAAAAGTAATCCTGAAAATACAAATTTAATTAAGGGTGATAGAAATAATTCAGAAGATATCGTCAAGCTAAGAAATGCAAAGTATGATGTTGTTTTTGATATCTCTGGACGAGAGTTAGAACAAACCAAACTTCTTATAGAAAATTTAGATAACTCTTTCCAGAGATATATATATGTAAGCTCTGCAGGTGTTTATAAAGATAATTGTGAACTACCCTTATCCGAAGTTGATCCAATTGATCCAGAAAGTAGGCATAAAGGAAAGTTTGAGACAGAAAATTGGTTAAAAAACCAAAAAATTCCTTTTACAAGTTTTAGACCTACTTATATTTATGGACCAGGAAATTATAATAAAATTGAAAATTGGTTTTTTGAAAGGTTATTTACGAAAAAATCTGTACCAATACCTGGTGACGGTTCTTTAATTACTCAGCTAGGCCATGTTTCGGATCTAACTGATGTGATGATTAGATGCATAAATTTTGAAAAATCCAAAAATAATATTTACAATTGTTCAGGTGAAAAAGGAGTAACAATCAAGGGTTTAATTTATTTCTGTGCGAATGTTCTTGGATTAAACCAAAATGAGATTTTTTTAAGAACATTTGATTATCAAAAATTAGATCCTAAGTCTCGAAAGGGATTTCCAATTAGATTAAATCATTATCATACTGATATCTCTAAGATAAAACGTGATTTAGAGTGGACGCCAAATTTTGATTTGCTTAACGGTCTAAAGGATAGTTTTGTGAATGATTTTAATAATAAAAAGAGTGAGGAGTTTGATGAAAATTCAGATAATATTCTTTTTAATTCTTAAATAGCCTAATAAAGTCACTAAAGTCAGGATGAATCCTAACCAATAAAAAATTAAAGCCAAATTATTCAATATGTTAATTTTTAATGGTGTAAAGAAGGTAATTACTGAAATAAAAAAGAAAAATGTTTTATATTTTCCTAACATTGATGCTGGTAAACCGTCTTTTGTAGAGTTCCTTAGGCTAGAGATAATTAATTCTCTAAATAAAATTAATGACAAAGACCAGAAGGGTATAAAATTATTTTTACAAAGGAAGGTTAAAGGAATTAAATAGAATACTTTATCGCTTAAGGGATCAAGGATAGCTCCTAATCTGGTTTTAAGATTAAATTTCCTTGCAATTAACCCGTCAAAATAATCAGTTAAACCTCCAATAATAATCAATATAAAGACATAAAAAGGCTTGTTAATTTCTAAAAAAAGTATTAATGGAAATACAAGGAAAAGGCGAGATATCGATAATAAATTGGGAATATTCAATGCCAAATTTTTAAGATTTTTTCTTAATAACAAATTAGTTTTTGTATATAAAAAATATATTACACTCTCGACAAGCTTAAATTTTTAGTAAAAATTTTAAATGGTTTTTGATGCTAAATTCTAAATTTTAATTTAAATCTGAATCCTAAAGATTATAAACTCAACTTCTCTTTATGAATGATGATGTTTTATATTACAAAATTATTCCTTATATCTAATGCAGCCTCATAGCCTAAAGCTATCTCCAGAATCTGATTTGATAAATTCAATTAAAGAATATTCTTTATCGAATAATTTATACGGGTATGTTTCTGGAGTGGTTGGTAATCTTAGAACAGTATGTATTCAATGCCCAGGTAATCAAGAGATAAATAAATTTGAAGGAAATCTAGAGATAGTTTCTTTAAACGGACATTTTAATAAAGGAGATGTTCATTTACATTTGAGTTTTGCAGATGAGGGATGTAATGTGTTTGGAGGGCATCTTGAGGAGGGATGTGTTGTAAAAAAAGGTACTGATATATTATTACTTTCTTTTGAACAGAAGATTATTAATATCTCAAATCATGATTTAATCACTAAAGAATCACGTGTAAAAGCATATATTTTAAAAGATTGTCCTTGGTCTAAAAGAGCAATTAGGTTACTTAATTCTTTATCTATCCCTCATGAAGTTACTCTAATAGACAATGATGAGAGCTTTCAAAAAATTATGGCTCAAAGTAGCCATAATACTTTCCCTCAAATATTTTTGGATAATAAATTTTTTGGAGGATATGATGAGCTTTCAGAACAAGCAAAATTGGATAACTTAATTTCATTTAAGTAATCTAAATTTTTTAACTATCACGATTAGTAAGCTTTTCAGCAACTAATTCTTCCTCTAACTGCTTTATTAATCTTGATACAAGACTTTGAAATTCTGGTTGACAACCTTTAAATGCAGCTTTATGTCTTATTGGCTCATTTCTAGTTCTTAAATCAGTGAGCATTAATTGTAATGCGTCAATTTTGGGATTTATTTTCATAGTTTTAATTTATATATTTACATCTTTTAAATCATTTGCATAGCTTTTTTAAAAGATATCTTTTTATTATCATTCGAACTTGTAACTTCTATTAATTTATTTATAGATTCTTTATTTTTTAAAGAATCTATACAACATTGCGCAACTAATCTTCTTGGTATTGATCCATTAATTTGAGTATCCTCTTTTGAATAATTTATATTTTCTGATTTGATATCTTCATTTTCCTTTAATCCTCCAGGTCTAATAATAGTCCATTCGAAATTTGAATTTCGTAGAAAGTTTTCACCTAATTTCTTCCAAATAAGAATTAAACCAAATAAGTTTAATGGGTGAAATAATTTACCAGTACAAAGGGAACTAACTAAAATAACTCTTTTAATACCAACTCTTTTGCAACTCTCTAATTGCCTGTATACACCTAATGCATCAACCTTTGCAGGACCAGTTAAATCTAATGATGCTCTTGCTCCAGTCGCAATTATCAAAGCATCAATATCTTTTAAAGCTTCATCAAGCTCACCTTTTTTGTCTAATGAAACTCTGATTGTTTCTAAACGCTCTAGTCCTGCTGAGACTTTTGAATTCTTTCTGATGATTTGCCTTACTTTATATCCTTTCTTAACTGCTTCTTCGGAAATTCTACAACCTGTTTTCCCCGATGCTCCAGTAATTGCTATTTTCATGATTAAAAAACTAATTTAAACATTATATAAATTTCTTAAGGCTTTTTACATATAAATTTCTTTTTTCTTTTGGGATAAAGAGTGCGACATAAATAACATTTTGTTCCATCACAGCCTCTTGCTGTACAGTATTCTCTCCCATAAAAAATTATTTGCAAATGTAAGGTATTCCAATCATTAATAGGAAATATTTTTTTTAGGTCTTTTTCTGTTTGAACTACACTATCGCCATTTGATAGGCCCCATCTTTGTGCCAACCTGTGTATGTGAGTATCTACTGGGAATGAAGGTATTTTAAATACTTGAGACATTACAACTGATGCTGTTTTATGACCTACCCCTGGAAGAGATTCAAGCTTCTCAAAAGAATCCGGGACCGTACCATTATGCTTCTCAATCAATAATTTAGATAAATTATAGATGTTCTTTGATTTTTGATTAGATAGCCCTAAAAATTTTATGTATTCGTAAATGCCATTAATTCCTAGCTGCATCATCTTTTCAGGATTATCTGCAACTTTAAATAAGCTTTTTGTTAATTCATTAACTTTCTTATCTGTTGATTGAGCACTTAAAACTACGGCGACTAGAAGAGTATATGCATTTGTATGATCAAGGGGTATTGGAGGAGATGGATATAGTTTTTTGAGTTCCTTGCGAATTATTTCTGCTCTTTCAGACTTTCTCATTAAATTTGAAAATTAAATGGTGTATAAAATTATACAAGAGATATTTAAGTTTTATATTTTCTGCTAACTTAGATTACTTAAACAATAAGAGTTTAGTGGAAAATGATGCGTTAATTATTGATGATCTGCATCATAAATATGATAAGAGTGAATATTCAAATTGGATATTAAAAAAAATTAATTTAAAAATTGAAAATGGCGAATTATTAGGTTTGCTTGGCCCCTCTGGTTGCGGAAAAACTACTCTTTTAAGATTAATCGCTGGGTTCGAATATCCCTCAAAAGGAAGTATTTCTCTAAATAACAGGAAAATTTCTAGTTGGAAAAAAATTCTTAGTCCTGAGAAAAGAAATATTGGGATGGTCTTTCAAGACTATGCACTTTTCCCTCATTTAACTGTTTTGGAAAATGTAATGTTTGGTTTGAAAAACAAAAAGGACAGATCTAGAGTTGATTATTTACTAAATGTAGTTGGTCTTGATAATTTTGTTGGAAGGTACCCACATGAATTGTCTGGAGGCCAAAAACAAAGACTCGCAATTGCGAGAGCTCTTGCGCCAAGCACAAATTTTATTTTATTAGATGAACCCTTTTGTAGTCTTGACATGCATGTAAAACTAAAGTTAAGAAGTGAACTCCCAAACATTCTAAAAGATTGTAATGCAAGCGGATTGATGGTTACTCATGATCCAGAAGAAGCTATGTCAATTTGCGATAAAGTTGCTGTTATGAATGAAGGCAAAATACATCAAATAGATACACCGATTAACCTTTTAAATAATCCCAAGACCATATTCGTTAGTAGTTTTATTTTGGGTAATAATATTATTAATCTCAAAAAAAATGATAATTCATATATGTCTTGTTTAGGTGAAATTATTAGTTCAGTCTTATCAACTAATATGAATATCAAAAGAATGTCAATTTCGCCAAAGTTTATTTCAATTAAAAGATCAGAATCTGGAAATGCTAAAGTAATATCTAAGGAATTTCTTGGAGAATTTCTTATGTATAAAGTAACTATTAATGGAAGTATATTAAGGGTTAGAACTGATATTAATAATCTCTTAAATAATGGTGATAAATGTTCTCTTTCTATTATTAAAAATAGTTTTTGTTTTTTATATCCAGGAGCACATAAGGTATATTTATAGACTTAATTTATAGGCAATTACACTTTCCACCCTTCCAATTACAGCATTTTTTCTTTTTACATTTCTTTTTTTTGTATTTATAAATTTTATTTGTTAATAGCAGTTCAGAATAACTGTATTCTAAATTCATTTTTAGTATTGCAATTGATTTTCATTATCATAATATTTAATTTATTTTAAAGGTTTTAGTAATTACTAATTTATACAAAATGTTGTATTATTTATTTAGAATCTTTTTTGGAAATGAATGAAAATAATTTAAAAACAAAAAAGTTAATTAATTTTGGCCCATCTGGGAGAGCTGTCGCTCAACCGATTGACGATAGTTTATTAGATAACATTTTTGAACATCTAACTATGGAAAGATATGCTAATGTTCAATATTTTTCTATGTATCTTTGGTTTCAAGAACGTGATTTAAATAGTTTTGCTTCTCATTTTCTAAATGAATCAAAAGGTGAAATGGAACATGCGCAGAAATTTGCAGATTACTTAATCGCAAGAGGACAAACTGTAAAATTAGATGAAATTCCTTCGCCCGTCCAAACATGGGATTCGATAGAGGATCTGATTTCTTATTCCTTCAATATGGAGGCTGATTTAACTTCTTCTCTGCAACAGCTTTATTCGATTTCAGAAAGAATTTCAGATACAAGAACTAATGTGTTTTTAGATCCAATCATAGATGCTCAAACAAAATCAGAAGATGAATTTGCAAACATACTTGGGAAAGTAAAGTTTGCGTCTAATCAGCCTTCTGCAATCTTATTAATAGATAGTGATTTAAAGAAAAAATAAATTACTTTCAAATTTATTTTCATTTAATGTCCTTTTGGTTATTTCAATAAGTAAATTAGAAAAGTTGTTGTTCTCATTCTTTTTATTATTTAAGAGCTCAGCTATTTTATGAATCTCATTTACTCTCTTAAAAATATTTTTGTTTTCAGAAAATAACCTTTCCTTCAATGCTTTATTTTCGGTAGTCTTGAAAGTTTGTTTTATATTTCTCATTCTATTCGATAAAACATCAACTTCCATCAACAAGTTATTTGTAATTGATTGTGATTCATTCATTTTTTTATAGTGGTGATGTTTCGATAAATGAAGGCGCAACACTGACTGTTTGTGTTCCAATAGGAGCTATTAATAACTCAGATGATCTTAATTTAGAAATTAATCTTGTTGACGTTACACGTGTAGAACCGATTAACTCACCAATCCTTTCGTGAGTTAACCTAAAAGGTAACTCGCACCATTGACCACATCTTTTACCTAAACGATTTACTAATATTGAAAACAACGCTTGTAAACGTTGTTCTGCATTTCCTAAGTGTCTAATCCTAAGGAGTTGCAAAGTCCATTCATTTACTGCATCGAATCCAATATTCACATCAATATTTACATTACTTTGAAAAGACAAATCTGTTAGTGCTTCTACACAAACACCTTCACTACATAAAAGGTCCGTTCTTAATTGATCTCCTGATTGTAAAAATGCTAGTGTCATTCCTTCAGTTTCTTCACAAGGGCAATAAACTCTAGCAATTCCACTTTCAACTTCTAGGCATGTCCCCTTTGGCCTTGATGAAGGATCTATTAATACTGATTGACCAGTTACTAACCTTACGGTTTTTAAGGGAGAAACTCCATAACTATGGAAATTCATTAATTTATATATGATAATGAGAATTATTATCAATTATGCACTATTAAATTACTTATTGCAATAGATTCTCATTATCATAACATTTCTGAAGTTTTTCTTTACATAGTTTTTAGCAATATAATTTGTATAGAATTGCAAAAATTTTTTGATATAGATGAGCTTAAATAAGGTCTGTTTAAATTGTGGATGTTCATCTTTGGTCTCAGATCGATCATTAGGAGGTAAGATTGTGTGCTCTAAATGTGGATCTTCTTCATTTAAAAATAAATCCTCTTCATTTTTAAAAAGTAAGAAATTAGTATTTCTAGCTATCGCGATAATTATTTTTATAATAATTATTTAGATAATCTGTTTATATTCCAAAGTCCATTATTTTTAGTAACCTCTACTTGAATACCATATAACTTATTTAAATTTTCACTATTTATAATCTTATTTTGATGTCCATCAGCTATTATCTTTCCATCTTTTAGCATTATGACTCGGTCATAAATTTTTGTAATAGTTGAAATATCATGAGTGACACATAAAATTTTGGTGTTTATTTTTGATAATTCATTAATCTTATCAACTACAAAAAACTTTGATTTATAATCTAAATTTGCAATTGGTTCATCTAGGATTAAGATATCCGGTTTTTTGATCAACGCCCTTGCAATGAGAGAAATTTGTTTTTCTCCATCTGATAAATAGGAAAAATTCTTTTTAGATAAATTAGATATATCCATTTTCTTCATGATTTTTTCCACCTTATAAGAATCTCTTTCAGATTTATTTTGTATATAACAATATCTTCCATATAGTCCACTTAAAATTAAATCAATTACTTGTAAATTTGGATTTATTCTATTTTTTATATCATTATTTACGGTACTTATTCTTTTTCTTAGTTCCCATAAATTTATAAGTTCTTTGTCAAATATTTTTAGTTTCGATTCATTAGCTACTACTGGGTATAAGTTTCTATTAATTACTTCAATTAGAGATGATTTACCTGAACCATTTGGTCCAATTAATATTACATTTTCTGAATAAGATATCTTTAAATTTAAATCTTTAATTACTCGAAAGCCATTCTTAAAACAATTTATATTTTTTGCGTCAAACCAAAATTTATATAACACTAAAACTTATTACTCCAAAATATAATCAATTGAATCGAGCTTAAAATAAATATAAAGAGATAAAGCCAATTCAACCACGAAGGTCTATCTACTTTCTTCATGGATTATATTATTAACATAAAAAATATAAGCGGAGCAGCAAATCTTACAAATGTTTTTCTAATAATATCTATATTATTTGCAATTTCTAACTTCTTTATTTCAGGAGGATATTTCAATATAACTTTGTCATATACATCAAGATTTTGGGTTTTGTTAATATTGTTCCATGGTTCATCTTTATCTTCAGACTTCTTGTACCACTTCCAAAAATAATTTATTATCCTATCCTCTCCCAATAATTTTATTTCATCCTTACTTATATATCCCATATCGTGGTTATATGTTTGTGTTTTTAAAATCATATAATCCTCATCAAATATCTTATAAAAAATCTTTCTTTGAGTCTCTTTAAATAATAAGAGGTTATTAAGTAGTTTATTTTGTAGAAATTTCCTGTAGTGTCTTACTATCACTCTTGCTTTGTTATTTCCTAAAGGGATATGATCTAAAACTTGTAAATATCTTGATGAGGAAGGATCGCCTTTGTAAATTAATATCCTTCCTGGAGGTATGTACTTTATCCGAATAAATTCTTTTGTAGGGTCATTCTTGTAATAATAAATACTCTCAATATATGAGGGATTAATATTAATTTTCTGGTTAAAACTAACTAATACGTTTTTATTCACATCTTTATCTGGGATTGTATCGCCATGTACCCAAAAGATATGAAGGATATCTAGGTGATTTTCAATAATCCTTGACCAATCACATTTGAAGTCGACTAATACCTCCTCAAAGACATAATCCTTATGTGAAAAACCATTTTCATATAATTCGTAGTTACTTATAGGTGTATCTTCACTTATATTATTTAAATCAGTCTCAGATTTTTTAGAAAAATGTACAAAAATATATCCATTTTTTTCTGAAGTTTTGTATTGAGATAAATGAATTCTTTTGGCGTAGTTATCGTAGTTGTTATCAACTATATGGCGACATGTTATTCTGTCGAGATTTTGGCAACTTCCTCCAGATGAAAACTTAGCTCCATGATATGGGCAGGTTATTATTCCATCTGATAATGTCCCTCCAAAAAAGGAGGCCCCCCTATGTGGACAAATATTTTTAATACACCTAACATTTTTATTTTCATCTCTATAAAGAACAAGAGGCTCATCATAGAGTGAAAAATAGTACAGCTTATTTTTTTTTAGTTCTTTAGAGGGACAAATTGCATACCAACCAAATAAACCTATATTTAAATCTTTTTGAGTTTCTCTAATATCAAACGAGTCAATTTTTACTACCGTTCCTTTTTTAAATGGCTTAAGAACGGTATTAAAGTCTTTTGATTTAAAAAAATTAATTTGTCTGTTTTCCATAAATTAATTTCTTTTTTTAAATGACTGTTTATCTTTCGGAACTATAACCCAAGTAAATAATCAATTTCTTATAAACAGAAAATTCTCTATTATTTGTAGCAATAATTATGTAGTTATCGAAAAATATTGAGTCTCTTTCGTATCTATGTATCTTTATTTCATGTTTTTTGTATCTTTTGTGATTCTTTCAAATTTTTTATGTAATCAATAGCATCATCAATATTTTTGTGGAAATTACATTGACCCAAATAACAACCTATAAATCTTAAAAATTTTCTCTTGCCACCACTAATTTCATATCTATGTATTGTTCCGCCATCTATAGGAGCATAAATAAGTTCTGGTAGTGCCATATAAATTTTGTATTTAATACTTAATTAAACAATAATTCATGTTTAAATACATTTCCATAGCTAAAACCATATATTTAATAATTAATTTACTTATTTTTGGATAATTAATTATTGAATACTCATATATTATTTGTTATCTATTAATTATTGATATGAATTTTTTATTATGCCAAAAGCATTTAGGCGTTTTTTAAAAAAATTACCAAAAAAAATTCAAACTATAAAATACTCATTTAGAGAGTTTTTATCATCCAAAATATGAAATAGCTGTTGTGGTTAATAAATTTTTAATTTCTATATTTTTAATAAAACATAGTCGGGAGAGTTGAATTTTAAACTATATTAAATTTGCAATTTTTGAAAAATTATGATCAAAAGGGTTTTTGCTATATTCACTTTAACTTTGCTTTTTCTATTTAGTAGTCCAGTTTACTCATTAGATACTTCTTCTAAAACTCTTGAAAAGTATACTAAAAAGATTTCTAACAAGTTCACTAGAACTTACTGCAACACTTCCAAATTCGGTATTTCTTATGAAGGAGCTTTGGCATTTGCTATTGGAGAAACTAATAAGGAATTTAAAAATAATAAACTCAATAAGTTGATAGATTATTCTCATCTAAAAAATTCAATAGTTAATGATTTAGAAAATAATTGCCAGGTTTATGATTTCGATATTAGTAATTTAGAAAATTTAAAATTTAACTAGAAAAATGTAAATTTTTAAAGGCTTATTTTTTACCTATCCAATCATTGGGTTTCTCCATCATCCATTCGAAAACTCCCTTTGCATCAAGGTTTTTTGAAGCATATACAAATAAAATTGGAAATATTAAAATTACTGCGCCAATAACTACTAACTCTATTTTACCGATCCCCATCTCAGTCACTGTTAAGGCAAAATAATTATTCATTATCTTTATTGAATTAAAAATTTATATCTACATAATTTACAAAAAATTTTAATTCTTTCACTTCTTTATAAAAAATCTTAATTGTTTATAGTGAAATATATTTGTATAAAGTACCTATTTTATTGATTCGAAGCTTTTAATAATTTATATAATATAATTCTGTTTGATGATTATGAATCATGAAATTATTATTTTCACACCTATTTTTTCATTGTTGATTGGATCTATAGTTTTTACAATTTTAAAAAAAAGAAAAAGATCAGCTAAAAGTATTTATAAATTAATAGATGATTTAGAAAAAAAATACATATATTAATCTTTTTTAGGAGAAAAGTTTAATCAAACTCTATACCTACTTCTTCTTTTAAATCTCTCTCCAAATCTGGAAGATGAGGTTCAACCCAATGATCTTTGTTATCAATGCCAGCTGCATTTACATAATTCATTATGTGTTTATCCACTTGCTTGTAAAGATCATGCAAATTTAAATCCATACGTATATCATGCGCAATTTCAGAGACTTGTTGTTCTGTTAGACAATGATCTGGATGAAGTAAATCACAACATGGAATTCTCTTCTCAATCAATTCATTTAGATTGATTTTTATTTCATAATCTTGATGTACAGTCATTTAATTTATAGCTTTATAATCATTCTAATTGTGTTTAAGGTTTTGTATATCTTTAGTCAAGAAACAAAGTTCTTTAATACATATACAGTAATTTTAAATAAATAGATCTTCCAAATCTTTATACAAATCATCATTTTCTTTTTGGTTTTCTAGATGTTCATGGTGATCTAGTAAGAGTTCTTTTTTTGAGGTGTAGAAAAGATATCCAAGGGCTCCTAAAAGTAATGTTGTTGGTAAAATCATTCGTATTTATTTGACTTATAATGAATATAGTGCAACACTTATTACAGTCAAGTGCTGAACTTTAATTAATCCTTAAATGCCTACCAAGAAGAAAAGAGTTGGTTTTATTCCTAGAGAAGATGTTATGAGAATAATTGACAAGTTGAGCATAGAGAACAATTTAAGTAATTCAAAAATAATAAGTATTTTGGTAGAAGAAGCACTTTCTATAAGAGGTATATTTAATAAAAAAAATGGTAAGGCAATTAAATCATATCAGCTAAATGAAGATAATTCACAAAACTTATTTGATAATTCTGGTGACTCTTTAGATAAAGCCAAACTTTCAATTGATAATAACTTAGGCAAGCATTTTATTCATAGTAAATCAACCCATTTAGATGAGGAGAATCAGGAGGCTTTTGACTTGCAAACTTATAAAAAGTTTTTATCATTCCTAAAATTTCAGGAAATGATGGATAAATATAACACTTAATAAAGTGTTGCTAAGTGATACACTGTGCGTTAAATTGAATTTGTATTTATAGGAGATTCGCATATTAAAGTTATTTTTCGACATTTCAAAACCTAAATTCAATTAATCTATAAAATATTTATTCCTATGAATTCATCTCTCCCAGTTCCATCTGTAAATCTACTCCCTCCAGAAAAGTTATATTGTAATTTTAGTTATTGGAGTTCTTTGTTCTCTCAGGATATGCAAATTTTATGGGATAGAGCACATGGAGTACCTTTAGAAAAACTGCCCAAAGGAGTTTCTGATATGATTTTCCCGTATTTATTGCTTGCACTCTCAGACTATAAAACTTCTCAAATAAATAAAATGAATGGAATAGGATTAGACAATCTATTAAGCCTTTGGTTTGATAAGTACTTATTAAATAAAAATGGTTACTTCGAGCTAATTAAAAAATAATATTTTAAATTAGCTATTAATATCAAATTTGATTGCTATAAAAATTTATTACGTTTAAAAATTTTTTAAGTGATTCTTTACTAATTGGCACATCAATAGTATTGCTATAAATATATTAAAAGGTTTGATGATGAATTCTTTAAATTTCTTTTTAGCAAATATGTGTATTGTCGTTTTGATAATGCAAATCAGGAGAGATATAAAATTAAGAAAAGCATAATAATGAAATTTAATTCAAAAACCCTAAGCTTGATATTAAATCTGTTATTTTGCTTGTTTATATTTATTATTTAATTTTTAAATCTTTATTAATTATCAAAAAATTCAAAAGTTAATTTAGAATTTGGTTGACTTTTATTGTTAATGCGTTGATAATACCAAAAATAATTTCTTAACTGTGAATCTTCTTTCAGATACTTTTGATGATTATGTTGATGATCTACTTTCATCCGATGTTAATTTGTTGAAAGGGGAACTTGATTTTCTTCTTATGCAGCATTTATTTAATTCAACAGATTTGAAGTGTATTAATAAAACTGAAATTGAAGATGACGAATCAATAGCTGCTTAATTTTTTATGAAATTTTTTTATGAAAAGTTTTGGGTCCCAATTTTTGGATATATTTTATCAAAATTTGTTTTTTTAATAGAAGGTAAAAAGCAGGATTCTAAAAATAAAAAAAAATAGATTAATTACTTTTTGTCTTTATAAAGTATTTTTAATTACATAATTTAAGTCAATATATTTTGATAACAACAAAAGTTGTGCTTTAAATTTACTAATTTATGCATGGTTGAAATATACATAGTTGCTTTTTAGCAAATTAAAATGAGCAAAAATAATATGTTGAAGCCATATACAGTGCATTATCGTGATTTTCAAAATATAAGATTAGAAAATTGTTTTTATGCTTTTGACGCTTACGAAGCTAGAACACTAGCAATGGAATTTAATAAATATATAAATGATCATCCAAACAGTATAGACCTAATAAGATGTGAAAATTGAATATATTTTTAGTAATTAAAATTATAATCTATTTAAACACTTAAAAATTTATCAATAACTGCTTGACTCAACTCACTAGTATTTCCGCTAGCAACAATACCTCCGCGTTGCATCGCATAATATCTATTTGCTTGTCTTACAAAATGCAAGTGTTGTTCAACTAATAAAACACCAATTCCAGTTTCTCTTATTATCTGATTGATTGCATTTTCAATGTCTAAAACTATATTTGGCTGAATACCTTCCGTTGGTTCATCAAGTAATAGAAGTTGAGGTTTGCCCAGTAATGCTCTTGCAATAGCTAGTTGTTGTTGTTGTCCTCCACTAAGATCTCCTCCTTTCCTTTGTAGAAAATCTTTTAGTATTGGAAAGAGATCATAAATAAATGGATCTATTTTCTTGTTCTTAGATAATCCACCCGGAAGCGACTCCATACCTAGCATAAGATTCTCTTCTACTGATAGATATGGAATAATTTCTCTCCCTTGAGGAACGTAAGCCATTCCTTTTCTAGCCCTCTGATGAGGTGCTTTTCTATTGATATTTTCGCCAATCAAATAAATATCGCCTTTTTTTTGTTTTAACAAACCAATAAGAGATTTCAATAAAGTTGTCTTTCCAACTCCATTTCTACCAATTAAACAAACCATTTCTCCTGATTTAACATTTAAATCTACATCTCTGAGAATATGACTTTCACCATAATAGGTATTTAAAGATTTTATTTCGAGTAAATTTTTCATAACTAGTCCTCAGGTCTTCCTAAATAAACATCAATAACTTTTTTGTCTTTTTGTATGGTTTCCATAGTTCCCTCACATAATACTGTGCCCTGATTTAATACTGAAACATTACTATCAAGTCTTCTTATAAATTCCATATCGTGATCTATTACGACAACTGTATTTTCTCCTGATAAAGATTTTAATAAATCAGCCGTAAGATCAGTTTCTTCATCAGTTAAACCAGCAACAGGTTCATCAACTAACATTAAATCGGGCTTCTGTCCTACTAACATGGCTATCTCTAGCCATTGTTTTTGGCCATGTGATAAAGAACCAGCTTTTGAATCAACTTTTTGAGCTAAATTAACAATTTTCAAAAGACGCTCAATCTCATTAAGCTGCTCATCCTTAATACTTTTATTTATAAGGTTCATGGGACTTTTAGGTGTTGTCACCGATATTTCAAGATTTTCTTTAACTGTTAGATTTTCAAAGATTCTTGGACTTTGGAACTTTCTTCCAACTCCAAGTCTGGCTATTTTATGTTCCTTTCTACCAACTAAAGATTTCCCTTTAAAAATTACTTCACCTTTTGTTGGCTTAACCTTTCCAGTTATAACATCAAGAAATGTTGTTTTACCTGCGCCGTTTGGTCCTATTACAGCTCTTAATTCTCCTTTCTTTAAATTTAAATTAAGTTTGTTGAGAGCTAAAAAACCCTCGAAACTAACAGTAATATCTATTAAATTTAGAAGATCTTTATTATTCATTATTCCCCTCCTTATTTTTAACTTCTAAGCTTGGATAGGTTTCAATCTTTCTTTTCAAACCAAATCTTTGAAGAAGATTCCTAGGGCCATCTCCTTGAATCCATCCTAAAACTCCTTCTGGCAAAGCTGTTACAACTAAAATAAATAACCCTCCTTGAATAAACATCCAGCTGGCAGGTAAAGCTTCACTTACTAGACTTTTTGCATAGTTGATGAAAACAGCCCCTAGTATCGCTCCCATTAAAGTTCCTCTCCCTCCAACGGCAACCCATATAACCATTTCTATAGAAAAGGGAACTGTCATAAATTGAGGTGATACTATCCCAGACTGAACAGTATATAAAGCTCCAGATATGCCAGCAAGACCTCCAGCAATAGAGAATATTATCGTCTTGAATATCACTGGATTGTATCCTGTAAACCTAACTCTTGGTTCATCATCTCGTATTCCTATAAGAATATTTCCAAATCTTCCTTTAACTACCCACTTTGCAAAAAACCATGCTGCTATTACTAGTATGGCGGTTATCCAAAAGAATATTCTTTGCATGGACTCAGACCCTACCATCTGACCAAATAGTTGTGTTACATCTGTTTTTAATCCATTTGTTCCATTTATAAGTTTTTGTTGTCCATTAAAGAAGTTAAAGAATACAAGAAGAGAAGCTTGAGTAAGTATAGAAAAATAAACCCCTTTGATTCTATTCCTGAAAACAAGAAATCCAATTAAACCTGCAACCAATGCTGGAATTATCCAGATCGCTAAGAAGGTAAAAACAGGCGATCTAAAAGGCTCCCAGAAAAAAGGTAATTTTTCAACACCATATAAAGCAAAAAATTCAGGTATATTATTTGGAAATTCAGAGGAGCTGGTTATTTGTAAATACATTGCTGCACAATATCCACCTAGAGCAAAAAATATACCTTGTCCAAGACTTAGTAAACCTGTATATCCCCAGATAAGATCAACACCAAGTGCAACTATGGATAAGGACAAGTATCTTCCTAGGAGGTTTAGTCGAAATACAGGGAGTAGAGTTGGTGCTGCAATAATTAAGGCTATTAATATTATCCAAAATGATAATACTAATTTTTTATCAAATTTAATTTTACTTAAGGACATTAGTTTTCAACCATCCTTCCTTTTTGAGGAAATAAACCTGTAGGTTTAAATTGTAAGAATATAACAATTAGTGCAAATATCATTACCCTTGCCATACTTGTGGTCGCAAAAAAGTTAATTGTGTTTGATAAAGGTAAAGGCATATCTGGCCATATTGATAAGAGCCTGCCAGCTCCAATTAAATCTGTCATTATTCCTATTCCAAATGAAGCTAGTACTGTTCCTAATAAATTTCCTACTCCTCCCAGAACTACAACCATAAAACAACCAACTATATAGTTTCCGCCAACATTAGGTCCTACTGAACCTAAAAGAGATACTGCTACCCCAGCAACTCCTGCTAATCCAGATCCAATTCCAAAAGTAATTATATCCACTTTTTCAGTAGATATACCAAGACAATCACTCATTTGTCGGTTCTGAGTAACTGCTCTTATACGCATCCCCCAAGCACTTTGATTAAGAAATAATGTTATTGCTATTACAGAGATTAGAGTAATGACAATTATCATTAATCTTGTTTTAGGAAATGCAGTGCCAATAATTTCAACTTGACCTCTCATCCATGAGGGCGCTGTTACATCAACATTTCGAGCACTTGCTCTACTAAGTTTACTCACAGAGGATGAGATTATGCTACCTGTCAGGACCCCGGTTGAAGCAGCAAATATCCAAGAACTAAATTTAAAATATTTGTAATTTATTGATTCTTTTATTTTTGAAGGGAATGTTGTTGGTAAGAATAAACCAATTAACAGACTTATAACTAGACCGGTCCCATAAGCTAAAGGTACACTTCTGACAAATTGTTGCAGAATTAAGCTTACGCCCCAAGTTGCGAGAAGTGTTTCTAGTGGACTTCCATAAAGCTTTCTTATTATAGTTTTTTCAAGGAGAATGCCTACTACTCCACTAACAATAAAAGCAAGGAAAATAGAAACTATTATGTACGAATTGTAGAAAGGTTTTAATATAGGTAATTTGAAAATTAATTGTGTTACATATGTTGTGTAAGCGCCAAGCATCATAAGTTCTCCATGGGCAAGGTTTATTACACCCATAAGACCAAAAACAATTGCTAGACCTAATGCAGCAACAAGTAGTACAGATCCGATTGCAACACCATTAAAAAGACTATCGAGAAGTAACTCCAATTTAGAAAAAGAAAATATTTGATTATATAAAATAAAAGGAGGCGTTAACCTCCTTTTATTTTGAAGTATAGGTTTTAATTAGATTAAAGCTTATACTTTTCTCCTTTTGAAGGATCTGTCCAGTCGCATGCAAATCCTTTTGAACTTGGATGCTTTTGGTTCCATGCTTGAGGAAGAACAACTCCTGTCTCTTCAAGAATTGTAAAACCACCCTCTGCATTAATCTCCCCAATTCTTACTGTTTGAGATAAGTGGTGATTAGGCATAACTTCAACAGGACCTTGTGGAGCATCAAACTTTTGTCCAACAAGGGCTTCCCTTACTGCATTGTCGTCGAATGTTCCAGCATCTTCTACTGCCTGTTTCCATAGATAAACCATGTTATATGCAGATTCTTGAGGATCAGCTACAACTCGATCTGCTCCCCATCTTTTCTTGAAACTTTTAGCAAATTTCTTAGATGCAGGAGTATCAATTGACATCATGTAGTTCCAAGCGCCGTAGTGACCTTCAAGGAACTCAGGACCTATTGTACTAATCTCTTCTTCAGCAATTGAATAGTTCATTACATAGTAACCACTTGAAGGTGTGATACCTGCGTCTTGAATCTGTTTGAAGAATGCAACGTTTTGGTCACCATTAAGAGTATTAATGATTATTCCACCTTCAGGCAAAGCTTTTTTGATTTTTGAGATAATTGGAGCAACTTCAGTATTTCCTAATGGAAGGTAATCTTCTCCTACAACTTTACCTCCTAACTGTTTTACCTGAGCTTTTGTGATTGTGTTTGAAGTTCTTGGGAAAACATAATCAGAACCTACAAGGAAGAAATCTCCACCAGCTGCAGGAGAACGCTTATACATGAAATCTGTAGCGGGTTCCGATTGTTGGTTTGGTGTGGCTCCTGTATAGAAAATGTTGTTAGAACATTCTTGAGCTTCATATTGAATTGGGTAGTAAAGAAATGCATCTTTAGATTCGTAGACAGGTAACATTGCCTTTCTACTTGCAGATGTCCATCCACCAAATACGACAGGAACTCCGTCTTGGTCTATAAGTTTCTTTGATTTTTCAGCAAAAGTTGGCCAGTCAGATGCACCATCTTCAACTATGTATTCTATTTTGTAGCTTTTGCCGCCAACTGTAACACCACCAGCAGCATTTATCTCTTCAATAGCCATTTTTTCTGTATCAACAAGAGTTGATTCAGAGATAGCCATTGTTCCGGATAACGAATGCAAAATACCAACGGTTACTGTGTCATCGAAACTTCCTGAGGTTCCGCCTCCACCACAGGAAGTTGCTGTGACAGCAAGTGAGGCAGTAGCTAAACCTGCCAAAATACGCCTTGAAATTCTCATGAATTAGGATAAATTAGGTAATTGACCCTCATTAGGGGGATAAAATAAAAGTTATTAACGAGTGAGGATTAGTTTTGTATCAGTCGTAACTTTTTGTTGAATCCAATATATTAGTAATAAGCATTTTTCTAGTTTCGATTATTGGGTATATGTGATTCTAAAAATTGAGTTATTTCTTCAACTCCTATGCCACTACTTAGGTTGGTAAAAAACCAAGGTTTCCCTTTTCTCATAAATTCAGTATCACTTTTCATAATATTTAAATCTGCGCCAACTTTATCTGCTAAGTCAATTTTGTTTATTAATAATAAATCCGACCTTGTTATCCCTGGCCCTCCTTTCCTAGGAATTTTGTCTCCGGCAGATACATCAATTACATATATTGATAAATCTACAAGTTCTGGACTAAAACTAGATGCTAAATTATCGCCTCCACTTTCTACAAAAACAAAATCTAAAGGATTATATTTATTTTCTAGATCTAAAACTGCATTTTTATTTAATGAACAATCCTCTCTTATCGCGGTATGAGGACAACCTCCTGTTTCTACACCAATAATCCTTCCTACCTCTAAAACCTTTTTATTTATTAGAAAGTTAGCATCTTCTTTGGTATAGATATCATTGGTGACAACTGCTATCTCATAATTTTTTTTCATGCTTAAGCATAGAGTCTCCACTAATGCAGTTTTTCCTGAACCTACAGGCCCAGCAACTCCTACTCTCAATTTGCTGCTCATAAATTAATTTCTAAAAAGTTTTGTATAAAGTTCATTATGATTTTGTTGTGCCATAGCTAAACCTACATTGCCAAAATAGATGTCATCAATTTCATTGTCCATAATTTCTTTAGAAACTTTTGAAATTATTTCTAATAAGTCTCTCTGAATTAATTGTGCTTTTGTTGACCCAATAGGAATAATTCTTAATGCAGCATTAAGTTGGTTTGCACTCCAGGCATAGAAAAAATTCTCAACCATTTCTAACTTAGTAATTTCAAAACAATAACAAGCCCAACTCCACGCTAATGACCAGGAGCTTTTTTTATTATTTTCATATAGATATTCAAATCCAAATTCTTTGGTTAAATCAAGGAGAGATTTTGCCATTTGAATTTGTTGTTCTCTCATTTCGAGAGAGTCCTTTGATGAGAGGATCCATTTATCCAAACTCATTAGCTTTTGCAAATTAACTTGTATATTTTTACGTTCGTTAATCTCATTGAAAATATCAAAAAAATCTAGTAAAAGTCTTGCATCTAGTCTTATCTGACCAATTTTTAGTTCACTTATTATTAAGTCTTTTACCGAATTTGAATCTGTAAAATTTTTATTATGAAGATAACTCTCCATTCCTTCCGAATAACAAAATCCTCCAACTGGTAAGTTAGGACTTATTAATAAATATTTTAATAAGTGGCTTTTACTCATGACTATGAGCACCTCTTTCCGGAAAAAACTTTTTTTTCGTATCTTTTACATCAACTTTAAAATTAAGAAGCATATTTTTAATAACATAATCACTTTTTGTTAGAAGAATGTTTTCTTCAATTTCTACTTCTACATGCCTATTTCCTAGATGATAAGCAGTCTTAATAAGTTCAATTTTAGAATTTGAACTTATTTCAATTAAATGTTCTGTTTTGGCAATTATCTCTACGTAAAAATTGGACTTATTAGTTGAAAGAATATCTCCATCATTTAATTTGCCTTTTCTAGGTAATTGTAAAATTATTTCTTGATCACAATCAGTTAATCTTTTACCTCTTAAGATTCTTCTTTCATCAGAACTTAAGGTGAGTTTTAAAAATAAACCTAATTTCGGTTTTTTCTTAATCCAATCAGTTACAACAATTTGTTTATTCATTCTCATAATCAAAATTTTTGGTTACTTTAATTTAGTAATCAAAGAAAACAATTTATGATTAAAACTTCATGGGAAGGTAATTGTTTCTTAAATTTTTTCAATAATAAAGCAAGTTCAGGAAATGTTGATAAAACAATCTTTAAATCTAAAACAACTTCTCCTTATAAGTTATTAAAGTCTACTCATGATCAAGAGGGCAGATGCATTTTGCCTCTTCTACATACTGCAGGGGGATTGGTAGGAGGAGATTTACTCGACTTTAAGGTAAATCTTGAAAATAACTCTAAGGTTTTGTTGACGACTTCTTCAGCTCAGAAAGTATATGGATCAGTTGGAAGATCTAAAATAAATCCAAAAGGAAGTTTTTCAAAGCAAAAGAATCTCATAAACATTCTTGACAATTCTCATTTAGAGTATCTTCCCCAAGAAACAATCATCTTTGCAAATGGTTTATATGAGCAAATTTTTAAAGTATCTATTTCAGAAACTTCAAGTTTTTTATTTACTGATTTAATAAGACTTGGAAGATCTTCTTCCGGAGAATCTATTGAGAGTGGAGTTTTTAGGTCTAAATTAGAAATTATGAGAAATAATGATTTACTTGATGATTGGGAATATGTTGATCAGATTGAATTATCTAAGGCAAGTTTTGTGGCGAAGTCAGGCATGGATTACATGCCGGTTTTTGGATCCTTAATTTGGATTTGCGAAAAAGATTTTTCCAAGTCAAAAATAAATAATCTTGTAGGAAATATAAAAAAGATTTTCAATGAAACTAATAATAATTTATCTATTGGAATCCTTGAAAATGGAATCTCCGTAAGATTTCTAGGGAGTTCTTCTCAAGATGCTAGAAAATGTTTTTTTTGTATTTGGAAACAAATTAGGTCTGTTTGTGGATTTTGTGAGCCAAAATATCAAGGTGTATGGCCTTTACAAGATTCTATGAATTATTAATTATGTTCAGAAAGAACCTTTTTTAAGAATTTATAGATTAATTTTTTATTATGCATCTTTCACCTCAAGAAAAGGATAAATTATTGATTTTTTCTGCTGCACTCTTAGCTGAAAGAAGGCTTAATCGAGGTCTTAAACTTAATTATCCTGAAACAATTGCTTTTTTAAGTTTTCAAGTTCTTGAAGGAGCACGAGATGGTAAAAGTGTAAGTCAATTAATGTCAGAGGGAACTACTTGGCTTTCAAAATCACAAGTTATGGAGGGCATTCCTGAAATGGTTGATGAAGTTCAAATAGAAGCGGTTTTCCCCGATGGGACTAAATTAGTTACTATTCACAATCCGATTAATTAGTTATGAGTAATTTAATTCCTGGCGAAATAATTCCCGAACAAGGTGAAATCGAACTAAATCTTAGTAAGCAAGTTAAAACAGTAACGGTTTCTAATTCTGGAGATAGACCTGTGCAAGTTGGATCTCATTATCATTTTTATGAAGCAAACAAGGCTTTAATTTTTGATCGAGAATTAACACATGGTATGCGTCTCGACATTCCTGCAGGAACAGCAATAAGATTTGAACCGGGTGATACAACAGATGTCAAATTAGTGCCATTTTCAGGCTTGAGAAATGCATATGGTTTTAATTCAATAGTTAATGGTTCTTTAGATAGTTAAAATTATGTCTTATAAAATTGATAGAAAAACTTATGCTCAAACTTACGGACCCACTATCGGAGATAGAGTAAGGCTAGCTGATACCGAACTTTTTATTGAAGTAGAAAAGGATTTAACTACATATGGAGATGAAGTCAAATTTGGTGGAGGTAAAGTTATTCGAGATGGGATGGGACAGTCTCAAGTAAGAAGAGCTGATGGAGCTGTAGATACCGTAATAACTAATGCTCTGATCATAGATTGGTGGGGAATAATTAAGGCTGATGTGGGTATAAAAGATGGAATGATTTTTGAAATTGGTAAGGCTGGCAATCCTGATATCCAGGATAATGTTGATATTGTTATTGGTGCATCAACAGAAGTAATAGCTGGAGAGGGGTATATTCTTACTGCAGGTTCAATAGATACCCATATTCACTTTATCTGTCCCCAACAAATTGAGACAGCACTAGCCTCTGGAATTACAACAATGCTGGGAGGAGGAACTGGACCTGCAACTGGCACAAATGCTACTACTTGTACTCCGGGTTCTTTTCATATTTCAAGAATGCTTCAATCTGCAGAAGCATTTCCCATGAATTTAGGTTTTTTTGGAAAAGGAAACTCAACAAACGAAAGCAATCTTATTGATCAGGTTGAGGCTGGTGCATGTGGATTGAAGCTTCATGAGGATTGGGGCACCACTCCTTCTACAATAAATTCTTGTCTAAATGTTGCAGATAAGTTTGACGTTCAAGTATGTATTCATACTGATACTTTGAATGAGGCAGGATTTGTTGAAGATACCATCAACGCTATTGAAGGAAGAACTATTCATACATTTCATACCGAAGGAGCAGGTGGAGGTCATGCTCCAGACATTATAAAAATCTGTGGAGAAAAAAATGTTCTTCCTAGTAGTACAAATCCAACAAGACCTTATACAAGGAACACATTAGAAGAACATCTTGACATGTTAATGGTTTGTCATCATTTAGATTCTAAAATTCCAGAAGACATTGCATTTGCTGAATCAAGGATCAGAAGAGAGACTATTGCGGCAGAAGACATCCTACATGATATTGGCGCCTTCTCAATTATCGCCAGTGACTCTCAAGCTATGGGAAGAGTTGGTGAAGTAATAACAAGAACTTTTCAAACCGCACATAAAATGAAAGTCCAAAGGGGCCCACTATCGCAGGATTCTGATAGAAACGATAATTATAGAGTAAAGAGATATATTTCTAAAGTTACAATTAATCCAGCAATAGCTCATGGTATTGATAAACATGTTGGGTCTATAGAAAAGGGTAAAATTGCGGATTTGGCATTATGGAAACCTTCCTTTTTTGCGGTAAAGCCTGAATTAGTTGTTAAAGGAGGATCTATAGTTTGGTCACAAATGGGTGATGCAAATGCTTCAATTCCTACTCCAGGTCCTGTACATGGTCGACCTATGTTTGCAAGTTTCGGCCAATCTCTAATTAAGAGTTCTTTTACCTTTTTAAGTAAAAATTCAATTGAACAAAATATTCCAAATAAATTAGGCTTACAAAAGAAATGTATTGCCGTAGAAAATACCAGAAATATCAATAAATCAAACTTAAAACTTAATAGTAAACTACCAAATATTTCAGTTGATCCTCAAACTTATGAAGTTTTTTCTGATGGGGAACTACTTACTTGTGAACCACTTGATGAAGTTCCAATGGCTCAGAGATATTTTTTGCTTTAGAAGTTTTTAATTAATTCTTTTTTACTTGCCTTTATGTCTTTGGACCCAGCAATCGCTAAATCTTCTTGTAGTTTGTTCTCACAAGATAGAACTCTTGACCAACTTGGTAACTGCTGTGTTGTAGGGCAAGCTAGATAATCTTCTGTGGCAGGTCTCAAAAGTTTCGCAAACTTTTGTACTGATAGCTCTTCTTCATGCCTATCGTATGGAAGTTGATTAACTGCTGAATCTAATCCAAATTGTTTTACCCGATCTTCTCCAACTCTTTTGTAGAGAACTTCTAAAGTTGCCAGTTGAGTGCTAGTTAAGGTCTCGGCTTGATGCTCCATAAGACCTCTTAAAACACTTGAAAGTATTTCTGTACACATTTTTTGCAATCCTTCTTTAGAAGAATCGCCAATATTCTTATGCTTATGATCAAATAAACCTAGGTCAACTTGGGCTATTTTGGATGTCCTTACATTTCTATAAACCTCTGATAATAAACCTATCTCTAACCCCCAGTCGCAAGGTATTCTTAAATTCATGGCTAGGTCTTTAGTGAAAGCAAACTCACCTGCTAATGGGTATCTAAATGATTGAAGATATTGTAAAAAGGGGCCCTTACCAACTAACTGCTCAAGACTTGCTAATAGAGGACCTACAAATAATCTTGTTGCTCTACCCTGCAATTGATTTGTTTCTAAGGATAACCTACTGTAAAAAGCTTTTACATATGATATTCCATATGATTCATCTAGAAGTGGAAGTATCATTCTTGAAGGATACAAAGGACTAAAAGTTCTTATATCGGCATCAAAAAGAGCAACAACTTCTGATTTTCTAGTCGCAACTCCTATACCTTGCCAGACGGCCCATCCTTTACCTGGAGTTCCTAAAAGTTCTAACCCATTTTTTTCTTGGTTTTTTAACAGCTCTATTACAGAGGGAGAATTAGTCCATTGAACGTGAACTGGGAATGGCATTGAGTCAAAAAATGATTTTGCTGTTTTAACTTGCTCAACAGTTTTTGCGGAGAGAGCAATAACTAATTCATTTAAGCCTGTAAGGTTTTTTAAAACTTCTTTTATATCTTTTAATGCTGGTCGCTCAAACTCTTCATATAAGCAAGGTATTAAAATGGTAGTAGATCTTTTTTTAAGACTTTTGTTTAACTCTTTAAGTAAATTTTTTGTAACTCCATATTCATGTATTGTTGTGATTAACCCTTGTTGAAAGTCCATTTTCTAATTGATGTGCAGAATAGTATTAATACTTCAATGATTTTTTCAAAGTGAAGCAAATTGATTCAGAGAAAAAATTAGATAGATTAAAAATCGATAAATTGTTAAAAACAATTTATTCAAATAATACTACAGAAGAAATTAATTTTATTTCAAACCAATTATTGCAGATTTTAGATAATTTCTCAGAGAAATCTGCTTATGAAGAAATAAGAGATAAGGAAAGGTGGAATGAGTCCCATTCGGTTTTGATAACTTATGCAGACAGTATTTATAAAAATGGCGAGGCAACATTAATAACTCTTAGAGAGTTGTTAAGTAAACATTTTGGTAGCCTCTCTAGAGTTGTACATATTCTTCCTTTTCTGAGATCAACAAGCGATGGAGGTTTTGCAGTCTCCAGTTATGATTCCTTAGAAGAAAAATTTGGTGATTGGGATCATCTCAAAAGTATTTCTAAAAATCATGATTTGATGGCTGATTTGGTATTAAATCATGTTTCATCATCTCACCCATGGGTTCAACAATTTATTAAATCCCAAGAGCCGGGCATATCAAATGTTTTTTCACCCAAACATAATCTTGACTGGTCAAATGTAATCAGACCGCGAAGTTCCTCCTTGTTTTCACAGATAAACACTGAAGATGGCCCTAAACAAGTTTGGACAACTTTTGGTCCAGATCAAATTGATTTGAATTGGAATAATCCAAAAATGACCCTTGAGTTCTTAAATTTAATTATTACTTATTTATCTAATGGAATTAAGTGGTTGAGGCTTGATGCTGTAGGTTTCATTTGGAAGGAATCAGGGACAACTTGTTTACATTTGCCAAAAGCACATTCAATTGTGAAACTCCTAAGAGTTCTATTAAATAATCTTCTTGAAGATGGAGTTTTAATAACAGAAACAAATGTTCCTCAGAAGGAAAATTTATCTTATTTGATTCCTGATGATGAAGCCCATATGGCATATAATTTCCCATTGCCTCCTCTTCTCCTGGAGGCAATTATTACTTCAAGGGCTGATATTCTAAATTCATGGATTTTTGATTGGCCAATATTACCTGACAACACTACACTATTTAATTTCACTGCATCACATGATGGCGTAGGTTTAAGAGCTCTTGAAGGTTTAATGAATGAGCAGAGAATTAAAGATTTATTAATTAATTGTGAAAAAAGAGGAGGCTTAGTAAGTCATAGACGTTTATCAAATGGTGATGATAAACCCTATGAGTTGAATATTAGTTGGTGGAGCGCAATGGAAGACTCCAGTAGAGATTCTAATCGATTCCAGTTTGAGAGGTTTATCTTGACTCAGTTACTAGTAATGGCTCTGAAAGGTGTCCCTGCCTTTTATTTGCCAGCATTACTTGCTTCAGAAAATGATATAAAAAGTTTCTCTATGACAGGTCAAAGGAGAGATCTAAATAGGGAAAAATTTAAATTAGACAATCTTATATCTGTTTTAAATAATCCTGAATCTAATGCTAATAAAAACTTAAAATATCTTCGTAATGCAATGAATGTTAGATCAGAATTTAGGCAATTTCACCCTTGTTCAGAAATGGAATGTTTGTCTAAAGGTAGAAGTGATATTGTTGTAATAAAAAGAAGTAAAGGTCCTGAATCTGTTTTTGCAATCCATAATATGACTGAAAATAAAATTAATTATCAATTGAATGATAATGATCTTCCCAAAATAATTGATGATGATTTCAATACGCAAGATTTATTAACATCCACTAAATACAATTGGAAAAATATTAGTCTTGATCCTTTTCAAGTTATTTGGCTTAGTGCTTTATAAAAATGATAGAAAATTCTTCTATTTGGGTAGTAAGTGATGTAGATGGTACTTTAATGGATCATTCATATGATTTAACACCTGCTAAGGAAACTATAAAAACACTACAAAAATTATCTATTCCAGTAATTCTTTGTACAAGCAAGACGGCTTCAGAAGTGAGAGTTATAAGGAATCAGCTAAATTTAACGGATCCCTATATTGTAGAAAATGGTGCGGCAATATATGGTGAATCTCTTGAAAGAGTTAAGGGAGAAATTATCCTTGGAATAAAATACGAAATTCTTGAAGAAATCTTAAATTTTATTTCAAAAGAAGTTGATCATAAACTTATTCCTCTTAATAATCTCACTGATCAAGAAGCCACACAGCTCACAGGTTTAGAAGGTAACTCCTTGAACTTAATGCGTGATAGACACTGGAGCATGCCTTTTCTAAATCCACCAAGTTATCTAGAAAAGAAAATTAAGAGCTGTTGTAAAAAGTTCAATGTTGATATTTTTAAGGGAAATAGAATGAGTCACTTATTATCTACAAAATCGAATAAAGGTAAAGCAATAGATGCTCTTAAAGAATATTCAAAAAAGCAAAATATTGAAATTATAGGTTTGGGCGACTCTCCAAATGATTTGCCATTACTTTTAAACTCAGATATTAAAATAATTATTCCTGGAATAGATGGACCAAACCTAACATTACTAGATCAACTAAAAGATTTGGAATTTACTTTAGCTTCTGAACCAAATGGATATGGTTGGAAAAATGAAATCAATAAATTGATAAATAAGCGAAAACTAATTTAGAAAGATGAAAGATTTAGATATTAAATTTCCTCTTGATAAATTTGAAAAATTAATTATTGACATTGGTTGGGAATCCTTAGATGATTGGTTCAATTTTTGGAATAATCAAAGAAATATTCTCTCAATTGATCAATATTGGAACAACAAAGTAAATGATGATTGGATTTGGGGCTTAGCTTTACCTCTTTTATCGCAAGCTTATAAATTTAAAAATAAATTTACTGATAGAAAAATTATTGGTATCTCAGCTCTACCTGGTACGGGTAAAACAACATTAGGTAAATGGCTCGAAGATATTTCGTTAAGATTAAACTTCAAAATTGCTGTTATTTCAATAGATGACTTTTATCTTCCATCAAATGAAATGAAATTAGCAATTAAGAATAACCCTTGGAATGTTTCAAGAGGTTTTCCTGGTAGTCACTCAGTAAAATTAATGCATGAAAAATTATTAAATTGGAAGTTAAATGGAGAATTAAATGTACCAGTTTTCGATAAATCTTTAAGAAATGGTTTAGGAGATAGATCTCATTGGAGATTAGATAATCCTGATTTATTAATTCTTGAGGGATGGTTTTTGGGCATAAAACCTTTCTCTAATGACATAAATGATGGCTACCTAAATACAACAAATTTGAGTCTTGATGAATCTTCTTATATATTAACCATTCAAAAAAACCTTAAGGGCTATTTAGATATTTGGAATTTAATAGATAATATTTGGCACTTAAAGCCCTTGAAGGTTGAATATATGAATAGGTGGAAAACAAATCAAGAAAAAGAAATGTTTTTAAAGAAAGGTAAAGCCCTCAAAGATGAAAAATTATCTAATTTCTTGAGAATGCTTAATGCCTCCATACCTCACAAAAGTTATGATTTTATAAATTCTTATGCGCTTTTATTAATTGATCAAGAAAGAAATTTAGTTGAGGCTGGCTTAAATTTATAGCATTTAATAATTTCTTTTTTTTCAGTAATTTTTTATACATTTTTTTTAGTACTTAATGGTGTTTAATTAAAGATATTTTGTTCTTAAGAGATGGTTGAGTTTTCTTACAAAAATGAAGGCTGTAGAATGGTTGTGTTGAGATGTATTGGTCCATCAAATTTTTTTTTAGAGAGAGTTTTATTCCCAACTGACATTCTTACTTTTATGGCCCCAAATGATTCAAGAGTTGAAATCTGGGGAAATGAATTATATGGCCCTAAGTTGGAAGAGAGAATAAGAATTTCTGCTGATAACGAAGATTCAAAATTAGTGGCTTAGATTAGATATCCTCTAATTGTCTTCGAGTCAAAATTTTTTACAAAAACCTAATTTTTATTGATATTATCTAACTAGTTTTGGTTTCATAGATGTATTATTTTTCTTCCTTTGCAATAGGAGGTTTTGTTCCTTCTGCAGCTGTTGCTGGAGTTTTACTTTTAGTTGGTTTGGGAGCCTTCTTTTATCTTGGTATTAAAGGACCTACAGATTATTAAAACTTAATTTAATGATCATATGGTTATTTTAGTTTTTTCGTAATCTTACTAAATAAGTTATCACTATGGATCTAACCACCATTTTATTTATATTAAGTTTGCCGTTCGTTTTGTTAACGGTTTACTTTGGTACAAAAAATGATTTTTACGAGAGTGAAAACTATAAGGGTGATGGCTGTGCGCACGATGTTAAAAGATAATTTTACTTTTTATCACCTCTAAATACGCAGGTCCATCTACTATCAAATTGCCAAACAGGTTTAAAGATTTCATTTGTAATTTTTTCGCCTGCCTTATTACATGTATCTAAGTCATTCATGGGCACAGAATGTAAAGAAGGACTCGTTATTCCACTAACCTCAGGTCTTCTTCCTGGCCCTTGCCTATAAGTTCCAATTATTAACCAATAGTTAGCATTTGCAGAATCAGAAAATATTAAGGAAAAAAGAAAATAAAAAGTTAAAATAGATTTTTTTTTCATTTTACTATATTAGCTTTTAATTATTAAAAGTAAATTGCTATTAATTAATTAGGTAGTTTTAATAATTTTTTGGAATATTTAAAATTTATTATTTATGGCTTAATTCAAGGGTTTACGGAATTTATTCCTGTAAGTAGTACAGCTCATCTAAAAGTTATATCTCTTTTTTTAGGTATTGATGATCCTGGAAGCTCTTTGTCCGCTTCTATACAACTTGGAAGTGTTTTAGCTATAGCTTGGTATTTTAGGAATGATATTTTTAATCTTAGAAGTCAATCTTCAAAAAAATTTCTTGAATATATTTTACATGCAAAATTATTAAGATCTATATTGATTGGAACTATCCCAATTGTTTTGTTTGGTGGGATTATAAAATTATTTATCCCTTATTTTTTTGATAACGTTCTTCGTTCTAATTTATCAATAGGTATAGTGTCAATCCTAATGGCTTTTTTTATGTACTTGGCAGACAGCTCTAAAAAAGGTTCTATTAATATTAAAAACCATAATTACTCAGATAGTTTTTTGATAGGTTTCTTTCAGGCATTTGCTATTTTACCGGGAGTTTCAAGATCTGGTATTACTATTTCTAGTGCTCTAATATCAGGATGGGAAAGAGGTGATGCTGCGAAATTTTCTTTTCTTTTAGGGATGCCAGCTATCTCTCTCGCTGCGATTGTTGAGTTTATTTCTTCTTTTAATGATTTTTTTTTATTAGGTTATCTTCCTCTTTTAATTGGTCTTTTTACAACATTTTTGTCCTCTTTATTAGCTATAGATTTCTTATTAAAGTATTTTTCTTCAAATGGTTTGAAAATATTTATTATCTATAGAGTTATTTTTGGAGTTGTAATTCTTCTAAATGTGTAGTTCCTTTTAAATAATATTTTGCAATTGTGTTATGGTTTTAAAAAATTCCCTCTCATGAATATTTTTATATCTTTCCAACTAGGTGAGGTAGAAGTTTCAAATTTCACTATTTTGGTTTTAGTATTTTTTTCATCATTTACATTCATAGCTGTAGGCATAAGTTCATATAAACTATATAAATCCCTAATAAATGATGAAGAAAAGTGATCGGAACGGCGGGATTTGAACCCACGACCCCCACTACCCCAAAGTGGTGCGCTACCAAACTGCGCTACGCCCCGTGACTTTACTATAAAGATAAGAATGATTTAAATGTTATTCTTTATAGGATTGTTATCAGATCTCAATACACACTTATCAACTTCCCAATTAAAGTTTTCCCAAATTTCTTCTTTTAATTTGTAGTTACTTCCAGTAAAAACTCCTAACTTAACTTTTGTGGGGGAAGCTGAGCAATACTGCCTGC
>CACHEM010000011.1 GCA_902578845.1 uncultured Prochlorococcus sp.
AATCCATCTAAAAACCCAAATCTAAAAATATACAAAAGAATAAATTTAATTAGACCACGAATATATAGTAAATAAAATAAATTTTTATAGAATTGCCTAATGGGATTTTTAAAAATTAAATTTATTGAAAATATATTTTTCTTAGAAATAGTATTATTTAAAGCTTTTTTTGCTTCAATATCACTATATTTTATATGTCTATCAATCCATTTATCTAAACCATCATTAAAAGGATAGTGTTCGAAAGTAATATTAGTTTTCTTTACTTGTCCATTGCATTTAATGTATGAGTTGATAGGTCTCATATATCTGCATTTTTTGTATTTTATTAGTCTTAGATATGAATTTACTTGTTGTGAAAATTTTAATTTTCTACCCAGAAATATATCTGATCTTTTAAGACTATATGCAACATGATTCTTTTTTGGTATCAAATTAACTATTTCATTCAAACTTTTTTTACTTATCCTTTCATCAGCATCTAACAAAAGAATCCATTCGTATTTATATTCGATTGAATTGATTGTAAGATTCCTAAAATATGATTCATTTCCAAAAAATAACTCATTACATTTTAAAATTTTATGGTTTTTTGTTAGCTCAATAGAATCAATTACTTTGATATTTCTGAATTTTTTTAATTTATCCAGGGTATCATCATTTGACCTATCGTTAACTACTATTACATCATCACAATCTTTTAAATCCTCTAAAAGGGGTACAATTATTTTTGAAGCATTCCTTGCAACTATTAAAATTGAAAATCGCATTAATCTTTTAAATTAAAAGATAAAGTATTTAAAAGAAATTTTTTTTGAATTGACAAAATAAATACTATTAAGAAGGCTATGTATATTGGCTGGAAAATAAAATCTGAACTCAATCTTAAAATTGCAGCAAATTTGTTCATAGTAGTTGGAGGCCATGCACCAAAAGAAAAATATCCTTCAAAGAAAATTAAAATGTGTAAGCAAAGGAATATTTTTTTTAAAAATGTTTTAGCAAAATCATCTAATATTTTAAAGCTATAGCTATTAAATATGTAAAACAAAAAGATTAGTATTGGACTGAATGAAGCTAATCTATAGTCATAAGAACGTATCAAAAAGTAATTTATGATAAAACCTGTTGAAACAGATATAAAAGGATTAATCGATACACTTTCAGATTCAAAACTTTGAATCTTTTGTGTATTAAAAATCTTCCAAAATAAAAGAAAAGATGTAAAAATGATAATTATTTTAAGAAAAAGAAATAGATTACTAAAAATGCCAAAATCACTTTGGTAATAAGCAAGAAATCCGAATCCCAACCCCCCTTCTGTTTTAGGGGTATTTCTAAAAAGATATATCATGGAAGAACTTATAGATAGATATAAAAGAAGTATTGGTATTAAAATATTCTTTAATAATTTATTTAAATTACTTTTTTTAATTCTTCCCAAATTAAGAATGTTTAATGTAATTAAAATAAAAATAGGATAAATCTTTAGCAAAGAAGCTACAAATAAAATAAATCTTGATAAATTTAATTCTGAGGAAATTTCTTTGTTTTTCTTTAATATCAAATTAAAAGCTAAAAGTATTAATGTAATTATAAAAAATTCATAATTACCTCTTTCAATACATAGTATTAATGGGTAGTTATATAAAGATGAAATTAATAATAATGATTTTATAAATGAATTATTTTTTTTAATTAATGCCTTCTCAATTTTCTCAAAAAGAAAGTGTAAGGTTATTCCAAAAATTAATATATTTAAAAAAAAATATAATTTATATGGAATAAAAGATAAATATTTTGATAAAAAGTAGATAATAGGAGGATAATTAAATGGCCTGTTATACGGATCACATGAACCTACTCCACTATAAAGTTCTCCAAGTGAAAAAGGACAGTCTCTTATTACAATTAACGCTTTAGCATCCCCCATAGGGATGTCCATATGGGGAACTATATTTAAGGGAAAAAGGTATTGGCCTTTCAATAAATATATAAACGAAATTAAAAAAAAATATAAGATTAGAGTGTAATTTATAAATCTAAAATTTAATCTCATTTTTTGTTTCTCATATCCCAATTTGGACCTATTTTCATTCCTAAATTAGTTAATTTATTACTAATTTTTCCAACAATGTGACGATATTTGTTTGTGGTTAAGATGTTAGAATTGAACCTTTCAATCCTAAAATATTTGTTCTTTTTTAATCTTCTATTAACCGAATTTAAATTATATGTTCTTTTTGAGTCAACTAAAGAAGATGGATATGGAAAATAATGGGCTGTCACAGATTTCCTAGAATAACCTTTAGTATTTTGTTTGGTACTTCCATGAACAAGTTTTGAATTCCAAAATACTACATCACCCTTATTTATAAATAGTTCTTTCTTCAACTTTTCATTTTTTTTACAATAATCATTAATGCTATTTATAAATTGATCATGAGTAGAATTTTCCAAATAGCTCCAATCATTAAGATGAGAACCTGGGTAGACATAGAAAGAACCATTTTCTGATCTAATATCTTCTAATGCTATCCAAACTCCAAGTAATAAGCCTTTTGGCAAAGTATCTAAGTACCAACTATCAATATGAGGAATAGTAGCGGTGGATTTATCAAAGAACATATCCTGCCAGCAACCAATTTTTAGTGCTTTATCAGTAAAAATAATTGAAAGGATCTTTTCAATATTTGTGTGGTAAATTATTTCTTTTAAATAATTATTGAATGGGTGTAAAGTCTTTAGAGTTGATGGATTTAAGATAGATTGAATAATTAAACCTTCATTATCTAATTTAATATTTTCCCATTTGTGAGTTGATTGGGTATATATTAAAGGCCTTTGGGAAATTAATTTTGTATAAACTTTTAGAATCTCTTCAATTAATTCAGAGGGCAATAAGTTTCGAACAATAGTGTAACCCTTATTTTTATATTGATTAATAATTTCCTGTTTGTTTATTGTCATATCATCATTAATTTAAAGTATTTCTTGATTATTTATTATAAAACAAAGTTCTTTTAAAGTTTAATAGGATATTAATAATTTAATTTCTTTTAGGAAATTCTTTAAAACTTTATTTTTATCAAATTGTGATATTGCAATTTCTCTTCCTGTAGTCCCTAATTTATGACAAAGTTTTTCATCAAATGATAATTTTAATATTGCATTTGCAAATGCGTTGCAATCTCCAGGCTTAACCATAATTCCAGCTTTAGAACATAATTTATAAATACCGCTATTCTTTCTCGCTGTTGCAACAATTACTTTCCCTACGGACAATATTCCTGTTATTTTACTTGGTAATAAGAGATCTGAAGCTTCGTTCTTTTGAGGAACCACATGGATATCTCCAAGATTTAGCCAAGTATTTAATTCTTCATATGGTCTCAGAGATTCTATAAATACATTTTTGTTATATTTAAATCTATCTTTTAAATAACTCTTTGCGGGACCTTCACCAGATAAGAGCCATATTAAATTTGTATTCTTCTTAAGGGTTTTTTCTATTGTATCTGCTAAGAATTCCATCCCTTGCTTCTTGCTCATTGAACCTGAATACATCACAATTTTTTTATTCTCAAAGTTTTCATATTCTTTAAAGTATCTTCTAAATAATTCTTTCCTTTCTTTAAGCGGATAAAGAAATGAGGTATCAACCCAATTTGGGAAAAAAGTGAGGTTGTTTTTATCTTTTAATTTTTCACTTATTTTTAAGCACATTTCATTACTAATAGAACTCACTTTATTAAATTTATTTATTAGAAATGATTCAGTTTTAAGAAGTAATTTTTTAAAGATCTTGCCCTTAATTAGTTTTAAACTAAATGCTGCTTCTATTTCAAGATCTTGATAATGTAGCCATGTACTTGAAGATTTGTTTAATAATTTTGAAAAGAATAATACTGAAGGAATGCAAAAGATAGTAGGTACAACAGTAAAAACTAAATCATATTTTTTTTTGGATAGGTAAAAGAGAATAGGAAGACTTGAAAGAGAAAAAGATAATAGATGTATTATTCTAGTTAATCCATTTGGTTTTCTTGGAACCCAAATAGGACATCTAATAACATCTTTGCTAAAGAAATATTTGTAAGAAGATGCCTCCCAAAGTGGGAAATAGGGTTGTGCTGAAATTACTGTACAATTTATACCCTCTTTTTTAAGCCAATCAACCATTTCCCCAGTATATTTGCCAATGCCTACTTTCTCTGGATAATAATTTAATGTATAAATCAATACTCTCATTAAGATCGTTTATTATGGTAAAGTTTTATTATAGAAACAAAAGTTAATTCTATAAACCCTAAATAGTTATAGTTTAAAATATAAGAAATTTATAAATGGTTAGAAAATTTTCCAATTATTTTATAAATGGGTTAATAAAAAAATATTCGAATGATATTAGAAATTTTATAAAAATAATAGATATATTTTTTTGCTGCTTTAGTTTTTATATATATAACTTTGATGATTTGGTCTTAAATAATAGTCGATTAGAATATTTATCAATTGGAATTATTTTTTTATTATTTATAATTCAAATTAGTTTTTCTAAGGTTTATCAAAGTTATAGAAATATCAGCTTATTTAGACTCTTAAATGTAATTTTAATTAAGTGGTTAAGTTTATTATTTTTCTTCTTTGGATTCACTTTTATAACAAGATCAAGTACTTATTTTTCAAGATTAAACATAGTTTTATGGTCATTATCTTTATTGATATATTTGCTGATCATACATTTAGTTGGTAGAAAAATAATGAAAATTTATCGTTCTTCTGGAGGTAATTCAAGAAAGATATTATTTTTTGGAAGTAAAGAGTTACATGAAAAATTGAAATCACATTTAAATGTCAATAAGCATTTAGGTATGGATATACATAAAGTATTTTTAATAAATGAAATCCCTAAGGGAAGTGAAGGAGGTGATCATATGTATCTAGATAAAGAATTGACTAGAGTAAAAAAGTGGTTAAAAAGAAACGAAATTGATCTTATATGGTTTGATGATAAAAATATATCTACTATCTATATGAATAAATACCTTAATGTATTTGGCGATACCTGTTTACCTATTTATTACTTTCCTCCTTGGTTTAAAATTGGAATGAGCTTAAAGCCATTAGAAGTTGGTAGTTTTAAATATCTTGAAATTTGGAGACATCAAGATTCAGAATTGAGAATTACATTTAAAAGATTATTTGATATTTTATTTTCATTAACTGCGATAGTTTGTATAAGCCCTTTATTTGTAATTATTTTTTTAATCATTGCATTTGATTCTAAAGGACCAGTAATTTTTAAACAATATAGATATGGATTAGATGGCCGACAATTTCAGATTTACAAATTTAGAACAATGAAATATTTAGAAAAAAATAATATCTTTACAAAACAGGCAAGACCAAATGATTCCAGAATTACTAGAGTAGGAAAATATTTAAGAATGTTTAGCTTGGATGAATTGCCACAACTTTTTAACGTATTCATTGGAGATATGAGCATTGTTGGTCCAAGACCTCATGCTGTTGATCATAATGAGTATTATCGAAAAAGAATCACAGGTTATATGCAAAGGCATTCATGTAAACCAGGTATTACTGGTTTGGCACAAATAAGAGGTCATAGAGGTAATACAGAATCTATTATTAATATGCAGAAAAGAATTGATGCTGATCTTCTATATCTTTCGAATTGGACTTTTACAGGTGACTTGAAAATTCTTATTAAGACGATAATTCATTTGTTAACAAATAAAGCTTATTAATTCTTACTTATTACTAAGGTTTTACATGTTTATTGATTTTATAGCATTTGGTTTATAAAATGATTACTGTCGTAAATTAAATATGAGAGCTGTAATTCTTGCGGGTGGACTTGGGACTAGAATATCTGAAGAAACTTCTATCAAACCAAAGCCAATGGTTGAAATAGGAGGTAAACCTATACTTTGGCATATTTTAAAGATTTACAGTTACTATGGCATTAATGAATTTATTATTTGTTGCGGTTACAAAGGCTATGTAATTAAAGAGTACTTTGCGAATTACTTTTTACATAATAGCGATGTTACTTTTGCATTGGAAAACAACACAATGGAAATACATCAGGCCAAGGTAGAACCCTGGAAAATAACGCTTATTGATACAGGCCTAGAAACAATGACGGGAGGTAGATTATTAAGAGTCGCAAAATATTTAGACACTACATTTTGCTTTACTTATGGAGATGGCCTGAGTGATATTGATATTGGTAAACTTTTAAAATTTCATAAAAGTCATGGTAAATTAGTAACTATGACATCTGTAAAACCTCCTGGACGTTATGGGGCATTGGAAATAAAAAATAATAAGGTTACTTCTTTTCATGAAAAGCCTGATGGGGATGGAGCATGGGTTAATGGAGGGTTTTTTGTTGTGAATCCAAAAGCTCTTGATTATATTGAAGGTGATTTAACATCTTGGGAATCTAAACCATTGGAGAGAATTGCTTTTGATGGAGAATTGATGGCTTTTTGCCACAAAGGTTTTTGGCAACCTATGGATACATTAAGGGATAAGAATAATTTGGAAAAAATTTGGGATACTAAATCAGCACCATGGAAAAAATGGAAGTAATATTGTGCAAAGTAATTTGATAAACAAATCTTTTTGGAAAAATAAAAATGTTTTAATAACAGGCCATACGGGATTTAAAGGGTCTTGGCTTTCAATATTTTTAAAAAAATTAGGCGCTAATATAAGTGGGATTGCTTTGAAACCTCAAGAGGAATATTCTTTATTTGAAAAAGCAGGAGTGGAAAATTTAATAGATAATAATTTCTTTCAAGATATAAGAAATGCCAAAGTTTTAGAAGATATTGTAAGTAGTATTCAACCTCAAATTATTTTTCATTTAGCAGCCCAGCCCTTCGTTCGAGATAGTTATCTAAAACCTTTAGAAACGTGGGAAACAAATGTAATAGGTACTTTAAATATATTAAATTCAATAATGAAAAATGATCAAAAAGTTTCAGTAATTTGTATTACTACTGATAAAGTTTATGAAAATAAAGAATGGACTTATGGTTATCGTGAAAATGATATTTTAGGTGGCAATGATCCCTATAGTTCTAGTAAGGCAGCGGCCGAATTAGCAATTTCAAGCTGGAGAAAGAGTTTTTGTGGTACATCTAATCATCAAAATAATAATCTTGGAATAGCTTCTGCTAGAGCTGGTAATGTAATAGGTGGTGGAGATTGGGGGAAGGACAGATTAATTCCTGATCTCATAAAAAGTAAGTATGAAAATAAAAAATTAATTATTAGAAATCCTAATGCTAAGAGGCCTTGGCAACATGTACTCGATCCTCTATCTGGTTATATGAGAATTGCAGAATTTATATTTGAAAGTGAAAATTTTCTTAATAACCAGTTTTGCTCAGCTTTTAATATAGGACCCTCAATAGAATCTAATAAAACTGTAATTCAATTGCTAAAAGAGGTAGATATAAATTTAAAGATAAACTGGGATATTGAAAAAAATTTAAAAAATTATCACGAAGCAAAGCTTTTACATTTAAATACTGATAAGGCAAATAATGATTTGAATTGGTTACCAGTGTGGGATTTTGAAAAATCTATTTCTGCTACAATTCTGTGGTACAAAAGATTTTATGAGGATAAAGAAAATGCATATCAATTATGTTTAGATGATATTGATGACTTTATGAAATTTATATAATCTGAGATGAATATTTTCATTACTGGTGGTACTGGATTTATCGGGAGATATTTATTTAAAGAAATATTGGCTAGTGGAAATAATATTAAATTAGTAATTAGGCCATCTAGTTTAAATAATTTAGATCAGGAATTTGAAAATCAATCTTTGGAAATTATAAGATCTGATTTGAATGATATTGGATCAAAGGATTTGGAAGGAATCGATTTGATTTTACATATTGCTGCCATTGGAGTTAGTCCACAAAAAGCCTCAATTTCTGAATATTTATCAGTTAATGTCCAACAATCTCTTGAATTATTTCTAAAGGCTGAGAAGTGTGGTGTAAAACGTTTTACTATGACTGGGACTTGTCATGAGTATGGATTATCTTGTGATAAATATAAATTTATCCCTCCTTCTGCACCTCTAATTCCACTTACTAATTATGCAAGTAGCAAAGTAGCTGCTTTTCATTTGTTAAAAAATTATTCCTTAAATTCGGATATGGAGTTTTGCTATTATCGTTTATTTAACATATATGGGGAAGGGCAATACAAAAATAACTTTTGGAGTCAATTAAAAAATGCATCAGTGGCAGGAGAAGACTTTAGGATAAATAATCCTGAAATTGTTAGGGATTTTTTAAAAGTTGATATAGCCGCAAAAAAAATCTTAGATAAATCATTAAACAATACTGCCAAATCAGGATCACCGATAGTTGAAAATATTGCAAGTGGGATTCCTATTTCATTAAGAGAATTTGCAAAAAAAGAATGGAAGGAACTAGGATCAAAAGGTAAATTAATTTTCAGCGAAGTTGATCTTAATCAAATAGCTCAGCCCAGAATAGTAGCTGAAATTAATACTTAAGTGCTTTAAAGAAATTGTGAAGATTTTAATTACAGGCGGATGTGGTTTTTTAGGTAGCAATCTCGCTTCTCATTATTTATTAGAAAATTCGGATGTTACTATTATTGATGCTTTATACAGAAAAGGATCACAAGAAAATCTAAATTGGTTGAAAAGCTTAAATATAAAAAATAATTTTAATTTTGTAAAAGCTGATGTTTCCAATATGGAAGATATATCAAAAGTATTTACCAAATTTGGACCTTTCCATTATGTAATTCATGTTGCGGGACAAGTGGCAATGACAAAATCTTTAACGGATCCAGCTTTTGATTTTAATACAAATGTAATAGGCACTTTTAATATTTTAGAGGCTATAAGAAAATTTTCTCCAGAATCTTTTTTAGCTTTTAGTAGTACTAATAAAGTTTATGGAGATTTAGAGTGGCTTCATTATAAAGAGACTGATTATAGATATATAATTCCAGAATACCCAAATGGATTGTCTGAAAACCTCCCTTTGGATTTCTCGACCCCATATGGATGCTCTAAAGGTTCGGCCGATCAATATGTAAGAGATTGGTCAAGGACATATGGTTTAAAAACCGTTGTTTTTAGGCATTCAAGTATATATGGAGGAAGACAATATGCTTCAAAAGACCAAGGTTGGATAGGTTGGTTTTGTAATCAAATACTACTCCAGAAAAAAAATTATGAATCATCTTTAGAATACGATCCTTTCACTATCTCGGGAAATGGGAAACAAGTAAGAGATGTTTTACATTCACAAGATCTTGTTAATTTATATAAGGTGGCATATGAAAGAAAGGATGTCGCTTCTGGCGAAATATTTAATATTGGTGGAGGTGTAAAAAATTCTTTATCCATATTAGAACTTATAAATCTTCTAAAAGATTACTTAGATTTTGAAAAGGTTAAATATTCATTTATTCAAAGGCGTAAGAGTGATCAAGATTATTTTGTGGCGGATCTTACTAAGACTCAGAAAATATTGGGTTGGAAACCTTCTTTAACTTTAAAAGAGGGAATTGAACAAATGATAATTTGGTCAAGAAGTTATTTATAGCTTTAAATGAAAATAAAAAAAGATATTCGAAAAAATATTTTTTTACCAAAGTTAATTTTTATAGTTGAGAAAGGTAAAAGTTTTTTGGAGGAAAATTGGATTAGATTTTTATTTTCAGAAATTGATGAAAAAAATATTATTTTCTTGTCTCCAAATTGTATTGATAAATTTTTAGTTAAATTAAATAAATTTGATTTCCCGATTTTTATCTTTAGTGAAAATTGTAAATTATCTAAGGGAAAAATATATTTATTAAAAAAATTTAATTTTAAATATGGCCTTATACATCTTTCAGATGAATGGTTTGTTGCAGATTATGCAAAACTTTATAATGGAGCAACTTTTGTTTTAAGAAATTACTTAAACAAGGCTCTTCTTAATATCTCCAATATTCAACATATACCTATAGGATATAAGCTCGGAAATTTAGAAAAAAAAATACAGAGTGTTGCGAAAAATAATGATCAAATATTTTTTAAAGGTGAGATTAAAGGCGAGAGACTAAAAATGCTTTATGACTTTAAAAAAAGTGGGTTAATTATTTCAAGTGGTTCAAAAAAGAGGTTGAGCTATCCAGAATATTTGCTTCAACTTAAAACATATAAATATGGGTTATCTCCATATGGTAATACTACTCCTGATACATTAAGGATTTATGAGTATTTGGAAAATGACGTATTACCAATATTAGGATCGAAAAAATCTTTTGATTACTTTATTTTACTATTCAAGGAAAATCCTCCTTTTTTTTATGATAAAAGTTGGCGTAAAGTATCCATAAAATTTAGTTTAGAAAAAAACAAAATACAAATATTTAACTCTTTTAAACAAAAAAATTGGTGGGAAGGTAAAAAAGAAAAATATAAAAAAGAATGCAATTCGTTGGTTTCTGAAGATTTTATACTAATTAACAATTGTATTAAAATTAAATATCCTTCATTAGTCAGGTTAATGTCTTTTATATGGCTTTTGAAATTGCAAAAACCTACCATGCTTATTGCTAGGATTAAAAAAATTTTTTACATAAATTCCTTAAAAAAATTAATGAATAGAATCTTTCAGAATTAATGGAAAAATCTCAAGATAATAATTCTTTAACTCTACGTTCTTTATTACTAAGATATTCATAAAGCAAACTTAATTTTTTATTATTAATAATTGAATTTTTTGAATATAATTTTGATGCTTTAATTAAGTTATTTGAGATTTCTTCAGATGATTTTACGTTTTTTATAAAGTGGATATTTTTTTGCTCAATATAATTATTTTCTCCAATATATAAAACATCAGGAACTATTATTTTACAATTAGCTAACATAGCCTCGACTGCTGTAAGGTTAAAATCGGCATATTGAAGAGAAATAAATAAAAAAGATTGCTGATAAAGCTTAAATAATAAGTCATCCGTTATTTTTCCCTTTATTTCAATATTATCTGATTTGTTGATGCATTTTTTTAATTTGGACTTTAATGGCCCATCACCAACAATAATTAATTTAAAACCATAATCTTTTAATTTCGATGCTTTAAATCCATTTACTATGAACATTATGTTTTTATTCTCATGAAGTCTAGATACACTTAATATATATTTTTTCTTATAAATCTCCTTCTTAAAACTATTTGATTTAATAAATTTCTTATTAATGAAAGGCATTGAGATTTTAGCCTTTTTATTTAATAAAAAACTTTTTTCTGATTTTGCATAACTAGATAGAACAATTATACTGTCATAGAATTTATAACTTGCATAGCAAAAGAATAATTTAATTTGAATTATGAAATTATTTTTCTTTTTGCTTATTGTATGAAGATTATATTTTTCAGTATCTGGATAATGTTGTCGAATCTTTTTTTGAATATTTTTGTATGATCTTAAACTACCGAAGGGTGACATTGTTATTGGATGATGATCTAAATATATGATTTTTGAGCCTACTAATTTTGCAAATAATCCTAATATTGGAGAAGAAGAAGTTATTAGATAATCTGGTTTTGCAATTATAATTTTTGAAATGATTATTAGGTTTCCATATAATTTGGAAATAGTATTTTTTGGTTTCAATTTCAAAACGCTTTCTATATTATCTTCAGGCCATATTTTTTTACATCTATAAAGACATAATATTTTACTTTTATATCCTTGTTCTAAAAGTATATTATTATCATCAATAACTACTCTCTCAGCACCGCCTTTATTAATAAGATATCTATGAAGAAGAATTACATTTTTCATTTTATAATTATTTTTTTATAGAAGATTTATAAATATCAATAATTTTGGGAGTTATTTTTTTATATGAATAAAAATCATTAAAAACTTTTATGCACCTTTTTTTCATATCATTATGGATTTTTTTATCTTTTTTAATAGCATATGCATGCATAATTCCTGAGGAGATACTTTTTACATCTGTAGAAATGTCAATAGATATTTTTTTATTTTTAAGTTCATCACTTAAATCGCAATTTTTAGAAATAATTACTGGAACTCCCATAGATAAACTCTCAATAGCAGAAATACAGAAGTTTTCCTGGAAAGATGCCACAATACTAAAATCATTTTCTGAGTAGAAATTCATTTTTTTATTATCAGTAGTGAATCTTATTAGTTCTAAATTTTTATTGATTGATAATTTTTTTTTAAGATCTAATATGCTTTTGCTATATTTAGAATCATCTTGACCAACCAAGGTTAATTTAATAGGTATTCCCTTTATTACGCAATCTTTAATTGCTAAAAGAATTGATTCTAAGTTCTTTTTTTTATGGAATCTGCCAATATAGATTATTTTTAAAATATCATTTTCTGATTTTTGAGTAATATTTTTCGAATTATTTCCAATACCATATGGGAATATAATATTATTATTATATTTGGAATTATAAGTAAGAAATGATTTTCTTAATTCTTCTTTACTGGTAAAACAAATAAACTTAGCATATTTTAGCAGTCTGTATTCATATAAAATCCAAATAACTCTTTTAATAATTTTATTAATATTAAACTCTCTGGTAAACCATGGATCAAGCATTCCATGCGGCATAACTAAGTATGGCTTTTTATAAAATAAACATACTAAAAATCCTAAAAGTGCATGAAACTGCCAGTGCCCATGAATGATAATTAAATCTGTTTTTTTATATACCTTTGACAAGGTAAATATTGAAAAAAGAGCTTTTATATTGAAGTTATATTTTGTATATCGCTTAAAAGAATAAATTTTTTCGACTCCTTTAATTTCCTCTGGATTTTTATCCAAAGATATTATATTTGTAGAAATATTATTTTTTTCTAAATAAGGGCTTATAGACTTTATTCCATTTTGTGGCCCCCCACTGTTTAATGCAGTAGAAGCTAAAAATCTTAATATTTTCATAATTCTCTAATATAATTAGCTAACTTTTTAGATACTGAGTCCATGGAATATTTTCCACTGATAACTTCTTTACACCAATTGTAATTCCATTCGAAACTAGATAATTTTCTGAGCGCTTGTGAAAAAGTTATGAAGTTTTTAATATCAATTATTTCTACTCTTTCGAAAATTGAAAAATCATTGGAACATCCAGCATATTTTGAAATTATTAAACTACAACCACATTCCAAAGCTTCATTGCAAACTATTCCCCATGTCTCTCCTGATTGTCTAGAAGGTAATACAAATATATCAGAAGCAAGATAATAATTATTTAGTTTATCAGGTTCAACAAAACCAGTAAAATGATAATTAATTCCAGTTATGCATTTCATCACTTTGCATAATTTTTTTAGGTAATTTTTTTCTACACCCTCACCTATTATTAGTAAAAAAATATTTGGCTTTTCTGAATTATTAGAAAAAGTATATGTAAGTGACTTAATTATAAAACCTACATTTTTTTTATTTATTAATTTGCCTGCATAAGTAATAACTTTAGTTTCTTTATTTATATTTAGCGAATTTCTTTTTTGTTCTCTTATTAATTTAATATTGGATTCACTTTTATTATGAATTGTGGGGGCAGATATATAAGGTATTTCTATTAATTCTTTATTATTATTATAAAACCTAAGAAAATGATTAGTAGATCTTGTTCCAATTGGCATAAAAACTTTAATTGGATAATAAATTATATTTAAAATAATATTTCTTAAAAAGGATTTAAATGCAGATCTTTTTCTAGATAAATCTTCAGTTTCAGTTCTTAAAGCTAATTTTATTTTTTTGTTAGAAAAGTAAAAAAAGAAAGCTAATATTACAAATATTGGGTAAGACAAAGAGGTAAAAATAATAATTTTTGGTTTAAATTGTTTTATGATTTTAAGAGCTTTTATAAAATAAAATATTGAAAATCCAACTTTTTTTGGTTTTTTATTTTTAGAAAGAATTTTAAAATTATAATTTTCCGTTACTACATTTGTATCATTTATTTTTGAATTAAAATCTACATCAATATGGGTATTTAATGAATAACCTGAAAGGTAACATATTAGTAAATTCTTATTAAGTTCTTTTCCCAAATATTTATAAAGATTTGATCTGTATGAAGTGGGGTGAGTATCTAAAATTAATGCTTTATTCATATTTCTTTATTTATATGTTTGTATCCTATAAGAAAGTGCATTGATAAAAGTGGAACTATTATTGATATGAAAACATCATTAGTTTTAAATTGAGCTCCTAATAATATTAAAGCAGCGCTCCAAAAAAAGGAAGCGACTATTGATGAATCATAAGATAAATTTTTTAAACGAAAGGCAAATCTAACTATTATAAATGCAGGTAGAAATCTTGTGAAAAGCAAAATGATAAATCCATAATTTCCAAAGGCGCATAATATTCTAGTGAATTCATATTCATTAAATATATCTCCACATTTTGGATATGAGGCAAGTATTTGTCTGGTTGTGTCGTTTAATCTGTTAGATGTGATTCCTAATCCAGGACCATCCAAAAATTTAAATCTTTGATTTTGATCCATCCCTTGTGTGAAATTATAAGTAGCTCCTGCTCTTGCAATAATAGCTTTCTTAATTTCATCAAAACTTCCTCTTTTAGTGACTCCACCTTGACCAACAAAAAATGAAGAGGTAGCTGCTATGGAAATTACTAATATACCTAGCAAAATAGATCGTAATAAACCTTTATAGTTTTTTAGCATGATTAAAAAAAAGTAAATAACAATAAATAAGGTTACGTTTAATAAATAAGTTCTGGATGACAAGTTTCTAAATATTGCTGCTGAGACAACTAAAATTGGTAAAAGGTTGTTAAATATTTTACTAATATAAAAATTATTATTATTATCCCGGATATTAATAAATTTATATCCTGAAAAACAAAAAGCTAAAATAGTAACCTCAAAGCAACCTTGCGCAGAGCCCAAAAGGCCTGTTGCTTTAAAAAGAATACTCCCATCTCCTGCTAAAGAACTAAAAGCAGTATTGATAGCATTTTCAGCTGTTCTGCTATTTAAAAAATGGTCCCTATCCAAATATGATTGAATAATAGTTAGGATTGGTGAAATTATAGATAATAAATAGATATATTTGACTATTTTTTTTAAATATTTCTCCTTTAGAATTTTTTTAGTAAATCCAAAATTAGATATACCTATAAGAATAAAAGGATATATTGAAAAAGTAAGTAAGTCATAACCTGCAACTAGAATTGATACCTGTTCATAATTATTATTTAAAAAATATTGTAGAATAATTGGAATATTTATTAGTAAAATTATAAAAATCCAAAAATTGTTGATTTTATTTTTTGGGATAAAAAATGCTAATAAAATATATTTAATAGGAATAAGGACAACACTTGAGAATAAGTATTTTCTTATTGCACCTTCAATAAAAAATAACCAAAGATATAAATTTCTAAACATTTAGTCTTCTTTTATTATTTCCATCATTTTTTTAAAGTATCCATTCCAGCTTTGGGAAGTTCTGGAAAAAAGGCAATTCTTTACAAATAGAATTTTTTTGTCAATATCTAAATTTGAAAATTTCAATAACTTTTCAGTTAATTCTGATGGTCTATTAGATTTGAAAATCATTCCATTAAAGCCATCATTGATTAAGTCGGAAGCCCCTACATTACTACTAACTATTGGGATAGTTCCATAACTCATCGCTTCAGGAATTACCATCCCATAACCTTCTTCAATACTTGGTAGAACTAATACATCAGCATTTAAATATTGTTCAGCAAGTTTATACCCTTTTAGCCTTCCAATATATTGAAAATTAAATCCAGTTTCTATTGACATTAATTCTTTGGCAAAATCTGTAAGCGAGCCTACAAAATTGACTTTATAGGGTAAATCAAGTTTTAAACAGGCTTCTAGCAGAATATGGACTCCTTTTCTTAAAGAAGCACTACCAACAAATAATATATTTAAATTATCTTTTAAAAAGGCTTGCCTTTTTATTTTTTCTATAACATCGCAATCTAAGAGATCTCCGCCTAGAAGACCTCTTGTGTATGGGCATATTTTTACTTTATCTTTTAGACCAAAATCTTCGAATGTTTTTTTTACAAACTTACTTGGGACAATTATTTTATCAGCATTATGGTAACTTTCCAGATCAGTCTCAATAGATTCCTTAGTTGGTAATCTAATCATTTGCCCAAATTTGTCTGCATTATCTTTTAAGACGTTTTCTTGCCAAAGAACATGTGAACAGGGTCTCTCAACGATATATTTACCTGAATTTTTTTTGATGTATTTACCTGCATTATTAGAATAGGTAGATTCTGAAATTAAGATTCTTACACTATCTTTTTTTAATTCTTTAGTTAACCAGTAATCGAAATTTTTAGCTACCTTCCATGCTAAGATTTCACTAATATTATTTTTATCTTCAAGAAATAAAAATTTCCTTAATTTAAATAGGCTTTGATAAATATGATGAACTTTTACAATCTTATTTTTTTGGAAAGAAGTTTTCCTTAAGAGATTTGGATAGCCAATATAAAATTTTTTTAATTTATTATGTTTATCCATCTCTTGAGCTAGCATAAATAAATGAGATCTATTAATACTCGCTAAAGCTATATTTTTATTATTCATTTTTACTTTAATTATTAGTTTTATTATATTTGATTAGCGATAAACTAAATTCTTAAGTTAACAAAACTTGCAGGGTTGCCTTCATATATTGACCAAGGCTTGGAAGTGCCTTTAAAACATGATTTTGCTCCTAAAATTGTTCCGTTATCAAGGAAAGAACCGCCATGAACAAAACAATTAGCTGCAACCCAAGAATAGTCATTGATAACTATTTTTTTATTAACTAATTCCATATTTTTTTTATATCTATGAGAAGAACAACATATATAGCTAAATTGTGAAATTACACAATGAGATCCAATTATTACCTTCTCAAAATTATGAATAAGTACTCCTCTCCCAATAGCTGAATGGTCTCCAATTTTTAAATTCCATGGACAATATATTTCAACTTTTGAATCAATTAAAACACCTTTTCCAATTTGAGCTCCAAATAATCTAGCAAGATTTACTCTGATCGAGGATAATCCTCTGCCAGGAAAAATATAAAATAAGAAAGATATTATATTCCATAGAAATCTTAAAAAAAGGATATTGATTTTTCTTTTATGATTGCTAAGTCTTAAGTCAACAGTTTTATTTTCCATATTTTTTTCTATAAGGTGAAAGACTTAGAATAAGAAGAGCGATTTTGCTAGGTATTAACGAAATAATCATAGAAATTAATTTGTACCATATAGGTCTTTGATTATCATTAATTAATTGCTTCCAGAAATTTCTTTTATAAGTATTTGTAAATCTCTTGGCAACAAGTAAATCAGAAATAACATTTAAAAGTTTTAAGTCATATCGCATCATGTTTTCTAAAGCATGATTTGAAATAGATTCTTTATCCATTCTATTCAGGAGCTCAACCATACTTATATGAAAATAGTAAGGCCAAAATTCTTTCCAGGTCTGTATACCTCTTCTTTGAATAATTAGAGGCCATCCAATAATGTAAACCTTTTTTTTATAATTACCTCTAAAAATATACTCAAGGAAAGAGTATCCTTCAAGTGGATCATTTGTTTTTTTAAATCCTCTTTCCCAACAATCTTTTTTAAATATTAAAGATGGTATGAAGCCTGGCCAATGTCTGTATTTTTCTATAAATTTACTTAAGGAGATTTCATCTAATCCTTCTCTAAGGATATCGCTATGTGCAATTTCATTTACATTACTTAAATCCTTATCTCCTATTAATCTATTTAAATAAACAATATCATTTTTATTTCTTCTAATAATAGCTTCTACAATCTCACCTAGTCCTGGCAATGCAATATCATCATCTCCAAAAATATGTATAAATTTTCCACTGCTTATTTCAACGCATCTTTCAATACTTTTTTCTATTGTTAAACTTTTATCACTTTTACTCCATTTAATAAATTTGTAATTTTTAATTAATTCCGCATATTGTTTTTTGTGAAGCTTATTTGAACCGCTATCTGAAATAATAAATTCTTTTTTTAAATTATTACTACCATACGCCTTTATAAGAGAATCTATTGATTTTTTTAGATAATAAGGTCTGTTAAATGTTGGTATAACAATAGTTAAGTCAATATTTTCTTTTAGATTTTTTTTGAACACTTTATTAAATTTAACTAAGCTTAATAATGCTTTCTAAGAAATATGAGGCGGAATTTTCATATACTGAAAATTTTTTGTAAGAGTCATGTGCTAATTTTGTCGTATAGTTTTCATCATCAAGAAGCATTTTTACTGTTTTTACTAATTGATATTTATTTTGGCAAGTTTCTTTATATCTATTCTCAAGTTTTATTTGATCTTTATTTAGATTTGTTAAATCGTTTTTTTCTAGGCATTCAATCATAGTTGAACCTGAAGATGAAATTTCATAATACCTACTATTTTCTTGATCATCATTTTTGTTCCTATAAAAACAAATAGAAATAAGTGCTTTTTGCATATATGTAATATATTCATCATGACTTACATCTGAGTCTAAAATTTTTATATCTGCCTTATATTTGCTTAGATATTTGTATTTATTTTTCCATCCATTTCCTCCAATAAGAATTTTGATATCTAAGCTGAAAAGTTCTTCAAGCCATTCTTTCCTTTGTTCTTCAAAAGTACCTATAAAAAGAACATCCCATTCCTTACTTTTTTTTCTGAGAATTGATTTATCAATTTCCCATATCTCTGATTCAATAGGTTTAATTGTATAAAAATGATTTGTCCTTATGCATTTGCTGCCTGTTATGCAAGCTAATTTTGCATAGTTAGTTTCTTTACTTGTAATAATTTTGTCAGACCAATATAAATTATTAAAATATTTCTTAGAAAGATTATGTGTTTTAAGCATATTATCGTAAGAATAAGAAATAATTTTAACTTTTTTATTTTTATATTTTTTATTATTATCTATAAACTGTTTTACTTTTTTTAATTTTATAATTGTTGGTTTTATAGCGATTATTAGATCAAAATCATTTTCTGCTACAGTACGTAAAATTCTTTTATTAATATCAGTAATATCTTTATAAATAAAAAATTTGCATAAAAATCTATCAATAAATTCTAGAATTTTATTGTCAAATTTTTTAAAAACAACTTTAAAATTAAAATTTTCTTTATAAGCAAGTTGAGATGCCGCTATGCAGATTTGTTCTCTATCAATATAAATGTTTTCACTAAGAATTAAAATTTCCATTCACTTAATTTTCTTTCCTCATATTAACCATTACTGAATTTCTATATTGAATCGGTTTATCAGGTTTTACATTAGTTCTTTCTTTTTCAATTAAAAGTGGCAATCTTAAAGATCGTCTATGAATAAAACTAATATACTCTCCAATAATACCGATTGAGAAGAGTATAATTCCTAGTAAGAATAAACTGGAAGAAGATAGCATTGCTACTCCAAATTGAAAAGTATCCCAAAATAAAATTTTAGAAAAAACTACTAAAATTGAGAATAAAAATCCTATTGAGCCAAAAAATAAACCACTAAAAGTTATATATCTCATTGGTTTTCTAGATAATGTTACTAAACCTAAGATTCCAAAATCAATCAAGAAAAATAAAGAGGCACTGCTTTTGCCATTTTTTCTCTTTTGACTAATATATTTAATTGTTGACCATGGAAAACCACATGCGCATACTAAACCTTTTACAAAAGGATATGAATCTATAAGTTCCCTTAAACACTGAATTACCTTTCGGTCATATATGCCAAATCCAGTTGAATCTCTTACAACTTTAAAATCAGATAATTGTTCAAGTAAAAAATAGTATATTTTTTTGAAAATAAATAATATTTTGTTTTCTTTACTTGATTTTCTAACACAAAATATAACTGAATTAATTTTCTTTTCCCACTCGAATATTAAATCAGGAATTAATTCAGGTGGGTCTTGTAAATCAGCCATTAAAAATATATTTGCATCAGCGTCGGCACTTAAAAGTACATTAGTGGAGGATTTTACAAAACCATAATTAATACTATTTTCAATTAATCCAACCCTTGAATCAGTTTTCATTATTGTTTTAATTTTTGAAATAGTTTTATCTGTAGATTTATTATCTTCAAATATTATTGAAAAGTTATAATTAAGCTTATCTATTCCCTTTGTAATTCGTAAATAAAGTTCATCAATATTTTGCTCCTCATTATAACAAGGTATACATATAGCGATGCATTTTTTCTTTGAATTAGATAATGTATTTTCCATGTTTTAATTTAGTTCATCTAAAGTAGATTTTAAAAATAAGAATTCAAGATTTTCATTTTAACAATTTTAAGATTGCAAATTGTCCAGGAAGTGGATTAGAAATTGGGTGAACCTCCATCAAATAATCAAGAGCTTCTAATGGAGTTAGATTACATTTTTTGATTAAATATGCCATGCATATTAGTGGAGATCTTTCAATTGAAGCAACGCAATGAACAAATGTTGGACCCTTAGAAATTAAATTATCCAATGCATCAAGAGCGTAATATATTTCTTCAATAGTTGGATTTCTTTTCGCCTTATGATCTGGAAGAATAATCCTTTTGCAACAAAATTTTTTATCCATCTCTGAGACGGGTTTACATTCATCTTCACTACACAAAGATAATATTGAGTTAATATTAAGTTCCTTCAAGTAAATTAAATCATCACTAGTTTTTGGGCCTTTCCCAACAGCTAATTCATTAATTAGAACCCAGTCTACGGTAAATCTCATTTAATTTAATTGTCTATCCAATTAAAGAAAATATTTATATATTTTCTAATTTTCTTTTTGAATTCATTTTCAGAATCAATTTCATTATTAATTTCTTTTTCAGTATTTTGAGTTATGTTTGAACTAGCATTAGCATAACTTGCATATTGAGCGTAGGTATTGTTCTCAAATTCTGAGCCCATATTGATAGGCTTTTTAATTCTATTAGTAATAGTACCAAGTATTGTGGCATTGGAACGATCAATTTTTTCAATGCATTTTTTGGGAAGTGATCTTGTTACGTTATTAACAGAAACTAATAGTATTACTCCATCTGTTTCATTAGATATTATTAGAGCATCTGAGAGCTCTAAAATTGGTGGAGTATCAAAAATTATTAAATCAAAATCTTCATTTGCTTTGATATCTTGCATAAATGTTCTCATCCTTTCAGATCCAAGTAATCTTGTTGGGTCTGGTGCTACTTTACCAGCTGTTAATACAGAAAAGTTTTCAAATCCAGGAACTTTTTGAATGAAATTCTTTATGTCTTTTTTATCACCTGTAAGGTAGTTACTTAAACCTCTTAAATTGTTTACATTTAAACGCTCATGAATTACAGGTTTTCTCATATCAGTATCTACTAGCAATACTTTTAAATCTATTTCAGAGAGTGTTTTAGCGAATAGAATATTTAATAATGACTTTCCCTCTCCTGGGATGGAACTTGTAATCAAAAGCGTTTTAATATTTTTATCACTATTTAAAAATCTTATAGATGTATATAAACTTCTAAGTGCTTCTTGATAGAAAAAAGATTGATAATTTTCTTTTCCTGAATTAGAAAAATCGTTAATTTTTTCGAGTATTGATTTTTTCTTGGCTCTAATATCAGTAAATTGTTCTACATATGGCATATCACAAAGATTAGGAATATTAGTCCCCATTTTCACTTCTTCACTTGAATGATAAACATTGTCAAAAATATCTCTAAATAAAGCACCAAAAATTCCAAATGCACTGCCTGCAAATAAAGCAAAAAGAAGATTTTTTCTAAATGAGGGTTCAATTGGGACTGGGTCCATAATAGGGGGCGAAATTATCTTCCATGGAACGTTATTTTGAGCCATCTCTAACTGGAAATCTTCTTTTGCAGCTAGTATCCCAGCCAAATTTTGTGAAGCAATTTCTAGCTCTCCCTTAATAGCGTTATATTCTTTAATTAAATCAGGTTGTTCTTCAAATCTTTTTTTTATTTCTTCATTTTCAGAAAGAATAACCTCTAAATCATTTTTATTTTGATTAATAGCATTATTAATAATCTTAATTTGTAGATCTTTTATTATTGGGGATAATTTTTTTTGTTTTAATTTAAGATTTTTAATGGGTTCAGAATCTTCGGTAAATATTAATCTGGCTGCGGCTAATTCTTCTTCCACTTTCAATAAACCTTTAAGAAATCTTGTATCAGAATCCTTTATTACAATTCCCATTTGCTTTCTTTGATTATTGTCAAGAATTTCTCTAAATTCGGTAGTTGACAATTTGTCATCATTCAACTGTTTTCTAATATTTTCTAATTTCTTTAAAGATGACTTAACAACTAATATTCTCTCTTTAGAAGCCAATTTTTGTTTATTTAAAGATCTCCCTTCTATTATGGGTTCAAGAAATGAATTTAATTTTCTGTAGTTAGCCAATTTATTTTGTAAGTCTTGTCTTTTTTTATAAAGAACAGGAGTTTGTTCATTTAGAAACTTTAAACCGTCTTTTAATTTTTGCTGCTTAAGTTCATTAGCAGTTTTTAGATATCTTTCGCTTAACGAATTTAATATATTTGTCCCATTCTTGAGATTTTCACTTCTTAAATATATTTCAAGCACACCATCGGCTTCTCTATTGCCAATTCTTTGGTTTTTGATTGAAATTTTTCTTTCAAGACTCAAAACGCTTAAAGAATATTTATCTGCGATAGGTTGCAGTACAAATGGACTTTTTAATAATGCGATCAAAGTAGGTTCATCATTAATTGTGGAATTATTCGCAACATTCAAAACTAAAGCTGATGATAATCCAGAGCCACTATTATTTTTGCCTTTGGTTATTGGATCTGAAATTAAGAGTTTAAAAGAGCCGCTATATGTGGGCTTAAATATTCTTTTATAAGTTGTAAATACTGCAGAAAAACCTAATACTAAAGACCCAACAACCAAAATTATCTTCTTTCTTCTTCTAAAAATATTTATGAATTCGATAATATCAAAATCTTCATTATCTGATTCAAAAGCATTTGAATCGCGATTCACATTCTTTTCCAACTGATTATTTGACAAATTACATAAGTCATTAATATTTAATTTTATAATACAAACGTCTAATTTTTAAAAAAGATAATTTTCTGAAAAAATTTTAATTTATTTATTAATTGGCATTTAATGTGTAAAATTCAATTATGAGTTAAATTTGATGTTTGATTTTTAAAAAAACTACCAATGTCATAATTCTTTTATTTGTCTTTATTTTTACTGATTTTTATTTTCTTAAAAACAGTAAATTCCTCAAAGCAAGTTCTGAATTTAATAATTTAAGCAATACAAAAACCCTTAAAAGTGATTTAAACTCAGATATTTATATTCTTGGCCCTGGGGATATATTACAAGTTGAAATTGGCCCTCTTGATAAATTGTCTGGTCCATACGGTGTTCTCAGCGATGGGACATTGAGTTTACCTCTTATTGGAACTATCAATGTAATGTATTTAACATTAGATGAAGCAAGTGAAAAAATTAAAAATTTATATGGATTACAACTTCTGCAACCAGAAATATATGTTTCATTAGCGCAAACTAGACCTATAAAAGTTTCTGTAGTTGGTGAAATTTCTAGGCCGGGTCTTTATAGTTTTTCTGATAAATCTGAAGAAACGACTACACAGCCAACAATTGTTGATGCTTTAAAGAAAGCTGGAGGCATAACAAAAAATAGTAATATAAAAAATATTACTCTTACTCGGAGGATGCCAGGTTTAGAGAAGATTTATAAGAAAACTGAACTAAATATTCTTGATTTAATTATGAATGGCAATCAAAATCAGAATCCATATCTTTTTGATGGTGATGTTATTAACGTGAAGAAAGCAAAGAATACCAATATAGCTGAATACAAAATTAACAATAGTAATATTGCACCTGAAGAAATTAATGTAACTGTAATTGGGAAGGTTTATTTCCCAGGAAAGCTCTCATTAAAAAGCAATGTCCTTTTAAATCAGGCCGTACTTGAAGCTGGGGGTCCAGTGAACTGGAAAGCTAACAAGGGAAATGTTCAACTTGTAAGAGTAAATGATAATGGTAGTGTTACTTTAAGAAAAATCAGATTGAATATTAAAAATGATGCCTCTAGTAAGGATAATCCACCTCTGGAAGACGGAGATATTATTAAAGTGAATACATCAGCTATAGCATCTTTTTCCGAGGGTGTAGCAACTGTTACTGAACCTTTTAGTGGCTTTATAGGAGCAGCAATATTTCAGTTACTCGATTAAACCATAATATGCTTATAAATTGATTTTATTCTTATAGTTCTCTATCGTTTTTTTTATTCCCTCATTTAAATCTATTTTGGCTTCCCATCCCAGTTCTTTTAATCTACTTACACAAAGTTGTTTTTTAGGAGTTCCATCAGGTTTGGTAAAATCCCAGGTTATTTCGCCTTTATAGCCTGTGAATTTTGCAATCTTTGTAGATAAATCAAGTATAGAAATATCTTTCCCTGTCCCAACATTTAAGAAAGTTAATGGTTTACCTTCGTCGTTTTTAGGTGCATTATCTGAATCTGGATCCCAGTAATTAAGTGCAAATATAACTGCATCGCCAAGATCGTCTGCATACATAAATTCTCTAAGAGGTTTGCCAGTGCCCCAGCACTCTACGCTTGGTTCGGAGTTTATACTCGCATCAGTAAATCTTTTTATAAGAGCAGCCATGACATGACTATTTTGTGGATGATAATTATCATTTGGTCCATATAAATTTGTGGGCATTAGAGAAATTGCATCAAATCCGTGCTGTATTCTTAGGGATTCGCATAGCTTTATTCCAGCAATCTTTGAAATCGCGTACCATTCATTTGTTCTTTCAAGTGGACCTGTAAGTAAAGATTCTTCTCTGATTGGTTGGGTTGCAAATTTTGGATAAATGCAACTACTTCCTAAGAATAAAAGTCTTTTTACTCCACTTTTCCATGCAGTTTCAATAACATTAGTCTGTATTTTTAAATTTTCTAATATAAAAGTTGCTGGTTGAGTTGAATTGGCATTTATTCCCCCTACCCTAGCAGCAGCTAAAACTACTATTGTTGGCTTTTCACTCTCGAAAAAACTTTCTACTTCATTTAAATTTAATAGATTTAAAGTTTTGCTAGAGGTAGTAATTATTGAACCTCCATTATTCTTTCCATAGCCAGATTTTTTAAAGCTTCTTAAAATAGCACTGCCTGCCATCCCTGATGCTCCTGCTATAAATATTTTCTCATTTAAATTAATTTTTTTACAAATCATATTTTGTTTTTATAAAAAATTCAAAGTTAATTGTTAAGTAATTTGTCTCTATTTGCTTGCATAAGGGCTTCTTTCTTATCAACATTTATCATTTCATTAATCATCTCTTCTAAAGAAATCTTAGGTTGCCATCCTAATTTATTGAAAGCTTTCATTGGGTCGCCAAGTAATTGGTCTACCTCAGAAGGCCTAAAATAACGAGAATCAACTCTTACAACAATTTCATTTGTATCTGCCCTTCTACCTATCTCATCGACCCCCTCATTTTCCCAGATTATTGAGGGGGAATTTAGTCCCTCGCTCCATCCAAGCTTTTCAGCACTTAACTCAATAAATCTTCTAACTGTTTCCATTCTGCCTGTAGCAATTACAAAATCTTCAGGTTTTTCTTGTTGTAACATAAGCCATTGCATTTCTACATAGTCTTTTGCATGCCCCCAATCTCTTTTGGCATCAAGATTTCCCATATAAAGACATTTGTCTAATCCCTGATCTATTCTTGATAATCCTCTAGTGATTTTTCTAGTAACAAAAGTCTCACCTCTTCTTGGGCTCTCATGATTAAATAGTATGCCATTACAGGCATATATACCATATGATTCCCTATAATTCACAGTTATCCAATATGCATAAAGCTTAGCTACACCATAAGGGCTTCTAGGGTAGAAAGGTGTTAGTTCATTTTGTGGAACTTCTTGGACTTTCCCATATAATTCACTTGTACTGGCTTGATAAAGTTTAGTTTTTTTTTCTAAATTCAAGATTTTTATTGCCTCAAGAATTCTAAGTGTTCCAAGGGCATCGCTATTAGCTGTATACTCTGGGGATTCAAAACTTACTGCTACATGACTTTGAGCTCCTAAATTGTATATCTCATCTGGACAAATTTTGTTGATAACTTTTGTTATATTCGTACTATCTGTTAAATCTCCATAATGCAGTATAAATCTCTGATTGTTGTCGTGAGGATCTTGATACAAGTGATCAATTCTTGAAGTATTTAAACTACTTGATCTTCTTTTGATTCCATGAACTTCATATCCTTTGTTGAGAAGAAACTCTGCTAGATAACTACCATCTTGACCAGTTACACCAGTAATTAAAGCAACTTTTTTATTATGATTTGACATTTATGAAAAACACAATAACTTTAAGTATATGTGAGAGAGTATTAGTTAATTATATATATTTCCAAATTTCTCAAATATTGTATTACGAAGATATTTATTTTCAATCAAATTGCTAAATTAAGTTTGAAATAATAAAAACTTTTTTGACTTCAATCTTAGTAACTGGTGGGGCTGGTTTTATTGGGTCTCATACATGTTTATATCTTTTAGAAAAAGGCTACGAAATCTTTGTAATTGATTCTTTTATAAATAGCTCATTTAAATCTCTTAATAGCGTTTTACTTACCTTAGAAAAAATGAATCTGTTTAGAGAAGATAAATTACACTTATTTAAAGGTGATTTGAGGATCTTAGATGATATTGAAAAAGTGTTTCAGAATGCTTTGGAGATTAATAAACCAATATCAAGAGTCATCCATTTCGCAGGCTTAAAATCCATAACAGAGTCAAATAGAGAACCTATAAAGTACTGGGAATCTAATGTGGTGGGAACAATAAATCTTTTAAAAATTATGAAAAAATATGACTGTAGAAATATTGTTTTTAGCAGTAGCGCATCAGTATATAAAGGATCTTCAAAAAAACTTCTTTTTGAGAGTGATACTTGTGAGCCCTTCAATCCCTATGGAAATACAAAGTTAGCAATTGAAAAGATTCTTTTAAATCTTTTTGATAGTGATCCTTTAAATTGGAGAATTGCATGTTTAAGATACTTTAACCCTGTTGGAGCACACGAATATGGTTTGATGGGAGAGGACCCTGTCACTAATACAGACAATATATTTCCAAAGCTAACAAAAGTTGCTATGGGTAATCTAGAAAAAATTAAAATTTTTGGTTCTAATTGGCCCACAAAAGATGGTACATGTGTAAGAGACTATATTCATGTAATGGATGTTGCAGAAGGACATTTATACGCATTAAATTACTTAATAAATAATAATCCTCAAATTTTAACCCTTAATTTAGGAACGGGTAAGGGAACGAGTGTTTTAGAACTTATAAGAATTTTTGAAAAAGCTAATAATGTATTGATCCCCTTTTCCTTTGTTGATAGGCGACCTGGAGAAACTGCATATGTAGTTGCGGATAATTCAATGGCTAAAAAATTATTAAATTGGGCTCCACAAAGAAATATCCATGACATTTGTAAAGATGGTTGGAATTGGCAGATTAAGAATCCAAATGGATTTCAATGATTAAGTTGTTTGAAATCTTAATGTAATTCTTTTGAGTCAAAAAATCCTTTAATTTTACTTTTCCCAATCTGTATTTACATCTAATGACAAAAATAATAAAATAATAAAATGTTTAGAATAAAACAATAATTTAATGATAAGTGGAGACATTGTACCAGTAATTTTATGTGGGGGATCAGGAACTAGGCTTTGGCCACTATCAAGAAAAAGTTATCCCAAACAATTTTTAAAATTAAATTCAAAAAGTGAAAGATCGCTTTTGCAGCAAACACAAGAAAGATTATCTAAATTATCCCACCTTAAACAACCAATATTAATTTGTAACGAAGAACATAGATTCATTGCGGCAGAGCAAATGCGAGAAATAAATGTTAAACCTCAAGCAATTATTTTAGAAACAATTGCTAAAAATACAGCACCAGCAATAACTTTGGCCGCATTGAAAGCTTTAGAAGTGGGAAATGATCCTGTTCTTATAATTTTAGCGGCTGACCATCTTATAAATCAAAATCATAATTTTCTAAATTCATTAGAAAGAGCATTTGAATATGCTATTGATGATAAATTAGTAACTTTTGGAGTTATTCCGACCTATGCAGAAACTGGATATGGTTACATTGAATCTGAAGAAGAATTAAATTTACAGACATTAGAAGGTGTAAATATAAAAAAATTTATAGAGAAGCCTGATAAGTCTATTGCTGAAAAACTTATTCTTGAAAAAAAATACTCTTGGAATAGTGGAATGTTTGTTTTTAAAGCAAAGACTTTTATTGATGAATTAAAGAAATTTGAACCTAAGATACTTTCCAATTGTATAGATTCTTTGAAAATGTCTGCAAAAGATCTTGACTTTGAAAGAGTAAATAATGATTGTTTTTCAAAATGTCCCTCTATTTCCATTGATAATGCTGTAATGGAAAAAACAAAGTCAGGAATAGTTGTTCCTCTTGATGCTAAGTGGAGTGATATTGGTAATTGGAAATCACTTTGGGAGTATGAAGAGAAAAATTCAGAGGGAAATGTTATTCAAGGTAAGGTTTTAGATAAGGAAATTTATAATTGTTTTGTAAAATCCGAATCGAAATTAATAGTAGGTTATGGGCTGAAAAATTTAATAATTGTTGAAACAACTGATGCTATTTTGATAGCTGATAAAAATTATGTACATAATTTGAAAGAATTAGTTGAAGAACTTAAGGCTAATAAGATTGAAGAGGCTACTGTTCATAAGAAAGCTCATAGGCCTTGGGGAAATTATTTTTCTGTAGCTAGTGGTAAAACTTGGCAAGTTAAAAAAATAGAGGTAAAGCCTGGGGCTGCCTTATCTTTACAAATGCATTACCACAGAGCTGAACATTGGATTGTTGTTTCTGGCACTGCATTAGTTGAGATAGATGGTGATAAGAAATTATTATCTAAGAATCAAAGTGTTTACGTACCACTAGGCTCTAAGCATCGTTTATCTAACCCTGGTAAGTTAAATCTAATTTTAATTGAAGTTCAAAGTGGTTCTTATCTTGGCGAAGATGACATTCATAGGTTCGTTGATGATTATGGTAGATAAGGATATTTATGTTTTTGTTTATTGAATTTGAATAACTTAAATATTCTTAATGGTATATCAGTTATTCTTTTATTAGGGTTTTGATTCGTTAACTAGAATGAGTTTAAGTGATAAGACAATACTAATTACTGGTGCAGCAGGATTTATTGGTGGAGCAGTTATTAAAAGTTTTTTGGCAAAAAGATTAAAAATTATAGGTATTGATAATCTAAATACTTATTACAATAAACTCCTAAAGGAGGAAAGAATAAAAACTATACAAGAATCCAATTTAAATAATTTGTTTACATTTATTAAACAAGATATAAAAAATCTCAATCACATTAATCAAATTTTTGAAAAATATAAACCTGACATAGTTATAAATCTTGCTGCGCAGGCTGGAGTTAGATACTCATTAGATAATCCTATTTCATATTTAGATAGTAATCTTTTGGGTTTCTTAAACATACTTGAAGCCTCCAGAAATCATAAAATTGAACATCTAATTTATGCTTCTAGTAGTTCAGTATATGGTGGAAATAAGTTAATGCCTTTTAACGAAAATCAATCTGCAGATCATCCTTTGAGTCTCTACGCAGCAACGAAAAAGTCAAATGAAATGATGGCTCATTCTTATAGCCATTTATTTCAAATACCCTCCACAGGGTTAAGATTCTTCACTGTATATGGTCCATATGGCAGGCCAGATATGGCACCAATGATTTTTGCTGATTCAATACTGAGGCAAAAACCAATAAATGTTTTCAATAATGGAGATATGTCAAGAGATTTTACATATATCGATGATGTGGTTGATGCGATTTATAAATGTTGTTTAAAAAAAGCTTCAGCAAATAAAAGTTTTTACAATAAAAATCCAGAACCCTCGACTTCTTTTGCTCCACACAGAATTTTTAATGTAGGAAGTGGAAGGCCTATTAATTTAATGGAATTTATAGAAAAATTAGAAAATGAATTAGGAGTTAAAGCTATAAAAAAAATGGAATCAATGCAGCCAGGAGATGTGAAATCTACCCTTGCAGATATCAATGGCCTACAAAGCTGGATCGAATATAATCCAAATACTTCTTTAAGTATAGGCATCCAAAATTTTGCGGATTGGTATAAAAAATATTTTCAATCAAATTATTACATTCAACCCAACTAAATATTTTGGAATGTCATTTAAACTCTCGTGTTATTATTAGTTTTAAAACTTATAATATTTAGATTTCTTTAAGAATGAGTAATAACTCCTTTAGAGTGAATTTAGTTACAGGTGGGGCTGGGTTCCTAGGTTCTCACTTAATTGACAGACTTATGGAGAATGGGGAGGAAGTAATTTGTATTGATAATTTTTTTACTGGAACAAAAATAAATGTACTTAAATGGATTAATAATCCCAATTTCGAATTAATAAGACATGATATTACTAAGCCTATAACTCTTGAAGTAAATAAAATTTGGCATCTAGCATGCCCTGCTTCACCAATTCACTATCAATTTAATCCAATCAAAACCGCTAAAACAAGCTTTTTAGGGACTTATAATATGTTGGGTTTAGCAAAAAGAGTCGGAGCTAAATTTCTTCTCGCCAGTACTAGTGAAATTTATGGAGATCCTGAGATTCATCCTCAGCCAGAAACATATAGAGGGAATGTTAATCCAATAGGGATAAGAAGTTGTTACGACGAGGGTAAACGAATTGCTGAAACGTTAACTTTTGATTATAAAAGATCGCATCAAATAGAAACTAAAGTAGCTCGTATTTTTAATACTTATGGTCCAAGGATGCTTGCTAATGATGGAAGGGTTGTAAGCAATTTAATTATGCAAGGATTAAATTGTGAAAACATGACATTATATGGTGATGGGAGTCAAACACGTTCCTTCTGTTATGTTGATGATTTAATCGATGGAATTATAAAATTAATGAACTCTAATGAAAGTGGACCAATAAATTTAGGAAATCCTAATGAAACAACAATTTTGGGCTTGGCAAAAATTATTTCAAGAAAATTGAATATTAAAGAAAATTTTGTCTTTAAGGATCTTCCTCAAGATGACCCTTTACAAAGAAAACCAATTATAAGAAATGCAATAGAAAAGTTAAATTGGAATCCAAAAATTGATCTTAATAATGGACTTGAGAAGACAATAAGTTATTTTAAAACCTTATAAAGGTATATTAAAATTTGCCTCAAGAAAAATAAAAGTCCAGATTCAATAAACTTATCCTTATGTATTTATCAGGTATATATTTTATAAATTTTTTTTAAAGGCTTTAAGTGTTTGTCATGTATTATCAAAGTAAAACAAGAAAATTTGTATAGTATAAATACTTTTTAGTGCAGATTGAAGGCTTTGCCGATTAAATAAATTTTTATTTTAATCAGTAATTTTTGCAGTTTTTTTATTAGCGCCATGACCAAGTTTCCAAATATTAAGATCTTTTTCTTCAAATTTTTCAAAGTCAATTACATCTCTACAATCAAAAATCCAAGAAGGTTTTCTCATTAGGCTTGAAAGGATAGACCAATTAATATTTTTGAAATCGTGCCATTCAGTTAATATAACAATGGCATCTGCACCTTTTGCAAGTTCCTCGTAAGAAGAGACAGGCTCAACTTGTGTCATCACGTTAATAGAATCATCTTTTGCGGAACTAGATTCAATTAATTCGTTCAATATTTTTGTATTGTTAACTTTAGGATCAAATATAGCTAATTTAGCACCTTCAACTAAAAGTTTAGTACATATATTAATAGCAGGTGACTCTCTGGTATCATTTGTATTTTCTTTAAATGAAAAACCTAAAATTCCTATTTTTTTATTAGAAACTGTTCCAAATAATTTTTTTACAATTATGTTTGTTAATCTTTCTTGTTGCCATTGATTTATTTCAATAACTTGTTTCCAATAATCGGCAACTTCTTTCAATCCGTAAAGTTTACATATATAAATTAAATTTAGAATATCTTTTTTAAAACAACTTCCTCCAAATCCTGGTCCGGATTTCAGAAAATGCTCACCAATCCGATAATCCATTCCAACAGCTTTCGCTACTTCTGATATATCTGCTCCAGTTTTTTCGCATAACGCTGAAATAGAGTTTATGGAACTAACTCTTTGAGCTAAGAAAGCATTTGCAGTTAATTTGGATAATTCAGAACTCCAAATATTAGTTTTTATTATCTTGTCTTCACTTACCCAATTTTTATATATATCTACTAAGGCATTTATTGCTAAATTATTTTCTCCTCCAATTAACACTCTGCTGGGTTTTATTAAATCATTTATGGCAGAGCCCTCAGCTAAAAATTCAGGACTTGACAAAACTGAAAAAGATTTTTTAGCAGTCTTTTTAAAATTTTGTTGAGAGGAAGAAAGAATATTTTTAATTACTTCTGCAGTTTTTACTGGAATC
>CACHEM010000012.1 GCA_902578845.1 uncultured Prochlorococcus sp.
ATAATGAATTAAATGCCGATTTGGTCTTGTACAATACATGCACTATTAGAGATAATGCAGAGCAAAAAGTTTATAGTTTTCTAGGAAGACAAGCAAAAAGAAAGCATAAAACACCTAGCTTAAAACTTGTTGTTGCAGGTTGTCTTGCTCAGCAAGAGGGAGAATCCTTATTAAGAAGGGTCCCAGAACTTGATTTAGTTATGGGGCCTCAACACGTAAATAATCTTGAAAATCTTCTGGAGAAAGTTGATTTAGGAAATCAAGTTGCTGCCACAGAAGAAACCTTCATTTCTGAAGACATAACAAGTGCCAGAAGAGAAAGCTCTATTTGTGGCTGGGTTAATATCATCTATGGATGTAATGAAAGATGTTCATATTGTGTAGTACCCTCTGTCAGAGGTAAAGAGCAATCAAGACATCCAAATGCGATAAAAAGTGAGATCCAAAAATTAGCTGATGATAATTTTAAAGAAATTACTCTTTTGGGTCAGAACATTGATGCTTATGGTAGAGATCTCCCAGGGACTACTAAAGGGGGTAGAAAAGAAAATACTCTAACTGATCTTTTGTATTATATTCATGATGTTAAAGGAATTCGTAGAATAAGATTTGCTACTAGTCATCCAAGATATTTTTCAAAAAGGTTGATTCAAGCTTGTTATGAACTTGATAAAGTTTGTGAACATTTCCATATCCCCTTCCAAAGTGGAAATGATGAAATTTTAAAGCAAATGTCCAGAGGATATTCTATTAAAAAGTATAAAAATATTATCGAGAATATAAGGTCATTAATGCCCGATGCATCAATCACAGCTGACGCGATAGTAGCTTTCCCAGGAGAAACTGAACAACAATATCAAGATACATTAAAGCTAATATCAGAAATTGGCTTTGATCAGGTTAATACAGCAGCATACTCTCCAAGACCAAATACACCTGCAGCAGTTTGGACCAATCAAATTACGGAAGAGGTAAAAAAAGCTAGATTAAAAGAAATTAATGATTTGGTCGAGAAAACTGCTAGGAGTAGAAATCAAAGATATATCAATAATATCGAAAGCGTTCTAATTGAGGGTTTAAATCCAAAAAATTCCTCTCAAATTATGGGTAGGACTAGAACAAATAGATTAACTTTCGTAGAGATTCCCAATAACATTAACTTTAATTTTTCGTTGGGAGATGAGATAAATGTCAGAATAAATGAAGCAAGATCTTTTTCTTTAACAGGAGAACTTTTTTTATAAATTTTTTTTAAATGATCGGGGGAAAGAAAAAATGTATTGGGTTAATATTTGGCGGGCATTCCAATGAACATGAAGTATCGATATCCTCTGCAAAAACAGTTTTTCAAGCATTTAATGCACAAATAAATAAAGAACGCTTTACAGTAAAACCCTTTTACATAAACAAATATGGAGATTGGCTTGATAGTGATATTTCAGAAAAAATTCTAATTGGTGAAATTGAAAACAATAAAACAAAAAAACTAGAAATTTTTAATCAAGAAAAAATAAACTTTCTTGACGGAATTGAATTTCAAAATATTGATGTTTGGTTTCCTCTTTTGCATGGATTTAATGGTGAAGACGGATCAATTCATGGCTTAATTAGATTTACAAAGAAACCTTTAGTCGGGTGCGGAATTATTGGCTCTGCACTTGGAATGGATAAAATATTGATGAAAACAATCTTCTCAAATCTCAATTTTCCACAGGTTAATTATCTAGTCTTTCAAAATGAAGATCTCAACGATAAGCAAGTAAAAAATAAAATAATTAATGAAATTTTAAAAAAATTAAAATTTCCTGTTTTTGTTAAACCATCGAACTCTGGATCATCTCTTGGCATCTCCAAAGTAAAAAATGAATCGGAAATATTACTAGCATTAGAAAAGGCTCGGGAAATAGATCCAAGAATCTTAATAGAGGAAGGTTTAGAGGTAAGGGAGATTGAATGCGGAATAATTGGGAATTCAAAACTCTTAACCTCTGAAATAGGCGAGGTAAATTACGAAAGTGATTGGTATGATTACGATTCAAAATATCACTCAAATAATAAAATAATTATCCCAGCCGAAATAAATTCTAAAATCACAAAAGAAATTAAAGAAATTGCTATTAAAAGTTGTAGAGCACTAAATATTTTCGGTTTTGCAAGAGTAGATTTCTTTTTAGAAAAATCTTCAAATAAAATTTTGCTTAATGAAATAAATACAATTCCTGGTTTTACAAAAAATAGTATGTTTCCAATGCTTTGGGAAGCTTCAGGTTTAAATATTGAACAACTTGTGGCTAAACTGGTAGATATATCTTTAGATTTGTAATTTAAATCAAATGTTGCATGGACTACTTTGGTTACCATTACTTTTAATCTTCATTTTATTAACTGCACTTGGATGGTTAGAAAGAAGAAGGCAAAATCTTTTTAGAAGTTGGGCGAGTGATTCTGAACTGTGTAAGTTAGATAGTTCAGGTGCAGCGTCTTTAAAAGATGGGGAGTTAAAGTGGAGCGCATTTGAAGCTGGTAAATTTGAAGAAAAAGATTGTTTTACGATCAAAAAACTGGAATTAGTTGAATTAATGGCACTTACTTCAGGTGAAGCTCCTCTAACAAGTGAATCTCAAGGTAAGTGCAGGTTGAGATTAGTAGGGGATGGTAAAGAGATGGATGTACCATTTTCAGATGCAGAGCAGGCGAGAGAATGGATGGACCAACTGATGGAAAAAGCTCGATGTGATTTGTGAAAAACCAAAAAGGGATCAAAAATAGAAGCTTTCTTTTCCTAATTTCAGTTTTATTTTTAACAAGCTTATTCAGCATAAAAACTCTTAAAAAAGTTGATACTCAGGACATTAGGATTTCTGGTAGTGAATTCTTTTCGAAGCATGATGTGATAAAAAATTCATCTTTAAATTTTCCGATCCGATTAATTTTTGTTGAAACTAATTTGCTAGAAAAAGAGTTAAAACAAAATTTATCTCTCAAGAATGTTTCGGTAAACAGAGAACTATTTCCTTTTGGTTTGAAAGTTCATATTAATTCAAGAATTCCAATAGCTTACGGTGAGAGAATATTAAACGACGAAAAAATATCAGGCTTTATTGATAAAGATGGAATTTTTATAAATAAACAAAATATGGATGAAAAAATTTTGAACAAATTAACCATACAAGTTTTTGGGTGGAAAGAAAAATTTAAAAAAATATTATCTGAAATTTTTATTGCTATGGATAATTATGAATTAGAGATAGTTAAAATAACTTTTTCATCCGATGGGTTTCTAACTGTTGAAGAAAAAGATTTAAAAAAAATATTCTTAGGATTTAAGCCAAATTTAATCAATAATCAATTTCAAAAAATCAATCATCTTAAAAATGAATTTAAGAAAAATAGCTTTTCAAAAAAAATAGATAATATTGATCTTACTAATCCAGATAAACCAAAAATAAAAGTGTTCAAACCCTAATATTTAAAAAAGGATTTTGAGTAATTTTTTTTAATTATTGTAGTGTGGATAAGGGTTTTGCATTCAAACAAAATATTTAATAAATAAATATTTTTAGGATTTTCCTCAACAAATTCCTACAGATGAGCTCAGTAAGTTCATAATGCACCCAATACTAGTATTAGATTCCTATTAAGAGATGAGCTTCGGTAACAATCCAAACTTTGATCAATCGAGAGAAATCCTTCCAAGCCAAAACGCCAAAATAGAAGTTATTGGTGTAGGTGGCGGTGGCAGTAATGCAGTCAATAGAATGATAAATAGTGATTTAGAAGGTGTTTCATTCAGAGTCCTCAATACCGATGCACAAGCCCTACTGCAATCTTCTGCAGAAAGTAGAGTTCAACTTGGACAAAACCTCACTAGAGGTTTAGGTGCCGGTGGGAATCCAAGTATTGGGCAAAAAGCAGCCGAAGAATCCAAAGAAGAGCTTCAACAAGCTTTAGAGGGATCTGATTTAGTTTTTATAGCCGCTGGAATGGGTGGAGGAACTGGTACAGGTGCAGCTCCCGTTGTTGCAGAAGTTGCCAAACAAAGTGGAGCTCTAACAGTAGGTATAGTAACCAAACCATTTTCTTTTGAAGGGAAAAGAAGAATGCGTCAAGCAGAGGAGGGAATAGCAAGACTAGCTGAAAACGTTGATACTCTTATAGTTATTCCAAATGACCGATTAAAAGACGTTATAGCTGGAGCACCCCTACAAGAAGCATTTAGGAATGCTGATGATGTTCTAAGGATGGGCGTCAAAGGTATTAGTGACATAATTACATGCCCTGGATTAGTTAATGTTGATTTTGCAGACGTAAGATCAGTTATGACTGAAGCTGGTACTGCTCTTCTCGGCATAGGTATTGGTTCAGGAAGATCGAGAGCTATAGAGGCAGCACAGGCAGCAATGAATAGTCCTTTATTAGAAGCAGCTAGAATTGATGGAGCTAAAGGCTGCGTTATAAATATTACTGGCGGCAAAGACATGACTTTAGAAGACATGACCTCTGCATCTGAAATTATTTATGATGTTGTTGATCAAGAAGCAAATATTATTGTTGGTGCGGTGGTCGATGAGGCAATGGAAGGGGAGATACAAGTTACTGTAATTGCTACAGGATTTGAAACAACCCAACCATTAAACCAGCAAAGAATTAAAAACAGATTATCTAATCAACCCTTATATAATTATTCTAATAATAAAGAATCAGGAGCAAATATTCCTGATTTTTTGAGATTAAGGCAAAATAAAAAAGATATAGGTTAAAAGGTAAAATAAAGTGACCCGGATATCTCGCCTGCCTCAAGCATCCCTTGTGGCTGCTACCTTCCGGTCCTGACCAGGTTTAGGCGTTAAAACCGCGAAAGGCCGAGTCAAAAATATATTAGCAATTCTTGATTAAAAAAGATACATAAATTTATTATGTTACCTTCAGACCTAGTTAATTATAAAAAAAAATCTCGCAAAATCATTGCACTAACTGCATGGGACTCCATATCAGGATCTATTGCAGAACAAGCAAATGTTGATCTTGTACTAGTAGGAGATTCCTTAGCAATGGTCTGCTTAGGATACAAATCAACATTGCCACTAACTTTAGAAAACATTATTTATCATACTAATGCTGTTTCAAGAGGATTTAAGAAAAAAATTGAGGAACAACCTTTAGTCGTCTCAGATATGCCTTTTCTGACTTACCAATGTGGTGAGGATAAAGCTGTTGAGTATGCAGGGAAAATCATTCAGAGCACTTATGCAAAAGCTGTAAAGGTAGAAGGAGCTGAACCAGAAATACAAAAAGTTATTTCTAGATTAATAAGAATGGGAATACCTGTTATGGGTCATATAGGTCTTACACCACAAAGCTATCTCAATATTGGATTAAAAAAACAAGGCGAAAGCTTAGCAAGCCAAGAAAAAATTAAAAAAGAGGCTTCAATTCTTGAAGAATTAGGATGTTTTTCAATAGTTCTTGAACATATTCCTGATTTGCTTGCTAAAGAAATACAAAATTCTTTAACAATTCCCACAATAGGTATCGGCGCAGGTAATTATTGTGATGGGCAAGTAAGAGTTACTGCAGATTTGTTAGGACTCAATGATGATCAACCCCCATTTTGCCAACCAATTATCCAAGGAAAGAAATTATTTAAGGATAAATTAAAAGAATGGGTAGATTCTGAAAGATTTAATTAATCTCGTCCCACCACTTAAACATAGAAACAAGAACTTGATTGCTAAGTTCCATGCCATTAGGCTCACTTAAAAAGAATCTATTCCCCTTTCTTACTAATAGTCCATTTTCAAGAAATCTTTCCCATTCTTCAACCAATTTACTGAAGTTGCTTTCAAATCTTTTGTTTTCCCAGTTTTGCTCTTTAAAAACTTCTTTGATATCTACACCCTCTTTGAGTCTTAATCCCAACATTATTTTCTCATCAAGTTCTTTATAAACAAACTCCTTATTAGTTAGGGATGAATCTAAATTAAGTTTGTTTTGTCTAATTACCCATTCTTTATATTCTTTACTAACTCTTGGTCGAGTAAACTTTTCCCCCCAAGGTGAACTAGTGGAACCTTGACCAAAACTCCACCAGCCTAAACCACTCCAATAAACTCTATTATGTCTCGACTGATGTCGCGGTAGGCAATAGTTTGAGATTTCATATCTTGAATACCCTGAGTTTTTTAAAATTAAATGGGTTGATTCACTATTTCTAAAAGCTTCTTCATCACTTGGTAGTTTTAATTTGCCTAAATTAATTAATTTTTTAAAAACAGTGCCATGTTCAATATTTAAATCGTAAATAGATAGATGAGGGGGCAAAAATGAAATTGCTTTTTTTAAGTCATCTTGCCATTCTTTAAATCCACTTAGTGGCAAGTTTTGAATTAAGTCTAAACTCCAGCTTTTTATTAACCCAGAATCATATTCTCTCTTCAACCATAAACAAGATTTCTCTGCATCTTCTCTCAAATGACGCCTTCCCGACTTTTGAAGTATCTGATTATTAAAACTTTGTACTCCAAGACTAAATCTATTTATCCCAGCATTTATGAATCCAAAAAGATCATCTTGAGTAAAACTTGCTGGATCAACCTCCATAGTAATTTCAGCACCATAGTCAATTCCATAATTTTCTTTAAAAAGATCAACTAATTCTTTGATTTGGGTAGGATCTAAAATTGAAGGTGTACCACCTCCTATATAAATTGTCGATAGAGGTGATTTATGCTTAATTGACAATATTTCTTTATATAAAAATTGCAAATACTCTTGAACAGTTTTGCTTCCATAACCTTTTAAAGTTTCAACTTTGTTTCCTAATGGAATTACTGCAAAATCACAATAAAAACATCTTCTGTGGCAAAAAGGAATGTGCACATAAGCACTTCTTGGAAACTTATTCATAATCTAAATTCATTTTTAAGCTCCAAAAAAGTATTAAGGATCGAAAAAAATAAAATCCTTATTTACCTAATTAATAAATCCTAGTAGATTATAGATATGACAGATATCTTAGTATTAATTTTATTTGTATTGTCTGGGGCTGCTTCAGGGTGGCTTGGTGTTGATTTATTGCCTGTAGACATACTCAAACAGGTATCTAATGTAGAAGGTTTTAGAATTGTTTTAGCAATAATTGGTTTTTTTGTAGGATTAGCAGCTGGTTTTGTATTCCTTCAACTTAGAAAGACTTTTCTTGATCAAATAAGAACAATGCCTACGGACTTACTAATAAGTAGGTCTGTGGGATTAATTTTAGGATTACTTGTTGCGAATCTCCTTCTAGCGCCAATACTATTAATTCCCTTCCCTAGAGAGGTTTTTTTCGCAAAACCATTAGCAGCAATATTAAGCAACATTTTCTTTGGTGTGCTTGGTTATAAGTTGGCAGATACCCATGGAAGGACATTATTGAGATTATTCAATCCAAATAACACTGATGCATATCTAGTCAATGAAGGAATTCTCCCTGCTGCAAGTCCAAAAATTCTAGATACTAGCGTAATTATTGATGGAAGAATCAATGGTCTATTAAGTTGCGGCTTATTGGAAGGGCAATTAATTGTTGCTCAAAGTGTAATTGATGAATTACAAACTTTAGCTGACTCAAGCAGTAATGAAAAAAGGTCGAAAGGCAGAAGAGGTCTCAAGTTATTAAAAGAATTAAGAGATTTATATGGGAGAAGACTTGTAATAAACCCAACAAAGTATGAAGGTAATGGGGTAGATGAAAAACTCCTTAAAATTACTGAGGATATGACAGGAACTTTAATTACGGCTGATTATAATCTTTCTCAAATCGCTGAAGTTAAAGAATTAAAAGTTATGAATTTGAGTGATTTGGTTATTGCTTTAAGGCCAGAAGTACAACCAGGAGAATCACTTAATATAAAAATCGTGAGAGAAGGCAAAGAAAAAATGCAAGGTATTGGATATTTAGATGATGGCACAATGGTTGTTATTGATGAGGCAAAGAATTTTGTTGGAAGCAGATTAGATATTGTCATCACAGGAGCATTACAAACTCCGACTGGAAGAATGGTCTTTGGAAAACTAATAAATAATCCTGAGTCAAACAAATCTTTTAAATCACCAGCGACACAGGGCTAAATCTAGCTAGAATCAGTTCAATCTTAATTTTGTGATACAAATGACTGTATCTGCTCCTTATTACGGCGAAAACACCGTTATGAGGACCCCGCCCCCAGATCTCCCCTCTCTTTTACTGAAAGAGAGAATCGTTTATCTTGGTTTACCATTATTTTCAGATGATGATGCAAAAAGACAACTAGGAATGGATGTTACTGAGCTAATCATTGCTCAACTTCTTTATCTAGAGTTTGAGGATCCAGAAAAACCAATCTATTTCTATATCAATTCAACTGGGACAAGTTGGTATACTGGTGACGCAGTTGGTTTTGAAACAGAAGCTTTCGCAATCTGCGATACAATAAGCTATATCAAGCCTCCAGTACACACAATATGTATCGGACAAGCAATGGGGACTGCTGCAGTTATTCTTTCATCTGGCACTAAGGGGCAAAGAGCAGCTCTTCCACATGCTTCTATTGTTTTGCATCAACCTATAAGCGGAGCAAGAGGCCAAGCAACCGATATCCAAATAAGAGCTGAGGAAGTTTTGAAAAATAAAAAATCAATGCTGGAAATTTTATCTCGTAATACTGGAAAGTCTATTGAAGAGCTCTCAAAAGACTCTGACAGGATGAGTTATCTCAACCCCCAAGAAGCACTAGATTACGGAGTTATCGATAGAATACTTACAAGTCAAAAAGATCTACCAAGTAAAATTTAACACTCACAAAACTACTTTAAAATCATGCCAATAGGAACTCCAAGCGTGCCTTACAGACTTCCCGGAAGTCAATATGAAAGATGGGTCGACATATATACAAGACTAGGTGTTGAAAGAATTCTTTTTCTTGGGCAAGAAGTAAATGATGGTATTGCTAATAGTCTTGTTGCACAAATGCTTTATCTAGATTCTGATGATAATTCCAAACCTATCTATCTGTATATAAATAGCCCAGGAGGATCAGTAACTGCTGGCTTGGCAATTTATGACACTATTAAATACGTAAAAAGTGATGTAGTAACCATATGCGTAGGCCTTGCAGCCTCCATGGGAGCGTTCCTATTGGCCGCTGGTACAAAAGGTAAAAGAGTTGCTTTGCCTCACAGCAGAATAATGATTCATCAACCATTAGGAGGGACATCTCAACGCCAAGCAAGTGATATTGAAATTGAAGCTAAGGAAATTTTAAGAATTAAAGATATGTTAAACATGTCTATGGCAGATATGACAGGCCAATCATTTGAGAAAATTGAAAAGGATACTGATAGAGATTATTTTCTAAGTGCGGAAGAAGCAAAAAATTATGGATTAATTGATAGAGTAATTTCACATCCAAGCGAAGCAAATCAGTCTTAAACTTTCTAAATTAATATTTTAATTTTAATTTTTTAAATTAATAATTTTTTGGTTTATTTCCACCTTAATGTCTAAAATAATAACTATTAAACGCAAAGAAGCTACAACTAATGACCCAACTCTTTTACGACACAGATGCAGATCTAAGTCTTTTAAATAATAAAACAATAGCGATTATTGGATATGGATCACAAGGTCATGCACATGCCCTAAATCTTAAAGATAGCGGTATGGATGTAATTGTTGGATTATATAAAGGAAGTAAGTCTGAAAGTAAAGCCATTAGCGATGGTCTACAAGTCTTTAGCGTTTCTGAAGCTTGCAAAAAAGCAGACTGGATTATGATTCTCCTCCCCGATGAGTTTCAGAAAGATGTTTACCTTAAGGAAATAGAACCTAACTTAAAAGAAGGAAAGATACTAAGTTTTGCTCATGGCTTCAATATAAGATTCGGACTTATCAAACCTCCTAGTTTTGTGGATGTTGTAATGATTGCCCCAAAAGGACCTGGACACACTGTTCGTTGGGAATATCAGAACGGTCAAGGAGTTCCAGCACTGTTTGCAGTTGAGCAGGATTCTTCCGGAAGTGCAAGATCATTGGCAATGGCTTACGCCAAAGGAATCGGAGGAACGAGAGCTGGGATTCTTGAAACAAACTTTAAAGAAGAAACAGAAACTGATTTATTTGGCGAACAAGCGGTTTTGTGCGGAGGATTATCAGAACTGGTCAAGTCAGGATTCGAAACTCTTGTAGAGGCAGGTTATCAACCCGAACTTGCTTACTTCGAATGCTTACATGAAGTTAAACTTATTGTTGATTTAATGGTGAAGGGAGGCTTATCTCAAATGAGAGATTCCATTTCAAATACTGCAGAATATGGAGATTATGTAAGTGGTAAAAGACTTATCAATAGTGATACAAAGAAAGAAATGCAGAAAATTCTAAAAGATATACAAGATGGAACTTTTGCTAAGAATTTTGTGGAAGAATGCGATAAAAACAAACCCTTAATGACAAAATTAAGAGAAGAGAACTCAAAACATGAAATTGAGAAAGTGGGTAAAGGTCTGCGCTCGATGTTCAGTTGGCTGAAATAAATTTATTTTTAATATTCCTTGGATCGATTGGTTTTGATTTGTTGTTCGGCGATCCAAGATTTTTAATCCACCCTGTTCAAGTAATTGGCGTTTACATAAAAAAAATATCTGATTACCTAATAGATAATTTTGGAGAAAATAAAAATATATTGTTTTGGGGTGGTTTCTTCGTAGCTATATCGACTATTGGTATGAGTTTTGGTTTAGGGAAATTGATAGAACTAAGTTATGTCCAATCGAGAAATCATTTTTTTGTTGGATTATTAATTTTTTTTGGGCTTTCAAGTTGTATTGCGACTAAGGGACTTATTTCAAGTGTGAAAGAGATTGCAGGACTAATAGAACGCAAGGAAATTAATAACCAAAATAAGAAAATAATCAGAGAGAAGGTACAAAGAATAGTAAGTAGGGATGTAAGGTCATCTTCTATAAAACATCTCTTGAGATCAAGTACCGAAAGCCTTACCGAAAATTCTGTTGATGGAATATTTGGACCATTATTTTGGATGTTTATTGGAATTATTTTTATGAAGTATTCAATTTTTCTACCAGGACCTTTGTCACTTGGTTTTTCTTATAAAGCCATAAGTACTTTAGATTCAATGATAGGTTACAAATATGATTATTTTAGATATTTGGGTTTTTTCAGTGCAAAAATCGAAGATATTTTTACATTTGTTCCTTCAAGATTAGTTTTAATCACGTTACCTTTAGTTAGCTCCAAAGTTAATGAGTATGGATCAATCATAAAAAAAAGTTATCTTGATGGTAAAAAATATGACTCGCCTAATGCAGGGATTTCAGAAGCTATATTTGCCTATATTTTAGGTATTAAATTGGGAGGTAAAAGTAAATATAAAAATGAAATTATTGAAAAGCCAATAATTAATGAGACTGGAGATAATTGCACTGAAGAAAAAATCAAATTAATTTGTAAATTAATTACGAGATTACAATTTTTGTGGATAATAATTTTTGCCTTAGTTTTTTTTATAATATCTAGTTTAATTTGATAATAAATTAGTTTAAAAATTATTAGAATAAATTTAAAACCAATGCAAGAAAACGGCTCTCAAATAGAAAATCAAAATGATGATCTTGCTAATACATCATCAACTGATAATGAATACTCAAAATGGGTAGACAATCAGGGTGATGAAGTTAAGAATGTTTTTGGATTCAATAGCAGTGCTGAGCTTGTAAATGGTAGAGCAGCAATGATCGGATTCTTAATGCTCATATTAACCGAGTTAGTTTTTAGCGGCAGACCAGTCACTTCTTCAATTTTTGGTATCAATTAAAAATGGAAGAAAAAAAATCTAATCCAATAAAAGCAATCCTATACATATCTGTGTGGGTAATAATTTGGGGAACATTAGGCTCTTTCATTGATTATCCTCTTTATAAAAATAAAATTTACTTAGAAGGAAGCATATATCAGTATCTTACTTTCGCAATTACAGCGATAATATCAATAATAAGTGCAAAGTTTTTTTATAAGAAAATTGATTTATAGAAACTTGTACCTAAATTTCTTAATAATTTTTGCTGGTTTTTTACTTTCATTAGACTCGTAAAGTATCCACTGATGTGTCTCAGTATCATGATCACAACCATAATTTCCAGATGGGTTATCATAACTTGAAAGATATGAATGACAATTTTGGTCTGCCTCAAAAGCAGAGTCATAACCTGTTAGAAAATATATCAAAAAAAGAACAGTTATCAACAAAAAAAATATTTGAGAAACTAAACTAACTACCTTCATAAGCTATTCTAAAATTTAAATATATCATCTAATAAAATCTTTCGATCTAAAAATATAGCTAACGTCCAACATTAAATACAAAGTCATGGAATTCTTGATTCTTTAAATACAGGATGACTAGCAATACTAAAATGATATTTAAGCCTATTACTATTGATCCAAAAATATTTATTTGTTTTTTGCCTGGCAAAGTGTAAGTAAATTTCTTCCCTTTAAGAAAACCAGCTAAGCCTTTTTTTTCTTTTATTTGAGTATTTTGAGTATTATTCTTAACTTCATTATCAGAAAAACCTTTTACCATTACAAATTAAATAACAAATTTATAATATTCCAAAAAAATAAATTATTTTAATAATTAACAATTTTTAATCACATATGGGATCATTAAGGAAATTCTCTCATTTGAGAAATTATTAAAAAAATAAGCTTCAATAATTTCCGTTTGCAGCCCCAATAAACTTGATTGACATTTGAATCTATTTTGGTCAAATACTACTAATTGAAGTTTTTCTATTTCAGAAACTAATTCTTTACATATTTGGGTGCGAGAATCTTTAAAACAATCATTAGATTGTTTTAAAATCTTAGACTTTGTTGGTATTGTTTCAGCCATAACAAAATTTGATAACAGAAAAAATTTCAGGAATAAAATAGTTAAACATTTCATTACTTCTTAAGATTTTCGAAATTTTGGATACCTCGTTAAGAGTGATGGGCATTGAGCTAATTGCATTTTTTTGCGATTAAAAAAAAAGATGCCCTGAAAGAGCACCTAGTTATTAAAGGAAGAAATAGATTAAAAAAATTACCCTTGAACTCTATCCTTAAAAAGTTTACCTGCAGAAAATGTTGGAACTCTTTTAGCGGGTATTGCTATTTTTTCGCCTGTCTTAGGGTTTAATCCCTGTCTTGCAGAACGATCTCTTGGTTCAAAAGAACCAAATCCTAGTAAAGAGACTTTTTTGCCTTCCACTACTGAATCAACAATAGTTTCAATAGCTGCATCAACAACTAAAGAAACATCCGTTTTTGTGAGCTCTGTACGAGCTGCAACAAGATTTACTAAATCAGCTTTGTTCATTGAAATTTAAATTAAAGCTAGGGGTTAAAAAAAGATTTAAATCGAGTTTAAACCTCGAACTTCCACATCATATGGAGCAAATACAAATACGGCAACCGAAAATGCCGGTGGCGCAAAGCTTTATACAAATTTTAGGGACATTTTTAGCAACATTATTTATTTCTTATAGCCGCGCTTTTTCATTCATTAAAAAAAGAATCTTCATTTAGAGAACAGCAGAAAGCATTGGTAGCACTGGATTTAGCATTAAAAATCTAACTACATTTAGCAAAGGGGGAAAATGTTAAAGGGGAGGTGAATTTAAGAATTTGAGCTATTTATTATGTTTTATTAATTTTCAGATATATTTCCTTCTCATCACATGAAAAAACACAATTTGTATTTTGAAATCAAGAAAAATCTGGTTTTCTCATAATTAAACTTTCTCTATAAATCGTTTTATGCACTGAGCAGATGGATGAAGAAATTGTAATTAATTAGAAAATTAATACTCTCCAAGATCTAATAAAGTTGATTAGTGAAGCCTTAAATTTGAGTTTTTTTTTTAATTTTTGCATCTATTATTCAAATATAAGTAATTTAAATAAATCATCTCAATATTTAACTAATCAATGATAAAGAAAAAGTGATTCATCTCAATAAAGGTAAACCATTTCCTTTAGGGAGTTCTCTAACTTCCCAAGGGATTAATTTTTCCTTAGTAGCCACAAATGCAGAATATGTAGAAATCTTATTGTTTGAGAAAGAGGACTCTATTTCCCCAAAAAGCATATTCAAATTAGATCAGACTAATAATACCGGTCCATACTGGCATGCGGAAATAAAAAATCTAGATGAAGGTTGTATTTATGCTTTTAGAGTGAAACAAAAAAATAATGAAATTAATAATAACTATGAAAAAAAAGTATTACTTGATCCATGTTCAAGGGGTATTACAGGATGGGGAAGTTATAAAAGAGAAAATGCCTTAAAAAATCAAGAAAATACTAATTCTTGTCTTAAAAGTGTTGTTTGCGATAGAAAATTATTTAATTTTAAGGATTATCCAAGACCGAAACATTCTTGGGAAGAAACAATTATTTATGAACTCCATATCAAAGCTTTCACTGAATCAACTGATAAAGATGAAAGTTGTTTTAAGAAATTCTTAAAAAAAATTCCTTATCTCAAAGAACTGGGTATTACAACAATTGAATTACTTCCAATTTTTTGTTTTGATCCTACTGATGCACCAAATGGTCTAAAAAATTTTTGGGGATATAGTCCAATTAATTGGTTTACTCCGCATTTTGAATATCTTTCGAATGAATCCGCCGAAAAGAATAGAGAGGAATTTAGAAGATTTGTAGAGGAATGTCATAAAGCAGACATTGAAGTCATATTAGATGTTGTATACAATCACACTTGCGAAGGTGATTCAAAAGGGCCAGCAATATCTTGGAAAGGTATAGATGAAAATCTTTATTACTTTATTGGGAAAGATAAAAATTTTCAGGACGTCTCCGGATGTGGTAATACTATTGCAGCAAACAGAGGATTAGTTAGAAAATTAATAATTGAATCTTTAAAATGTTGGGCGAGTGAATTAGGAGTTGATGGTTTTAGATTTGATTTAGGAATTGCCCTATCAAGAGGAGAAAATCTTTCACCGCTTGATAATCCTCCAATTTTTGAAGATATAGAATGTGAACCAGAACTTATCGATATCAAGTTCATAAGTGAGCCATGGGATTGTGGCGGTTTATATAAATTAGGTGATTTCCCATCTAAGAATACTTTCACTTGGAATGGTCATTTTAGAGATGACTTGAGGAGATTTTGGAAGGGGGATAAAGATACAGCTTGGAATATGGGCGATAAAATCAAAGGTACTCCATCAATTTATAAAGGAGATACTATTTTGCCAAAATCAATAAACTTTATAACTTCACATGATGGATTCACTCTAAAAGATTTAGTAACTTTCAATAGAAAACATAATTTTGCGAACAGAGAGCAAAACAGAGATGGTGATAACCATAACAATTCTTGGAATCATGGTACTGAGGGACCAACTACGAACTTATTAATCAATAATTTAAGAAAAAGACAACAAAAAAATCTTGTTCTTAGTTTACTTATCTCTAAAGGTGTTCCAATGATACTTATGGGTGATGAGATAGGAAGATCACAAGGCGGGAACAACAATTCTTGGTGCCAAGATAATTTATTGGGCTGGATGAATTGGGAACAAGGTCAACAAGATTTGGAATTATTAGAATATTTTAAATATGTTATAAAAATCCGAAAAAAACTAATAAACATTTTCAATCCATCATTCTTCCCTAATAATCAAACCAATAAAAATATTCCAACATATCATTGGCATGGAACAAAGTTAGATAGCCCCGATTGGAGTAGTTGGTCTCACACAGTTGCCTTTAGTATTAACCAAGGCAATACTAATCCGCTGGTTTGGATAGGTTTAAATGCATATTCAAAAAGTATCGATTTCCCCTTACCGAAATGTAAATATAAATGGTTAAAAGTTATCGACACTAGCATGTCTGAGATTTTTGAACCCTTAACCATTAATGAAAAATCTGTTTCAATAAAGAGTAGAAGCTCTTTACTAATCATTTCAGAAGAAGTATTTGGGGCAAAAAATAATTTATTCTAAAAGCGGGCGGCGGGAATCGAACCCGCATCTTCAGCTTGGAAGGCTGAGGTTTTACCACTAAACCACGCCCGCATTAAGTAATAGAATTACCATTGCAATAATACATTATCAAACAATAAACAAAGTAAAAAGATTGGAAAATTCACACTCGAAAAAAAATATTTCTAGATCAACAACAAGATTAATGTTCTCTTATGGGCTAGGAGATGCAGGCACAGGTTTAGTCGCGACACAATTTGGTTTTTTTCTTTTCAAATTCTTTATTTCTGCTGGTTTACCAGTAATAATTGCAGGATCATTATTAATGTTAATAAAAATATGGGATGCAGTAAATGATCCGTTAATTGGATGGTTAAGTGATCGTACTAAATCAAGATGGGGGCCTAGAATCCCTTGGATGGTAGCAGCATCTGTTCCCCTTGGTTTCTCTTTAGCTGCGATATGGTGGACACCCACTGGTTCAGTGCTAACCAAGACCATTTACTATGCCATAATTTCTATAATCGTAATGACTGCTTATACAAGTATTAATCTTCCTTTCGCAGCTCTTTCTACTGAAATTTCTGAAAAAACAGTAATAAGAACAAGACTAAACGCATCTAGATTTACTGGCTCAATAATCGCAGGACTAACTGGTTTAATAATTGCTGGAGTTGTATTAGGTTCCGAAGGATCAGCAAATAATGAATATTTTTTAATGGGTAAAATAAGCGGATGTATTGCAGTTGCTGCAACATTAATTTCTTGTTGGGGATTAGCTCCATTCGCAAAAAAAGCAAGAAGGCCTTCAGGAAAAGTTGAAGCTATAACACTTCAATTCAAAAGGATCTTCAGAAATAAAAAATTTCTAAAAGTTATTACGCTCTATATTCTTCTCTGGTGCGCCTTACAATTAATGCAAACAGTAGCGTTAATCTATGTCGAGGATGTACTGAACGTACCAACTTATATTGCGAAGTGGATCCCGATACCTTTCCAAATTAGCGCTTTAGTGGGTTTACAAATATGGACCAGAGTATCAAATAAATTGAACAGGATTTCAGCGTTAAACTATGGAGCGATTATGTGGGTTATTTCATGTACAGCAGCTTTATTTTTACCTTCATTATCAAAAATTTCAGGAGCTGAAGATATTTTATTCCTAAATGCCAGCAACATATTTGTGTTCATTCTTTTAATTTTCATAATCTGTCTTATTGGCATTGGAGCTTCAACCGCTTTTCTTATCCCTTGGTCACTACTTCCTGATGCAATAGACGAAGACCCGGAGAAACCAGCAGGATTATATACTGCTTGGATGGTACTTATTCAGAAGATTGGTATCGCGTTTAGTGTTCAATTATTAGGATTTTTATTGTATTTATCAGGTTATCAATCATGCTTTGTTGATAAAGATGGCCTTAATATTATTGAACAATGCTACTCAGCACAATTAACTATTAGATTGTGTATTGGATTTATACCCTCAATATTAGTAATCATTGGTCTTTTAATCATGAGAAAATGGGATCGAAAATTAATTTCAAACTAATATAAAGACATGTATTACATTGATTTTTTCAAAAGACTTCTAAGCAGCCTAGTCATTGGCGGGCAAGCAATTAATTTTATCTTTAAGGGTAAAATTTCCAAAAATGATCTCTTTGAGCAACTTATGGAGTCAGGTCCTGGCAGTTTGTTAATTGTATTAATTACGGGAATTGCCGCAGGTACAGTTTTTAATATTCAAGTTGCATCACAACTTACAAGTATGGGGGTTTCAAGTGAAATTGGAGGTTTATTAGCAGTAGGCATGGCAAGAGAAATGGCTCCTCTTCTAACTGCTACTTTAATGACTGGAAAGGTTGCAACTGCCTATGCTGCTCAACTGGGTACTATGAAAGTCACAGAACAAATTGAGGCAATAACCATGTTAAGGACCGAACCAGTCCAATATTTGGTAGTCCCAAGGTTACTATCGATGGTAATAATGTCTCCAATACAGTGTCTTTTGTTTTTATCTGTAGCTTTATGGAGTGGACAAATTTGGAGCACAATTTTTTATAAAGTTCCTCCAATAGTTTTTTGGACATCTGTAAGATCAGGCAATGTGAGTTTAACCAGTGCAGACTTAACTGCAATGTTAATAAAATCTGTAGTGTTCGGATTACTTATTTCAATCATTGCTTGTGGATATGGACTTACAACCAAAGGAGGTCCAAAAGAAGTTGGAACAAGTACAACAGGTGCAGTTGTAATGACTCTCGTTACTGTATCTTTAATGGATGTATTACTAACGCAAATTTTATTTGGATGATCCTATGTTTAATACTAAATCAAAAAAAGAGGAGCCAGTAATAATATCTCCTTCATTTCAGTTACCAATCATTCTAATAGTTTTAAGTTTTATGCTTTTGTTTTTGAATATTGGTTCTTTACCAACAATAGTTTTTGCTTCTTTTAGCTTTTTTTTATTACTTCAGTCATTCACCTTAAGAATAAAAATAACAAATGATGATTTTATCGTTTTACAATTAGGGAAAGAGATTAGAACTTTTCCATTCAAGAACTGGATATCATGGAAATTCTTTTTCCCTATAATCCCAGGGATTTTTTATTTTAGAGAAAAGTCCAGTCCTCATTTATTACCAATTTTATTTAATCCAAAGCAATTAAAAGATGAGCTCATAAAAAAAGTTGACTCCCTGGAAATTAAAAATTCTTAAAATTCAGACTTTGCCTAATCATCAAAATTATTTAAATGACCAATACAGAAATTTCCGACAATAATCCTGAAAAGGAATTAAAAATAGATAAGTCAATTTCAGATGATAAAACCAAACAAATTAATAAGAAAAATGCAACTCAAAATAAAAAAATTACACCGAAAAACGATAAATCAATTAAATCTTTTGATGAAATTTCTAATGAAATTTTTAAAGATCTCGTTTCAAAAAAAGACTCTTTAGTTAAAGAAATAAAAAAGTTAGAAACAAAAAAAATTGAAATAGAAAAAGATATTGAGTCAAATTTTAAAGGACAGTCAGATAATATTGCTAAAAGAGTTAAAGGCTTTCAAGAGTACTTAACTGGGGCTTTGCAAAATCTTTCACAAAACGTGGAGAAACTTGAATTGGTTTCTCAACCAATAATCGTGAAGCCTTCTCCCCTTGATGAGAAAAAGCAAAACAATAGCGCAAATAATGTAGTTAATGTTCCTGCTCTTTCTGAAACATTTAAGCCAGATGAAGAGATTATAAAAAGTTGCTTTGCAAGTTTCAAAGAACAACCTGACTTTTATGCAGAACCTTGGAAATTAAGACGGAGTCTTGATTCATCAGATATAGAAATTATGGATGATTGGTTCTTTAACATGGGCGGAAGAGGTTCTCTAGAAAGTAGAGGATCTCGACAAAAAAATGCCTTGTTGTCAGCAGGTTTAATATCTATTCTTGGAGAATTATATGGAGATCAGTTTCAGACTCTTATTTTAGCTTCACAGCCTGAACGATTAGGTGAATGGAGAAGAATTCTTCAAGATTCACTTGGTCTCACAAGGGATGACTTTGGACCTAATAGTGGGATTGTTCTTTTTGAAAGGCCTGAAGGTGTCATCGAAAGAGCGGATAGATTAGAAGCCAATGAAGAATTGCCATTTATTATCATTGATGCAGCAGAAACCTCTGTTGAAATTCCAATACTTCAATTCCCATTATGGGTTGCATTTGCTGGTTCAGATAATGAAATTTACGATGATCTTGAACTAAACTAAGCTTTATGAATATCTTAATAGTTTTTACAAGTTATCTTTTAGGATCGCTTCCAACAGGTTTTTTAATTGGGAAATATCTCAAAAATATAGATCTAAGAACTATAGGTTCTGGATCTACAGGAGCCACAAATGTCTTAAGAAATGTTGGGAAATGGCCAGCACTTCTTGTATTTATCATTGACGTTGGGAAAGGCCTGATTGCAGTAAAAATTGCTCAATATTATACCGATCAAGGATTAATAGAGGTAATAGCAGGGATATCCGCTATCTCAGGACATATTTGGCCAATATGGCTTAAAGGTAAAGGAGGGAAAGCTGTTGCGACTGGATTAGGTATGTTTTTAGCACTTTCTTGGAAAGTTGGACTCGCATCTCTTGGCATTTTTTTAATAGTCCTAACAAAAACTAAATTCGTCTCTTTATCCAGTATTTCAGCTGCAATCTTACTTCCTATTTTTATGTTTTTTTACCTAGGTAAATTTATTCACTCATACTTTTTTATAAGTTTAATTGTAGCATTATTAGTAATCTGGAAACATAGAACAAACATAACAAGATTACTTAAGGGAGAAGAATCCAAAATTAATCAGAATCAATAGATTTAAATATTTCTATAAGAGCTTTATTAGGATCTATAGCATTTGATATTGATCTACCAATGACTAACTTTGAAGCGCCATTATCTATAGCTTCATGGGGAGTCATAATTCTATTTTGATCATCTTTATTATCAATATTTAATCTGATACCTGGTGTAATAAGTTCAAAATTATCATTATAAATAGATCTCAAAATTTTTACCTCCCAAGGGGAACAAACACATCCATCTAATCCCGCATCAAAAGACAACTTTGCAAGTCTCAATACATTTTCTTCAATTGAATTATTTCTATCAAGATCAGTTTGAAAATCTTTAAGAGAAAAGCTTGTTAAAACAGTTATTCCTACAACTAATGGGGGTTTTACACTGACTGAGGTGGCTCCTTCTATAGATGCTATTTTCGAATCCTTAAGAGCTTTTAGACCTGATGAAGCATGAATAGAAACTATATCAACCCCTAATTTTGCAGCTTGGTAACATGCTGCACGCATGGTATTTGGAATATCATGAAATTTTAAGTCTAAAAAAATTTTTTTATTTAAACCTTTTAATATTTCAATAACTCTTGGACCTTCTCTAACAAAAAGCTCTAAACCAACTTTCACCCACTTAACATTAGGACATTTTTCCAAAAGTAATTTTGCTTGACTTACATCTAATCCATCCATTGCCAATATTATTTTATCTTCTGAATTAAAACTGTTATTCATCGATTTTCAGTTTTCAAACCTCTTAATTATTTTTTTCCCAATTTGCAAAATTTTTCCTTCCAAATCATTTTTTGAATTAAAAACTAAATCAGGATTTGTTACTTTCTGACTATCAATTTTTACACCCCCACCTTTAATAGATCTTTTGGATTCGCTGCTAGATTTGAAAAGTCTTAGAGCACTTAACAAGTAAAAAAACTTTACTGGAAAAACTACTTCTTTTAAAGAAATCTCTGGAATTTCTCCAACTTTTTCTTTGTGTCCAAGGAATAATTTTTCGCAGTTTGATTGCGCCTTTAATGCTTCTTCAGCCCCATGGAATAAAGTAGTAACTTCTAAAGCCATTCTTCTCTGTAATTCACGAGGATTTGAGTTTTCAAGAAAACTTAAATCTAATTCAGTAAGTAATTCAAAATAAGTGGGTATTAGATTATCGGGTACTTTTTCTAATTTTGAATACATTGAAAGAGGATCTTCAGTCAAACCGACGGTGTTAAATTCAGATTTACTCATCTTCTTAATTCCATCTAAACCTGTCAAAATTGGCAGCAAAACACCAAATTGAGGAACTTGTTTAAAATGCCTTTGAAGATCTCTTCCTATTGCAATATTAAATTTCTGATCTGTACCTCCAAGCTCAATATCTGATTGAACAACTACCGAATCGTAACCTTGTAATAGTGGATATAAGAATTCATGCAAAGCAATTGGAACTTGCGAAGTGTACCTTTTATTAAATTCCTCCTTAGCTAGCATTTGACTAACTGTTGCGCTACCCATTAATTCAATTATCGAATTAAGATTTAATCCTTTTAACCATTCACTGTTATATCTAATTTCTATTCTATCTTTTGAATCAAAATCTAAAATAGATTCATTAGCTGGCTTTCCCATCCCTAGTTGAGTTAGGTATGTTTTTGCATTATCCTTAACTTGTTTTTCCGATAACTGAACTCTTGTTTTGTTTTTTCCGGTTGGGTCTCCAATTTGAGCAGTAAAATCTCCAATAATTAAAACTGCAACATGTCCATTATCTTGGAATGCCCTAAGTTTTTTAAACAATATGCTGTGCCCAAGATGAATATCTGTTCCAGTTGGATCGATCCCTAGTTTAACCCTTAATTTTTTATTATTTTTTTTCGCATGATAAATTATCTCCGAAAAGGTTTGATCTGTTCCCTTAATTGGGAAATATTCTTCTATTCCTCTTGAAAGCCAGGATGGCAATATTAAATTATCTGACATGAAGCTTTAACAGTTTAATTTAAGAAGTTTTATCAAGTTCATCCTTCATTCTTATTAAGGTTTTATTCATTTGATCGAACATTTGATCAGGAGTAATCCCAAATTGACTTAACTGTGTCTTTAATTGTTCTACCGTCATTTTTGCTTGAAAATCTTCAGACAATTCGAATCTCTTCATAAAAACTTTATAACGATCCATAAGAGATTCCATTTTTTTTATAAACATTTTTTTCCCTTCTCTGTCAAATTTTCCATAATCAGAACCAAGTTTCATAAGTTCTTGGTAATCTGTAAAAAGCTTTTTTGCTTCTTCTTGAACGATGTCTGACTCAAAGAATCCCATTTTTATTTTTTTTCTTCGCAAGATTAAGGATCAATTACAAGATAACAAGAATCTTTTAAATTGATTGGAACATTAATAAATTTTAGTTTATAAATAATTCTTTGATTTATATTTTTTAAGATTTAAATTTAGTAGACATGTATCATAAATATTGGAAAAATTTAAAGTAAATAATATTTCAAACCAACATAGGCAATTTGAATTATTTGGTTCAAATGTAAATACATCAATTAATTTTCAACACTCAAATAATCTAAAAATCAAAGGCAAAAACCTAACCGAATGGAGAAATAGAATATATAATCACCAATTCAAAATTTCAAAAGATACGCACAATAAAACTTTGAACCAAATAAGTCTTCCTTTAAATACAATTGCCAATGAAAGAAAAATTGATCCCTTTTCCCTGCAGCCATTATCATTGAACTTCTGGAGAACCAATCAATTTGTACACAATGGGCCAGCAATGTATTTTGTAATTGACTCAATGGAGAGTTCTAAAATAATCCTATATATAGGAGAAACAAATTCAGCAAATAACAGATGGAAGGGAGAACATGACTGTAAAAATTACCTCATGAACTATAGAGAAGCCCTTGCTCATAACAAACTCTCAAGTCACCAAGATATTCGTTTCTTCTTAGATGTACCCAAAGAAGTAAAATTTAGACGTAAATTAGAACAGCAACTGATATATTTATGGTTACCACCTTTTAATAAAGAAACTCGAGATAGGTGGTCAACTACTTTCACAAACAACTAAAAGTTAATTAAATCCATTTTACAAATGCAATTTTCCACATTCCAAGAAAATCTTGATAACTGGCAAGGTGCTTCATTAATTTTTGGAGTTTTAGAGGAAGAAATTACAAGCCAACTTGAAAACATCGAGTTTGTTGTTGACCCAAAATTATTACTAAAAAAAATTAATCAAAAAAAATTCAAAGGAGAAAAGGGGGAAACTTTAAGCTTTGAATTTTTAGATCAAAAATTAGAAACTTTAATCGTAGTTGGTCTTGGCAAATCAAAAGACCTAAATAAAAGTGATTTAGAAAAATCCATAGGAAATCTAATTAGGAAAACTGTTGATAAAAACGAAAAAATCAGCATATTGCTACCTTGGGAATTAATAAATTCACAACTAGAAATAAATCAATTAGCAGAGTCAGCTAGATTATCTGCCTATAAGGACAATAGATTCAATAAGAAAAAAGATGAAAAGAAAGTTCTTAAAGAAATAGAGTTTTTGAATTTGAAAAAATCTGAGAATATTAGCTTTGAGGAGACAGCACAAATATGTGAAGGTGTAGAACTAGCTAGAAGACTTGTAGCCGCCCCTCCAAATAGTCTTACACCTCAGGAAATGTCTATACAAGCTTCTCAAATAGCCAAAGATCATGGTTTGGAAGTAAAAATTCTAGAGGCAAAAGATTGTGAAGATTTAGGAATGGGTGCATATTTAGCTGTAGCAAAAGGTTCTGATCTGGATCCTAAATTTATACATCTTACTTTAAAGTCAGAGGGTCCTATAAAAGAAAAGATTGCGCTTGTTGGGAAGGGTTTAACCTTTGACTCTGGAGGATACAACCTGAAAGTAGGAGCATCTCAAATTGAAATGATGAAATATGATATGGGCGGAAGTGCTGCAGTTTTAGGAGCTGCAAAAGCACTTGGAGCAATAAAACCAAAGGGATTAGAAATTCATTTTATTGTGGCAGCTTGCGAAAACATGATAAATGGATCTGCAGTACATCCTGGAGATGTAGTTAAAGCATCTAATGGTAAGACAATTGAAATAAATAACACTGATGCAGAGGGTAGACTCACATTAGCTGATGCTTTAACTTACGCATCAAATTTAAAACCGGATTCAATAATAGATCTCGCAACTTTAACAGGAGCTATAGTTGTTGCATTAGGGAATGATGTAGCTGGATTCTGGAGCAATAATGATGATCTAGCAAATAACCTAAAAGCTGCATCAGCCCAGTGTGGAGAAGAATTATGGCAAATGCCTTTACAAAAATCTTATAAAGAAGGTTTAAAGTCTCATTTAGCTGACATGAAAAATACAGGTCCTAGAGCAGGTGGGTCAATAACTGCTGCTTTATTTTTAGAAGAATTCTTTGATAAAGATATTAAATGGGCTCATATTGATATTGCTGGGACTTGTTGGACTGATAAGAATAAAGGAATTAACCCATCAGGTGCAACCGGTTTTGGAGTTAAAACTCTTGTTCAATGGATTAAAAATAAATAACTATATTTAAATCATTCATTCCAAAGATTTATTGATCTAGCGTTATCGCCCCATAATTTATCTAACCTCTGATCTCTCCCACATGAGAATCTATAGAACTTATATTTTAATTCATTTCTCTCCGCAAAATCCTGATGATATTGTTCAGCCAACCAAAATTTACCTTTTGATTTTAGTTCTACAGATATTTTTTCTAATGGCACACGCAATTCATTAGAGGCCGAAACAGTTGCATTTATTGCATCACTTTCCTCAGTTGCATCTTTGAAAAAAATCACTGGCCTATAAGAATCTCCACGATCACAAAATTGACCCTCGCCGTCCAGAGGATCAATATTTCTAAAATAGACCCTAAATATCTCGGGTAAAGTTACCAATTTGGAATCATAGTTCACCAAAACCACTTCCTGATGTCCTTCATGATTTTCGTATGTAGGATTTTGTAAATCTCCACCTGAATAGCCACTTTGTACAAAATTTATCCCATTTAATGACTCTAAATCATGTTCTAAACACCAAAAACAACCTCCTGCAAGAATCAATTCCTCTGCAAAAGCGTTTACAGGGTTAATAAATATTGAAAGAATAATTATTATAGGTAAGAAATATTTCATTTTTTTATTATAAAGTTCAAATAATAGAATTAATAATATCTTTAGCAGCTCTCTGGACAACGCCCTCTTCTCCTAATTCTTTTTTTAAAAAAGCATAACCTTTTTTAATTTTTATTTTTTCTGACTTCCCATCAAGAATCCTACAAGATTTATAGAAAATTTTCTTTTCATCAAACTCCTTTTGTACAAACTCAGGAATTATTAATTTATTAACTAACAAATTTACAGGGGAAATAAATTTCACTTTGAAATTGAGAATTTTTTTAGCAATAAAAGCAGTTACCCTACTTACTCTATAACCAACAATCTGTGGTATTCCATACAATGCTAATTCCATATTTACTGTCCCAGATTTACAGAGAGCAATTTTAGTAAGCGAATAAATATAAGGCTTTAATTTTGCACTATCTTTTTGAGAAATAACAAGGCCTTTAACTTGATACTTTCTAAAGGCTTTTTTGAATGTTTCATCAAAAGCCCTCCGACAGGAGGGAATATAGACAATCAAACTTGGATATTTTTGTTGTAATTTTTTAGCCGCCCTCATAAAAGTAGGCAATATATATCGCAATTCTTGGGGTCTTGATGCCGGCATTAAAAGTATAATGCTTTGATCTGGGCGAAGATTTAGAGTAGCTCTGGCATCTTTCTTTAGAGGAAGTTTTTTTGTCAAATCAATCATTGGATGTCCAACCCACAAAACATTGCCTCCCCTCTTTTTGTAGAATGCTGCTTCTTTCTTGAAAATTGCAAAAATCTTATCAGAAAACTTTATTAGATTTGTTGTAGTATTATTTCCAACCCTCCAAGCCCACTCTTGAGGTGCAATATAGTAAAAAATTTGAATTTTAGTCTTCGATCTTTTTAATTTAGTGCCAATTTTTATGTTTGGGCCCATATAATCAATCAAAATTAAGCAATCAGGAGGATGTTTTTTTAGTAATTTGTAGAACCTTTTCTGAATTCTTATTGTTGGAATAATAAGAGGTAAAGCCTCCCAAATTCCTATTGCACTAATTGATGTAGTATCTTGAAGAATTTTTACACCTTCTTTTTTCATCCTTTCGCCGCCTAATCCGCAAATTTCTAAATCTATATAATTTTTTTTAGCTTCATCTAATAATGCTTTTGATAATAAACTTCCGTGCAAATCTCCAGAAACTTCTCCAGTACTAATAAATATCTTTTTTTTCATAAATTAACTACAGGCATTGGTCCTCGTCTTTCTTTAGATATTGACTCTTTTAAAAAACTACATAATCTTGAAGATGAAATATCTAATTCTCCTTTCATTACTTTTTCTAATGAATTTGAAATCGCATCATCAGATTTAAAAAGTAGATTCCAAGTGCTTTGAAGTAATTTTAAATCAAAATCTTTATTTTCCATTAATCCGCTTCTCTTAATTCCAATCCTATTTAACCCTCTCAATCTTCCTGGATGCCCTTCGGCCAAACAAAAAGGAGGTACATCTCTATCTACTCT
>CACHEM010000013.1 GCA_902578845.1 uncultured Prochlorococcus sp.
TCCAACTAGTTGATGGAACTAATAAAAAAAACTTAATTGAAATTTTTAATGAAAATAAAATTGGAACTTTATTTTATCCAGTAGAAAAACCTATAGGAAACAAAAAAGTTGGCTCTCACATGCAATTCAAACAGTAGGGAAAATTACTTTGGATGATGGCGCTTCTTTTGCAATTAAAAAAAAAGGTGCCTCACTTTTAGCAGTTGGTGTTAAGAATGTAGAAGGAAACTTTATGATTAATCAGGCAGTTAAAATCGTCAATACAAATGATAAAGAAGTTGCAAAAGGTTTAGTATCAGTAAGTAGCGACAAATTAAGAAGTATCTTAAATAATAAAGAAAATAACAACTCCTCGATAATTGTCGTACACAGAGATGTTCTTGCTCTCTCTTAGAAAAAAATTAAAACTGAAAAATGCTTTTAAGTGATTTAGTTGATCTAATAAAAAAAGGAAATTCAAATTTTATTAGTGCCAATATTTTCGAAGATTTAAATATAGATGATGCTGCCTCATTAGATACTGCAGTTAAACATCAAATATCTTTTTTAGAAGAAAATAATATCCTTAAAGATAAATTAGTTCAAACTAAAGCATCAGCAATAATAACTACTAAAAACGATGAAATCGTTAGTGCCCTGAAGAAACTCAATATATCAAATATAATCGTTAAAAATCCAAGAATTGCATTTGCAGAAGTATTGGATTGTTTATATAAAACTATCAATTTCAAATCTGGAATTCACGCTTCAGCAGTTATAGATAAAACAGCAATAATTGGAGCAGATTGCCATATTGGACCTAATGTCTATATTGGAGAAAATACTGTAATTGGTGAAAATAATCGTATTCTTCCTGGATCATCAATTTTAGGCAATGTTCGAATAGGAAATAATAATATAATTCATCCAAATTGTGTTATTTACGAAAATACCACACTTAAAGATAATTGCGTAATTAATTCAAATTCAGTCATTGGATCAGAGGGATTTGGTTTTATTCCTAAAAATGGCAAATGGGTCAAGATGCCTCAAAAAGGTGGCGTAAAAATAATGAGTTTTGTAGAAATTGGAACAAATTGTTGTATTGATAGACCAGCAGTTGGATTTACTTTTATTGATGAGGGAACAAAGTTGGATAATTTAATACAAATAGGCCATGGAGTTAAAATTGGAAAGAATTGTGCATTTGCAGCTCAAGTTGGTATCGCTGGAGGAGCAAATATTGGAGATGGTGTTATTTTAGCAGGGCAAGTAGGAGTCAATAATAGAGTAAAAGTTGGTAATAATGTCATAGCGAGTTCAAAATGCGGAATCCATTGTGACATAGAAGATGGCAAGGTAATTAGTGGTTTCCCTGCGATGGAAAACAAATCATGGCTAAGGAGTTCAAGTATTTTTAAAAAATTACCAGAATTGGCAAAAAAACTTAGACAATTAGACAAGCAATAATTTATTGTTCTATTAAACAAAAATTTAAATGAAGAATTATAAGATTGTTTTATTGTCAGGAGACGGAATTGGACCAGAGATTTCAGAAGTTTCAAAAAAAGTTTTAAACAAGCTTTCGAAAAATCATAATTTCGATATTGAGATTATTGAAAAATTATTTGGAGGGATAGCTTATGAAAAATATGGGACTCCTGCTCCAGATGAGACACTAGATCAATGCAAAAAAAGTGATGCTGTTCTTTTAGCATGTGTTGGAGATATTAAATATGATTCTCTTGCAAGAGAATTAAGGCCAGAAAGTGGGTTACTAAAGTTAAGATCTGCCCTAAACCTTTTCGCAAATATCAGGCCTGTAAAAATAAGAAAATCACTATTAGATGCAAGTACATTAAAAAAAGAAATTGTTGAGCATGTAGATCTTATTGTTGTAAGAGAATTAATAGGGGGAATTTATTTTGGAAAACCAAGAGGAAATATAACAAATACAAAAATTCCAAAAGCTTTCAATACGATGGTTTATGATTCGGTCGAAATAGAAAGAATAACTGAAATAGCAATAAAAATTGCTAACCAAAGAAATAAAAAAATTTGTTCTGTTGATAAATCAAACGTTCTTGAGGTAAGTCAATTGTGGAGAGATACAGTTTTAAATATCACCTCAAAAGATAAAAATATATCTCTAAGCAATATGTACGTGGATAATGCCGCAATGCAATTAGTCAGAGATCCTGGTCAATTTGATGTAATTTTAACTAGTAATTTATTTGGAGATATTTTAAGCGATTTAGCCGCAATGTTAACTGGTTCTATTGGTATGCTTCCATCTGCTTCTCTAAACAATAGTGGCCCTGGTGTTTTTGAACCTGTTCATGGTTCAGCTCCTGATATAGCTGGTAAAAACATAGCGAATCCTATAGCAATGCTTTTATCTGCTTCCATGATGTTAAAAATTGGATTAAGTGAAGAAGAAGCTGCAGAAAATTTAGAAAATGCAATTGATAAAGTTTTGTCAAAAGGATTTAGAACAGCAGATTTAGCTGATGGGTCTTCTGAAGTTTTATCTTGCAGTGAAATCGGAAAAAAAATAATGGATGAAATTTAAAAAAAAATTAATAAATAAAAAAATATTTTTAAGTTAAACATAAAGTTGGCATATTACCTGTCAGAATCATTAGATATTGTTTTTAAAAAATGTCAAAACGTCATCCAGTAGTTGCTGTAACAGGATCTTCAGGAGCAGGAACAAGTACAGTAAAAAGAGCCTTTGAGCATATTTTTGCCAGAGAAGATATTGTTCCCGCAGTTGTAGAAGGTGATAGTTACCACAGATTTGAAAGAATGCCTATGAAAAAAGCTATGGCAGACGCTCTTTCAAAAGGCGAAAATTTCTCTCATTTTGGTCCAGAGGCTAATCTTTTTGACAAGCTAGAAGAACTTTTTAAAATCTATGGTGAAACTGGAGGAGGGAAGAAAAGATATTATCTACATAGTCTTGAAGAAGCAGAAGAACATAATACAAGACTTGGGACATCATTAGAACCTGGGCAATTTACTCCATGGGAAGATATTCCTGAGGGAACAGACGTACTTTTTTATGAAGGTTTGCATGGCGGGGTAGAGGGTGATGGATACAATGTGGCATCTTATGCTGATTTACTTGTTGGTGTTGTTCCGATAACAAATTTAGAGTGGATTCAAAAAATCCATAGAGATAACGCAGAAAGAGGTTACTCAGCTGAAACCATTGTGGATACAATATTGAGAAGAATGCCTGATTATATAAATCACATTTGCCCCCAATTCAGCAAAACCGATATTAATTTCCAAAGAATTCCCACAATTGACACTTCTAATCCTTTCATATGCAGGAATATCCCAACTCCTGATGAGAGCTTTGTGATCATACATTTCAGAAAAGGGGCAAGAGAGAAATGGGGGATTGATTTTCAATACTTGCTTGGAATGATTAACGATTCATTTATGTCAAGTCCAACAAGTATCGTTGTAAATGGAGGAAAAATGGGCTTTGCAATGGAACTAATTCTCACTCCAATAATTCATAAAATGATTGAAGAGAAAAATAAATAATTAATTTTCGATTATCAACTCAAATCATTATATTTTTTACTTCAGGAGTTTTTAATCTAGAAGATCTCAAATTTTTATATATCTTTCTTGATAAAAGTACCTTATTTAGATTTAAATAGAAAAAACAGGAAACGTTGTGTCATTAATCGACTGGTTTGCCGCAAGGCGTAAAGATCAATTTGTTGGGAAAGTTTCTCAAGATACTGATGAGGGAGATGGTTTGTGGGTTAAATGTTCAGAATGTTCGCAAGTAGCCTATAGAAAAGATCTAATTTCAAATTTCAATGTTTGTAATAATTGTGGTCACCACAATAGGATAAATAGCGATGAAAGGATAAATATAATTGCTGACAAAAATTCATTCGAAGAGTTTGATAGTTCACTAAGTCCTACAGATCCTTTAGGTTTTAAAGATAGAAGATCATATGCTGATCGAATTAAAGAAAGTCAAGCAGGTACAGGTTTAAGAGATGGAGTTGTAACAGGTATCTGTTCTGTTAATTCAATGCCTTTAGCATTAGCTGTTATGGATTTTAGATTCATGGGAGGATCCATGGGTTCAGTAGTTGGTGAAAAAATTACAAGGATAATTGAAAGAGCAACTTTAGAAAATTTTCCAATTCTTATTGTTTGTGCATCAGGTGGCGCAAGGATGCAAGAAGGCATGTTAAGTCTCATGCAAATGGCAAAAATATCTGGAGCACTAAAAAAACATAAAGAAAAAAATCTTCTTTATATGCCCTTATTAACTCATCCAACCACTGGGGGCGTAACAGCAAGCTTTGCAATGTTAGGTGATTTAATTTTAGCGGAACCTAGAGCTCTTATTGGATTTGCTGGAAGAAGGGTTATAGAACAAACATTAAGAGAAAAATTACCCGATAATTTTCAAACAGCTGAATATCTGCTTGAGCATGGTTTTGTTGATGTAATAGTTAAAAGGAAAGATCTCAAGGATACTCTGACTAAAATTTTAAAAATTCATGGTGTAAAAGAACTTGCAAAAGCAAATATATAATATGAGAATTATTTCAAATCTTTTTTATTTTTCTTTAAGTCTTTTATTTTTTATTTTAAATTTTACTCCATATTGTTATGGAATAGGAAATGTTGACTGGGTCCTACTAAAAGAGAATAATGAAGGGAAAGAATGGCTTGATAAAGGGAGTATTAAGCAGCTTCCAAATAATGAAATAAGTGTTTTAACAAAGTTCTTTAAAAATCCAACTAATTCTGATGATGATGGAGAGTTATCACTTTATGTAATGAGAATTAATTGCGATGAAAAAAAGTTCAAAGATACTTCAATAAATGGAATCCCTCAATTTAATTCAAAATGGCGAACTTCTAATAATGATGAACTAATAGATGTTGTTATTGAAAATAGTTGTTCAGAATTTATTAATGGATAAGAATGAATTCTAAAAATAAAAAATTAAAAATAGCAATCGCTGGATTAGGGTTTGGTAAAAAAGTTCATTTAGAGGCACTAAAAGAGTCTGATTACTTCACTCCTGTAGCTATTTATCATTATGAGAAAAAGCAAAAATCGATATTAGAAAAAGAGACGGGCCTAGATTTTTTTCATAATTGGAATGACTTAATTAAATCTCCAGAAATTGATGGGATCATTATTGCTAGCCCTCCTGAATCAAGATTTAAATTGGCAAAAAGCGCTCTTGAGAATAAGAAAAATTTGCTACTAGAAAAACCTGTTTCAATATCCTCCTCAGAAATTGAAGAGCTTCAGAGAATATCTTTGATTAATAATTTAAGCGTATGTGTTGATTTTGAATATAGAGCAGTACCTCTTTTCCTTCAGACAAAAAAACTTATTGATGAAAGTATCTTAGGAGATATATATTTAGTCAAATTAGATTGGTTAATGGGCAGTAGATCCGACCCCAAAAGATCCTGGAATTGGTATTCTTTGGAAGAAAAAGGTGGAGGAGTTATTGGCGCCTTAGGCACTCATGCATTCGATATGTTGAATTGGTTTTTTGGAGAAGCCATAAACGTGTCTGGCAAATTAGCAACATCAATAAAAAAAAGACCTTTACCTAATTCATCTGATTTAAATGATGTTACAAGTGAAGATGTATGTTTAGCCAATATAGAAATATCAAACTACAGCTCGAATCTTATTCCATGTCAGGTATCTTTATCATCGATTTCTAAAAATGGTAGAGGATTTAGTTTAGAAATATATGGAAGCGAAGGTTCACTTATTCTTAAAAGCGAAAACCAAAAAGATTATGTACATGGTTTTAATTTGAAATATTCAAACAACGCAAATAAAATACAAAATCTAACTGCAGATTCAAGTTTTAATTTTGAAAAAACATGGACTGATGGGAGAATAGCTCCAGTTTTGAGAATTCAAAATTTATGGGCTCAGAGTATAATTAATGGAACACCTGTAATCCCAGGCTTATGTGAGGGACTTGCTAGTCATAAAGTTTGCGAAGCCATAAGAGAATCTTCGAAAAGTGGATTAAGTATCAAAATTTAAGGTTATACATTTATAAGTAGCAATTATCACCCGATAAAGTATTGGATTGATTTTATTTTTTTTTCATATTCTGGAAAAATCAATTGAACTGAATTATTAAAGAATGGCTTTAAATTATTACAAAAATGAGCTTAAAGAAAATGCTCAATTACTAGCTTCTAAAGGAAAAGGGATATTAGCGGTAGATGAATCTACTAAAACAGTCGGTAAAAGACTCGATGGAATTGGCGTTGAGAATACTGAAGACAATAGGAAGGCATACAGAGGAATGCTTTTTACTACAGAAGGTCTTGGTAAATATATAAGTGGAGCGATTCTCTTCGAAGAAACTCTTTATCAGAATCACCAAGATGGTGAGTCAATGGTCAAGAAACTAAATGATTTAGGTATCATTCCAGGTATAAAGGTAGATAAAGGTCTAAATCCACTTCCAGGAGGAGGAGATGTAGAAACTTTTTGCTCTGGCTTAGATGGGTTAGTTGAAAGAGCAGCAAAATATTATGAACAAGGTGCTAGATTTGCAAAGTGGAGAGCAGTTCTGCAAATTACAAATGATGGTTGTCCTTCAAAACTATCAATTCAAGAGAATGCTTGGGGATTAGCAAGGTATGCAAGATCAGTTCAAGAATCAGGGTTGGTACCAATTATTGAACCTGAAATCTTAATGGACGGCGACCATACTATTGAAAAAACTTCTGAAGTTCAAGAAGAGGTAATAAAGCAGGTTTATATTGCCTGTCAAGCAAATGGAGTTTTTCTAGAAGGCACTCTATTAAAACCTTCTATGACTGTTAATGGAGCAGATTGTCCAACAAAGGCTGATCCTATGAAAGTTGCTGAAATGACAATTAGAACTATGGAAAGATGCGTTCCTGCATCTGTTCCTGGAATAGTTTTCTTATCAGGAGGGTTAAGTGAAGAAGCTGCTTCTGTTTATTTAAATAATATGAACACTCTTTATAGGAAAGCTTTATGGAATGTTTCATTCTCCTATGGAAGAGCATTACAGCACTCATGCTTAAAGGCCTGGAAAGGAAGCGACGTTGAAGGAGGTCAAAAAGCATTAATAGCAAGAGCTCAAGCAAACTCTGAAGCCTCAAAAGGTGCCTACGTAGCTGGATCTCAACCTTCATCTGATGAGCAATTGTTTGTAGCAGGCTACACTTATTAACTTAAAAACCTTAAAAATATACTCTGGGTCATAAAATTAGTTTCTCTAATTTAGTATTTTGTATATCTAATGACGTGACATTTGATACCTATTTATACTAAACTCTCGGAAACATATGCTTTATATAGCATTTAACTTATTTTAATTATGGCCCTCGTTCCACTAAGACTACTTTTAGATCACGCTGCTGAGAATGGTTACGGTATTCCAGCTTTCAATGTTAATAACCTTGAGCAAGTTCAAGCAATCATGGAAGCTGCATATGAAACGGATAGTCCTGTAATCCTCCAAGCTTCAAGAGGGGCAAGAAATTATGCAGGAGAAATTTTCCTACGTCATCTAATACTTGCCGCCACAGAAACATATCCTAATATTCCAGTAGTAATGCACCAAGACCATGGTAATGAGCCATCCACATGCTATTCAGCAGCAATAAATGGTTTCACATCAGTAATGATGGATGGTTCTCTAGAGGCAGATGCAAAAACACCCGCTAGTTACGAATATAATGTTGCAGTTACTAAAAAAGTTGTAGATTTTGCTCATTCAGTTGGAGTTAGTGTTGAAGGAGAATTAGGTTGCTTAGGTTCATTAGAAACAGGAAAAGGTGAAGCAGAAGATGGTCATGGATTTGAAGGTGAACTTTCTACTGACATGCTTTTGACTGATCCAGAAGAAGCTGCAGATTTTGTTGCCAAAACAAAAGTTGATGCATTAGCTATTGCTATAGGTACAAGTCATGGTGCTTATAAATTCACAAGGAAACCCACAGGAGAAGTTCTTGCAATAAGCAGAATTGCTGAAATTCATAAAGCACTTCCAAATACCCATCTTGTAATGCATGGATCTAGTTCAGTTCCTCAAGAATGGTTGGATATCATTAATAAATATGGTGGTGAAATTCCTCAAACCTATGGTGTTCCTGTTGAAGAGATTCAAGAGGGAATAAGAAATGGAGTAAGGAAAGTCAACATTGACACTGATAATAGGCTTGCTTTCACTGCCGCGGTAAGAGAGGCAGCATTTGCTGATAAGGCAAACTTTGACCCAAGACATTTCAACAAACCTGCCAGAAAATACATGAAGCAAGTTTGTCTTGACAGATACAAGCAGTTCTGGTGCGAAGGTCAAGCAAGTAAGATCAAGCAAAATAGCACTAATTACTTTGCTGATCTTTACGCTAAAGGTGATTTAGACCCAAAAGTAAAAGCTACTGTTTAATTAATAACTGAATCAGACAAAAAAAAGACCTTCAAAATTGGAGGTCTTTTTTTATTTCAATATTAATGATTTTAATGTAAAGAGACCATCAATTCCACCAATTGTCTTGTCACATGCTCGCTCTGGATGAGGCATTAAACCAAGAACATTACCCTTTTCATTAGTTATGCCTGCGATATCGAATAAGGATCCATTAGGATTATTTTTATATCTCAAAGCGATCAATTCATTATCTACAAGTTTTTTAAAAGTATCAGAATCACAATGATATCTTCCTTCCCCATGCGCTATGGGTAACTTAATAGCTTGTTTTTCACTTCCATCATTAAACCAACCTCCTTTTGAAGAAACAATATCAAGTTCAACATCATCACAGATGAAATTAAGATTTTTATTTGCAGTAAGGGCACCAGGCAAAAAGCCTGATTCTGTCAAAATTTGGAACCCATTACAAATTCCTAAAACTCTTCTTCCACTTTTCACAAAGTCATCCAAAGCATTTATTAATGGAGAGAATCTCGCTATTGCTCCGCATCTTAAATAATCACCATAGCTAAATCCTCCTGGTAAAACTATTGCATCTACATCGCTTAAATCTGAAGACTCATGCCACAAGTATTTTGTTCTTATGTCTAAACAACCTTCCAATGCCCAAGAAACATCACGATCACAATTAGAACCAGGGAATACAACAACTCCTACAGTAAAATTATCCATCTTATAATTTTTCTAGTGAATACTCATAATCTTCAATAACAGTATTTGCGAATAACCTATCACACAATAAATCTATTTTTTCTCTTACTTCGTTTTCGCCATTACCTTCTATTTTTACCTCAATCATTTTTCCTATACGTAATGATTTTATTCCCTCGGCTCCAAGTTTTATTGAAGCAGATTTGGTAGCTTCCCCTGCTGGATCTAAAACTGAAGGTCTTAGTCTTACAAAAACTTTTACAGCAAATTGGTCCAATTAAAAATTAATTTCTACTAGAAGATTAGTTTAAATTTTAATAAAAAGAACTATTGATTAATAAACAAATATTTTTACCTAAAGGTTTTCTGAGTTATTAAATGTTTATGTAGCCTCTACCAAAACAAACTAAACAAGTTCTCCTTGAATTATCATGTGTTTTAAAATTTCCTGCCCCTCCACATTTTGAACATTTTATTTTATCAATTGATGTAACTTCGTCAGAGATTATTTGTTTTAAAGTAATTTTTGGATTTTCCATCTTGGGCTATCTACTGTAGTTAGTCTGCCGACAGCTAACTATAAAATCAAATTGCTATTTTTGGGTCACTTAAAATCTTAAATTTCTCTTTAATTTTTCTATTGAAATTTTTTATAGATTCTTCATCAAAGGAAATTATTACTAATTCAAGCCCAGCATTATCATTTGGTCTCCAACAATTATCTGGAGCTTCTTCAAACCAAGTATTAATTTTCTTTCCAACAATTTGTATTTGTAAAGGCAATGATTTGTTTGGTATCCAAATTCGTCCTTTTATTCGAAGAATGTTTAATTCATCCAAGATTTTTGACATCTCCTTTTCAAAGTCATTTTTTTCGAGGAAATAATTTAATTTAAATGAATCTGATACAAGCTCAACATGATTATGGTCATGTTCTTCCGATAAAAATTGTTTATAAGTTTCTTTTTTAAAATTAAAGTCAAATAGATAATTTAAATCAATTTTGCCATTCTTGGATTTAAGGACTGGTGTAGATGAGTTTAGACTTCCTTGAATTTTATTTTTTACAACGTCAAACTGATAATCATTTAAGATATCTGATCTTGAGACTAAAACGATATCAGAAACTTCTAGTTGCTCCTCAAAAAGTTCATCTATAGTGGCGTTATGATCAATTTTATCTATTTCATTATATTGTTTTGTTATTGTATTTAAATCATTAATTGGTGAACCATTAAGCATTGATTCTCCATTAACGATGCCAACAACTACATCAAGATAGATGGAAGACCTAATCTCAGGCCAGTTAAGTGCTTGAATTAAAGGAATTGGTAGTGCCAAGCCACTTGTTTCTATAATTATTGATTCGATAGGAGGATTAAATTCTAGGAGAGCTTTTATTGATGGAACAAAATCATCTTGAACAGTACAACATAAACATCCATTATTTAATTCGATTACGCAGTCGTCTTCAGATTCATCACATTTATCACAACTTTTAATCAAATCACCGTCAATTCCAACATCACCAAATTCATTAATTATTAAACCAAATTTTTTATTACTCTCTTTTAATAGATATCTTAGTAAAGTTGTTTTACCTGAACCTAGAAATCCCGAAACAACAATAACTGGAATTTTTTTTTTCATCTTTGAAAATTAACAACCTAAGCTATATTCGGTACTCTCTCCTGTAGAACTATTTGTGCCATTAGCAATCGCACATAATTGTTTTTGTTGTGTACGACTAAGAACAGCATCAGTAAAATCTGCACCATCTATTTTTGCACCTTCAAAATTACTCTCCATTAATAAAGCATTAGTAAAATTAACATCCGAAAGATCAGCATCTGTAAAGTCTGTTGCATAAGCTAGTGCATCTCTTAAATTTGCTCCAGTAAACTTTGAGTTTTGCAATTTACTATTATTGAATACGGCCCCTTCTAAATTACTTTCACTGAAATTAAACCCATTCAAATCAAACTTAACGTATTCGTTACCGCTTAAGTCTTGACCATGCATATCTGGCTCTAAATTAAGGTCTTGCTGGTTTCTAATCTCAGGAGGTCTTTTAGCCCATGCAGAATTCACAGAATTAAAAAATAAAATCCCAACTAATAACAAAGTAATTAATGCATTCTTTAGTGAGGGGAAAACAATTGATTTAATCATAATAAGACTGTATTTTAGAACTTAAGTATTTAAAGTTTGTAAGAGTATCTTAAAGGAAAATATATGGCAATGTCACTAAAGGTTATTGTTCCTCCTCATCCATTAATAAAACATTGGCTTTCAATATTGCGAGAAAAAAATACTCCAAATATTTTGTACTCAACAGGATATGAACAATTAGGGAAATGGCTTACATATGAAGCATTACGTAATTGGCTGCCATATAAAAAAGAAATAGTAAATACTGATAATGGAGACGCAGATGGATTCTTTATTAATAATGATTATCCAATAAAAGTGCTCGCAATGTTGCCCGAAGGGTTATCTCTTTGGTTTGGATCCAAAGAAGTAATTCCTAATTCAACCCTCTCATTAGGAGAACTTCCTAAAACTATTGAATCAAATGAAGGAGTTATATTTTATTCAGGACAAATAACAACAAAATCAGCAACATTAGAAACTTTAATCAAATTAAAGGAATTAGGTGTTGATTCAAATAGGATTCTTTTAATAACTGCTATTTGCTCAAATAAAGGGTTAAATGAAATTGCGAAATTACTCCCTAATCAGGTAATTTACACTTCTTGCATAGATGAGGAAGACGAAAAAACACAATTATTAGTACCGGGTATTGGGAATCCTCTATCGCGTTTAGGTACTATATTTCAAGATAAGAACTAATATAGAATATAGGAGTAAATATTTTACCAATGTCTGAATACAGAGATTCGTCTTCAAATAATCTTTTATCATTAATAAGCGGTGCTTTTATTGGAGCAGCAGGTCTAGCTTGGTGGTTAATATCCGAAGCAGACAAAAGAAAGGAGGAAAAAAAACAAAAAGCAATGATGTATTCCTCCAGAATTCAAGACGGCTCAGAAGCGATTGATTCAAATGAAAATATTAATGAAGTTGAAGGAGAGAATCTGGAGAAGAAAGTTGAGCAACTTAATTCTGCAATTGCTGATGTAAGGAAGCAACTTGAAGAGTTGGGGCAATAGAATAAAAAAGGTTCTCAAATAATATGAATAAACTCAGATCATCTGCAATAACCCAAGGTGTGCAAAGATCCCCTAACAGATCGATGTTAAGAGCTGTTGGATTTAATGATGAAGATTTTAATAAACCTATTATTGGAGTTGCAAATGGATACAGCACCATAACACCATGCAATATGGGTTTAAATAAGTTAGCTCTTAAAGCTGAAGAGTCAATAAAAAGATCAGGTGGGATGCCTCAGATGTTTGGGACTATAACAGTAAGTGATGGGATTTCTATGGGAACAGAGGGCATGAAATATTCCCTAGTTTCAAGAGAAGTTATTGCTGATTCAATTGAAACAGCATGCAATGCTCAGAGTATGGATGGAGTACTTGCCATAGGTGGATGTGATAAAAATATGCCGGGTGCCATGATTGCGATTGCAAGAATGAATATTCCCTCAATTTTCATTTATGGAGGGACAATCAAACCTGGGAAATTGCATGGAGAAGATCTTACTGTTGTTAGTGCATTTGAAGCTGTTGGACAATTAACATCAGGTAAAATTAATGAAGAAAGGCTAATCCAAGTTGAAAAAAATTGTATTCCTGGTGCTGGCAGCTGTGGAGGAATGTTTACAGCTAATACAATGTCTGCGGTTATTGAAGTATTAGGGTTAAGTCTTCCTCACAGTTCCACTATGGCTGCTGAAGATCTTGAAAAAGAACTAAGTGCAGATAAAAGTGCTGAGATATTAGTCTCTGCAATAGAAAAAGAATTAAGACCTCTAGATCTAATGACAAAGAAAGCATTTGAAAATGCGATATCAGTAATTATGGCAATTGGAGGATCAACAAATGCAGTATTGCACATCTTAGCTATTGCGAATACTGCAGGAATAGATATCAACATTAATGATTTTGAGAGAATCAGACAAAAAGTACCCGTTATTTGTGATCTTAAACCGAGTGGTAAATATGTGACAGTGGATCTTCATAAGGCTGGTGGGATTCCACAAGTAATGAAAATACTTTTGAATGCAGGACTAATTCATGGCGATTGCAAAAACATTGAAGGCAAAACCATCTCAGAATACTTACAGAATATTCCAGATAAGCCTCCAACAAATCAAAATGTCATAAGAGACATAGATGACCCTCTTTATAAAAAAGGACATCTAGCGATATTAAAAGGTAACTTAGCGAGCGAAGGTTCTGTAGCCAAAATTAGCGGAGTAAAAAACCCTGTATTAAAAGGTCCCGCAAAGATTTTTGAAAGTGAAGAGGATTGTTTAAAATCGATATTAAATAACGATATCAAAGCTGGTGATATTGTTGTTATTAGAAACGAAGGTCCTGTAGGAGGTCCAGGCATGAGAGAGATGTTAGCTCCAACATCTGCGATTGTTGGTCAAGGGCTAGGAGAGAAGGTGGCTTTAATTACCGATGGCAGATTTAGCGGGGGTACCTATGGTCTTGTTGTGGGTCACATAGCTCCAGAGGCTGCTGTAGGAGGAAATATTGCTCTAATAAAACAAGGTGATTTAATTACAGTAGATGCTGTAAAACAACTAATTAAAGTCGATTTATCTGACGAAGAATTAGAAAAAAGAAAAAAAGATTGGGTAAAACCTATTCAAAAATACAAAAGAGGAATTCTTTCAAAATATTCGAGAATCGTAAGCACATCAAGTTTAGGGGCTGTTACTGATTTATAAATCAGCTCAAATTTTATTTTCTTAATCAATAAAACTTTTTATCCTATTTGCTAAATTTTCCAATCTAGCGCTGTATTTTGGTGAGTTGCATTTTTTTCCATTATTGCTATCCATCCATAATGTTTTAACTCCACACCATAATATTGGTTCATCAGGGAAGTTAAGCTTAGAGATTACTAAAACCAACTCTTTATTTGATTTAAAAAGTTCTAATTCAAGATCATAAATTTCTAATCTTTTACCTTCTTTATCTCGACATAAGATATTAACTGTTAAATCAATATCTTCATCTTCGAATTCGTATTCACCATTTATTTTTACTACAGAATGAACAAAAGGTTTATTTGTTAAATCTGCTGACTTAGCGATTAAGCTATCTATATTTTTAGGTGGAATTTCAAATAACACTTATTGATTTAATTAAAACTTTTATTGAACCCTGTATAAACTCATTATTAAGTAATCCATCATCACCGAACTTAGAGTGTAGTAATTGCAATCTTTTTATTTTAGATGGCTTGAATTTAAATGGAAAACGTACTTTATTAGCTCTTACTGAAGGTTTTAACTCACTAAAAGGAATTTGAACATTTGTTGTCCCGAATTTTTTTGTTGGGAATGATTTAATCCATCTAAGTCCACCCGGAATAAATTCGGTTAGTCCTAGTAGATCATCTTCACAAGCGATAGCAAATTTAAAAGTTCTTCCTTGTCCATCAATATTTAATTCAAAGGATGAATACTCAGATACATTTAAAGAAGGTTTATATATAGACGATCTACAACTAACAAATCCTCCTGCTTTCTCGACAATATTACCCTTTAATATCAAACCCGAATTTGAAATTTCACAAAAAGCTGAACTTGATCCGCCCATAACAGTATCATTCAATGTTTTCCAACCATCGAACTCCTTTTTCTGGAATAAAAATTTTTTCTTACTCATTAAAAAATTTAAAACATTAATAGACTTTAACTAAATTTCTAATTCATTTGCTGATTCCTGATCACAAAATATTGAAATTTGATTAATAGATTTTATTAATTTTGATGGTGTTCTATCTGGTGGCTCTTTTTCATCTAATAACCTCTCAAGAGCAATTCTTTTAGAAGCTCCACTAACTAAAAATACTATCTTTGAAGAAGCTGAAAGAACCTTTGGAGTTAATGAAATTCTTTTTAAACCTTTGCCTTCATTAAAAATAACAAAATCATCTACATTATTATTTTTTTGATAAGGGAATAGTGAGGCTGTATGACCATCGTCTCCAAGACCTAATAATGTTAAATCAAAAGTTGGAGGGTTTGATCCGCATTTTTCAAATAATTTAGAAATAAATTGATTTTTTGTAGCTTCATCATCAACATTTAAATCATTGAAAATTTCATAAAAAAAAGCTTTAGATCCAAAATTAGTTAACAATGAATTCTTCAACATTAACGAGTTACTCAATTCTGAATTTGGATCAACACATCTTTCATCCCCTAAAAAGACATCAACCATATCCCATCTAAGATCACTTTTTGATAAAAGCTTATAGACAGATTTAGGAGTTGAACCTCCACTTACACAAAATTTAAACCTGTCTTTCTTTTTTAAAGTATGAATAATGTGACTTTCAATAAACTTAAAAACCGCTGTAGATAGCTCTAACTTTTCTTTGTAAATGTTAATTGTATATCCATTTTTAACCTTTTCAATCATTTCATCCATTCAGTATGAAAACTACCTTCCTTATCAATTCTTTCATATGTATGAGAGCCAAAACAATCTCTCATTGCCTGAACCAGGTTCTGAGGAAGTCTATTAGTTTTATAACTATTCAAATAATCTAGGGTACTGGATAGACATGGTACTGGTATACCAGCTTTTGTGGATAAAGAAACAACTTTAGCTAAGTTATCTAATCTTGTCGCAATTTCATTATTGAACCAATCATCAAAAATTAAATTTTTTAGATTAGGATCTTTGGTATAAGCATCTTGAATTTTACTTAATAGTTTTGATCTAATTATGCAACCACCTTTCCAAATTTGAGCAATTGACGGCATATTCAAACTGTAGTTATATACTGCAGATGCTTCTCTTAAAATGTCCATACCCTGGGCATAACTAGCAATTGTGGCAAGGACTACAGCATCAAATAAAGGTTTCATTCCATCTGATATATTACCTAAATCAAAAGCCTCTATCTCTTTAGATGGAAGAGTTTTTTCAATCTCACTACGTTGCTCTTTTAAAGAACTCATTACTCTTGCATTTAAAGATGCATAAATAGTTGGGACTGATACCCCCAGTTCTAGAGCACTTACAACAGTCCATAACCCTGTACCTTTCTGGCCAGCTTTATCTAATATTTTTTCCACGACATCATCTCCAGTTATCTCATCTTTTGTAGATAGACAAATCTCTGTTATCTCAACAAGATAAGAAGCTAATTCATCAGTATTATTCCAAATACCAAATACCTCAGACATTTGCTGACCGTTCATACCTTTGACTCTCTTCATAAGGTCATAAGCTTCTGCAAGTATTTGTTCAATTCCATATTCAATTCCGTTATGAACAGTTTTCACAAAATGACCTGAACCTCCTGGTCCAATATATGCAACACATGGTCCGTCTTCAACTTTGGCAGCCATTTTTGTTAATAAGCTTTCTATTGCATCATATGAAGCCTTAGTACCACCGGGCATCATACTTGGACCCTCTAAAGCTCCTTTAGCCCCTCCAGAGACTCCCATCCCAATGTATCCAAAACTTTTACTTTCAAGAGTATTCACCCTTCTTTCTGTATCTTTAAATTGAGAGTTGCCTCCATCTATTAATAAATCTCCTTCCTCGAGATATCCAGAAATATTATCAATGACAGCATCCGTTGCGGGCCCAGCTTTTACCATCATTAGAATTCTTCTAGGTCTCTCTAGCTTATTAACAAATTCTTGAAGAGTTTCAGCTCCTTCTATATTCTTCCCAAGGCCACGACCTTGTAAAAATTCTTCGGTTTTTGAGTAAGTCCTATTAAAAACTACACTAGAAAATCCATTTCTCTCTGCGTTAAGAACTAAATTTTCGCCCATAACACCAAGACCTATTAAACCAAAATGTGCCTTGGACATAAAAAATTAAAAAACTCAATAAATACAGTGTGCCTGCATCTCAACAAAATTGCTCAAAAAAAATACTTATGTCAGCGAAAAATGATGGAAAAGAATTAAATAACAGTTCCGTTTGCAATAGTTGCATTTTTAACTACTACAACAATTCCATTTCTGATATAAAAGCCTAATTCTGGCTTATCTGCTTCTTCTACTCGATCTTTATTAATGATCACGACATTATCGCCAATTCTTGTATTCTTATCAAGAATTGCTCTTTTTACAGTAGTCCCTTCACCTACTCCAAGAGGCGTTCCGCCCCCTTTTCTTAATTCAATCCTCTCTTCAGGGGATTCAAAGAAATCGGCTCCCATAACAAGAGTATCCTCAAGAACCGAGTCACTTTCAATCCTGCTTCTTACACCTAAAACACAATGTAAAATACTGCATGACTTCAAGATTGTGCCTTCACAAACAATTGAATCAGTAATTTGAGCATCTACAAGTTTAGAAGGAGGTAAAAATCTAGGTCTCGTATAAATTGGAAATTTCTCATCATAAAAACTAAATGGAGGTTTTGGTTGCTCAGTCAATGCAAGGTTGGACTCAAAGAATGCCCCAATTGTGCCGATATCTTCCCAATAATCATCGAATACATAACTTTTAAGAGTATCCCCTCTATTGAGGGCTTCTGGAATTATGTCCTTACCAAAATCCGTATAATTAGGAAATTTATTTAGAAGATCGAAAAGAGTATTTCTGCTAAAAACGTAAATCCCCATAGAGGCTAGATATGGTTTTTCTGCAGCTGACTGCTTACTTAATCCAAATTTTGAAGTATCTACTGCCATAGCCTTCAACTTCTCTCCAGTAGGCTTTTCACTAAATTCTTTTATATTTCCTACTTCATCGGTTCTCATTAGGCCAAAACCTTCTGCTTGAGTTTCATCAACTGGCAAAGCTGCAACAGTTAAATCGGCACCATTATTTCTATGATGTTGAACAAATAAACTGTAGTCCATTCTATACAGTTGATCACCTGACAATATTAAATATTCATCAACATCCCATTCTTGAAATAACCATTGGTATTTTCTTACAGCATCAGCAGTACCTTCAAACCACTTCGGACTATCAGGAGTCTGTTGTGCAGCTAAAACCTCCACAAATCCTTGGCCAAAAGGGCCATTTAAATTATAGGTTCTTCCTATATGTCTATTAAGAGATGCACTATTGAACTGGGTCAATACGTACATTTTTTCAATGCCTGAATTTATACAATTACTAATCGGAATATCTATCAAACGATACTTACCTGCCAATGGCACAGCAGGTTTAGCCCTCATTTTTGTTAGAGGGTAAAGTCTAGAACCTTTTCCTCCTCCGAGGATTATGGCCAACACACGCTTCATTCAATCTAATGGAGGTAGATATACAATTATTTAAAGTAACTGATTATGGGCATATTTAGAAATACAAATGGTCAGTTTACAAAGGTATTTCGATAAATCACTGGAAAAACTTAATATAAATCGAAAAAAGTTAGTTATTTTTATCCTCTTCTACCAAAGAAAACAATTTTTCAACGATTTTCAAAGAAACTTGTCTTTCTTCTCTTGATTGAGGACTTCTCAACTTGGTGACCGGCGTATGAAGTATTTTATTAATTATTCCTTTAGTCAGAGCTTCCACAACTTTTCTTTCTCTAGCCGAAAAATCAGGTCCCATTCTGCTAAGTGCTTTTTGCAATTCCTCTTTTCTAATTAACTCCAAATCTGATCTAAGTTTATTAATTACTGGAACGGCCTCTAAACTTGCCCACCATTCTAGAAAAATGATTCTTTCTTCTTCTACTAAAGATTCCGCTTCCTTTGCTATTTTCTGTCTAAATTCTTGATTTCTTGAAACGACCTCTTGTAAGTCATCAACATCAAATGATTTTACAAATTCATGTTGTTTGACATCATTAGATATATTTCTCGGTACGCCAATATCGATAAATTTAAGTCTATTACTCAAATTTATTTTTTCAATTTTTGTGAGATCAATAATTGGCTCTTCAGAAGCAGTACTGGTGAAAACAAGCGAAGATAATGATATGTTTTCTTCTAATTCGTTTAACCCTTTACAAACAATCTCTAAATCAGGGAAATCTTGAGCAAGATTTAATGCTCTATCAATATTTCTATTTAAAAGGATAAGTTTATGACATCCTTTTGATTTTAAATGAGTTATTAAAAGCCTACTCATTCGTCCGGCGCCAACTACAAGAACGTTCTCTGATTCCAAACTTACAAGAGTATCAAAACCCTTTTCTTGTCCAATTTTTAATTGAGCTAGTTCTACCGCTGCTGAACTGATTGACACAGCTCCAGTTCCTAAATTTGTTTCGGATCTTACTTTTTTACCTGTACTAACTGATTGAGTTAATAATCTATTAAGAATTGGTCCAGTAGATTGATTCTCTTGACCTAATCTCATCATTTTTTTTACCTGCGAAAGGATTTGTCCTTCCCCTAAAACGAGGCTATCGAGTCCTGCAGAGACTTTCATCAAATGCAAAACTGCTTCTTCCTGTCTAAAGCAAAAAAGATGTGGATTTAAATCTTCAAAAATAATTCCAGAATATTCTGATATGAATTCTTTAATAGATGAAATTCCAGTATTTTTATCCTTTACTAACGCATATATTTCCAGCCTATTACAAGTACTTAAAATTGACACCTCTAATACATCAGAGAAAGCTTTTAATGCTTTCAATGACTCTGTTATGGATTGGTCAGGAATACTTAACTTCTCACGCACTTCGACAGGTGCCGTGCGATGACTCAGTCCGACGACAACAATATGCATAAAATCAAAAGTGAATTTTTAAAGGCTGATACTCTTAGCACCATCTTTTATATGGACAGTATTTGTGAACCTTGCAGTACTATCTAATGTACTAATAACTAAACTACTTGTTCTAACACAATCCCTTTCAAATTTAACTCCGTCAAATAATAATCCATCAGTTATTCCACTTCCAGCGAAAACAACATTTTCTCCCGATGCCAATTCATTTGCTTCATAGATTTTATCTATATCTGTTATGCCCATTTCATTAAGACGTTTTATATTTCCTTCTTTTGTGTAATCAGCCCATTCAGAAGTTTGAGCGATTGCCGGATCATAAACTAGTTGACCTTGAAAGTGTCCGCCGAGAGCTCTCATTGCGGCGGCTGAGATAACACCCTCTGGAGCTGCACCTATACCCATCAAGCAATGTGTTCCAGTTCCTGCAAAACCGCATGCAATAGCAGCTTGAACATCACCATCAGAAATCGGTTGTACTTTTGCACCACATCCTCGAATCTCTTTAATTAAATCTTTATGTCTAGTTCTATCCATTACAACTACAGTAAGCTCATCAATAGAAAGACCCAAGCAATCACTTAGTATCTTCAAGTTTTCAGTAGCTGAATTTCTAATATCTACTTTACCTTTGGCCGCAGGAGGCGCTGCTAATTTGTTCATGTAAAAATCAGGCGCATTAAAAAGACCACCCGTATTAGAGGCAGCCAAAACCGCCATAGAACCTCTTTGATTATTCGCACAAAGATTTGTTCCTTCACAAGGATCTACTGCAAAGTCAACCCCTGGGCCATTTCCACTACCAACATCTTCACCTATATAAAGCATAGGTGCTTCATCTCTTTCACCTTCTCCAATAACAATTTTCCCTTTCATTTCAATTTTGCCCATTCGCAATCTCATTGCTTCTACAGCTGCAGCATCAGCTTCATCTTTTTGACCAAGTCCTGTTAGTTTTGCTGAGGCAATAGCTGCTTGCTCGACAACTTCGAGAATTTCTTGAATTAAAGTTTGATTCACAATTAAATTTTGAGGATTTTCTTAAAGGTTTTGAGTATGATCTCATAAAAAATGTCATTTTTTATAAGAATTATTATGCTAGTAAGCTTTTTTTAACTCTTTACAGGTGATACTTTATCAGGCCGTGACTTGAAATTAGGAATAAACAACTAAATATAGTATCTTTATTAAATATTTTAAAAATTAAATGACTGAGTCAAATCAAACAAATTTAGCTGGTGTTAATAGACCAATCCAAATAATTCCTTCAGTTTTACCAGCAGATTGGGCAAATATGGGGGCATGTGTGAAAGAGCTCGAGGAAGCTGGGGTAGATAGAATTCAATTTGATGTAATGGATGGGAATTTCGTGCCAAATCTTACATTCGGTCCTGAAATGATTGCGGCGTGCAGGAAATATTGCAATGTCCCTTTTGAAACTCAATTAATGGTTAGTCAATACAACTGCGAAACCATGCTTGAATCTTATGTAAACGCCACAAAAGGGACGAATGGTGAACCAGGAGTAGTAATAGCTCATGCCGAAGCAAATATTCATTTGCATAGAGTTCTTGGGAGAATAAGAGATTTAGGAGGATCTCCTTCTGTTGCATTAAACCCTCATACTCCTTTTGAAATGATTAAAAACATTATGGATATGGTTGATCATGTTTTAGTTATGACAGTTAATCCAGGCTTTGGTGGACAAGCTTATATACCAACAATGCTTAATAAAATCAGAGAAATAAGAAAATTTGTTATCGAAAAAAACTTAAATGTAGATATTGAAGTTGATGGGGGAATAAAAGCAAATTGGACTATTTCACAATGTGCAGATGCTGGAGCTAATTGTTTTATTGCAGGTAGTGGAATGTTTGCTTACCCAACATTAAAAGAGGGATGTGATGACTTGAGAAAAGTTGCACAAGAAGCTCAAAAGGGAAATGTTCTTTCTGAACCTCAATAAATATTCTGGGAGATTAACAAATCACCCAAATATCCAGCCATAACTATGTAACCCTATTCCTAAAAAATTAACTCCTAAATAACATACTAAAACTACTAAAAAGCCTGTAGATGCTAATAATGCCGGTCTACGTCCTTGCCAACCCTTGCTTATTCTCATATGCAGATAAGCGGCATAAAACAACCATGAGATAAATGCCCATGTTTCTTTTGGATCCCAACTCCACCATGTGCCCCAAGCTTCATTAGCCCAAACCGCACCTGAAATTAAACCAAGAGTTAAAAGAACAAAGCCAATTAATATAGAACGATAACTTAATGTATCTAATTCTTCTGAATGAGAAAATTCAATAGGTTCAACTAAATCATTTACAGAATAGCTATTTGAAAGTTTAAATCCTCCTATACCTGTAGAACTACTTCTGATTTGAAGCGGCTTATTTTTATTAATAAACAAAACGGACATTGAAAGTAAAGAACCTATTATTAATGCTGCATAACTAAGCATTACGACACTAACATGCATTACTAACCAACTAGACCTTAAAGCTGGAACTAGGTTGGACGATAATTTCAAATCCTCAGGTAACACAAAACAAGCAAAAGCCACAGTCAGTAACTCAATAGGTATAGCAATTGAGGGAATTATTGGAGCTTGGTACTCTCTTTCAACCAATAGTTGACCTAATGTGATACCCCAGGTAAGGAAATAAAGAGATTCATACAAATTGCTAATAGGAAAGTGCCCAGAAATTGACCACCTAAAAAGTAATTGTAATGTTATTAATAAGTTCACTAAAATCGTTATAAGTCTTACAGCAGAAGAAGACTTTTTTTTAAAAACTGCACCCAAAGATATTGGTAAGTTAATTAATAAAAAATAAAAAACCAAAAGACCTAAAACTGAAACTGGTTCATATATTAAATTTTTAAAAAAATTATCTAG
>CACHEM010000014.1 GCA_902578845.1 uncultured Prochlorococcus sp.
TACTCTATCAACCATTGCTGCGCTAGCCCTTAATTTTTCTGATCTAACAATCAAATGGACTTTGCTGCCATACTTTGTTAAATATGCTGCTTCTTCACACGCAGAGTCGCCTCCTCCTATAACAGCTAATTCTTCATCTCTAAATTGTGGGGTCGCTCCATCACATATTGCACAAGCACTTATACCTTTACTCCAGAATTTATCTTCATTTATAACTCCTAATCTATTTGCACTTGCTCCAGTTGCAATGATAATTGAATTAGCTTTTATATTTCCATCTAGAGTGCTTAATTCAAACGGATGTGAATCAGTATTTATTGAGACAACATCACTTTCGTATAAATTAGTTCCCCATCTTTCTGCTTGAGCCTTCATTAGATCCATCAATTCAGGACCAAGTACTCCATCTGGGAAACCTGGATAATTTTCAACAAATGTTGTAGTCATTAATTGCCCGCCAGGAATTCCACCAGAATTAAATCCTGTTACAAGCAAAGGTTGAAGATTTGCTCTTGCTGCATATATCGCAGCTGTATAACCTGCAGGTCCTGAACCTATAATTACAACATTTTCTACTTTAGAATTTCCTTGTTTATTTTCCATTTATTTGCTAATTTCACTACTTATAATAATAAATAAACCCAAATAATGAAGGTCGGATTTCACTCGATCTATTTATTATTTAATCGTTGACTTTATGGTCTAATAATTTTTTTAATTCCTTTGGGAAGTTTAAAACGGAATCTTTTAAATTTTCGTTCTTTTCTCCAATATGTAATATCCATTCTCTAAATTCTTCTGCGATTGCATAACTGTCTTCATATCTTTCTAGAGTGTCCATTGCAGAAATTCTGTTTGTAGCCCAACAGGTCGCAATGTCTATTCTTTTTCTAATGAAATTGTCCATTGAAAGTTATAATTACTATATAGATAAACATAAAAAGAGGTTTATGTATTGTCTAATAAGTTACAACTTCGTACTTCCAAACAATAATTTAATCTTTATTTTATATTTGAGCCAATTCTTTAAGAAATAGTTAATTAAATATAAAGAATTAAGGTTAAACTGCCTCGCTATGATTTGCAAGTAGCCTTTCAACTTCCTCAAAACCTTCTCTGGCTGAATTTATTGCAAGTTCCTCACTGATTTTTTCTTCTGATATTAATTTTGCAGATATTTTTTTTAAAAGAGTTCCTTTTTTTTCTCTTAGTGAATTAACAATTTCTTCTTCAATAATAGATTTTATTGCTTTAGAAATTATTTTTTTGTCATTTGCCTCCTCAAATGTGCCCTGGACTAATTCCTGAATAAATAATCGATGCACCTCGCTACTCCTTAGAAAGCTTTCTGTGGCATTAATAATTCCTTCAACTAAAGCCTCATCAGGTTCAGAACCATTTTCTGCTAGCTTGAACTCCCAGTCTAAATGTCTTCTTTGCCAACCTGCTGAGTGGAGACTGGGCATGACTGTCTGTGAATAAGTATCAACTGACATTTCATAAATCCTTTCTGCTAATTTCTCGCACCAGTCTTTACCATGTTTTTCTAGATTTTTCTGCATAGCTTGTCTGGGCACAGCATGTCCACCATGATGACTGTGACATACTCCATCAGGACATTCGATTGCTTTTATACTCATTAGATTATTTGTACCTACATATCCTACTTAGCTATTTTTTATAAAAAAGAAAATATATTTTTAACAAAAATCCAAGACTTTTGACTTTCTTCAATTTATATTTAGTATGTTAAAAAAATAAATAAATTGACAAAGATACTTATTCCTTCTGAAACAAGCTCTGGTGAAAGGAGAGTTTCAGCTACACCAGAAGCGGTTAAGAAATTAAAAAAACTAGGATGTGATGTTTATATTGAAAGTTCAGCGGGGAAATTATCAGGATTTAGTGACTTATCATATGAAGAATCTGGCGGCACAATAATTAATGACATAAATCAAAACATTTGGGGTGAAGCGGACTTAATATTTTGTGTTCAAACTCCATCAGAGAATAAGTTAACCAAATTAAAGAAAGGCGCTATTCTTCTTGGTCTTCTTGACCCATATGGCAATAAGGAGCTTCTCAGGATTATCAATAGTAATAAGATTTCAGCTTTATCACTAGAGTTGCTTCCGAGGATTAGTAGAGCTCAATCTTCTGATGTTCTTTCTTCACAGGCCAATATTGCCGGATACAAAGCAGTTCTTTTAGCTGCAAGTGAGTTGGATAGATATTTCCCAATGCTTATGACTGCAGCAGGCACAGTCCAGCCTGCCAAAGTAGTTGTTCTTGGTGGAGGCGTTGCTGGATTGCAGGCAGTTGCTACAGCAAAAAGACTTGGTGCAATAGTTTTTGTATCTGACATTAGACCAGCTGTTAAGGAACAAGTAGAGTCTCTAGGAGCAAGATTTATAGAACTTCCTGAAGTGGAAGAAAAACCAGGAGAGGCCGGAGGTTATGCAAAAGCTGTAACCCCCGAATTCCTCTCAAAACAGAAGGCTACCTTGACTAAGTATTTATCTGAAGCGGATGTGGCTATCTGTACTGCTCAAGTTTTGGGTAAAAAGGCTCCTGTTTTAATAGACTCTCTAATGATTGAGAAAATGAGACCTGGTGCTGTTGTGATAGATTTAGCAGTCTCGCAAGGAGGTAACTGCGAAGGAACAACATCAAATGAAACCATAGTCAAAAATGGTGTAAAGCTCATAGGTGCTGGTGAATTACCCTCTTCGGTTCCTTATGATGCAAGTTCACTTTATGCTAAGAACTTAACATCTTTGATTACACCATTTATAAAAGATGGTGTAATTAAATTAGATAAAGAGGATGAACTCATTTCTGGATGTTTATTAAGCGATGAAGGAGTTGTTCTTCAAAATAAAGTTTTTGAAAATTGAGGTTTTAAAATTATGTCTTTTATAAGTCTTCTTTGGGTTCTTTTACTTGGTAGTTTATTAGGCCTCGAGTTAATTGGGAAAGTTCCTCCTACCCTTCACACACCTCTAATGAGTGGAGCAAATGCAATTTCAGGAATAACGATGCTTGCAGCCTTAACTTTAATTGTAAAAGCAGAAGGTAACTTACCACTTTTAATCATTGGTTCAGTTTCTCTTGGATTTGCTCTTTTCAACGTTGTAGGCGGTTTCTTTGTAACTGATCGAATGCTCGCGATGTTTAGTCGTAAACCATCAAATAAGAAGTAATTTTTAACATGAATCTACCTGTAATCATTAAATTCGTTATTGACCTTCTAGCAGTACTTTTACTTGCGTTGGGAATAAAAGGGTTGTCAAAAGTAAAGTCAGCAAGGGATGCCAATAGATTAGCTGCATTTGCAATGACGCTATCAGTAGTAGGATTACTTTCTTATTATTTAGGCACTTCTGGAATTGCTATTCAGTCTTGGATTTGGATAATAATTGGATCAATCTTAGGAAGTTTATTCGGAGCAATTCTTGCAAAAAAAGTACCTATGACCTCCATGCCTGAAACAGTGGCATTGTTCAATGGTTGTGGAGGAATGTCATCACTTTTAGTGGCCTTAGGAGTAGCTATTTTTCCTATATCTAGTGGCCAAGAAAATTTTGATTTTTTTAAGTCACTTATTAACGAAGTTTCAATATCTGTTTCTATATTTGTTGGTGCCATAACTTTCACAGGTTCAATTGTGGCGATGGCAAAGTTAAAGGGTTGGTTGTCAACTCCAGGATGGACTCAGAGCAAAGTTAGACATTTTGTAAATATTGTTTTTGCAGTTGCTTCCTTGATAGCCTTTTTTGATTTGATAAACGGCAATACAAGTTCTATTTGGCTTTTAGTTATAGTTTCTTCTTTATTAGGTATTGGAGTTACTTTGCCAATTGGTGGAGCGGATATGCCAGTCGTTATATCTTTATTAAATAGCTATTCAGGGATTGCAGCAGCAGCAGCAGGTTTCGTTGTCGATAGTCAGCTTTTGATAGTAGCAGGCGCAATGGTTGGAGCGGCAGGTCTAATACTTACTCAAGTAATGTGCAAAGGTATGAATAGATCATTGGTCTCAGTTCTTTTTGGAGGATCTTTATCTGCACAAAGTACAGCCTCTTCTGGTTCAGGAGAATATACAAATATAACTTCTTGCAGTGTTGAAGAATGCGCATTGACTTTAGAGGCTGCCAACAAGGTAATTATTGTTCCTGGTTATGGTTTAGCAGTAGCTCAAGCTCAACATACTTTAAGGGAAGTGACAAAAAAACTAGAGCAAAATGGTATTGAAGTTGTTTACGCAATTCATCCTGTAGCAGGGAGGATGCCTGGACATATGAATGTACTTTTAGCAGAAGCAGATGTTCCTTACGAGCAACTTAAAGAGATGGAAGTTGTAAATCCTGATTTTCCAGCAACCGACGTTGTTTTAGTTTTAGGAGCAAATGATGTGGTTAATCCTCAAGCTAAAAATGATAGCTCTTCTCCTTTGTATGGCATGCCAGTTCTTGATGTGCAGGAAGCAAGAACGGTATTTGTAATTAAACGTGGTATGAGTGCAGGTTACTCCGGAATAAAAAATGATTTATTTGATCTGCCAAATACCTCAATGGTCTTTGGTGATGCAAAAAAGGTACTGAATGATTTGATTGGAGAATTAAAGGATCTTGGAGTTGGGGAGAAATAATAGTATATCTTTTAGTTTTTCAGATTACCTAAAAAATAAGCCATTTCGAGAAGTTTTACCTTGGATAGGTGGCGACTTACAAACTTTGAGAGATACTTTTGTTATTGATTTTGGGAAATCAATAACAAATAAAAAAATATTCTTTCCAATTAATAAAATTCTTTCAAAAAAATTTGAATGTGATTATCTTTTAGGTTTTTTAGAATTACCTGAAAACTTAAAATCACTTAGGGGTTTTGTAATCGTTACTCATGGTTTAGGGGGCTCAACTAAACGTTTTGGTTTAAGAAGAATATCTAGGAAATTAGCAAATAATGGTTTTGGAGTTCTTAAATTAAATCTAAGAGGATCTGGATCAGCGAGATATTTAGCTAAAGGAAATTATTGCGCTAGATGCTCCAGTGATGTTATTTCAGCAATTAATTATTTTAAAAAATTGATTAATTTAGAGTTCAAAGATCTTATGAAAAGGAATAAAAATCTTCCAATTTACGGAGTTGGATTATCTTTAGGCGGAACAATTCTTTTAAATGCTTGCCTAGATTACGATGAAAACAAAGGAGAAAAACTTTTAGATGGCCTTGCCTGCGTGAGTACCCCTTTAGATTTATCTTCATGCAGTCTCTGTATTGAAAAACCTAGAAATTCTATCTACCAAAAATGGTTACTTCACCGCTTAAAAAATCAGTTATGGGAGGGACTTAATGATGAAGGCAAACTCCCTGATAATGAGAAATTAAGAATAAAAATTAGAAATTTAAAAAGTATAAGAGAATTTGATCAGAAATTTACAGCTCCTAGTTGGGGATTTAATTCTTTAGAGGATTATTATATTAAGGCTTCTCCAATATTTAGAATCCAAAACTCAATAAAAAAATTACCTCCAATGCTTTTTATTCATGCCAAGGATGATCCCTGGGTTCCATATAAGGATACTTTGAATTTAAGAAAAGAATCTATTGATAAATTCACTATTTTTATAACTGAAAAAGGAGGTCATAATGGGTTTCATTCGATTAATGGATGCTGGTCAGACGAAGTCGTAAAGAACTGGTTTATGAGTATCTAGGACTATTTAAAAATGGTGTTTTTTTGAAAATCCATTTTTCTATTGGCTTATCGTTAATAATATGAGAGGTAAAAATTTCAGAAATTTTTTCTGGAGAAACTTTCTCATACCAAATACCATCAGGCCAAATAAGAAGAATTGGGCCGTTCTTACATACCCTTAAACAGTCAGCTTTTGATCTTAATATTTGAACGTTTTTTGTAGAGGGATGATTCTCAAATTTTTTTAAAGTCTTTTTCAGACTTTCCCATGTTTTTTGACCTTCATTTCCTTTAAAGCATTTCTGTTTTGTGGGTGTTGCGCATAGTAGAAGATGTTTTTTTACATTCACTTTTATCCAATACTTACGTATTTTTTCCCTTTTTTAATTTCTTGCTCAACAAAAAGTCTGGCCCAATTATCTACTTCAAGAATATCCTCCAATTCAGGACTCAAATTCAAATTCTCCATATGTGATTCACAAGCTTTACTTATAAATGTTGGAATTTCTTGAAAAGAAATTTTTTCTTTAAGGAATTGTTCAACAGCCATTTCATTAGCAGCATTTAAGACTGCAGGCATAGTCCCAGAAGATTTTCCAGCCGCATATGCAAGTCCCATGCATGGATATTTAAACTCGTCTGGCTCTTTAAAAGTTAATTTCCCAATTTCACTTAGGTTTAATCTTTTCCAATTTGTTTTAAATCTTTCAGGCCAACTCATCGCATATAAAATGGGTAGTTTCATATCTGGCCAACCTAATTGAGCTAATACTGAAGAATCATCCATCTCAATCATTGAATGAATAATACTTTGAGGGTGGATAACTATTTCGATATTTTCGTAAGAGGTCCCAAATAAATAATGAGCTTCTATAACTTCTAATCCTTTATTCATAAGAGTTGCAGAATCTACAGTTATTTTTTTTCCCATATCCCAATTAGGATGTGAAGTCGCATCTTCCACTGTGACATGCTTTAAATCCTCAACGGCCCAATCTCTGAAAGCACCACCAGAAGCTGTTAAATGTATGGCTTTTAGACCCTTAGGTATCTCTCCTGTTGAAAAGTCTGCATTTTCATAATTAGGTAATCCTTGTAAACATTGAAAGATAGCAGAGTGTTCTGAATCAGCAGGTAAAAGCCTACTATTATTTTTCTTTAACGCAGGAATAACAATTGGTCCTGCCGCAATTAAAGTTTCTTTGTTAGCAAGTGCAATATTTTTCCCCGCATTAATTGCTGACATTGTTGGAATTAAGCCTGCACAGCCTACTATCCCTGTTACCACAGTATCTGCCTTTCCCCATGCTGCAACTGTGTTAATCCCCTGCTTCCCACCTAATACCAAGGGCGCATCATCCAAATTTAAGTTATTAATATTATCTTTTAAATCTTCTATAAGACTTTCATCCTCAATTGCAACTACCTCTGGTTTATGAGTTTTAACTTGTTCAGTTAATAAATTAATATTTCTTCCTGCAGAAAAAGCTACGGCTTTAAACTTATCAGGCTGCTCACTAGCTATTTCGAGAGTTTGAGTCCCTATTGAACCAGTAGAACCGAGCACAGTAATGTATTTCAATTTTCTCTGATATTTCTAATATTTTCCCATTTAAAGGTGTATTTAAAAAACAAAAATTTCAAATTGGTTTTTTTCTTAAAATTTAGACCCTTATCCATCTTGTTATTTCCTTTGATTGATCAATAAGTTCAATACCTTTTTCTTTTAACAAATTCCTGATTTCATCTGCCTTCGTATAATTCTTTTCCATTTTTGCTTTCAATCTTTCATCAATAAGCGATGATATTTCGTCTTCTTTTATTTTACTTTCTTTTACTAAAACCTCTTTTTTAAGACCAAGTACCTCGGTCAACTTTTCAAGAGTTTTAAAATTCTCAAGTAGAAAGAATTTTTCATTTAGGTCTATTTTAAAATTTTCAACCCTTTGAAATTGGTTTAAAAAGTTTTTTAATGGTTTCGCTAAATCGTAAATAATTGCAATAGCACCTGCTGTATTAAGGTCATTTCCAAGAGCCTCAGAAAATTTAAGCTTTTTTTGAGATAATTCAAAACTTACTTTCTCTTTATATTCTTCTTCGAGAGATTCATTTTTTTCAATAGATCTAAAAGCACCTTTTGTAAGGTCCATAAAAGAAAGAGCTACATTTATGTTTTTCCAAGCTTCTGAAGCACTCCTTAAAGCTTCTTCAGTAAAATCGAGTGGTTTTCTATAATTCACAGTCATAACAAAATATCGCAAAGTCATAGGGCTTATACCTGACTTAATTAGCTCTCTGATAGTTTTAAAATTTTTAAGGGATTTACTCATCTTTTGTCCATTTACATTAACCATCCCATTGTGTAACCAATAGTTTGCTAGCTTTTTGCCATTTGCTGCTTCTGATTGGGCGATTTCATTCTCATGATGAGGAAAAATCAAATCAGAACCACCTAAATGGATATCAATAGTATCTCCTAATTCATCTTTAACCATCGCCGAACATTCAATATGCCATCCTGGTCTACCTTTACCCCATGGCGAATCAAAAAATGGTTCATCATCTTTGGATTTTTTCCATAGTGCAAAATCTTGCGGATTTAGTTTTTTACTATTTTCCTCATTAGCCATTCTTCCTTGCTGATTGATATTTTGTTCTTGTATATTTTGATTACTTAGCTTTCCATAATTTTTATTTTTAAAAACAGAATAATAAACATCTCCATCTCTAGAGTATGCATAACCTTTGTCCTGGAGGATTGTTATGAAGGAGCAGATATTGCATATATGATTAGTTGCTCTTGGCATGCTATCCGGTCGCATTATCCCTAAAGAATCCATATCTTTATGAAATTCAATAATATTCTTTTCAGATACTTCCTTCATTGAACTGCTTTCTTCTTTCGCTCTTTTTAAGATCTTGTCATCAATATCTGTAAAATTTTGAACATACTTCACTTTGAAATCACTGTAAATTAAAAATCTTCTCAATACATCCCAAGCGATATAACTTCTAGCATGACCAAGATGACATAAATCATAAACAGTTACCCCACAACAATAAATTTTTACTACATCATCAATAGGCTTAAAAACCTCAACTTTTTTGCTTAAAGTATTAAAAAGTTTGATCATCTTAAAATAAGTATTTCATAAGGTTTATTTTGTCTCCATCCAATTGTCTCCAATTCCAATATCAACTAAAAGAGGCACATTTAATTTTACACAATCTTCCATAGTCTTTTTTACTAATTTCGTAGTAATTTCCAAAGAATCTGGTTCAACTTCAAACAATAATTCATCATGTACTTGTAAAAGCATTTTTGCTGGAACATTCATTTCTATGAATTTTTTATTTAGTTGAACCATTGCAATTTTAATAATATCTGCACTTGAACCCTGAATTGGGGCATTGGCTGCAGCTCTTAGTGACTGTGCTTCCATGCCAGCTCTTCTTGCGGATTGCAAGTCAATTTCGTAAGGATCTTTTCCAATTAGTCTTCCAAGTCCATTTTTATCAAACTTAAATTCTCTCTTTCTACCAAAAATTGTTTTTACATAACCTTTTGACAAGGCAAGCCTTTCTTGAAGTTCAAGAAATTTGAAAATTTTTGAATATCTTTCTTTGTATTTTATTAGGAATTCTTTTGCTTCTGGAGTACTTACTCCTGTAGAACGTGCAAACTTTTTAATTCCCATACCATAGATAACTCCGAAATTTATTGTTTTCCCAACTCTCCTCTCATCAGTAGAAATTTCTTCTTTCTCAAAAATTAATCTTGCGGTCAAAGAATGAATGTCATCATTTTTATGAAATGCATTTATTAGTATTTCTTCATCCGCTAAGTGAGCAAGTATTCTTAATTCGATCTGAGAATAATCAGCTGATAAAAGTTTCCAATTCTTTTCAGGCAAGAATGCTTTTCTGATTCTCCTACTAAATTCAGTCCTAACAGGAATATTTTGAAGATTAGGATTGCTACTACTGAGTCTTCCAGTTGCTGTAGCAGCTTGATTAAAGTTTGTATGAACCCTTCCTGTCTTTTCGTTAATAAGATTTGGAAGAGCATCAATATAAGTACTAAGTAATTTGCTGAGAGTTCTATGTTTTATTAAATGTTGGATTATTTCATGCTCCTCGACTAATCTCTCAAGAACTACTGCATCTGTACTCCATCCTGTTTTTGTTTTGCGTGATTTCTTTTTATCCAAATTTAATTTTTCAAATAAGATCTCACCGAGTTGTTTTGGTGAAGATAGATTAAAATTTTCTTCTGCTAATTCATAAACTTTACTTTCAATATCTTCTAAGTTACTTTTTAGTTCTTTTGAGAGTTTATCTAAATAAGGGATATCGATGGTTATGCCATTCATTTCCATTTGAGACAATACCGGCTCTAAAGGCAGCTCGATTTCTTCGAACAATTTGATTAATTCATCTTTTTCCTTTGAAAATCTTTCTTTAAAAACTTTGACAATCTTAAAAGTTAGAAATACATCAAAACCGCAGTAAATACTTGCTTCATTAATATCAACAAATGAAAAGTCTTTATTTTTCCCAACTGTTTCTTTAAATGAAGGGGGTTTAAAACCAAATAATCTAAAACTAATTTCACTTAATCCGTGCTTCTCCTGGTTATTAAGAAGGTAGTCTGCTAACAAGGTGTCAAAGGTTACCCCTTTAAGATCAAGTCCATGATTAAAAAATATTTGCCTATCAAATTTAGAATTTTGTAGTGCCTTTTCTTTTTTCGGATCTTCTATCCAAGTTCTTAGTTTTGAGAAAACATCTTCAATTGATAATTGATTGGGGGTCTCTTTTTTTGTTTGATGACCAAGAGGTATATAAAATAAATCATCATTTTCTTCTCCAAGACATAACCCTATTCCAACAAGTTCCGCATCAATTGGATTTAAACTATTGGTCTCTGTATCTAAAGAAACTATCTCATTGGTCTTGTCTAATCTTTGAATTAATTTATCAAGTAATTCAAAATCATTTACAATAGTTACCTTAATTTTAGGGATTTTATTTTCACTATTTTCAAATTCATTTTTACTGGTAACTTTTGGATCTTTCTCCTCCTCTTTAGTCACGTTATTTTTGTCAAAACCACCTTTACTAAAAGTTGAATTGAAAATATCAATTTGTCTAAGTAGTGTTGATAATTCAAGTTTTTGCAGTGACTCTGAAAGTAGTTCTTGATTTATATTTTTTAATTCATAACCATTACTTAAAATTAAAGGAACCTCAGTATTTATTTTTGCTAAATCCCTGGAAAGATAAGCATTATGTTTATCGTTTCTGAGCTTTTCTATAACTGAACCTTTTATGAATCCTTTATATTTCTTATCGTTGTTCTGCTGAATCTTGTCCAAAGCCTGATAGATTCCATCAAGAGTGTCGTTCTCTTTTAGTAGATTAATTGCAGTTTTTGGACCTACCCCTTTAATACCCGGAATATTATCAGAACTATCACCAGTTAGGGCTTTAAGATCTACTACTCTTTCTGGCGCAACTCCTAATTTTTCTTTCACTCCATTTTCATTCATAAGAGTTGGATTACCACTTTTCGCATATGGACCACCACCCATATAAAGTACATAAATATCTTTTCGATCATCTACTAATTGAAATAAGTCTCTATCTCCAGAAAGAATATTCACGCACCATCCTTTAGAAGAAGCATCATTTGCAATTGTGCCTAGGAGATCATCTGCTTCGTATCCTGGAGATTTGAAAATTGGTAAATTAAGGCTTTCTTCTAAAATGATTTCTAGTTGTTCAATATCCTGAAAAAAAACATCTGGTGCTACATCTCTATTCGCCTTATAATTTGGATCTAATTCATGTCTAAAAGTTGGTTTTTCGGTATCAAACGTAATACAAACACCTTCAGGACTAATATTTTTGCAATTATCCAGAAGGCTTTTTAGAAATCCATAAGTGACACTTGTTGGAAATCCCTCTTTGGTGGTTAAACCTCCATCAATCCCTTTGCTAAATGCATAAAAGCTTCTAAAAGCAAGTGAGTGTCCATCGACTAAAAGTAAAATTGGTTTTTTAGAGTTTTCAGATTTTAAAATCATTTTCTCTTCTTAGCCCAAGGTGGAATATCAATAAAGATTTGCTCTCCAGGTTCTAATCCATCAATGACTGAAGTTTTATTTCCACTACTAATACCAATTTCGATTTTTTCAAATTTGGGAGATTTGTTTTTATCAACTTTCAAAATTCCTTTTTCACCTTTTTCTGTGACAATAGAAACTGTTGGCACAAGGATTTTTTCTTCATTACCTTCGACTCTAAATTCAAGATCTGCAGTCATTCCAATTTTAATTTCTTCAAAAATATCTTTAAAATTTAAAGTTACTTCAAATGAGGTTACATTATTATCTTTTACAGCTCTTGTAGCTATTTTTTTTACTATTGCACTATATTTTTTTGAGGGATAAGCCTCAATTCTTACTGAGGCTTCTTGACCTATTTTTATTCTGCCAATGTCACTCTCAGGAACTTTGGCAACGATTTCTAGACCCTCTGATAGTTCAAAAATAAAGTTTTTGGTTTTAGGGTCTGAACTAAAGTTTGTACTTGGTGTGACATAAGATCCTATCTCCGCATATTTTGCAGTTATCTTTCCTCCATAAGGAGCTTTAATTAGATAGAAACTTTTTTCAGCTTTTGCATCATTAAGTTTGGCGCTACTAATGTTGTAGTTATTTTTATAACTTTCGTAATCTTCTTTGCTTAAGGCACCTTCTTGATATAAATATTCTCTTCTTAAAAATTCAGATTTTTGTTTTTCTACATTTAATTCAAGTTCTTCAATTTTAAAGATAAAGTCTTTATCATCAAGTGAAGCTAAAACCTGATCTTTTTTTACAAGATCGCCCTCATCTACTTTGATTTCTTTTATTACACCTTGCTTCCGAGGTCCAATATTGCTTGACCTGATTGCTTTTACTTCACCACTTGTATTAATTGAATCTGAGAGGATTCCTTTTTCAACTTGAACTACAAAATCAGAAATGTCTTTTGATTTATTTTTCTTGAAGGAATTGGTTATCAAAACGAAAAATATAGTTAAAGAAAGTAATATAATTCCACTTCTTAAATTTATATTTTTTTTTATTAAATCAAGCATTTCTTTTGAAAAACAGTAATTGAGAATATTTGGGAACTAAATAAATAATCAAGTCGATTATAATTAACTTATCCAAGATTGGTTAAGTAAATACTATATTACTAGAAGATGTTTTCTGAATAATTTTTCCATAAATTTTTTCAAATGTTAAAAGCCGGTATTATTGGATTACCAAATGTTGGAAAATCAACCTTATTTAATGCACTTGTAGAAAATGCTAAAGCTCAAGCGGCTAATTTCCCCTTTTGTACTATAGAACCTAATAAAGGTATAGTTTCTGTCCCAGATCAAAGGTTACAAGAGTTAGGTGATTTAAGTTCTAGCCAAAATATTATCCCAACAAAAATTGAATTTGTAGATATCGCAGGACTAGTAAAAGGAGCCAGTAAAGGTGAGGGTTTGGGAAATAAATTTTTATCAAATATTAGGGAGGTTGATGCAATAGTTCATGTTGTGAGGTGCTTTGAAGATAGTGATGTAATTCATGTTTCTGGTAAGGTAGATCCCTTAGATGACATTGAGATAATTAATCTGGAATTGAATTTAGCTGATTTATCACAACTCCAAAAAAGAAGAGAAAGAATTAAAAAACAGGTTAGAACGAGTAAAGAGGCAGCAAAAGAAGATAATTTATTAGAAAAAATTGAACAAGAGCTACAGAAAGGACTTTCAGTTAGATCAATATCTTTGAGTGAAGAAGAAAATTTAATAATTAAGCAACTAGGCTTCCTTACTGCTAAACCAATTATTTATGCAACAAATTTAAATGAAAATGATTTAGCTGAAGGTAATGATTTCTCATCAAAAGTTCAGAGTTTTGCAAGCAATGAAAATACAGAATGTATAAAAATATCAGCGCAAGTCGAATCTGAATTAATTGAGTTAGAACCCGAAGATAAAAAAGACTACCTTATTGGTTTAGGAGTAGAAGAAGGGGGATTAAGTTCTTTAATTAGATCAACATATAAATTATTGGGATTAAAAACTTATTTCACTACTGGAGACAAGGAGACAAAAGCATGGACTATAAAAGATGGTATGACTGCGCCACAGGCAGCAGGAGTAATTCATACTGATTTTGAAAAAGGATTTATAAGAGCTCAGACTATTTCGTATCAAAATTTAATTGATGCAGGTTCAATTGCCAATGCAAAAACTAAAGGTCTTTTAAGAAGTGAAGGTAAGGAATATATTGTTAACGAAGGTGATGTAATGGAGTTCTTATTTAATGTTTAGTAAGTCTCTTAAGGCTTACTATTTTGCTTTTTGAATTTAAATTCAAAAAATGAAATTAATAAAATTAAGATACATCCCAAGCAACTTCCAATTAACCCAAAAACAATGGTTGTAAAGCCATCATCGTAGCCATATTGTAATTGTGGCAAGTGAGGGGGTATTGTCATTATTTTTCAACAGAATTTTCAATATCTTCAAGTAAATGTTTAGTTGATCTACTAAAACCATTAGTTTTTAAATAGTTTTGAGCCTCTCTAAATTTTTCTGCTACTCTTTTTGCATAAGGAGTATTCATGGAATTTTGAGTCATGTTGAAAATGCGACTCATTTTATAATCTGATTTAGGTAAACCCTTGATAAGTATTCAAAAATACAAGAATATAAAAATAGGATTTTTTACTTACTAAGAAATTTATTGTGAAAAGTTCTTGATTCTCCAAAATAAAGTTTTTTCAAATAAGAAAAATTGTCAATGACAAATATATTATTAATTCTTTTTTTGCTGATTGTTTTTTTTGTACTTTTATCTCTATTATTTGTTGATTCAAAACGAAAAAATAACTCAGCAAAAAAAACAACAATTAGTACAACTTATGTTCCTTTACTAAAAGAACAAGAATTTAATCCTGACATAAGTACTGATAATTGGGATTTACACAAAGTTAGATTAGATAAATTTAAAAGATCACAATATAAGGGATTAACTTTCTTCTTAACTTCAGAAAACAAAATTTACTATCTTTCGGAAGAAGGGGATAAGGTTTATTGCTAAAAGGTGAAATTAATTTTATAAATAAGAAAAGCCGATAGAAATTAGTAATATTAATGAAGTATTTTTTTTTATTATCAGAAAAGTTCTATAGGTTTATCGAATGGGAGTGGAATACTTTAAAAAATCTAAGAAGAACAAAAAGAAAGAATTTTTTTCTAAGAGGATCATTTGCGTTATTTAGTTTATTCTCTATTCTTTTTTTAATATTTTCTCCTCCTATCGCTTTTGGATTTTTATTTGGAGAGGGATTGAAATTAAGTACTTTTTTTATTTGGATATGGATTTTAAATTTGAAGTTTTTTTGAAAATGTATAATTTATTTGCCGAGATTATTTAAAATTAATAATATAAAAAATTTACCTTATGCCAAAAATATTCAAACAAAATAAGTTCGCTTTGTTGGGAGCAAATATATTAATAATTTTATTTTGGGTAACTATATCTTCCTTTTTGTTGAATTTATTTCAAAGTGAAAATGCCCCATTTTATATATATAAAATTTCTTTTTTAATCAGATTCCTTCCTCCTATTTGGGTTACATGGTTCCTTTGGATAAAAAGAGGTGGTTTAAAAAGATAAATTAAAAAAGCATTTTTACGGATTTACTATAAAAACAAATCAGTTAAGATCTGAAAGCTTACTTGAATTTTCATGTAAGAATTAGGTAATTGAGAGATTGTTTTTAGCTAAGAAACAATCTCTTTTTTTTTACAAATATTTTTTCTCATAAAAAAGTGTTTGTCAGTATCCCTATTGACAAACACTCATGACGATCAATTTTTAAAAATTAAACAGACAATCTATTATCAATTTCCACTGCTCCAGAATCCATAAGACGGCCGATTTTAATAACTAAAGCCATATCTAGCCTTGAAAATTCAGATTGATGGTTAGTTATCCAATCAAGTTCAGAAAGAGTTATTACTCCCAAAGTATTTACTTTTAGAAAAAGTAAGCCTAAATTCATCTTAAAAAATTCCTGGGATGATCCATCCGAATAAGCCATAATTTACAACTAATGCAAATAAGCCCATCATTGCCATTCTTCCGTTAGTTCTTTCAGCGTTTTGCCAATAAGTTGTTTTTGAATTTTCCATTTTTCTGATTTGTAGAATTGTTAAATAGTAGGTTTTTAAACGAAACCAGGAATTATTTGACCTGTTGTTAGGTATGCTCCAACAGCAGCAATTAATCCAAGCATTGCGAATCTGCCGTTAAGAGTTTCAGCAACAACTTTTTCTTTTTCGATTGTTTTGACTTTTGTGTTTGTGTTTTTCATTTGATTAGAAGATGAATAGTTTAAATTTTCGTTTTGAAATTGCTTGGTTAAATAAGCAACGAGTAAGGCTGTAAAGAATACAATTACAGCTAAAAAACCTGAAAGTGGACTCATTAAAAAATGCCAGGAATAATTTGTCCAGTTGAAACGTAAGCACCTACTAAAGCAACAAGGCCAATCATTGCCCAACGACCATTAACTTTTTCTGCATTTTGTGGGTAGCTGTCGTATGAAACAGACTCATCTATGTAAGGACGTGTCTCAGTAGGAAACATATTCTGTCTGCCACCTGATTCAGTAGTAACGTTTGAATTAGCCATTGAAGTGATGTAATTGTTAATTAATGTAACACTACTATTAACAAATGTAAAGGATTAACTCAAAATTAAGTTATTTTCAAGATATTTACTACATACCTGTAACATAAACGTGACATATACCTTTAAATGGTTGTTTTTGGGTTTCTACTCTTTGCAGATTGATTCGCAAACTATTAGGAGTTCAATCTGTTGTTTAAGTATTTATTTTTAAATCTTTAGAAAGATATCAGTTTGGTAGAAAAAACTACATCATTCTAAAATTTTAATAATTAGTTTTTAGATATAATCTATTTCACTTTATTATGGAATTCGCAAAAAAAATCATGACCGAAAAAGCTGAAAAGCTTAATGGTAAAGCTGCAATGCTTGGAATGTTTGCTCTTTTAGGAGCTTATTATTTTACTGGTCAAATTCTTCCAGGTATTTTCTAGTAAAATTCCTTTTTAAATTTTTTCAGGGCTTTATCAAGCCCTTTTTTGCTGGATTATTATTCCCTTTTTAATTATCTAATAATTCAAATAATTTACTTATTAGAAGCTTTCTTTTTAAAAAAGTTTTATCAATATATTTTTTATTCTCTTCTTTTAAAATTTCCTGACCATTTAAGCCTAATCCTTTAAGGACAAACTCTTTATCTTCTTTAATCCAGTTATTAATCATTCCCCCCGTCGTCTCTATATGGAATTGTAATCCGTAAGCAAAATTACCAATCCTAAAAAACTGTTCCTTACAACGAGCACTACTGGCAATTAGTACTGCTTTATTAGGTAATAAAATCCTATCTCCATGCCAATGCAGTACATGAAAAGGGTCTTTAAATAGTGCTTTAAAGTCTTTATTTGATTTATTAATAAAAATTTGAGACCATCCAATTTCCGGTAATGCTTTTGGAGGTGATCCATATTTAAGAATTTCTATATCTCCTCCAGCAGCACTCGCAAGCAACTGAGCACCTAAGCAAACACCGATTATAGGTCTTTCATTTTCTAATTCTTTTTTTATAAAATCTCTTTCTAACTTGAGCCAGGGATATCTGTCACTTCCAATATCTTTAACTCCCATTGGTCCACCCATAATTAGTATTAAGTCACCTTTTTTTGTTTGCGGCAGAGCATTTTTATTATCTAAACGAATAATTTCGATTTTCAAATCTCTTTCTTTAGCAAATTGTTCAAAAAGACCTGGCCCCTCTATTTCTAAATGCTGCAAAACTAATAGGCGCCTTATTCCCTTCATTCACTTTCCATTATTTCAGCTGATTCAGAACAGACATTAACACTAAACCACTTTATTGCCGACCAAGTATCTTCTTGGTATGTACCTGCTGCAATACTTACAAAACAATCATTTTCATACCAACTTCGATAACTGGGGGTTACTCCCGTTCCTTTTAATCTATTTTCTAGGCCTTTTCCATATTTTTTAATGACAAGATTTATGGCTTCATTCTCAATTTCTCTTTGCTTTTCATCAGCAAAACTCCTAGTGGTAAAAAAAAGAATTGATGCAATAAGTAAACGTATCATTGAGTTTTTTTTATATGTAGCTGATTTCATTTAGATTAATTAGTTTTTTAAAATCATCAACTCTATTTTGTCCATTTTTTAATGGTCTTGCGGAGTCAAGAACTGCTGCACAGCATAAATGCCAACAAGATTCCTCATCTAGTCCTAATTTCTTGCATATGTTTTTAGGGGCTTTGATTACTGTATTTATTTCTGCGATATGTTGTGTAGTTTCCCATAATTCTCCTTCAAGAAAGTCAAGTTCAAAACTTGATAATAATTCTGTAGCAACGTAATCCCTAATTAGCTCAGTTAATTCCACAATATTTCATTGAAGCAGAAGAAGTTAAATCATCTTTTATTATTTGTATAGCAAGATAAAAAAAAAGGAGCTAGTTTGCACCTTTCATCTATAAAGGCTTTTTCTTGGCCGGATCACTTATCCGTAATTATGAGATACTTCTGTCCACCCTTTTTGGTGAAGTTCGTGCCACTTTTCCCAGGCTGAATCTATGTTGAGTTTTTCAGAGGATTTGTAACCTCCAGGTTCTCCGAGGTGATTTGTGTAGAAAAGATGAGTATGAATTTTTAAATTAGGTTTAGGAGAGTTTTTGCATTCTTCGAAAAAGATAATTCTGCTTCCTTCGGGATTTAGTAGGCATCCGTTAGGTTTGCTAGTGCTACAACCAAATGAGTACTTAGGATCCATACTTTACCTTTAATCGGCCGGTTGATTATTGATACGTTTGTACTATAAATTATATCCTCCTTGTTTTGCTGTCAATCCTTTTAAGGTTAACTACTTATTTACTAATAATTATTTTGTTTTTTAATAAATAAGATAATTTCTTTAAGCTTATGAATTACAGAGAAGATCTAGAAATCAAACTTCAAAAAGTAACACTTGCAATGCAGGAAGTTGTAGATGATATCTATAAAACTGAACCTGAGAAGCAAAGAATAATTTCCAAACTTATTGAATTTAAAGAAGCAATCATTTCAAAGGGAATTGAACTTAACATTGAATTAGAGGCAGCCTAGAAATATTTAATATCTCATGAATGTTTAATAACTTTTAGAATAATGTTATTAACAAAGAAGTGTTATTTATCAAATGCAGCCTGGTACTTTTGAATTATTGATCCTAGTATTTATCTTTTTAGGTCTTCAAGCCTGGTGGATTATCCCAATAGTTATTAAGAATAATACATTAAATAATAGAGGTAAGGATTTAAGAGAGGAAATTAAGCAATTAGAAAAGTTATATAAAAAATAAATTAGTTTATTATTTTTGCAAACTACCTATTATTAGTGAAACTCAAATATCTAATGAAATTAAAAAAATTTATTCCAGTTTGCTTCCTTTTTATTGGGACTTTAGCTTTACCACAACCTTCTCTTGCAGAAGAAAAGATTGAAGTTATACCTATTATTCAAAGTTCAAAAGGACTAAGTGGTAAAAATTTTAATTATCTCGAGGGTAAGCCTGAATTAAGACTCTTAAAAGTAAAAATTCCAGTTGGCATGAAAACTCCAATTCATACTCATCCTTCCCCAATGTTGATTTATGTTACCAGAGGAAGATTAAAGCATGTGAGGGGTGAAGAAATTAATTTCTTTAAAGCGGGTGATGCATTTATAGAGAGTAATAATGGGGCCCCACATTATGTGAAAAATGTTGGAAAGAAGCCGGTCATACTTCATGTGGGAGTTGTATCAGTAGTTGGAATGCCTACGGCCATAAATAAATAAGATTTTTCTCAAAGTTGTTCATCAGTATGAGGATTGAACTTTTATGAAGAACAACTGTAATGAGATACTCCTCCATAGTTAAAATACTGGCTTGGCTTTAGTCGATTATATTTTTGATCTATTTCTGGGGGTTGTTCTACATATGGATTGCTAAAGACATCCTGTAACTCTTTTATTTTTTTGTAATTTCCCTTTTCAGCTTCTTCATATGCGGGAACCACCATCCATTCGCGCCAAGTATAGACTGGATTAAGGGATTTCATTGATGCCGATTTTGCTTTAATATTTCCCTCTTTCTTCAAGACTGATTGCCAGTTTTCAAGCCATACTTCCCACCTATTATTGAGCTCGTCATTAATTGGTAAATAGAAACAGTCTTTTAATAAATCTAAGTTATCAGGTATTTCGGACAGTTTACGGAACAAAATTGTATAGTCTGCTTTTGAAATGACCATGAGATTAAAAAATTCATTTATTAGAGTTTCGTTGTAATGTTCTAAACCAAGCTTGTTTGCCCACATTTTCATCAATTCCTTATTCATTAATTCAGAAAAGTCTTTTTCGATTTGATCTAACTTTTCTTGATCTTGTTTGCTTTGTGAAAGTAACGGACTAAGAGATGAACAGAATGTTTTAAAGTTGATTGCCGCTGCAGAAGGCTGGTTAAAAAATGAGAAATGTTCACCTCCACCTGTCCATGGCTGAAATCTTGGATCAAATAATTCACAGAATCCAAAAGGGCCATAATCCAAGGTATATCCTCCAGCAGCACAATTATCACTATTGAAATTACCCTGGCAATAACCAACTCTCATCCAGTTGGCTATAAGTGATATAAGTCTTGATTTGTATAAAGAAGCCAGTTTTATTACTTTACTTTCAATTGAAATCTCATATTCAATTTCATCTTTATAATTTCTATCAATTAGATGTTGAACTATCATCTTTAGTTCACTGAGGGCCTCATCATGCGCATTATTACGAACTCGTCTTGCAAAAAGTTCAATCTGGCCTACACGTAAAAAAGATGGAGCGACTCTCGTAGTAATTGCCGCTTGATTATCAATCATGGTATCAGGTTCAAAATATCTGGACCCTTTGGAATACCACGGTCTTCTAACTATTTCTGAACGTGAGACATAAAGTGTTAAAGATCTTGAGGTAGGGATTCCCAAGGCATTCATTAATTCCTGTGCGAGAAATTCTCGTACGCTAGACCTTAAGACAGCTCTACCATCTGCTCCACGACAATAGGGAGTTGGACCTCCTCCTTTAAGTTGCATTTCCATTCTTTTCCCATTGAATAAACCTTCAAAAACAGAAATTGCTCTGCCATCGCCATAACCATTGCCAGTGCCAAAGGGACATTGTTGGGTATATTCAGTTCCGTAAATTGATAATGCATAACCTGTTGCCCAACCAACAGGACTCATTGGATATTTAGCAACAGAAATATCACCTGAGAAAAAACGACAAAAATTTTGGTCTTTAGTAAGATCTGAGCTTAGCCTTAGTTCTTTAAAAAGTTTGTTGCTATGGGAAATATATTCTGGATCTGGAATAGCAGTTGGAACAACTGGTACGTAATGACCTGAATATACTGAACGCGGCTTATGATCATTTCCATCTTTTGTTGATTTAGGATCTGCTTTAAGAGAATTCATAAAAGAATAGTCAGATAGTAGAGAAAATTCAGAAAAATTTTCTGTAAGCTTTCCTTTTAATGAATCAGATTTGGTTGACATCAAATTTGCAATCTATTCTTGTAGGCGTTCTAATTTCTTTAAATAAAACATTTAAATGTATTTTATATAGATTCTATTAGGGATGTTTTTTATATTTGATTTATAACTCATAAGTAAAAATTAGTTAACACCTTGCTTAATAAAAACTAATCTTTATTCAATTATTTTTTTGCAAAAAGATTTAAAATCTAAAAAACACCTTATAACTACCATGACCATTGAAACGACTATTCTAGATTTTCAACTAAGTAATACGTTTGAACAATATGAATCTCATATGAATGCTGAGGAACAGCAGTCGATGTTTAAAGAAATGGGTGTAAAAACATTTTATATTGGTAAATCAATGGATGATCCTAAAAGGGCAACTGTAATTTTTCAAGGACCAGAAAATGTTCTATACGATATTTTTATGAATCCTGAAACAAAACCTATTGTTGAAGCTTCTGGGCATATTTATGAGAGTACAAAAATAACTCGATGGATTTCTTGAAAAAATAAATCTTTTATGAATTATCAACTTTTAATTGAATCATATTCTTTTGGGACATCACTTTCTGAGCAAGAAATAGAACTTTTAAGTCTGGAACTTGAAACTCAAATCATGAATATTAATATATCAACAGATTTTGGCTGTTTTAAATCGGCCCCAACCCATATTTGTGAAGGTCTAAATTTAAAAAAAGATACTTATTGGATTATGTGTCTTGCTGAAATATTAGATTTACATAAACCCCCCCAATTTGGGAAAACGAAAAGTGTGGAGGTTTTTGATTTACTTCTTGAAAAAGGACTTGTTATTGGTTA
>CACHEM010000015.1 GCA_902578845.1 uncultured Prochlorococcus sp.
TAACTGATGGGGATGATTATTGGGTATCTCAAGTTTTTGACAGCGTTTGGCCATTCAAAGCTTTTACAAATATTAATTTTGATAATAAAAAATTTTTAGATATTGGATCAGGCTGTGGCTTCCCAGGGTTAGCTTATGCAATAACTCATCCTAATTCTGAGATATACCTAATTGATTCTTTGAAAAAGAAAACAGATGCAATAAAAATTTTAGTTGAGCAGATCAATTTCAAAAACAATATTCATGTAATCAATGATCGTATTGAGAATTTAGCCCACCAATCGTCAATGAGAAATAATTTTAATATTGCAACAACTAGAGCGGTTAGTAATCCATCAACAGTTTCAGAATATATATTACCAATGTTAAAAAAAGAAGGGTTTGGAGTTTTATATTGTGGCAAATGGACGAATCAAGAAAGAAAAAATCTTGATAAAACTTTAGAAATATTAGAAGGGAAAGTTAAAGATAAAAAAGAGATACTATTACCAAGAAATAAAGGCACCCGAAATATTATTCTTATTCAACCAAAGAATTTTTGTCCTGAAATTTACCCAAGAAAAGTTGGCAAACCTGAAAAAAATCCATTATGAAATTATTTTCTTGATAATCTTTTAGCATTCTTATATCCAAACTTTTCTTTTAAATTTCTCAATTTTTTTATAACTTTTTTTGGATTTATATGACCTTTTAATACTTTCAATAATTGTCCTTCAGAAACATCTACATCTAGTAAATTCGCGTTGAATCCTGGGAACCAGTGGCTTCCATTACCAAGCAATTGATATCTAGCTCTTGCATATCCTTCCATACCCAACCAATCAATTAAATTTGAAAGCCAAAGCAGAACAGGAATATTAATATTTCCCGGAGTATATTCCCAACTTGGTAAATTTCTATTCCAATTTTGATGCCACTCTAAACCTAAGGAATTAATTGATTCCTGCCTTAATTTGTTAATTATCTTAGGCACATACTTCTCAGATTCTGATAACAACGAGACAGCTTCTAAATGCAGAGCAAAATCCGTCTCTTTTGCAATGCCGACACTCAAAGTATGGACATTTTGATTTCTTAAGCAAAAAAGATCATTAAAAACTATAGGATGAAGTGGTTTACAAAATTCCAACATTTTTCTTGAGGGAGTATGAAGATGTCCCCCTTTATCAGTGGGACTTATTATGAAAACCCCAAGATCATGCTTATTGGCTAAATTAATAACCTTTGTATTTTCCTGATTAATGAAATACCAATGCAAATTTACATAATCAAATAAGTTTGTTGATATAGCCTTTTCAATAAGTGAAGATTTTCCATGGGTTGAAAATCCAATAGATCCAATTAAATTTTCTTTTTGAAAATTCCTCAAAATATCAATGCAACCTCCATCTCGAATAGTCTGATGTAAATGTTCAGCAGTATTGATACCATGTATTGCTAACAAATCAATTTTTTTAACTTTTAATTTTTCAATACTAGATAATACATCTCGCTCAAAAATTTCCGGATCACTATTTGGTGGAATCTTTGTTTGGATTATATTTGGGATTTTTTTTAAATTTTTAAAGCCCATTCCTAATTGCACCTCAGAAGTTCCATAGTACTTGGCGGTTTCTACATGACTTAAGCCATATTGTGTTGCAAGATCTAATATATTTTCTACTTTATTTTGTTCTTCGTATAAAACCTCAGAAAAATCTAATTGATCCCAACTTTTTTGAAATCTCATACCACCTAAAGATAAAACAGGAATCTTCAGATTGGTTCTACCAAATCTACGATATTGCATCTTTTTGATATTAGTGCTTATTCATTCTTGGTGGCTTTCCAAATGTTTGAAACATATCCCTATCGAGACTATTCTCTAAATCATCCAATTCTTCAAATTTGACCCAATGAATACAATCAACAGGACATGTATCTATTGCTTCTTGTATGACATCAGAACTATCTCCATCTTGCCTAATAGCTCGACTTCTACCATGAAATTCATCAACAGTGAAAGTGTTCGAAGCGACGTGAACACAGTACTGACAACCAATACACTTAGCTTCATCAACCCATACAGCTTTTTCGGCTAATTGACCACCTAAAACGGGCTCCCAGCCTGTAATCTCAATATTTTCTTCGGTATTATGAAATGGATCCGTAAAATCCATGTTCTAATATTAGTTTTCCCACTTGGTTAAGACCAATTCAATAGAACCATCATTTTTATTTTTTTCCTCTACGATTTGATATCCATCTTCTTGCGTTTTAGAAATGATTGTTTGATAAGCATACATTTGTGTAATTTTTGAGATAAATCTTTCTACTGGAATCTCAAATTTCCATAAATCAAGGTCAGTAACTAATTCATATGCATTAGAGTTGTTGTTCCATTTAAAACCAACTTGGGTATCACCAGGTAAATGCATACTTATATCAACGGCTGTGAATTGACCTTTGTATCCTTTTACAAACTTTTCTTCTTGATTGATTGTATAACCAAGATTATTTAAGGCCTTAATTAATGGCTCTGATTCTTTAAGCTGAGTTTTAATAGTACTAAAATGTGACATTAGATTCGTTATTTAATTGGGTTAAGTTTTCATTTTGATTAGAGATGAAAGCATCAGATGTTTTCTTCTTCACTGTTACTTTACCGAGAGCATCTTCGAGATTTTTTGTAGCTTCATTGCATGAATTACCAGTAAACCCCTCAACAGTCTCTTCAACTCTTCCGTCTTGATGAATTTTGAATCTCAATGTTTTTTGAGGCATTAAATTCAAGTACTGAGTACTTTTACTTTATATAGAATAACGAAAATATTTTGTTTCAGTTGGTACAAGTTAATTAATTTTAATTTTTATATTGAATATCAGATAAATTAATTTGTTATGTAGCGTAGTGGCAGAAAAATTAAGATTTTTAATTATAAAAACCTTGCATCCCCATTGAATCAAGGGCAGTTTTTGCTTCTTCCATAACGGATGGCTCTTTATCGAAAAGAGCTATCTTGGTACATTCATCGACGAAACTTTCTTGGAATGTGTTGTTTAATTTTTCAAACAACCTACATAATGACCAAATGCAATTACTTCGTACACCTGATTCATTATCTATCTTTAAACTTATTAAAAGTTGTTCTGCTGCTAATTGAGCGTTCTCAAAAGAGACATTCCCAATTTCAGCTAAAGAACTAGATGACCATAACCTTACTGCTGCTACGTCATTCTTTAAAGCATTTATTAAAGGTTCTAAAACAATTTGGTTATCATAGTTAGCTAGGCTCCACGCAGTTGCTCTTCTAACATAAGCATTGTCATCAGTCTTCAAAAGACTCACAAGTTTTTGGACTGCGTTAGGACATGGATTGCGACCTAAAGCATATACCGCACTCATTCTTTCAACAGGGCAAGGTTGATCGAGCAATGGTAACAATAGGGGGAAAGATCTTTGATCTCTGTATTCACAAAATATTCTCAAGCCTTGTATTCTCTCTTCTCTATTACCTTTAAGCATTTTTAAAGCTTCATCACACTCTTGAGTAATATTTAAATTTTTCGAAAAAACATCGTCATCAATTTGCTCTAAAGGATCTATTTCAATCTCTAAAGCCAATTCTTTGGCTAAAACATCTGGATCAATTGCAATTTCAGCTAAGCTTTCTTGGTTAGGATCCTTATTTTTTGTCATTTTCAGAATCTAATAATATTAATTCATTGGAGCAGGTGACATCATATCTCCAGGCAACCAAATTCTTGCACTAACTGCGAAGAAGGCAATCCCAAAAAGTGCGACAATAGCGAAAGGTAAAATTTTTGTCTTAATAAAACCCAAAGATCCAATATTATTTAACACAATGATAACCTGTTTAAGAGACTTTTAAAAAATTTTTTTTTATAATATTTTCTCAAATAATATTATTTCTTGTATTTTGTCTTAACTGACCACATGCTGCATTTTTATCGAGACCTCTGCTTTTTCGCAAGCTGACTGCAATGCCATTATGAGAAAGTCTAGATTGAAATGATTGAAGATTTTTTAGAGATGCTCTTTGAAATTCAACCTCATCAATTTGGTTGTACTGTATTAGGTTTACGTGGCATTGAAAACCTTTCAGTAAATTACTTAATTCATTAGCATGTTCTAATTTGTCATTTACCCCACTTAGCATTAAATATTCAAAACTTACCCTTCTACCAGTATCTTTTACGTATTGCTTACAATCTTCAATTATATTTTCGATCTCATAGTTTTTTGCACTTGGTATTATCGTTTCTCTTATTTTTTGGTTTGAAGCATGAAGGCTTATTGCTAATGTAAATTGACAATTACCTAATATTTGAAAAGACTTTATTGATAATTTATTTATCATTTTTGGGACAGCGACAGTACTTACAGTTATCTTTCTCTGACTAATTTGAAAGTCCTGATTTATAGATCTAATTGAAACGAGCAATTCATTAATATTTAACAAGGGCTCACCCATACCCATGAAAACAATATTTGTCACTTTTCTATTCATTTCATTCTCGATAAATAAAATTTGATCTAAAATTTCACTTGCTTTTAAAGATCTTTTCAAACCCTCCTTGCCAGTGGCGCAAAATTTACAGTCCATTGGGCAACCAACTTGACTTGAGAGACAAGCAGTTAGTCTTTTTTCAGTTGGTATACCGACGCACTCAATACTTTCATTATCGCTTGTGGAAAGTAACAACTTTAGAGTACCATCGTTAGCTAAATTTTTTTCCTGAACACTTAGCTCACTTAATTTAAAACCATCATCTTTTAACTTCTTTCTGAAATCTAAAGGTAAAACTTCTATTTGATCAATACTTTTATTCTTATTCCTGTAATTATAAATCCAATTATAAATTTGGCGACCCCTAAAAGCAGCTTGACCATAATCTAATGCCACATTTTCTAAATCTTTAACACTACTTCCAAGAAGATTTTTCAAATTAAGCAGTCTTTATTTAAAAACTATTTTCACCATAACAGCAAACCATGTTTTAAAAAGAATTCTGTAAGAATAAGCGCAATAAAACCAATCATGGCAATTCTTCCATTAAGTCTTTCATTATAAAAATGAAATCCGTAACGAGGTAATTTTCTTTTGGGAACAATCTCTGGCTTAATCATTACTTACAAAAATAAAAAATCCATTCTAATCACTAAAAATAATAATAGATAATATCTATTCATCAGACAGAAGGCCCTCCTCCTGCAATCCCTCCAATGCGGCAGGATCTGGTAATTGATCTTCAGAAAATTGATTTTCAGCATTAGGTCTTGCAAAGGCTGCAAAATTACTAGAAGAAGGATCTATTCCATGTCGGTTTCTCGTTGTCTCTAAATCTTCATCACTAGGATCATCAAGAATTGATGCAGAGCTTACGGCAGGGGATTGAGGCATATCAACTGTATAGTCTGGCCTTAAGTTCTGTGCTCTTCTGTAGCCGCCAGATTCTTCTGCAAGGATATCGGGATGAGGACCAGCCTCTGAAGATAATTCCTCCACAAAACCGCTAAAACCAGTACCGGCAGGGATTAATCTACCAATAATAACATTTTCTTTTAAACCTCTTAACCAATCAGATTTACCTTCAATTGCAGCTTCTGTAAGAACTCTCGTTGTTTCTTGGAACGATGCTGCTGAAATAAAGCTATCTGTATTAAGAGAGGCTTTAGTAATACCCAACAAAACAGGAGTAAATTCCGCTGGAGCTCCTCCTGTAATCGCCATTGCTTGATTTGTATCTTCAACTTGCCTCAACTCTATGAGTTCACCAGGCAAAAGAGTAGTATCGCCAGCATCTTCTATACGGACTTTACTTGTCATCTGTCTAACAATAACTTCAATATGCTTATCATCGATTGCTACTCCCTGTGACTTATAAACGTTTTGAACCTCATTTACCATACTTCTCTGTAGTTTTGATATAGATTCTCGAGCTGCATCTATCAGAGGTTTTTGATCTTTTAAATCATTGAAATAACAATCTAATAGTTCATGCGGATTAATTGGACCATCAGTTAAAGATTCTCCACCTGTAACTTGTTGTCCATCACTAACCATTATATTTTTTCCAATTAATAATTGATATTCATTCACTAAATCATCTTTTTCAATAACTGATAAAGAAACTGATTCTTCATCATTACCTTGTTTAATCTGAACTATTCCAGATTTTTTACATAGAATTGCAGAATCTCTAGGTCTCCTAGCTTCTAATAACTCTTCAATACGAGGCAATCCTTGTACGATATCTCCAGTTTTCTGCCTCTCAAAAACAAGTAAAGCCAAACCATCTCCCCTAAGAACCAAATCTCCATCTTTAACATGTAAAACTGAATCAGGAGACACCATATAAGGTCTGCCAAGCCTTAAGGTTACTGAACTATTAGAAATTTCTTCTATTTCTCCACAAGAAGTTGATTTTACAGATTTACTAATAGGATCACCATCAACTACACGATCACCAACTTTAACTACTGCTTTATCACTAATTTTAATTTCAATTTTATCTTCTTCTCTTTCGACAATTAACCTTCTTATGGGCTCATCATCAACAACATTTGGTAGTTGAACCAATCCGTTCTCTTTGCAAAGAATTTGAGTAGTAGCTATTACATCTCCTGCATTCACTAATTGGTTATTCTTTACTTGCAGTTCAGTATGGGTCGATCCATGACTGGAATCAGATATAGTATCTCTTCTTACAAGAATAGACTCCAATATTACTAAATTTAATCTATTGATGGATGCATCACTTTCATCTTTAATCGACTCGACGTCAATAGTCATTTGAGGAGTAGCGTCAAAGCTTTCAATACTTAGATGTGTCCTGAGTAATTCAACTCCTTCTACTGATTTTATCAATTCACCATCTTTATAGGTAAGCCTTTGTATGGCTTTTAGACCTAAATGTGGTCCTTTTTCCTGCTTAACATGTGATAACTGGGGTAATTCCGCTTGGTCAGGAATAGTAAATTCTTCAACAGTTCTTAATAACAAGCCCCGACATTTAGGTGTTTCTAATTTTTGAACAAATAAAATTTCTTTATTATTAACACCATCTAAAATCTTTTCGCCTGGATTCACAAGATTTCCTTCCTCTGTAAATCTATTCAAAACTTCTTCATCATCGCACTCATGAAAAGTTCCATTTCTTACGGTTATTTCGCGAAGGATATCATTTTTTTGTGTAACAGTAACAATTCCTGATGTTTGACTAAAAATATCTTTTACAACTTCTGTTCCAGCTTCAATCCATTTCATATCTTCGATCATTAGTAGAGATATATCCTTATTAATTTCATGCGTCTCTTGAGGAATCCAAAGTAATGTGCCTCCTTGACTTACTTCAAAACCATTTCTAGATGATCTTGCTTTTTTGACACTTAATCCCGGTGCATACTTTACTAGACCTCCAGTTTTTGTGCGGAACCTTTCATCCGTTAAATCTGCTATTACCTCACCATTACTGATTTTACTTCCAGGAGAAATATTTAAACGATAAGATATACCATCACTAGATTCCAAATTATATATTTGACCTGAGTGAGTAGATTCTTCAACTAATTTAAAATTAGTTAAAGACATTGAAGTAGTAACAATCTGCACTTCTCTTGAATCTCCTATTGAATCTCTTAATCGAACTTGCCCTCCATACTCACTTGATTGACTTGCTTCTGCTAAAACAGTTCCTTCTTCTACAGTTTTTCCAGCTGAGATAACCGGTCTTGCATTAGGCGGTAAGTTATAAACATCTCCAGCTAAAACCCATAATCTTCCTAATCTTTGAGCTTTTAACGTAATATTACCCTGCCTATCTGTTACCTCTTTTGGTTGAATAACTTTGTCGTACCTAACTTGACCAGCCAAATCACAGATAACATCTTTTGTTGCTTTTTCAACACTCTTTTTCACAGCTCCAGCAGTAATTTGAGCAACGGTTATATCAGAATTAATTTCTTCACCGTCATCTACAAATAAAAGAGATCCACTAGAAACTTCAATTTTTTGACCTTTGCCAGAATTCTTTCCTTGAGGAACTATCTTTAGTATGAAATCCACTTCCGCTTGTTTAGCTTCTACTCCATGAGGGGTTCTATAACCTCTAACCTTTGCTTTTGAACTAAATTCAACTTTTCCAGAAATCCTTGATCTTACTACTCCACTCTCAGCAGTTGATACACCTCCAGTATGGAAAGTTCTCATTGTCAATTGAGTTCCTGGCTCACCAATAGATTGAGCAGCAATAATTCCAACTGCCTCGCCTAAATCAACCAAATGATTATGAGCCAAAGCCCATCCATAACACCTCCTACAAACAGATCTATTAGCTTCGCAGGTTAATGGAGATCTTATTTTTACTTTTTTAATAGATGCTTTCTCAATTTTTCCTGACAATACAGGATCTATTGCAGTGTTTTGAGGAACAACAAGGTTTTCTTCAGCATCAAAAATGTCCTCAGAGGTAAGCCTACCAAGAAGCCTTGTCCCAAACTTACCATCTTCAGCTTCAACGACTATTGATCGTTCTGTGCCACAATCTTCTTCTCTAACAATTACATCTTGGGCGACATCAACTAATCTTCGAGTCAAATAACCAGAATCTGCTGTTCTTAAGGCAGTATCCACCAAACCCTTCCTTGCTCCATAAGAAGAAATTACATATTCAGTAACAGTAAGTCCTTCTCTAAAATTAGTTCTTATCGGCAAGTCAATGATTTCTCCTTGAGGATTAGCCATCAATCCTCTCATGCCAACAAGTTGTCTTACCTGAGACATATTACCCCTCGCTCCTGAATTAGCCATCATCCAAACAGAATTTAGAGGATCATTTTGATTGAAATTATTCTTGACAGCATCTACCAATCTTTCATTAGTTTCAGTCCAGGTATCTATAACTTTTGTGTGCCTTTCAACTTCGGTAATTTCACCTAATCTGTAGCATTCTTCTGTAGCAGATATTTGCTCTTCAGCTTGCCCTATTAAATCTTGCTTAGCTTCGGGAACTTTTAGGTCATCTACTGAAATAGAGACAGCAGCTTGGGTTGCATATTTAAATCCTAAGTCCTTTAGATTATCAGCCATGGCTGCAGTTATAGCAGTTCCATGAGTTTTATAAGCCCAAGAGACTAAATTTTTTAAAGCTTTCTTATCAACTACCTTGTTCTTAAATGATGGCGGAGTTTTAGGGAGAACAGGCATTGTAACTGGATTGTTCTTTTTAGAGTTTTTAGTAGTTTTACGTACTCTGGATGTTTTTTTTGGTTTAGATGATGTCATAATTTTAAAGTAAATGAAAAATAGTTTTTAAAGTTTACGTTTTAGATACAGAATCGATGATGGTATAGTTCATAACTACCCTCCCAACAGTTGTCAGCACGAATCTACTTATTAAATTATTATCAGAGTCAAATCTATCCCTTCTTAAATTCCAGATTTCTAATCTTGAGTCATCTTCTAGCACTTGAGTTTTTTGTGGACTACCCATTTCGTCTTCATCTTCAACTTCCCCATTAAATCTAACCCAAACCCATTCATGTAGGCTGAGTCTTTTATCTTCAAAAGCAAAAATGACATCTTCTAATGAAGCGAAAGTGGTCTTATTATCTCCGAATTCTGGTTTTTGATAATTCGGTTGCAAAGCTGTTAGATAATAAGATCCCAAAACCATATCTTGTGATGGAGTAACAATTGGTTCCCCAGTAGCAGGAGAAAGAATATTATTACTGGCCAACATAAGCATACGTGCCTCAGTTTGTGCCTCTAAAGCTAAAGGAACATGAACTGCCATTTGATCTCCATCGAAGTCAGCATTGAATGCAGGACAAACTAATGGATGAAGTTGTATTGCTCTACCTCCAACCAATTTCGGTTCAAAAGCTTGAATTCCTAAACGATGCAGAGTAGGAGCCCTATTCAATAAAATGGGATGGCCTTCAATAACTTCCTGAAGTACTTGCATAACTTCGTCATCAGCTTTTTGTATTAATTTTTTTGCAGCTTTAATATTATTTACAATATTTTGTCGTATTAATCTATGAATTACAAAAGGTTGAAATAGCTCTATCGCCATTTCTTTTGGAAGTCCACACTGATGCATTTTTAATTTTGGACCCACAACAATTACAGATCTTCCCGAATAGTCAACACGCTTTCCAAGAAGGTTCTGTCTAAATCTTCCTTGTTTCCCTTCAATTATGTCACTTAGGGACTTTAGAGCTCTATTATTTGCTCCAACAACAGTCCTTCCCCTCCTTCCATTATCTACAAGGGCATCAACTGCCTCCTGAAGCATTCTTTTTTCATTTCTTACAATTATTTCAGGAGCTAAAATTTCTTGAAGCCTAGCCAGTCTATTATTTCTATTGATAACTCTCCTGTATAAATCGTTTAAATCTGAGGTTGCGAATCTTCCCCCATCAAGCTGAACCATAGGTCTAAGATCAGGCGGTATAACTGGGATTGCATCTAAAACCATCCATTCTGGTTTTGCATTAGTTGCAATGAAATTATCAATAACTCTTATCCTTTTTATAAGTTTTGCCCTCTTTTGCCCTTTGCTATTTGTAATTTCTTCTCTAAGCTCCTCAGCAACCTGATTTAAATCAAGGTCTTCAAGTAATTGCTTCAGTGCCTCTGCACCAATTCCAACAAAAGGTTCATTTTCGATAGTTGAATCTTCAGCATAAATTTCATCTTCAATTTCCAGCCACTCGTCCTCAGTAAGTAATTGCTTATATTGAAGTTCTTTATGATCACCTGGGTCTAAAACGACATAACAATTAAAATAAACTATTTGTTCAACATCTCTAAGAGGAATATCTAAAAGTATTGCAACGTAGCTTGGTATCCCTTTCAAATACCAAACATGGGAAACTGGCGCAGCAAGTTTTATATAGCCCATCCTATGTCTTCTTACTCTACTTTCAGTTACTTCAACTCCACATCTCTCACAAACAATGCCTCGATGTCTTACCCTCTTGTACTTTCCACAATGACATTCCCAATCTTTAGATGGCCCAAAAATCTTTTCACAGAACAAGCCATCCATTTCAGGTTTAAGTGTTCTGTAGTTGATAGTCTCTGGTTTCGTAACTTCACCAACTACTTGTCCATTAGGTAAAGTTCTCTGACCCCAATCCATTATTCTTTGTGGAGAGGCTATTGAAATTTTGACGTAATCAAAGTGATTTTCAGTTCTTAAGTTGCTGTTTGTCATTTTTGGCTAATTTAAATTAAAAAGGTTTTAATTGGATATTTAATCTTCCTCATATTCAGAGGTTCCAAGTGATTCGTAGGTCGGTCTTGATGGAGTATTTCTTCTCGGGTTGATATCTTGCATTAAATCTACCTCTTTTCCTTCATCTGTATAAACCCCTATATCCAACCCTAAAGATTGTAATTCCCTCATAAGAACTTTGAATGACTCTGGAGTACCAGGTCTTGGGATCGGTTTACCTTTTACAATTGCATTAAGAGCTTCATTTCTTCCTTGCATGTCATCAGATTTAACTGTTAACAATTCCTGAAGAGTATAAGCTGCTCCATAAGCTTCAAGAGCCCATACTTCCATTTCTCCAAGCCTTTGTCCACCTTGCTGAGCTTTACCACCCAATGGTTGCTGTGTAACTAAAGAGTAAGGACCAGTCGATCTAGCATGAATCTTATCATCCACCAAATGGACTAATTTGAGGAAGTGAGAGTACCCGACAGCAACTGGCTGATCGAAGGGTTCCCCTGTTCTACCATCTTTAAGTAATAACTTTCCAGGATCCTCAGGATTATAAACCCATGCTTTACCAGGCTGTTTTGAAGCTTCCTCTAAAAATGCTTGAACAGTTTGATGAGATTTTTCAGCGCCATACATTTCATCAAATGGAACAACTTTGACCCGGCAATTTAAGTTGGAGGCTGCCCAACCCATCAATAATTCAAAAACTTGACCTACATTCATCCTACTTGGAACTCCTAAAGGATTAAGAACTATGTCTACAGGCGTTCCATCAGGTAAATAAGGCATATCTTCTCTTGGTAAGATTCTGCTAATAATTCCTTTATTTCCATGCCTCCCAGCCATTTTGTCACCTACTTGAATTTTCCTTCTCTGAGCTACATAAACTCTAACAACCATGTTTGCTCCTGGAGGTAATTCATCACCTTGTTCTCTAGTGTAAATACGAACATCCAAAACCCTTCCTTTTTCAGTCTTAGGTACTCTGAGTGAATTGTCTCTCACATCTCGCGCTTTTTCACCGAAAATAGCTCTTAACAATTTTTCTTCAGGTGGTTGATCTGATTCCCCTTTAGGAGTTACCTTCCCTACAAGAATATCTCCACTCTCGACAAAAGCACCAATCCTAATAATTCCCATCTCATCAAGATTATTCAAGCTTTCTTCTGAGATATTGGGAATCTCTCTGGTGATTTCTTCAGGACCTAGCTTAGTTTGTCTTGCTTCAATTTCATATTTTTCAATATGTACTGAAGTATATAAATCATCAGTTACCATCCTCTCGCTAACAAGTATTGCATCTTCATAGTTGTATCCCTCCCATGGCATATAAGCAATTAAAACGTTTTGGCCAAGAGCTATTTCCCCTCCTTCACATGCAGATCCATCTGCTAAAACCTGACCAGAAATAACTCTATCACCAATTTTCACTATAGGTCTTTGGTTCAGGCAAGTATCTTGATTTGATCTTTGATATTTCTGAAGATAATGAAAATGTTCATTACCATGCTCATCTTTAACGACAATTTCATTAGCGTCTACGTAAGATACAGTTCCATTAACTTTTGTAATTGGAACCATCCCCGAATCTCTAGCAACTTGAGATTCTAAACCTGTACCAACTAAAGGACGTTCTGGCCTGAGCAAAGGAACAGCTTGGCGTTGCATATTTGATCCCATCAAAGCTCTATTAGCATCATCATGTTCCAGGAAAGGAATTAGTGAAGTAGCAACTGAAATTACCTGAACCGGAGAAAGTTGAACATAATCAACTTGATGAGGAGGAACTTTTTCAAAATCTTGCCTATATCTTACCGGTATTAGATCTGCAATTATATTGCCGTCCTTGTCAGTTGCGACGTCTCCTGGAGCCACCCTACATTCATCTTCTAAATCAGCAGAAAGATAAACAGGATTACCTTCTTTATTTACTTTACCGTTTTTAACTTCCCAAAAAGGTGTTTCTATAAAACCATACTCATTAACTCTTGCGTGGGTAGCTAAAGAATTTATAAGTCCTGCATTAGGACCTTCAGGAGTCTCGATAGGACATAATCTTCCATAATGTGAAGGATGTATATCCCTTACCGCAAATCCTGCTCTTTCTCTGGTTAAACCTCCTGGACCTAATGCTGAGATTCTTCTCTTGTGTGTCAATTCAGCCAAAGGATTAGTTTGATCCATGAACTGACTTAATTGACTGGAGCCAAAAAATTCCTTTATTGCGGCAACTAAAGGTTTAGGATTTACTAATTGAGCGGGAGTTAAAGAATCTGTTTCGCCAACAGTCATTCTCTCTTTTATAATTCTCTCTAAACGATTAAGTCCAACCCTGAATTGATTTTGAAGAAGTTCTCCTACAGATCTAACCCTTCGATTACCAAGATGGTCAATATCATCCAAACTAGCGCCGCCAATATCCAATTCCAGGTTAATTAAATAATCAATGGTCGAAAGAACATCTTCGTGGGTAAGTGTTCTCACATCGTCTGGTACGGTAAGTCTCAATTTTTTGTTTATTTTATATCTGCCAACTCGCCCTAAATCGTATCTTTTGGGATCAAAAAATCTACTGTGTAATAGCTGTTGACCGCCAGAAACAGAAGGTGGTTCACCAGGACGTAGCTTTTTGTATAGCTCAAGTAATGCTTGGTCTTCTGAATTTATACCCTCGTCATTAGCTGATTCAATTGAGCTTTGATAAAACTCGGGATGCCTTAATTTATCGACCACATCATTATCTGAAAGGCCCATCGCTCTCATAAGAACATGAGCATTAATTTTTCTAGTTTTGTCAACTCTCACATAAAGTAAATTATTTTTGTCAGTCTCAAATTTCAACCATGCGCCTCTATTAGGGATAACACTAGCGTTGTAAGTTCTTCTACCATTTTTATCCAGTTCATCTTTGAAATATACTCCAGGACTTCGAACAATTTGATTAACGATAACTCTCTCTGCACCATTAATAATGAAAGTTCCTCTTTCAGTCATTAATGGTAACTCGCCAATAAATACTTCTTGTTCTTTAATTTCCCCTGTCTCTTTATTAATCAACCTGCAAGTTACATACATTTGAGATGCGAATGTAGCATCTCTTCTTTTGGCTTCTTCAACATCATGTCTAGGTCTTTTTAACCTGTACTCTTCACCGATAAAATGTAATTCTAATTTACCTGTGTAATCAGAAATGGGAGAAAAATTTTGTAGTTCTTCTATTAAACCCTTTTCCAAAAACCATTTAAAGCTTGCTCTTTGTACTTCAACTAAATCTGGTAGATAAGTAGCTGTTTTTGCTACCTGTAAAGCGCTACTGCTCATCCAAGAAACCTGCGATTTTGTGAGATTTACTATTTACTTTTAATCTACTTAATATTTAGCTCTTTAACTTTCGCTTATAATGAGATCAAACAATAAATCTCTATTTCAACAAAAAATCAACTTACATTAGAAGAATAAAAATTTTTTAATGTTGATAAATCATTAACTGCGTAAGTTAAATTCTAAAATTAAGAAAAATTTCCAGTAATTCCTAATAGTAACAGCTACAATGTCAAATTAACAAGTCAAATTTAAACAAATCTTCAGCATTCTTAGATGACTCTTTAGCAATTGTAGTTAATTCAGTAGATCTTAAATCTGCCATAAAATTGGCAACATTTTCAACAAATGCAGGTTCGTTTCTTTTACCCCTATGAGGAACAGGAGCCAAGAATGGTGAATCAGTTTCGATTAAGTATTTATCATTTGGAACTATTTTGGCACACTCATGAATTTCATGTGCTTTCGGGAAAGTTACTATTCCACTAAAACTAATGTAAAATCCAAGATCTAAAAATTGCTTCATTTCTTTTGGAGTTCCTGTCCAACAATGAAGTACACCATCAGGACATTTCCCTTTACTATTGAGATCACTGCATATCTCAACCATTTCATTTGCAGCATCTCTGCAATGTATAATCACAGGCAATTTAAGTTCATAAGCTAACTCCAATTGAGGAATAAGTGCTTCAATTTGCTGAGTTTTATTTTCATTTTTAAAAAAATCCAAACCTAATTCGCCAATAGCTACAACTCTTCTATCTTCTTGGGCTGACTTTCTTAAAAGAGATTTTGAACTTTGTTCCCATTTTTCTGCTTCTAGCGGGTGCAACCCAACTGAATAGTAAATTTCATTAAATTCATGAGATATTTTTTTCAGCTTTGGAATTTCTGTTAATTCACAACAAGCATGAACTAATTTTTTTACACCTGTTGAACGTAATCTTGAAACAACATCTTCAAGATCTCTCTCAAAATTTTCAAATATTAAATGACAGTGGGAGTCTATGAGTTCTATATCGCTCATAATTATGACCTGACGTTTTACTTT
>CACHEM010000016.1 GCA_902578845.1 uncultured Prochlorococcus sp.
GCAAGTTAATAATGAAGAATAAATTCAACACAAATGAGAAATTTTTTAAAGATAGTCTTAGGGCTATCAATAATCAGTGCAAGCATTTCAAGTTGTGGAAATAAATCAAATAATTTAATTGGAGATTTAGATTTATCTGATTGCAATCCAAATAATACTGTTGACAGCAAATATTGTGATCGAGATGGGGATTTTCTCGCAGATCTACCCCTTTCCGAAGATGAATGGATAGATCCCGAAACCATTGTGTTCTCATATACACCTGTTGAAGATCCATCGGTTTATGCAAAAGTTTGGGAAGATTTTGTAATGCACATGTCTAAGGTCACTGGGAAAAAAGTAACATTCTTACCAGTTCAATCTTATGCTGCACAAGTTGAAGCGATGAGATCTGGTCGTCTCCACGTAGCAGGAATTAATACCGGTAGTAATACTGTGGCAGCGGCATGTGCAGGAGCAGTTCCTTTTGGAATGATGGCTAAAAAAGATTTATCTTACGGTTATGAAATGGAAATCATCGTTCCTTCTGATAGCCCAATTAATTCTCCTGCAGATTTAAAAGGTAAAAAAGTTACATTTACATCTAAGACATCTAATTCAGGATTTAAAGCACCATCAGCAATTCTTAAGGGAGAATTTGGACTTGAGGCAAATAAAGATTTCACACCAGTCTTCTCTGGCAAACATCAAAATTCAATAATGGGTGTTGCAAATAAAGATTATGAAGTAGCACCAATTGCTAACTCAGTTCTTACAAGAATGGATGCTAGGGGAGTTGTTGATTCTTCAAAAATAAGAACTATTTATAAATCCCAAACCTTCCCAACGACAGGTTATGCTCATGCTCATAATCTACATCCAGCTGTAGTTGCAAAAGTAAAGCAAGCTTTTTACACCTATAACTGGGATAATTCAACATTAGATAAAGAATTTAAAAAGGCTGATAGATTCATTTCAATAAGTCACAAGCACGATTGGGATGTTATTAGAAAAATAGATAAGGCTAATGGTGTTGTTTATGATTGCAAATAAAAATTTTTAATCATAAATAAAATCAGTCTTAATGCTTAAAACAATAAACCTCAAAAAGGTTTATCCAAATGGAGAAGAGGCGCTTAAAGGAATAAACCTGGAAATTCCTAATGGGCAAGTAGTTGCTCTTATCGGTCCTTCAGGTGCTGGTAAAAGTACTTTTATTAGAACAATAAATAGATTAGTTGAGCCCACTTCAGGGAAAGTTTATTTCGCTAATAAAAAAAATGACATTACTTCTTTAAATAAATCTAAATTAAGAAAAATAAGAAGACAAATTGGAATGATTTTCCAGGAATTTGCTTTGGTAGAAAGATTAAGTGTAATGGAAAATGTCCTTTCCGGCAGATTAGGTTACGTAGGGTTTTGGAATAGTTTTTTCAGGAAATTTCCTCAAAAAGATATTGAAGAAGCATTCCGTCTGCTTCAAAGAATTGGACTAGAGCATATGCTTGATAAAAGAGCCGATGAATTGTCAGGAGGGCAGAGGCAAAGAGTAGGAATTGCTAGAGCTTTGATACAAAATCCAATGTTACTTTTAGTAGATGAACCTACAGCTAGTTTAGATCCCAAAAATTCCAGGCAAATTATGCGATTAATATGCGAGTTATGTAAGGAAAGAAATCTTGCTGCGATTATAAATATTCATGATGTTTTTCTTGCTCAGAATTTTGCAGAAAGAATAATAGGTTTAAAAGCTGGAGAAATTGTTTACGATGGCAAGCCAAGTGGCTTATCAGAGACAATACTTACAAAAATATATGGAGAAGAAGACTGGTCTAAAACTGTAGCAAATTAGGAATATATTAAATGAATGATAAGAAAGTAATTTGGAAAAGAAAACCGTTAATAAAAAATAGGTTATTAAGAATTGGATTAATTTTGCTTATTAGTACTTACTTATTATCTGTTTTCCTAACTACCGAAATTGATTGGCAAAGAATTCTTGAAGGGATCCCAAGGGGTAAAAATTTTATATTTGCTTTTTTCCCTCCAGATTTTATAACTAGATCTGATGAGATTTTGGCAGGTATTTTTGAAAGTCTATGGATGACTATTGTTGCAACTATTGTGGGGATACTTATTTCTATACCTGTATCCTTAGGGGCGGCTAAAAACATAGCTCCTAAATTTGTTTATTTCTTATCAAGAGGAGTTATCACATTGTCGAGGAGTTTTCAGGAAGTTATCCTAGCAATATTTTTTGTTAAGTTAATGGGTTTTGGACCTTTTGCTGGGATGGTAACTCTGAGTTTATCGACAATAGGGTTTTTCGCTAAATTATTATCTGAAGATATTGAAGACATAAATAAATCCCAAGCTGAAGCAATCAAATCTACTGGCAGCAGTTGGTTTCAATGGGTTAATTATGGTGTCCAGCCTCAAGTTATGCCAAGATTTATTGGATTATCTTTATACAGATTGGATATTAATTTTAGAGAGTCTGCGGTAATTGGAATTGTTGGGGGAGGAGGTATTGGTTCTACCTTAAATACAGCTTTTGATAGATATGAATTTGAGACTGCAGCGGCTGTTCTTATCGTAATTATTTCTATCGTGATGATTGTTGAATATACATCTAGTCATCTCAGGAAATTAATAAAGTAATGCCAATAATAAAACAAAAGGATTACAAAACCTGGAAAAAATTTGATCGAAAAAGAGATTTACAAAACTGGCTTTGTTGGTTCTTAGGTACTTTAATTTTTAGCTTTTGTTTCGGTCTGATTAGTAGTAAAACAATCTGGTTTTATGTTTTTGATTCACATAATGAGGCTTTAGATCTTTTAGGTAGGATGTTTCCTCCAGAAACTAATTATTTCTTCACTTTAATAAAACCTATTTGGGATACTTTAAATATCGCGACTATTGGTACAACGATTGGAACTTTAATTGCAATACCATTAGCTTTTTTATCCGCAAACAATACTACCCCGAGTAAAAAGTTTATAAGACCTTTAGCCTTATTTTGCATAGTTTCAAGCAGATCAATTAATTCAGTAATCTGGGCATTACTTCTGGTTGCAGTTGTCGGTCCGGGAGTCTTGGCTGGCATAATTGCTATCGGATTAAGATCGATAGGATTTTGTGGAAAATTACTTTATGAAGCTATAGAGGAAATTGATGAAAACCAAATTGAAGCTATTGAGGCAACAGGGGCAAATAAAGCACAAATTATGACCTTTGGCATAGTGCCTCAAATTCTCCCAGCATTTACAAGTATTTCTATTTATAGGTGGGATATAAATATTAGAGAAGCAACTGTTGTTGGCTTAGTTGGAGCAGGAGGTATAGGGATAGAATTAGATGCTCAAATAGGAGACTTAGCTTGGGCTAAGGTATCAGTTATTTTATTAGCAATAGTAGTGGCGGTAGTTTTTAGTGAATGGATTACAGCAAAAATAAGAAAGGCTATTATTTAGATTAAATTAAATACTAGGATGAATAGTTAAGTAAAGATAAATTAAATGCAATTTTCTGATAGATATCTAAGTATTTGGGTTTTCTTAGCAATGTGTATTGGATCTTTATCCGGTTATTTATTTCCTAATTTATCTCAATTTATAGGCGGATTAGAACTCTCAAGAATAAATCTTCCAATAGCAATTCTTATCTGGGGAATGATTTTCCCAATGATGTTATCAATAGATTTCAAGTCAATAATAAATTTGAAATATAAGATTAAAGGATTTTCTATTGTCCTTTTTATTAATTGGTTAATAAAACCAGTTTCAATGGCAATCATTGCAGCCTCTTTTTTATATTTTTTATATGGTAATTTGATAGATCCTGTACTTGCTAAAGAATATGTTTCTGGAATGATTCTATTAGGAATAGCGCCATGTACAGCAATGGTTTTTGTCTGGAGTAATCTTGCTAAAGGCGATCCTTTATTTACTTTAATACAAGTAGCTATTAATGATCTAATATTAATTTTAGCCTTTCCATTATTGTCAAAAATTCTTTTAGGATTTAACAGTATAGATATCCCGTTAGATACTGTTTTCGGTTCTGTAATAATCTTTATTCTGGTACCACTTTTTCTATCAATATTTTTAAAAAATAAAATCTATAGCGAAAAAAAAATAAAAAGTATTTTGAATAAAAGTAAAAGTTATTCGTTATTTTTTTTAATTCTTACAGTCTTTTTATTATTCTTTGTTCAATCAAAATCTATATTACAAAATCCTATTCATATAATCTTAATTTCAATTCCATTAATAATACAGACTCTTTTTATTTTTTATTTAACTGCTTTTTCAATGAAGTTTTTTAGGCAAAAGTATTCTATTTCCTGTCCAGGCTCGATGATAGCCGCTTCAAACTTTTTTGAACTTGCAGTAGCTGTATCGATAACTCTTTTTGGTATTAATTCAGGAGCTGCTTTGGCTACCATAGTTGGGGTACTAGTAGAAGTTCCTTTGATGCTTTATTTAGTAAATATTTCGAAGTTTTCCAAAATATTATTTATAAATTAATATTTTCTTCTTCAAGTTTTTTCTTTAGTTCTAGTGGCATATAAGCAATATCTTTTTTAACTGCATCTATCGCATCTTTATACTTTTGAGGATTATATAAAAGCGTTTTTATCAAGTTGTATTGACTTTCTATTTCCTGAGAGGAAAATTTACTCATTTTTAAAAACTTATCACTTTTTTTTATTTTAGATTGACTGTCAATTTAATCTGTCTTTAAATATCAACTCCTAAAATAAATTTAATTTTTAAATTATTTTGGGTTACTTAAAAAAAGAATTTATTAAATCACTTAAAGTTAAAGGGTCCATATTTTTAATTGTGTTAATTATTGGATTTATTTACTCAAGTCCAAAATCAAAAGTAATTATTGCAAATTCTTTGACTTCTTCCGCTAAATTTTTAAACGAAACTGTAGAAATAACAGATAAAGATAGTTGGTTTTCTGAACCTGATTTCATTTTTAGTCTTAGGTTAAAATTACGAGAATTATTGAGAGGAACTCAAAGAGGTTGAGAAGGAGCTAAATGCTAATTATGGTAGATCGACTGTCAATCGTGATATCCAACTTTAGAAACAATATTTCCTGAAACAGGGTCAGTAACTCCAAGTTCTGGAGACAACTCTTCCATAAATCCTCTAACCTCATCAAGGTGAGCAATCATAGCTGGTCTTTGAGCTGAAATAGCTTCTGCACTTTTCCAGATCCCAACAAAACAGTAATCATAATCTCCAGTTTTAGCGATATATCTTTGAGTCATCCCCTCAAAACTTGTTTTATCTATTACTTCGAAATACTTATCTACACAATCAGACTTTAATTTAAATCGAACAACATTCATGAAATTTTGAGCAGTCATAAAAAAAGAGGGTTTTTATACCCTCCAATTTTAGATCGACTGTCAATCAATAAGCAGTTCCTCCTAATTTCTCAAGTAATTCATACTTATCTCTTTTCTCATACCACTTATTTAAATCTTCTTCACTTACTGTTTTAAATAAAAATAAGGATATCTTTTCTAAATAATCAGCAATATAAATTCTTGAAATTGGGTTTAGAGAAACATAAATTATGGTAATTAAAACTAATAAAAGTTCAACTAGGAGTATGCATTTCATTCAGAAATTTAAATTGAAGTTCCTTTTTTGAGCTTTGACGAGGAATCATTTTCTGGAAAAATCTGTTTTATATTTTCTGGAAAGAAAAACTCTAATTGCCTCCTTAAATCACCTTCATATAAATAGTCTTTTGTTGAGACTTTAAAAGTATCTCTTACTAATCGAACATTTATTTTTCCCTTTTTACCTGCCTCATTAATTCTTGATAAAACTAATTTAATTGGCTTATCTTTTGGTCCTTTTATGAGAGAAACAGCTTCATTTATACCCATTCCTTTAGTTGATTTGCCATCTATTTTTATGATTACATCATTTGGTTTAATGTCAGCTGAAGCAGCAGGTGAATCATTTATTACAGATTGAATAGTCAATTCAGCAGTGTCACTATTGAGAAAAAGCCTTATTCCAATCCCTGATATTTCCTTATCTTTTTTATGAGATAGTTTTTTATTAGTTTTCACACATCCTGCATAATCTCGTGCATCTAAACATTTTTTATGTAATTCATCAGATATTTCAGCATTAACAGCAGTTGGTAAAGCGAGGGCAGCTAGTAATGGGAGTAGTAAGCGTTTCATTTATTTATTCAACAATAATTGAGCCTCCCATCCCAAAAGGTGCATGAGGAGAACAAACATAATAGTATTTCCCAGCTGATACACCCGTTGTGTTCCATGATAGTTTTCCATCTTGAGTTCCAGGGGTACCTGATAATGTCCCTTTGGTTACTTGATCACCGCCTCCACGAGAAAATTCAGTCTTTATATAAAACGGATGACTAAACGCATCAACATTAAAAACAATAGTATCTCCCTTATTAACAGTAACTGTAGGATCATTCCCACTTACAGATCCATTTTTATCTTTACCACTAAGAATATAGTTTTCTATACTTTCTGCTGAAACATCAATAAAGTAAGTCTCTGACTTTGCATTCGCTGGAAATGAAAAACCTAAAAGCAAAGGCAATAATAAAAGTGAACGCATAAACTTAAGGAATTTATATAAACATATTAAAAAAAAAAGGAGCTAACTGTCCCTTATTTTAGATCGACTGTCAATCAATTAAATTATCCCATCGCTGCTACTTCTTCAGCAAGTTGTTTATTTCTTAGAATAACTTCTTCATCATTAAAAACAGGAAGTACATTCCATTCAACGCCAAATTTTGCTCTCCAAATACCAAAATGTTCAGCCATTTTAAGATGACTGTCAGCTTTGCATGTTACGAAAACTTCTCCGGTTTGAGGAGCATGGACTCTACTTATCAATTCAAAGCCGTCAAAATTATCCTTAGGTGCGCCGGAAGCAATATATTGTTCAAAGAGTTTGTACCCTTCAGATTGCGAGAGAGTATCTGGGATAACTCCATGAACGTGATAGTAAGCCATAATTAAAATTCAATATTGTAATTTCAATCTAAAAACGATAATTTAAAAAGTATTTAATTTATCTTTAAATTTAGATTTTTATATCGACAGTCAATCATCTATTTACTGATTGATATCTCTCTCTCGACTTTATCTCAAATAATTTATGATTGGCTTCAGTTGTATGCCTGCAACTGCCTCATGACAACCATGTATTAATCCTAGGACTGGTAATTAATTAACAGTCTCAAAATTTGGTCCTCTACCCGAACTTTATTCTTCCTTAAACCGTACATTGTGATACTCATAAATAATATGCGTTGGTAGTTAGAACATAGGTGTAGTAAGTAAGAGGAAATCATGAATAAAAGAGTTCCTTATACAATCATTCCTAAATACCTTAGGACTATTAATGATATAGATAATGGAGCAAATATTAAAGTAATTTATTGGAAACTTAAGTGTGAAGAGAACCCTTCATATCGCGGCTGCGAAATTTAAAATATTGCTATGCTATTTAGATTAAAATAAAGATTATAAATAATGAAAAATAAAGTTCTTCCTTTTATCAAAAAATACCCAATGAGCATTTTATTAGCGATTATTGCTATTAATTTATTCTCTATTGCTAGCAGTTTAAGAACAGAAGCTTATTTAAATAGGGAAAAGAATCTTTGTATTAAATATTTAAAACATCAAATAGATCGAGACACTCTTATCAGAAAGCTAAGAATAGTTAAGCAGGCAAATCCATCTAGTATTTGTGACTCTGTTCTTAAAAGTTAAAAAATGCAATTAAAGTCTTTTACACCATTGGTTGCAGTATTTGGTACTTCATTTCTTATAACTATTATTTTGATTAAAAGCTTCCAAGTTTTTATGGGAATATCAATATGTCTTTTAGCGATGCTGAAGCTTATGGATATTGAAGCTTTTGGTTTGAGTTATAAAAAATATGATTTAATTACTTCTCGATTTAAAAATTGGATTTATATCTATCCTTTTTGCGAATTATTAATTGGCTTATGTTTTTTACTATCTTCACCTCCCTCTTCAATTATTTTAATTGCTTTAATACTAGGAATTTTTGGAATGGCATCAGTTTTTAAAGCTGTTTATTTAGATAAATTAAAATTAAATTGTGCATGCGTTGGAGGATATACAAAAATTCCTTTAGGAATTATTAGTTTTATTGAAAATCTTTTAATGGCAATTATGAGTGCTTTGATTTTGATTAAATAACAATTTTATAAAATTTCATTTATCTTATTAATAGTTTTGAAAATAAGAATTCCTTACTGAAATGGCATTTAAGAAATCATTCTTTAAGAAGCATTTACTAAAGACTCTTTTATTTTCTGGATTTCTCATAGTAAATATATTTAATGCCCAAAAGAGTAGTGCTAAAAATCAAGATAATATAGATATACCTAAAGTCGTTTCTTATAGATCAGCATCATGCGGTTGTTGTAAGAAATGGGTAAATCATTTACGCCAAAATGGATTAGAAGTTTTTGATAACATTCTTGAAGATGTTTCGGGAATTAAAAACCAATATAAAATTCCCAATAATTTAAGGTCCTGCCACTCTGCAAAAATAGGAAACTACGCAATTGAAGGACATGTGCCGATTGAATCAATCACCAAACTTTTTAAAGAAAAACCAATTATCTCTGGTATAGCAGTTCCTGGCATGCCTCTTGGTTCGCCTGGAATGGAAATGCATTCTCACGAATCACACTCGCATAATTATGAAAATTACAAAGTAGTTTCATTTAGTAATAGTGGCAAAACAAAAATATTCGACAAAATTTCACCCTAACAAAAATACTAATTTAATTAATAATGACTTTTGTTTTTAGAAAGATAAAAATTCTTACTTTTTTCATTTTTATATTTCTTAATTTCAATTCATATTCACATGCTCATATGAAAGGAACATATTCTTCTGAGCAAGATGCTTTAAAAAAGTCATTAGAACTTGGTTGTCAAGGAACACATAAGAATAAAGAGAAATGGCTTCCATGTGAGGATGAAAAAGAATTACATAAGTACCTAATAATGTAAATGCAAAAATTTAAACTTAGTAAAAGGAAAATACATAGAAAAGTAGCTGCAATTTCTTCAATACCTTTATTAATTACTCTTATATCTGGGACTATCTATAGTTTTCTTCAACCATTAGGAGTAGATGCTTTTTGGTTGATCAAATGGCATACAGGTAATTTTGGCATTATTAATTTGCAGCCTTTTTATTCGATATTTCTTGGTATTGCATCCATAATCTCTGTAATATCTGGCATTAGATTATTACAAAAAAATTCTTAGCTTTAACCTTAAGAATCCACAACTATGCATAGGTAATGCTTGAGCAGCTAGGAGTGGAAGTAGTAAGCGTTTCATTTAAGCTTTCCTTATTTTGTAAAAATTTTTATTTATTTTGATATATTAATTCTGGGTTATAAGAATGAACAAATAACATTGGCTCTTCATTATCTACATCAGTAACTATGTGAAATTTATTATCATCATAATTCACTGCTATTCCTCCAGCCCAATTCATGTAGGGGATTTTATATTGATTAATAATTGTATTTGAATCCCAATCATAAATATAGATTTCCCTATTTAAACCACTCAATATCCAGATTTTTTTATTTAATACATCATAATCAAGCCCACTAATATCAAAACTATTTAATTGATTTTCATAGTTGGAAAACTTTTCAATTTTTCTAAAACTAAGTATTTTATTTAATTCACCGTTAATTTTTATTAGCATTGCTGGAAAATCTTGTTTTGCAACAATATATGTTTCCTCTTCTGGTAAAAAAGTTATTGCCTCTAGTCCATGACTTTTATTTAAGGTCTGCAATTTAAAGAATTTTTTTATAAGTGAAAAATTCTTCATTTCACTTAATAAGTAGTTTTTATGTTTTCCGCTATCCAATTCAACAGTAACTACTTTAGGATATTGAGATTCTATTACAGCTACTAAAAGATTACGTTTTTTATTCAAGGTAATACCTTCACTTTCATCGAGAGGAGAATTAATTGTTTTTTTTCGATTTATATCTCCTTTAAGATCTAAATTAAACAATTTGGAAGTGTCGTCACTAACCGTCCAAAGAGACTTTTTATCTACATCAAAAACTAAACCTGAAGGTTCATCAAATTCTAAGTCAACATTGGCTATTGCTCTTTGACTAATAAAATTAATATGAGGAGTATCTAATCTATCTTTGATTTGTATATTTGCATTAACAGAATTAGGTAAAGCGATAGCAGCTAGTAGTGAAAGTAGTAAGCGTTTCATCTAGGAAGTATTCTATTTAATTCGGGATATTCAATTCTTAATTCTTCTATAAATGCATCAACGGTCTTTGATATCTCGTCAGTAGTATTCAAAATAGAATTTTTATATTTTAGATATTCGGAAACTTGAAATAATTTCATAGTTGATTTTGTTAAAAGTAATGTTGCAAGAGGAGATTTATCTGCCAATTTAGTTGAAGGAAAATATTTTATAGTTTCAGGATAAGTTTTTTCCATATCCTCAATATAGTCTTCTATCTTTTCATTTAATTCATCATATTTTGATGATAAAAACTTTTTGGTATTTAAATATTCAAAACCTGCGAATAAAAAACCAATAGGAAAACTTAAAAATAATATTGAAAGAGAAAGCCTAAGAAGATTTTGGGAAAATTTTTCCATAGAAATAATCAATTAAATTTATTTAAAACATATCAAGGTTAAAAGTAAGTAAAGCATGTAATATTTTTGCTTTCTTCTTCCGATCTACTGAAATATTTAATTTTTATAATTTCTATATCGACTGTCAATCGTATTTAATATAGCGGTGCAATTAGTAAGCGTTTCAATTTTTATTGTTAACTAATCCATAGATACATAAAAGAGGATTCACTATTAAAACAATCCAGAAAGGAGGAGGAGGTCCTCCATCAACAATTGTCCCAGCGTTAAAAGTATTAAATAGAGCTACTGCCAAAAAACAAAACATCAAAGCTAATTCACCTGATAAAACTTTTCTTAAGGAGGCTTTATCTTTAATGGAACTACAAATAATCAATAAAAAACCTATTCCTAAATTACTAGCAGCTACAACATCTGCAGTACCTCTAACAAGAAGCAATGTTTCACTTGAAGCGTTGCCTGCAATAGTTTCTACTGAAAAAATTAGTGCAGATATTTTTTCTTAATTCTTTTTCCCAAGAAGTGCTGTTAGCACTAGTCATTTTAAAAGCGTAATTAGTGCAAATATTAGTGCAGAATTGCTATATTGTCGATATATCTAGATATATCCGGCTATAAGTCAATCTTAGCTTATTTCTTACAACTTCAATTGTAGCAATGCTTTTGGCCATGCCCTCGTCGGGACTTGAACCCGAGACCTCTCCCTTACCAAGGGAGTGCTCTACCGCTGAGCTACAAGGGCAATTTTAAAGTGGGCCGGGTTGGATTTGAACCAACGTAGGCAGAGCCAGCGGATTTACAGTCCGCCCCCTTTAACCACTCGGGCACCGACCCCCACTATTTGAACTTATCAGTTAATGGACACTTTGTGTGAAATTGTTTTGGTTTTTTTGTTCCTTTCTAGATAGCATTTGTAAAGAAAAGACTTTATTGATGATGAATATTTTATTGATAAATGGACCAAATCTAAATCTTTTGGGAACTAGAGAACCTGAAATATATGGTAATAAAACATTGATTGATATAGAACAAGATCTAACAAAAGTTGCCCTAGAAAAGAGTATTAATCTTGAATGTTTTCAAAGTAATCACGAAGGAGAAATAGTAGATAAGATTCAGGATTCTGTAAAAAATATACAGGGCATTCTTATAAATGCTGGCGCTTTTACTCATACCTCGATTTCTATTCGTGATGCTTTAATTGGATCAAAAATTCCTTTTGTAGAATTACATATTTCTAATATTTTCAGTAGAGAAGATTTTCGTAAAGAATCTTTTCTTACAGATAAAGCTATAGGAATTATTAGTGGATTCGGTATATCAAGTTATGCCTTAGCTCTTGAAGGAATTATTGGATATTTAAGTAGTAAATATTAAATGCTAGTTGATTTTAAAAGGCCCACTTCACATATTAAATATTTATCGTCATTTACCTCTGATGAGTGGATCAAACTCGCATTATCTAATCCAATAGATATCCTTATTGACCATGCTCATTGTGAAAGAAAAGCAGCAGGAGTAGCTATTCAATTGATGTTTAGATATCCATCAGAACCAAATCTAGCAGAAGTTCTAAGTCCAATAGCGAGAGAGGAATTAGAGCATTTTGAAAAAATACTTTATTTTTTAAAGGACCTTGGACATTCTCTTGAGTCCTTAAAACCGCCTCCATATGGAGCTGAATTGTCCAAAAATATAAGAAAGGAAGAGCCCAATAGAATGCTTGATAGTTTCTTAATAGCAGGACTTATTGAAGCAAGAAGTCATGAAAGATTAAGCTTGCTTGCGCTGAATTCTGAAGATAAATCGTTTAAATCCCTTTATGAGTCTCTGCTTGAGAGTGAGGCAAGACATTTTGGGGTTTACTGGAAACTAGCGCAAACTAAATTCCCTAAAAATCAAACTTTCAAAAGGTTAGAGGAATTGTCTGAAATTGAGTCATCAATACTAACTGAAACTTTTGTATTGCCAAGGGTACATAGTTAAAGTTAATAAAATAAAAATGATAAAAAACAAGTTCTTAAGTTTACTTAATCGATATAAAACTGATTTACCAACATTCACCATCGTTGGTGTAGGCCCTGGAGATCCATCGCTTTTAACAATTGCTGCTGTGGATGCAATAAAAAAAGCGAAAGTTATAGTTTTCCCAATATCAGATGATAATAAAAAGAGTTTCGCTGCGGAAATAGTCAAGAAGTACACCAAATTTAAAAAAAATATTCCTATCATCTTTCCAATGGCTAGGAAGGATTTTGATCCAGATGAAATATGGTCTAATGCTGTAGAAAAAATTGTGAAATTTATACAAAATGGCGAATCAGTTGTTTTACTTTGTCTTGGAGATACTTCACTATTTGCAAGTTCTTCTAATATTTTGAGGTTAATAAAAAATAATCATGCTGAAATTATTACCAAAACAATACCTGGTATTTCCTCTATTTCAGCAGCAGCAGCTTTGAATGATTTTGATTTGGTAAAAAAAGGCGAGACATTGATCATCAAAGAATGCCCTTCTTCAGAATCTGAATTAACAACCCTAATTAGGGAAAGTAAGGCAAATAAAACAGTATTGGCAATTATGAAAGTTGGCAAAAGATGGAATTTAGTCAGGGAAATTTTAAAAAAAGAGGATATCATAAATACATCATTAATAGCTTTAAGTGTTGGGATGCCTGATCAAATTATTCAATATGCATCACAATATAAAAAGGAATTTATGCCTTATTTCTCTTTGATTTTGATAAGGTTCGATTAATGTATAAAAAAGAAAAATTAGTTGAAAATCAATTTACATGGCCAATATGTAAGGATCTATTATTTCTTGTTCTCGAAGATAGGGTTAGTGATGTTTTTGTTTGTGAATTGGTTTGGGAAAGACTTTTTTATACTAAAGCACTCTCTATAAATAATTGGGCCTTTAGCGCATTAACTCCTTCTTATTGGTCAGAAAAATTTGAAAAAGCTCCTCAAATCATTTCAGAGCGACCAGCCTCAGTACATTTGACTCGATCAATTCCAAAAGAGTATAAACAGGGATTGAAAAATTTTCTTAATTTTAAAGGCTATAAGATTAATGAACTCTATCCGAGAAGAACTAGAAGAGCGACGGCAGTAAATTGGTTGATTTATTGGGCGATTGAAAATGATTGTTTTTCAAAAGATAGTGGATTAATGCCAAGTCCAAGTTCACCCCCTGTTAATCCAGTTAAAGGACATTTTGGCGATCCAGAAATTAAATAAGTTTTTTTGAAAAAGGTAAATGATTCTATTAAAGGTATAGTTGTAATGGATACTATTTTCTTTGGAGAGAAGAATTGATTCTTCCTACAATAGCAATTATCGGAAGACCTAACGTTGGGAAATCTACCTTAGTTAATCGTCTTTGCCAAAGTAATGATGCAATAGTATTTGATAAGCCTGGTGTTACAAGAGATAGAACTTATCAAAATGCTTCATGGGGAGGCAAGGAATTTCAAATAGTTGATACTGGAGGTTTAGTTTTTGATGATGATAGTGAATTTCTCCCAGAGATAAGGACACAAGTTTTCTTGGCTCTAGAAGAGGCTTCTCTCGCGTTATTGGTGGTAGATGGTAATCAAGGCGTTACTGATGGTGATTTATCAATAGCAAAATGGTTAAGAAACTCAAGCTGTAAAACAATTGTTGCTGTTAATAAATGTGAATCTACTACTCTAGGAATATCCTTAGCTTCGGAGTTCTGGAAATTAGGATTGGGCGAACCTAACCCAGTTTCGGCTATTCATGGTTCAGGTACTGGAGATCTTTTAGATCTCGTTATTGGCGAACTTCCTGAAAATAATATTCAGGATGACGAAGAAAAGATAATGATGTCAATTATTGGTAGGCCTAATGTTGGTAAATCTAGTTTGTTAAATTCAATCTGTGGAGAAAAAAGAGCAATAGTTAGTGATATTAGTGGTACGACAACTGATTCAATAGATACGCTCATTAAAAAAGGTGATAATCATTGGAAAATTATTGATACTGCAGGGATTAGAAGAAAGAAAAATGTTAAATATGGCACTGAATTCTTTGGTATTAATAGGGCTTTTAAATCTATAGATAGAAGTGATGTTTGTGTTTTAGTTATAGATGCTATAGATGGAGTAACTGATCAAGACCAGAAGCTGGCTGGGCGCATAGAAGAACAAGGCAGAGCTTGTATAATTGTTGTTAATAAATGGGATCTTGTAGAAAAAAATAGTTCAACAATTTATCAAGTAGAAAAAGAACTTAGATCTAAACTTTATTTTTTACACTGGTCTAAAATGATTTTTATATCTGCCCTAACTGGTCAAAGGGTTGATAATATTTTTGAACATGCTCTTAATGCTGTAAATCAACATAGAAGAAGAGTTACAACATCTGTAGTTAATGAAGTTCTTAAAGAATCAATCA
>CACHEM010000017.1 GCA_902578845.1 uncultured Prochlorococcus sp.
ATCCTGAGCCCCAACTTGTTTAAGGTGGACATTATTTCCCTTCTGAAATATTTTTTTGCTCGATAAAAGATTTGGTATGTAGAGATTTAGCCGATCATAATCTGTTAAAACACTCCACAAAGAATCAAAACTTGCAGAGGTTGTAAGTTGAGCTGCCAGTCGTCTTGTCCCACCGGAAAACTTCTCCATCGTCTGCTCAATTGTCCTGTAATCATTGTTCTTAAAATGATCTTCTGATTCTTGAGGATTATTCATAAATGAATTTTTTAATTAGATAAAAAATTATTTCTGTGTAACTATACTGATAAAAACAACAAATACTGAAAAATTAAAATAATTTCTTTTATTTATCCCGATCTCAAAACGTAACCATTTTTGTAAAATCACTACAAATTAAACTACAAATTGATAATCTTTTATAAAAGAAATCTAAAAAATGTATTCACAAGCAAAAGTAATCGCAGGCGGATTAGCTCATATACCAGTAGTAATTGCTGTTTTTTATTTTATACTCACAACTTTTAATAAAAGAGCTTTAAAATTTGTTGAAGAAGCAAAAACAAAAAAACCTGAGTCAAAAGCTGTGGAAACTAAAAAAGTCGCTGTTTCAAAAATAGAAGCTCCAAAAACTGAATCTCCAAAAACAGAAGCTCCAAAAATAGTTAAGAAAAAACATGCAGATGTTCCGGTCAATATTTACCGTCCTAAAACACCATATGAGGGAACAGTTATTGAAAACTATAGTCTTCTCAAAGAAGGAGCAATTGGTAGAGTAAATCACATCACTTTCGACCTTAAAGATAGTGACCCATTTTTAAATTATGTAGAAGGGCAAAGTATTGGTATCATGCCTGCTGGTGAAGATGCTAATGGAAAACCTCATAAATTAAGACTTTACTCAATAGCTAGCACTAGACACGGTGATGACTTTAATGGAAATACAGTTTCTCTTTGTGTAAGACAGCTTCAGTATGAAAAAGATGGTGAAACCATTAATGGAGTCTGCTCTACTTACTTATGTGATATTAAGCCTGGAGATAAAGTAAAAATAACAGGTCCTGTTGGCAAAGAAATGCTTCTCCCTGATGAAGAGGACGCAAACATTGTTATGTTAGCCACTGGAACTGGAATAGCACCAATGAGGGCTTATTTAAGAAGAATGTTTGAACCAACTGAAAAAGAAAAAAATAAATGGAATTTCAAGGGTAAAGCTTGGTTATTTATGGGAGCTCCAAAATCTGCTAATTTGTTATACGAAGAAGATCTTCAAAGATACATTGCTGAGAATCCAGACAATTTTAAATATACAAAAGCTATTAGTCGCGAGCAGCAAAATACAAAAGGTGGAAGAATGTACATTCAAGACAGAGTTTTAGAGTCAGCCAATGAACTTTTCAATATGATTGAAGATGAAAAGACACATATATATCTTTGTGGATTAAAGGGTATGGAACCTGGAATAGATGAAGCAATGACTAAGGCAGCAGAAGAAAAAGGCTTGAACTGGTCAGAGTTAAGACCTCAACTAAAGAAAGCAGGAAGATGGCACGTAGAAACTTACTAAATCTTTGATATTTAAATTTAGGTTCAATTCCTAATTACTTTTTGGTTTAGACACAATATGTAGCTAATATTTGAAAAAAAGAGGATTTTGAATAAAGAATACTAAAAATATGCCTTCAACTTTAAGTAATCCTTTAAGATTAGGTTTACGTCAGGAAAGAGTCATATCTCCACAATGCTTAGTGATATTTGGTGCTAGTGGAGATCTTACTCATAGAAAATTAATACCAGCATTATTTGAACTATATTTGCAAAGAAGAATTCCTAGTGAATTTGGCATAGTTGGCTGTGCGAGAAGACCTTGGACTGATAATGAGTTTAGAGAAAAGATGAAAGTAAAGCTATCAAATCAAATATCTGGTAAAGAAAGGGAGTGGGAACAATTTTCTAATTATCTTTTCTATGAACCAGTTGATCTACAACAAAGTGATCATGTCTTAAGGCTTTCTAAGAGATTAAATGAACTTGATAAAACACAAGCTACTCACGGGAATAGAACATTTTATTTGTCAGTATCTCCGAATTTCTATGCAAGTGGATGTAAAGCTCTTAAAGCAGCTGGCCTTTTAGATGACCCTAAGAAAAGTCGTTTAGTGATTGAAAAACCATTTGGAAGAGATTATTCAAGTGCAAAAAAATTGAATAAGATTGTCCAAAGTTGCGCTGAAGAAAGTCAGATTTATAGGATTGATCATTATTTAGGTAAAGAGACAGTTCAGAATATTCTTGTTTTAAGGTTTGCTAACACTATTTTTGAACCAATCTGGAACAGAAATTATATATCAAGTGTTCAAATTACTTCATCTGAAACAGTGGGTGTTGAAGATAGAGCCGGTTATTATGAAAGCTCTGGTGCTCTAAGGGATATGCTTCAAAATCATATGACACAAATGCTTGCTGTTACTGCTATGGAACCTCCTGGAAAGTTTGAACCAGAAGCAATAAGAAATGAAAAAGCTAAGGTTCTTCAAGCTTCAAAACTTGCTGACGAAAATGAACCGTGGAATTGTTGCATAAGAGGTCAATATGGAGAAGGAGGAAATATTTTAAATCGACTCAAAGAATATAGGCAAGAAGATGGTGTTAATTGCAGTAGCACAACAGAAACTTATATTGCGACAAAAGTTTTCGTTGATAACTGGCGTTGGCAAGGGGTTCCTTTTTATTTGAGAACAGGTAAAAGACTACCTAAAAGACTTGGAGAAATAGTCTTAACTTTTAAAGACGTTCCTGTTCATTTATTTGAATCAACAATAATAAATCCTGCCCCAAATCAACTTATCCTTAGAATTCAGCCAAATGAAGGGGCTACTTTCAAATTTGAGGTAAAATCTCCTGGTTCTGGAATGAAATCAAGACCTGTTGAGATGGAATTTTCTTATGATGAATCATTTGGAGAACCCTCAGATGAAGGCTATGTAAGATTATTAGCTGATGCAATGCTTTCTGACCCAACTCTATTTACTCGAAGTGATGAAGTAGAAGCAGCCTGGAAACTCTATACGCCATTAATAGAATTGATGGATAATTCTCCTTGGAAGTTACCTATTTATAATTATGAATCTATGACGTGGGGACCTCCTGAGTCTGATCAATTAATTTCAAAAGATAATATTTTCTGGCGTAGACCTTAAAAATGAAACCTCAATTAACACTCCAAACCCCTTTAGAGCTGCCTTATCAGGAAATTTCTAATTACCTTAATAAATTATGGATTTCAGAAGATAATGATAATAGCGGAGCTAATACTTTTACATTAATGGTCTGGCAGCCTGCTTGGCTAGAACAATGTTTGGTTCAAAAAGGATTAGTAAATGGACCAATTACTGGAAATTTAAGTCCAGAGATAATTGAAGTTGCTAAAAAATTTATATTAGATCAAGGACTTCCTATCACTACTTCCCTTAGTAGTGAAGAAGTATTGAATTTGTTGAAGAAAAATTTATCTAATGAAGACTTTGAAGATTTTAGAGGACAATTTTTTGAATCATCAATAAGTACATTGAATCCAAGAAGATTAATAACTTTAGCGCCAACATTAAATAAAAATTCAGATATCAAAACTTTTGTATCCGCTTACTGTCCATTAAGTGATACTCCAGATATGCAACCTATATGTGGAGATTTAGTTGTTATTAGGGGGGACTTGGCCTCAATATCTAATAAAGGATTAAAAATAATTGATGGTTTATCAATTGATGAATTACCTTCATGGTTGTGGTGGAATGGAAGTTTGGATGAATCGCCCGAAATCTTCGAATTTTTTACTAATTATGGTTTAAGGTTAATAATTGATACTGCGCTTGGATCTCCTCAAAGATGTTTAAAAGTTTTAGATCAACTAAATAACGCAAATAAAGCTATTAATGATTTGAATTGGGTTAGATTGAAAAATTGGAGGGAATCATTGGCAATGATTTTTGATCCGCCCTCCAGGAGACAAATTTTAGATCATATTACTGATATTGACATTGATATCGCAGGAGATCATATGATTCAAGCTTTGTTTTTGATTTCATGGATTAGCGATAAGCTTGGGTGGTCATTTCTAAGAGTTGAAAGGGATATAGAATCAATAAAAATAGAGTTTGAAAGAATTAATGGCGAAATAATTTCTACATCAATTAATCCCTTATCTTTGGGAAATCCAAGTATTCATTTAGGTCAAGTTATTGGATTGAGGCTGATTTCAAAAATTAGTGAGGTTCAGAAAAATAACACTTGTGTAATACTTGGCTGTGAATCAGTGGAGTGTATGAGACTTGAAGCAGGGGGAATGGCTAATATGGAATTAATAGAACAAGTTGTTCCAAATTCTTTTTCTACATCAGAGTATGATGTTAGTAAATTGTTGGGAAGTAGTAGAGGTAATACCAGCCCTCTTTTTGAAAATTCTATTAAAATAGCTCTTCAAATATTTAATGGTTTTAATAACTAATAGATGCCTTGTGTAATATCTTCTCCTTCAACTGATAGTGGAAAAACTACACTATCGCTTTTGCTATCTTGTTGGGCGTTCTCAAAAGGTATAAAGTTACAAACTTTCAAGGTTGGCCCTGATTATCTTGATCAACAACAACTTAGTTCAATTGGCCAACCTATTTGTAGGAATTTAGATATTTTTTTAAGTGGTGAGGAATGGGTTCAAGAATGTTTTTTTAAACATTCTTTGAAATATGAATTCTCATTAATTGAAGGGGCCATGGGTCTATTTGATGGATTAGGGGCAACAACCTATTCAAGCACAGCAAATATTTCTAAACTTCTCAATGCTCCAATAATTTTTATTGTTAATGCAAGAGGTCAAGTAGCTTCTCTTCTGGCGACTATTCGAGGTTTTAGAGATTTTGATAGTGAGTTGTCAATTGCAGGAATTATATTTAACAACGTTAATTCAGATAGACATAAAAAATTGATCAAAGAGGTTTTTAACAATGAAGAAATAGAAATTCTTGGTTTTTTACCATCTGATTCAAAAATAACTTTAAACAAAGCTAATTTAGGTTTGATATCTCCAATGGAAAATGAAAAAGAAATTGATGTTGAATATTTTGCAAATTTCGCCGAAAGAAACCTTGATGTATCTTCTCTTATTAAATTTTTGAAATCTCCTCGAAAGAAAATATTTAAGTCTGTCAATTTTAAAGATTTTAAAATAGACAAAATTAAACCTATAGCAATTGCAGAAGATAAAATCTTTCATTTTCAATACCCTGAAACTAAGGAGTTTTTGAGTGAAATAGGCATTCCATTAATTTCATGGAGTATTTATGATGATGAAGAAATACCTAATGAGGTTTCTTCTTTAATTATTCCTGGGGGATTCCCTGAAAAATATGCTGATCATATAAGTAACTCTACAAAAAGCTTAAATTCGTTAAAGAAATTCCGCAAAAATGGATTTATATATGCTGAGTGCGGAGGGATGATGATTTTAGGTGACTTCATAAAAGATGAAAATGGTAATAATCATAAAATGAGTGGCATCCTGCCTTTTAGATCAAAAAAAAGTAAACTTTCAGTAGGTTATAGATACATTGAGGGTTTAAAAGATACTCCGATCATTAAACAAAATCAATTAATTAGAGGACATGAATTTCATTATTGGGAAATTGAAAATAATTTATCTGAACTTGATTTAGGAAAGGTTGATCATCAGAAGAAACTTTCTTCCCCATGGAAAATTAAATCTTGGAAAACTGAATACAAAAATGAAGGCTTTTTTGATGAAAAATTACATGCAAGTTGGATTCACTTACATTTGCCAAGTTCTCTAGAAGTCGCAAAAAACTTTATAGATGCCACCCAAATTACTTTTTCAAAGCATTCTTAATTTATTACCAAATCAAATATTTTGAGAGGAGAACCTAAAAAAAACATTCCAGGTAAAGTGATTAATGGTCCTAAAAAACTCCCTACCATGACCTCAATTTTTGTATGGCCTAAGGTTTCTTTTAACAGTAATTCAGATTGAGGGTCTAGTTTTTTTGATAGTTTATTAATTTCTGCAGCTTGAATCCCAGCTGATTTTCGAACACCACTAGCGTCATACATAACTATTAGTGCTACAGCAACTGATAATGCAAATATTGAGCTATCAAATCCCAATTCATAACCTATACCAGATGTAGCACCAGTAATTAAGGCTGAATGACTTGAAGGCATACCACCCGTCTCGAACATGATTCCAAATCTTATCTCTCCTGTTGAAAAGAAATTGAATATAACTTTGAAAAATTGAGCTAATAAACAGGATAATAAGCTCCAAAAAAGGACTGCATTATTAAAAAAGGAAAAAAACTCAGACATAAATTAAAACAAATTATCTGTCTCTATTGGTAATAAAGTCGGCTAAAGATATTAAATACTTTGCATCTGGCCCCCAAGGTTCAATTGCTTTTTTTGCTTTTTCGACTAAATCAAAAGCTCTTTTCTTTGACTCCTCCATCCCAAGTAATTTAGGGTAAGTAGTCTTGTCAGCTAAAAGATCTTTGCCGGCAGTTTTGCCAAGCTTTTCACTGCTGGAAGTTAAATCAAGAATATCATCAATTATTTGGAAGGCTAAACCAATTCCCTCTGCATATGTTGTTAGAGCCTGTAATAGTTTTTCGTTAGCGCCTGCGATCATTGCTCCCGTTCTTACGCAAGCCTTTAGTAAAGCCCCAGTCTTATGAAGATGAATATATTCGAGAGTTTCAAGGTCTACTTCTTTACCTTCACATTCTAAATCAACAACTTGCCCCCCGACTAGGCCTGGTGCACCTGCAACTAGGGATAATTCTCCAATTACATTTAATAATCTATTTGGATCGACTCCTGGGCTTCTTAAAGAGACCATCTCAAAGGCCCTTGTTAATAAAGCATCGCCTGCAAGAATAGCTATTGCATCCCCATATACTTTATGGTTTGTAGGCCTACCTCTCCTTAAGTCGTCATTATCCATTGCAGGCAGATCATCATGAATCAAGGACATTGTATGGATCATTTCTATCGCTACAGCAGTAGGAACAGCAAGAGATGGTTCTCCTCCAGCCAGTGAGCAAGATGCTAAACATAAAATTGGACGTATTCTTTTCCCTCCAGCTAAAAGGGAATATCTCATTGATTCTCTTAATATTTCAGGATTCTCAGGGCCCAAGGAAAAATCAAGAGCTTCTTCTACAACCTTTTTGGTATTTTTAAGATATTTTTCAAAATCAGAAATACTATTTATAACTTCAGTCATTTTATACCTTGAGTAAAAAAATTTTCATCTTGGAGATTAAGGCAAAAGGTCATTAAGTGTTGATGATAAACCAAATTGTTTTTTCCAGCTAAAAATAGTATTTACAAGTAACATTGTTACTGTCATTGGTCCAACACCTCCAGGTACAGGTGTGTAAGCAAATACTTTAGAAATGACATCTTCTAATAATACATCGCCACATAATCTGGTTTGATTTTTGTCGGAACTTTTTATTCTATGTATTCCAACATCAATAATTACTGCGCCTTCTTTCACAAAACTTGAATCTACAAGATTGGGTTTTCCTGCAGCCACAATTAGAATGTCGGCCTCTCTACAGACTTTATTCAAATTTAATGTTTTTGAATGAGTCATTGTTACCGTGCCATTTAGATTTAATAACATAAGCGATAGAGGTTTCCCAACAAGCAAACTTCTTCCAATAACTACAATTTTCTTACCTTCAATTGTAATATTTTGAGATCTTAATAAATTAATAATACCTGCAGGTGTACATGATCTCATCGCAGGCTCATCTTTCACTAATTTGCCAATGTTTATCTCATTTAATCCATCTACATCTTTGCTTGGATTAATATTGCTGATCAATTTTTGCTCATCAAACTTCTTTGGGATGGGGAGTTGCAGCAACATTCCATCAATATCCTTGTCAGAATTAAGTTTGATTATTAATTGTTCAACTTCTTTTTGCTCTGCACTATCTTTTAGATGAAAGATAAAGCTCTTTATTCCAATCCTTGTACATGCTTTTTCCTTGTTATTAACGTAGACACCACTTGCAGGGTCTTCACCTATTCTTATAACAGCTAAACCGGGAGCTCTTTTTGTGATTTTTTTATTGCAAGATATATAATCTTTTAATCTTTCTTCAATTTCAAGAGACAATTTTTTACCGTCTAATTTTAATGACATTTAGAAAAACAACTCCTTTTTACACCTAGCATGCCTATAATTTTAAATTATTCAAATAGATTTATTTATATTCTGTGCAAAACATCACAACCACCTTAAAGAAATTGTTTTATCTGTGGAGGCGAAGTCAAGTTCCAGTAAAACAACCAATTAAAATTTCAAGAATAGATAATCTCATAATCTTTTTAATATGCATTTTAATATCAATAATTTCTTCTTATAAAATACTTCTTATCTCTCCTTTAGATATTGTAGATATTTTCTCTTGGCTTTTAACCTTTACTGAAATACTTATTTGTTCCGGAATTCTGATATTAATTTCAAAAAAAGAGAATCCCACAATTTCTTCAAGACAGATAATCTTGATCATTACTCTTCTTTTAGCGGCACAAGCTACGAAATTAGCCTTAGCTTCAACTATAAGCCCATTATCTTTGATAATTCCACCGGCATTAATAATATCTCAAGGGATGGGAAGTATAACAGCTTTAGCTTGGGTATCGATAGCAAGCTTTAGTTGGCCAGACCCAGCAGTGGATATAAATATTAATTTATTTTTTATTTTATTAGTTTGCTCTTCAGTAGTATCTTTACTCGGAGGAAGAATAAGAAGTAGAGCTCAGCTACTTCAACTATCAATTTTTGTCCCGATAGGATCGTTTTTGACTCAATGGATATTGATAGGTAAAGATAAAATTTCTCTTGTTAAAAACCAAGATTTTGTTTTGGCTAATACGGATATATTTTCTGATTCTTTGCTATTGGCAATAGTAATGCTTTTTACTATTTTATTTATCCCAATTTTTGAGTCGATATTCGGATTATTAACTAAAGCAAGGTTGCTCGAATTAGCTGATAAGGAGAAGCCTTTAATTAGAAGATTGTCTCTTGAAGCTCCTGGCACTTTTGAACATACCTTACTTATATGTGGTTTAGCAGAGGAAGCGACAAGAATGATTGGTGGTGATATTGATCTTATTAAAACTGGAGCGTTGTATCATGATGTTGGTAAATTACATGCACCTAATTGGTTTATTGAAAATCAGGACGGTTCAAAAAATCCGCATGATGAATTAGATGATCCGATTAAAAGTGCAGAAGTATTACAGGCGCATGTTGATGAAGGATTGAAGATTGCAAGAAAAAATAGACTGCCTAAACTGATATCAAATTTCATCCCTGAACATCAAGGGACTCTAAAAATGGGATATTTTTTTCAAAAAGCTAAAGAAAAAAATCTCGATATTAATGAATATTATTTTAGATACAAAGGTCCTATCCCTCAGTCAAAAGAAACAGCTATTTTAATGCTTGCAGATGGATGTGAAGCAGCACTAAGAGCTATGAATATTAATGCATCTGATAAAGAAGCTTTGGAAACAATATCTAATATTATCTACTCGCGTCAAAAAGATGGGCAATTAAATGATAGTAATTTATCGAAAGGAGAAATTTTTCTAATAAAAAGGGCATTCCTGAATGTATGGAAAAGAATTAGACATAGAAGAATTCAGTATCCAACAAGCAAGAATAATACTTTTTCTTGATTTTCAATTTTATAGCCTAATACTTCTTCGATGTTTTGGATTACACCAATATAGAAGAGCTAATGTACTTAACAAGGTTGTTAGAAGAGTAAACCCACCAATTCCAAAAATGTCTTTAAGAGTTATGAGTCTCACCACTGAATAAGGACCCGTCCCAGAAATTACCATTGATAGAGATACTAGAGTTAAAGTTACTCCCCATTTTCTCTCTGCTAAAAGAGCTGCTGAAGAAACTATTCCAACTATCGCGGCAGGCCAACCAAGACTTATGGCAAGAGTTATATTTGCAACTTTTAGTGGAGGCCCATAACTTATTATTAATGCAATTATTGGAAGTGCAATTATATTGCAGATTAACCCAACCCATGAAAGCGCCCAATATCCTAGTAACCTTTCTCTCATTATTAACTGCTTTAACTGTTTGATTAATCTACAATATTAAGAGACTCTTGTTAACGCTACTTAATATTCCTAAAAAATAATTTAATTTGCGTGATTAGATAGAAATGCATTATTAGAATTTTCTAAATTATCAAATTGTGGATGAATTGAATTTTTTTTCTCAGAAAAGACAAGCCTATTTAAAGCATTAACGTAAGCATTCGCTGCGGCAACAACAACATCCGTATCAGCAGAATGACCAGAATATATTTTATTATCCCTTCTTATTCTTATTGTTACTTCGCCCAAAGCGTCAATTCCCTCTGTTACCGACTTAACAGAAAATTCAATTAATTCATTAGGAACTTTAGCTAATTTATTTAAAGCCTCGCATACAGCATCAACCGGTCCAGTCCCTATTGATACGGCAGTGTCCTCAGTATTATCCTCCGTGTTAAGAAGCGAAATAGTGGCAGTAGGTTTAGATACGTTGCCGCAACTTACTTGTACAAGACTTAATTGAAATTTAGCTTCTGGGAGCTGAACTTGTTCACTAACAATTGCCTCTAAGTCTCTATCAGTAATTTCTCTTTTCCTATCAGCTAAATCCTTAAAACGAGCAAAAGCATCATTTAAATCTTCTCGGCTTAAATCATATCCCATCTCTTCTAATCTTGCTCTTACCGCACTTCTTCCACTAAGCTTCCCTAAAGATATTTTGTTGTCACTCAAACCAACAGTTTTTGCATCGATAATTTCGTAAGTTAGTCTATTTTTTAAAACCCCATCCTGATGAATGCCTGACTCATGTGCAAAAGCATTAGCTCCCACAATTGCTTTATTAGGTTGTACTGTCATGCCAGTTAAGTTGGATACAAGTCTAGAGGTTTTTGTTATTTCTTCTGTTCTTATAGCAGTAAGAGGGGTTGGTGAATCTGGATTTCTTTTGAAAAAACTATTAAAAAAACTTTTCCTAACATGCAGTGCCATTACTAATTCTTCTAGAGAGGCATTTCCTGCTCTTTCACCAATTCCATTAATAGTACATTCTAGTTGTCTTGCTCCATTTTTTACTGCCTCTAGAAAATTGGCTACTGCTAAACCCAAATCATTATGACCATGAACTGAGATTACTGCTTCATCAATATTTGGAACATTTTTATTTATATCGGAAATTAGTTTGCCAAATTCACTAGGGGTTGTAAAACCAACAGTATCGGGAATATTTATTGTTGCCGCTCCTGCAGAAATTGCTAGTTGAATCACTTCGTATAAAAAATCTGGATCACTCCTTGAGGCATCTTCACAAGAGAATTCAATATCATCTACCAATGATTTTGCATAATTAACCATTTCTGGAACTATTTGAAGAACATCTTTTCTGGATTTTCTAAGTTTATGTTTAAGATGAATATCACTTGTCGCAATAAAAGTATGTATTCTTTTCTTTGGAGCTGGACTTACTGCTTCGAAACATGATTTTATATCTCCTTTTGACGCTCTAGCTAAACCGCATATTATAGGGCCATTTTCTTTTCCTACGGCATTGGCAATTTTATTAACAGCTTTAAAATCTCCTTGACTTGCGTAAGGGAATCCAGCTTCAATAACATCTACCCCTAATCTTGCTAATTGATGGGCGATAGCAAGTTTCTCTTCAAGATTTAAACTAGCGCCAGGAGATTGCTCTCCATCTCGAAGAGTTGTATCAAATATCAAAATTCTTCCAGGATCTTTTGACATTAGAAGGAATAACTTAAACTTATATTAAGCTAATTAAAAAAATTTGACTAGATTTTATTCAATAAAGATTTGCTGCAAGTTTATAACTTAACAATATTGGTTAAAATTCTGAAAGAAAAAAGGAAATTACTAAATTGTTAAAGTATTCTTTTAGGATTAAGGCTTCCTTTTTATAAAAGGTTAATTTTGATTTTTTATAGAATTACAGGCATAAACTATAAAAAGTATGAATGGGCAATACCTCCAAAAAAATGTTTTAGGTTATCTAGCAATAGTTTTACATGCTCATTTACCTTATGTTAGAAAAAATGAAAAAAATTCCTTAGAAGAGGATTGGTTATTTCAAGCGATTTTGGAATGTTATATTCCACTTCTTCAATCTATAGAATCTTCCAAAAATGAAAATCCTGAAAATACAAAACTTACTATTAGTTTGTCTCCAACATTATTATCACTTTTAAATAATAGACAAATTCAAGAAACTTTCCCAAGCTGGATTAAAACAAGGATTGATTTCTTAAACGAACTGCCAGTTGAAGAAAAAAACGCCTCTGCATTTTTAATGGAAAATCTTAATGATAAATACTTATATTGGCAAAATTGTTCTGGAAATTTAATTGAGAAGTTTAGGGTTTTAAATAACTCTGGGAATTTGGATGTTCTTACTTGTGCTGCTACTCATGGATATTTGCCAATTCTAAGGGAGAATCCTGAAACTGTTAAAGGACAAATCAATACAGCCATTAGGAACCATGAAAATATTTTTGGAACTAAGCCTCTAGGTATTTGGTTACCTGAATGTGCATATTATGAGAATTTAGACGAAATACTACTTAATTCTGGAATTAGATATACAATCTTAGACGGTCATGGGATTCTAAATTCCGCGCCAAGGCCTAGGTATGGCGTGTACGCACCAATATGCTCGAAAAAAGGAGTTGCCTTCTTCGGAAGAGATAGTGAGTCAACTTTGCCTGTTTGGTCTGCTAAGGATGGGTTTCCTGGAGACAAGGTTTATAGGGAATTTCATAAAGATTTGGGATGGGAATTACCTATCTCCATGCTTCAAAAGAAAGGTATCTCAACAAAAAGGCCTTTGGGTTTGAAGTTTCATAAGATTACGAACGATAACGTACCATTAGGCGAAAAGGATTTTTACTTAGAAAATGAAGCAAAAATGAAGGTTGAAGAACATGCTCATGCTTACCTTCTCGCGAGATCCAAACAATTAGAAAAATTAACTGTATCTTCTTCCTTTAAGCCCTTATTGGTAGCCCCATTTGATGCCGAGTTATTTGGTCATTGGTGGTATGAGGGACCTTCTTTTATTGAAAATATCTTAAAGAACTCTAATAAATATTCAATTCAGCTTACAAATTTAAAAGAATTCTTACTTCAAAAGCCAAATCTTCAAATTTGCGATCCTTCTCCATCTAGCTGGGGACAAGGAGGTTACCATAATTACTGGATTAATGATGCAAATGCATGGATTGTTCCAGAGATCACAAAAGCAGGAGCAAATTTTGTTGATTTATGCTCGAAAAATGTTAATAGTGAATTATCTCCAAGACTTTTCAAGCAAGCAGCAAGAGAATTACTCCTCTCTGAGTCCTCTGATTGGAGTTTTATCCTAAGAGCTGGAACTACGACTGAGCTGGCAAAAGAGAGAATACAAAGACACTTGTTCAGGTTCTGGAAAATAGTTGAAATGATAAAAAATCATTCCAATATTAATTGGAAATTTCTTGAAGATATTGAGGAAGAAGATAAAGTTTTCTCAGATATTAATATTGATGATTGGCGAAAATAAAAAATACTAATTTAACTTAAGCATTCCTAGTTTTACTTTAAGTGGTGAATTTATAAACATCTTACTCATCACGTAAATTAGTTTTGGAAGTGGAAGTGTATTAGTAAGAAAACCTACCCACTCATTAGTTGATAATTTAAAGAAATTTGAGAAAAAACTTCTTAATCTACTTTCGTCAAAACTCATCAATCTTCTTAGACCATATTGGTAAAGTTTATGCCTTTGTGTTAACTCGTAAGGCCATAATATCTCCCAACCTTTTGTCGCTAGTTCAAGAGAACTTAGATTAGGTTCTTTTAAAAAGATTGCTAATTTTTCTGCAAGGAGTGGAGCTCTTCTTAATAAAGATCCGATCATGTATCCTGATGCAGGATGCACCATGCTTGCAGAACCTCCGAAACCAAGTACAAATTGTTTTTTAAATGGGAGGGGCAAATTCATTGGGAAAAGGCAATTCTCCTCATGAAGAATTTCACTTACTTCAATACCCTTACTATTCAGTCTTTTAAAAAGTCTTTTTTTAAGATTTTCTTGAGATAATGCAGGATAACTTGCTAATGATGTTTCTTCAACAAAAAAAGTTTCATTTCCAAGATCCATTGCATAAAGAAAGGAAGGAGATGATAGCTTTTCTTCATTATCTAAATGATTTGGACGAAAATCCATTAAAACAAATTGTTCCTTATTGACGGGTGGTGATGAAAATTTACCTACAATTCCATACGCAGCTTGTTGAGCGATTTC
>CACHEM010000018.1 GCA_902578845.1 uncultured Prochlorococcus sp.
AAAACATCAAGTAAATTTACATCCTCTAAGAGATTCATTCCTGTTTTTCTTATTTGTGATGTTATTTCGCTAATTAAAAATTTCTTACTGAAAACAAAATTTATATCCCTTTCCATTTTTGGAACAATTGGGTATTGCTTATATATTGGAATCCATTTATTTTTTCTTGTACTAGCTCCCAAGAGGTTAGAAACATTTATGTTAAATAAATAAACTTTTTTTAATGACTTTTTTTCTAATATTAGTTTAGGGTGTATTTCACCAAAATAACCTGCAATTTTCCCTTCAATAACTAATTTCGCTGTTCTGCCTGGGTGAAGGAAATCAATTGAATCAGTAGGTTTATCATCAATTTTTATGTTCAAAGATGATAAAGCCTCCTTTAACTTTCCTCTAGCCTCGTAATAATTTAGATCGTTATCCTTACCCGAATTTATCCATTTTCCAAATTTTTTATTTCCATAAATCGCACCACTCAGAACTTCTTCTTGAATGAACTCAGTTTTCTTTTGAAAAACATTACCAATTTCAAATATATAACAACTTGCTTGTCCAGCTTTTATATTACGGTTCACTATCTCCAAATGTTCTTTCCAGATATTATCTCTAAGACAGCATGTTTCTAATAACAAAGGATTAGAAATCTTTATAAGTTTTTCATCATCTTCAGGAACAAGAGAGTAGCTTAGTACCTCGTTAAAACCATTTTCTATAAAACCATTTTTTACTTTTCTCAATGCCAATTGTTTTGATGACAATTTTCCAGGCTTAATTGGATTAGGAAGTTTTAAGTCGAATCTGTCGTAGCCTATTAATCTAGCTATTTCTTCAATTAAATCTATTTCTCTTGTTAAATCATGCGATCGATTAGGAATTACTGTTACATCCCAGCCATATTCTTTATTCTTTAAAGTACAGCCTATGAGTGTTAATTTTTCAACTATTTCATTATCAGATAAATTTCTTTTTTCAAGTTGATCGTTAATTACTAATGGGCCAAGAATTTTATGTATTCGATTTCTCCGTAGTTTAATAAATATATCCTCATTACTTATTAAATTTGAAGTATTGATGCTTGGTGAATTAATAGAAAAATATTCTTCTAAAAGATTAATTGCCCTAGTTACTGCACTTATTGTATTTTTTGATGAAATCCCTTTTTCATATCTGCTGCTAGATTCTGTTCTTATGCCAACAGCCTTGGAAGATTTTCTTATACTAACTGGATTAAAAACAGCTCCTTCAAGGTAAATAGATGAGGTAGTATTACTTACAGAAGTCTCTAAACCGCCTATAACCCCAGCAATAGCTACAGGTTTATCACAACAAGTAATAACTGTGATATTGTCATTTAAGTCATATTCTTTGCCATCTAAGCAAATAAGGCTTTCGTTATCCTTGCCTTTTCTTACAGAGAAATCTTCTGGAGAAACTTCCTTACCAATTAAGTTTGACAGTTTATCTTTATCAAACGCATGCAAAGGTTGACCTTGTTCTAAAAGAATATAATTTGTCAAATCAACTAGAAGATTAATAGATTTTATACCTGATTTTTCTATACGGTCTTTAAGCCAATTCGGCGATAATTTCTCTCCAATTACTCCATCAATGCAGCTTATTGTATAAATGCAATTAGATTCTATAGCCTCTGGACAAAGATTAATTCCCTTTAGTAAATGAATATTGTATTTATGGTTTAATTCTGGAAAATTTAAGGTGGATTCTAAAAGGGCAGAAATTTCGCGGGCTATACCTATAACAGACATTCCATCAGGTCTATTAGCTGTAATGGCTAAATCATATATAAAATCATTTAATTGAAGTAAGTCAGATCCAGGAGTGCCCAATTCATGTTTTAGGGCCAATTCTTCATCAATGATCTCTATCCCTTCGCTAGAGTCCTCTAAACCCAATTCCTGCAGTGAACATATCATTCCTTCACTCATGACACCTCTAATTTCACTTCTTTTAATAGTTAAATCAACTGCATTTAATTTCGCGCCGACAGTAGCAACATAAACATAAATATTTGGTTTAATATTGCGCGCACCACAGATAATTTGTAAATTCTTTGAATTACCAATATCGACTTGGCAAATTGAAAGTTTGTCAGATCCTTCGTGTTTTAAAACAGATAATACCTTACCTAAAACAACACCATTTACATTTTTTGAACAATCTTCTAATGATTCAACCTCAAATCCGCCAATAGACAACTTCTCAGAGAGATCTTCAGGAGTAGAAGTAATTTCTACTAAATTTTTCAACCAATTTTGAGAAACTTTCATATATATTTTTTAATCAATGATGATAAAAGAAATGAGTATATCTTCAAAAAAGTTTGTTGAAGATGTACAATAGAAAATTATACAATAAAGTATTAATTAAAATGGCCAAAAAAGGGACAAGAGTTGTAGTGACCCTGGAATGTACTGAAGCTAGGACAAGCACAGATCCTAAGAGATCAAATGGTGTCTCAAGATATACTACTGAAAAGAATCGTAGAAATACAACCGAAAGATTAGAACTAAAAAAGTTTAATCCACATTTAAACAGAATGACAATTCACAAAGAAATTAAGTAATCAAATCAAATTAAATCATGCCTAATTCAATTTTTAAAAAACAATTATCACCTATCAAACCTGGAGATCCTATTGACTATAAGGATGTAGAACTACTAAAAAAATTCATAACTGAGAGGGGCAAAATCCTACCAAGAAGAATGACAGGTTTAACCTCTAAGCAACAAAGAGATCTCACATTAGCTGTCAAGAGAGCCAGAATTGTAGCTCTTTTACCTTTCGTAAATCCTGAAGGATAATTCCATATTGAATATAGTTGGCACTATATTTAATATTTCAAATATTTGAAAGATTTAACTAATTTAAAAACATATATTATTGACTCTGATGATCCACATGAGGTTGATGACGCTATTTCATTAGAAATAAAAGAAGGAAATAAAAAAAATTTATGGATACATATTAGTAATCCCTGCAAACTCTTTTTGCATGACTCTAACGTTGATATAAATGCAAGAAAGAGAAATAGCAGTTTATATTTAATTGATCAATATGTCCCAATGCTCCCTAAGGATATTCTTGAAAAGGCAAATCTAGCTCAAAATAAAGTTTCAGAAACTATTAGTGCAGCAATAGAATTCAATGACGATGGATCAATAAATAAATATGAAATAACTGAAGCAATAATAAAACCAAAATATCAATTAACATATGAAGATGCAAATGAAATATTAGAAATAGAACCTAAAGAAGAAATAGAATTAATTGAGATTAAAAATTTATTAGAAAAAAGTATTACATTCAGAAAGAAACAAGGAGCAATTATTTTTGAAAGTCCTAATAATAAAATTAAATTATATAAGGATAAGATAATACTAACTAAACTAGAGAAATCAATATCACAAATTATAGTTTCAGAATCAATGATATTAATGGGTTATGTAACAAGTTTATTTATAGATAAATATGATTTAGCGGCTGCATTTAGGATTCAAAAAATAAACTGTAATCCATCTGAAATAATTAATAGATACATTGATAGTGATATTAAATATATAATATTAAAACAATATATGGGAAGAAGTTACATAACTACTAAGCCAGGATTACATGAATCACTAGGCCTTAAAATGTATGTTCAATGTACTTCACCATTGAGAAGATATCTTGATTTAATTATACAAAGGCAAGTATATAATAAAATTAATAAAAACGAAGTTCTTAGTAAAGATTCAGTCTCTAAGATTATTGATTATTCAAAAAATAGACAATTAGAGAATAATAATATAATTAAAAATGATAAATTTAAGTATTTAAAATTATTTTTTAAGAATGAAAATAAACCTTTCTATAAAATAATATTTGTTAAGTGGATTAATCATAAAAAAAATATTGCTTTAGTTTATTTTCCAGATTATTCTCTAGAAATACTTATTACTCTTTTTGTATCAATAGAAATATATAGTAATAAAATATATAAAGTTAAATATATTATAAATGATAGTAATCTTTTAGAATTTATTTATTAATAAGATAATAAATATAATAGGTTGTTATTAGTTTAAAAAATATCTGTTAGTATTAATAAAAAAGCTTTATGACTTTTGTCATTACTACACCTTTATACTATGTTAATGATAAACCTCATTTAGGGAGTGTATATACAACAATAATTTGTGACTCAATAGCTAGGTATAAAAGACTTACAGGTGAAGATGTTATTTTCATCACTGGTGTTGATGAACATGGTTTGAAAATACAAAGAACAGCTAATGAAAAGGGTATTCAACCAAAATCACATTGTGATGAAATCTCAGAAGTCTTTAATAAAAATTGGAAAGATTGGAATATATCCTTTGACAAATTTATAAGAACAAGCTCAAAAAATCATGAATTTGTTGTTAATGAATTTTATGAAAGAGTAAAAGCATCAGATGATATCTACATGGGAGTTCAAAAAGGTTGGTATTGTGTCGGTTGTGAAGAATTTAAAGATAATCCAGAAAACTCATCAACATACAAGTGTCCAATACATCAAAAAAATCTAGAATGGAAAAATGAAGAGAATCTCTTTTTTAGGCTTTCAAAATATCAAAAAGAAATCGAGAAAATAATCAATGAACCTTCTTTTATAGAGCCAATAGAAAGAAAGAATGAAATTATACAATTTGTTTCTAGAGGTTTAAAGGATTTTTCAATTTCAAGAACAAATGTTACATGGGGAATTCCAGTCCCTGGTTACGATAACCATACCTTTTATGTGTGGTTTGATGCTTTACTTGGATATGTAAGTGCTATTAGTTCTGATGCGATAGAACATTCATTGCAAAACTCAATTAATGGAGGATGGCCAGCTGATGTTCATTTAATTGGTAAGGATATCCTGAGATTCCATGCAGTATACTGGCCTGCAATGCTCATTTCTGCCAAAATGAAAGTTCCCAAAAAGGTTTTTGGGCACGGGTTTCTTACAAGAGAGGGGCAAAAAATGGGTAAAAGCTTAGGAAATGTACTAGACCCTGATTTATTGCTTACAAAATATGGAAAAGATCCTGTAAGGTGGTACCTCATTAAAGATATATCACTAGGAAATGATGGAGATTTTCAAGATAAAAGATTTGTTGACATCATCAATAATGACTTAGCTAATACGATTGGTAATTTACTAAATAGAACATCATCAATGTCTAGAAAATGGTTTGATAATAAAGTGCCAAATAATGAAAAAGTTTTAGGTGAAAATAAATTAGAGAATTTTGCAAAAATTGCAGTTGAAAACTATATTTATAACTTTGATAACTACCAATTAGATTTAGCAGCTAATGAAGTACTTAACCTTGCAATTAATACAAATTTGTATTTGAATGATAATCAGCCATGGCTGCTAATAAAAGAGAATGATAATCTACCTATAGTTAAAGAAATTATTTATAACGTTTTAGAAAGTACCCGAATAATAGGATTATTATTACTACCTTTATTGCCCGAATTATCTACAAAAATTAATGAACAACTAGGTTCTATATACAGGGAGGAAATACCTTGGAAAAAACAATTAATTTGGGGATTATTAGTTAGCAACTCAAGTCTTCCTAAACCTACTCCAATCATAAATAAACTTGAGTATGAGCAACAATTATAGATTAATAGTTTTCCTTCCTTTACTTATTCTTGGTTGCGCCCAAAATGTAATTGATGAAAATAAAGTTCTACAAAAAATAGACAGTTTAGATATGACTATTTTCTCTAAAAGTGGAGATAAAATATATTCTATTACCAGTCCAAATTCAAGTTATGACAATATTGAATTAAAATTCGATTTAAAAAAACCCATTATTAATATTCTTAATGGGAAAGAAACTAAATATATTATTAGTTCAGAAGAATCTACATTATCAGACAACAATAAACTATTGAAATTGAAAGGGAATGTTAAATTAAAAACTTTAAAAAAGAATGAAGATATTTTAAATGCTGATAATTTTATTTGGAATATAGAAAATACTAACTATCTATTAGAGGGAAATATAAGATTTGAAAATCAAAATATCATCTTAAATTCAGGAAAAGCCATATTGGGTTCAGATAACATAATTGAATTTTTCAATCCAGTAAAATATATAATTAAAGATGAAAATAACGAAAATAAATATGAAATAAACTCAGAAAATGCTTTCTACAATTTAAATACTGAATCAGTTAGCTTTGAAGCAAAAGATAAAAGAGTTAAATCAATAATATATTTTTAAATTTTATTTTTTGAGAAAATATTATTAATTTTTTTGGACCAGTTATTAATCCATTTTTCATCAGACTTCGTAAAACACTTAGCACTCCAACCTCCAATCAATATAAAAGCCTTATTATTTATAGGTACAACTAAAATAGATGGAATTTCAGCACAAAAATTAAAAAATTCATCTCTTCCAGGATAAAATTTAGTGTTTGCCAATGATATTAATTTCATATCTTTAATAGATCTCAGACAAGTTTCCCCAGGTTTAAAATCATTACTTGAAGTGATACCCCTCCTTAATATATTGACGCCATCATTGTGGATTAATATTGCTGCTGCTGCTGTAGAAGTTAATATCGCTTCAGAACCCCATGCAAGTTCATCAATAACTTCATCCGGCATGTTTCTATCGAAGAGAAACTTATTTTCTCCTTTTAAAACAGCTTTCTCACCTGCTATGGGTTGGAATTGTTTAAATAAAAAACCAATCAAAATAATAATTAACGAAGCTATTGCAGCTAACACTTGTGCTCTTTCAAGCTCAGGAGTGATTTTTTCTATTGAAATGAAATTTGCTATCTGAAAAAAAAAGAGTATTGCACCAACTGATATTAATGATTTACCATTGAATCCCATATTTTAAATATGTTATTTCTAATTAAATTATGCAAATATTATATTGTTTAGTACATTTAAAATTACTCAAACATATTGTTTTTAATATATAATTAACCAAAACTTCTTAAAATGAACCCAAAAATCAATAAATATATACTTTCCTTTATCTTAACAGGCTTTATTTTTATTCTTATCCCTTCAAATACATACGCAAATGAAATAAGTAGTATAAATAAATATTTTGCTATCACTCAACAGAAGACTGTTATAAATTACGAAAAAAGTCAGCCCTCATCTATCGACAATCCTGTAGTGGATCCAAATTTTAACACGATGAGATCAAAAGATACTGAGAGTTCAACTGCTACTTATATAGTTATAGGTTTGTTAATTGCTGCCACAATTATTCCTTTAGCAACCTGGTGGTATTTCTCTAAATAATAGAGAATTTATGAATGACAATGAATTAAGTACTAATGAATTTTCATCTCATATAGTTTTTATTACAGGTGGGACCAAGAGTGGCAAAAGTGAATTCGCAGAGTATCTCGCAAAGAAGGTAAAAAAGTTGTCATATATTGCTTTATCTGAAAACAATTTGGATGATAAAGAATGGCAAGATAAAATTAATATACATCGAGAAAGAAGGCCAAAAGATTGGAAATTAATAGAAACTACAGATCTAATAAATGCATTAAGGAAAGAAGAAGGTCCATTATTAATAGATTCGATTGGCGGTTTCGTTATGAAAAGTATTGGAAAGGAACAAAATGAATGGTCAACAAAAATGAATTCACTTATAAGTCTCTTAATTAGAAGAAAAAGCATAACAATAATTGTTGGAGAACAAGTAGGTTGGAGTCTGGTCTCTGAATATAAAATTGGTAATACTTATATTGAAAGAATCGGCGAACTTCAAAAAAGAATAACCAAAATATCAAAAGATAATTGGCTTGCTATAAACGGCAGAGCAATCAAAATTGATGAAATAAGTATTGAAATACCTACTTAAAATTGGAAGTCGCTCTTTTTGAACCTAGAATCCCACAAAATACTGGTAATATTGCTAGATCATGTGCTGCATTTAATATACCTTTAAATCTAATAGAGCCCCTGGGTTTTAAGCTGGAGGATAAATATTTAAAAAGAGCAGGATTAGACTATTGGCCTCTAGTTAGAGTTAATCAGTATAAGAATTTTAAAAAATTTTTAGCGTCAAAATCAACAAAAAGATTAATTTCTTTTAGTAAAAAAAATGGATTATATTTGAAGGATTTTAAATTTAAGCAAGATGATATATTGCTATTTGGGAGAGAAGATTCAGGATTACCCGATTCCATTATTGATAAAAGCGACTTTTTAGTATCAATATTTATGCCGAATATACAAACTGGAAACAATGATAAAAAAGGTGTAAGAAGTCTAAACCTTTCTGTAGCATGTGGAATTGCTATATATGAGGCGCACAAACAAATAAATTTTCAAAATGGTAATTAAGTACAACCAATGCCTTACAATATTGCCATGTCTCGGTAGCTCAGCTGGTTAGAGCGGCGGATTCATAGCCCGCAGGTCGCGTGTTCAAGTCACGCTCGAGACATTATCAATACTTTTCAATTGAAGAACATAGGTGTAATTTTAATTTAATTAAACTATTAAAGACAATAATGTTTAATTCAATCGGCACAGTCCTAGATCCAAAAAAATCTAAAGCAAAATATCCAGAAGCAAGAGTTATAGTTCTTGATGACAATTTTAATACTTTTCAGCATGTCGCAAATTGTCTTCTAACAATAATCCCAAGCATGAGTGAACAAAGGGCGTGGGATCTAACCATCAAAGTTGACGAGACAGGATCTGCAGAAGTATGGAGAGGTAATCTTGAACAGGCAGAGCTATATCATGAGCAACTATTCAGCAAAGGATTAACAATGGCTCCAATTGAGAAAACATAAAATAAGTAAGATTGACAGAAAATTTTTGGCTTATAAATCCGAATCGTTCAAGGGTTAAAAGGTTTTCAAAGAATAATCAAAATAAAGACAAATTTTTTGAATATATGTTTATTGACTCTGGAAAAATACTTGGTGTATTAGGAAAAGAACCACCTCTTATGACAACCAGAGAAGAACTTAAAGTTGATAAAGCTAGAGATGAATGGAGAAAGTTAATCGCACAAGGTTGGAGGAGAACCAAACCAGTTTGGGAAGACTATTAGTTTCTAGTATTATTACTAGGATTAGTTATACAAATTATGAGATTTAGGAATTATTTAGCGGGTAAATTTAATGGCTTCAAAAGTAACAAAGCCGTTATAATTAAATATTCTTTCTATTTAATAATTATAAATACCCAATGAAGTATCCCATCTCAAGCAAAAGATCAAGAGCTTTATTTGGTATTGGAATAGTTGCTATAAGTATTGGATTAATATCAAAAAAAGTAATTAACTATCCAGCTGGAGGATGTATGAAAGGTACTCAAGAAATAACCTTTAATACATAGCTATTGATCATCTTACATTTTTCTTAATTCTTAAATCCAGTCAACTTTGATAACTCTTTTAGTGTAAGTACACCTAAAAATAGTTTTCCATTTATTTCCCATGTGGGAAACCCTTTAATTTTTTTATCAATGCATAATTGAGTTTGACTGTTTATGCCATCTCTTGCACATTCAACTACATTTAGTTCTCTATAGGCTTGCTTACCAAATAATTCACTTTGATTAAGGCAATTAGGACACCAATATGCTGAATATTTAACTACACCATTATCTTTAAGATATTTTGCCAACTCGATTGATTCCCTAGTGCTTTCTGAGGTTACTATAAGTTCTCTCTGATTATTTAAGTGGGAACTATTTACAACACTTGGTAAAGTAAGCAAAACTAATAGTGGAATTAATAGGCTTTTCATTTATTTACAACTTTTCCTCCATATTTTCTAACTATCTTATCAAGCAAAATTCGTATATCTTTATTTTTGAGTTTCTCTATTTGCTGAAGATTTTCAAGAAGATCACATATTTGATCCTGAGTATCTTTATTTAATTCACTTACTGCCATTTATATTTAGAGTTTTTATAATCCAAGTTTAAATCAAACGTAAATTTAAATACTTATTGTATTTATATTTTTTTATTGCTATTTTTTTAAAGCGGGCTAAGGTTCATATCTCCACGAGGATTTAGTCCGCTGAAATTTCAAAGATTTAATTTATTTTGTATCCTTCTGTAAGAAGCTGATTAGAAATATTCAAAAATATTTATCTCTGCTTAATTTCTAAATTCAATTGAAAAGCATTGTCATATAAACATTAATAGTGTGACACTATTTATTCAATAATGTTGTTATTTTGCTTCATAACTTTCTTAAAATACTTAAACTCAATAAATTCATGCATCATTTTGATATCATCAGATAATACTTTTTTATTAACTGCATATTTGTCCACATTAAGTGAAGATCTATTAATTTCAGAAAATGTTTCGTTATCAAAAGTAAAGTTTATAAAATCATCTTTATCATTTTGGTTTTGACCATAAGATTCATTTAACACACCTCTAGACCTCAACGCTTCCTCAACCAATAAACCTGTGACTTTTGACTGACTAAATTCATTAGCTATGCACAATTTTTCAATAATTTCATGCACTTCTTCACTTGGCAAAAAACCAATTCTTTTCCTCGGAGAGGGCATAATTAAAAAAAATTAGTGTCACACTTGCACATTATAAGTGTTGCACTATATTTAATTTAAGTCAACTAATTTTGCTATGCATATTTTATTATTTCCTGTCGGATTTATTCTTTGGTATCTAGCTTATGAAGCAAAACCTATCATTAATGATGAAGTAACACTTAATTGGGAAGAAAAAAATACAATTAAAAGAGATAAACTTTTAAATATAATCAACCAAAGCTTTTAAAACTTACTTTTAAAAGATTTTGACCATTCCTTGTGCTTATAATCTAGATCTGAGATTAGCTGTTTTTGATAAGTAAATTTGAGTTGATTTTGGTTAAGAGATTTTTTTGTGATAAGCATCTCTTTGGAGAAAAAATCAGGCGTCTTCAAACTACTAAATTTTTTTCTGACTTCCATATAAATAATTCACCTATTTTTTTTATATGATTGAAAAGGTTATGGCCTTTATTTTTTTATATTCTTTTTATATTTACTTAATATATATTTTCAGCACGTTTGTAAAAAATAGTAGTTTATTGAATAAAAAAGGCTATATTTAAACAGAATATATTGTTTATTATGAACCTTAAGGAGAGAGGGATTACTGTTGGAGATTTACTAATTATATTAATAATAGTCATCACTTCTACAATATTAATTAAATCTTTTAAAAAGGATAAGAAAACAGCACTAAATTTTAGTAATCCAAAGGAAGTTTCTTATCAGCAAAATTATTATAAATATTTATAAAACTCTTAATTTATTTAACTATTATTTATTTCTTATGATAATTTCAAGAATTGATATTTATAAACAATGCGTTTATGTATATTAAATATTTTGATGAAATGATTTAGAACTTTCCCATTTCAAATTATCCATTAAATCATTGATATCATTTGATATTGAAACTAAATTAACCATTTGAATAACCTGAGTTTTATTTAACCTATTAATAGCAATAAGCTTATTAAGCATTTCCAAAACAGATTTATCATTAATATTCATTGTTTGTATAAAAAAGTATGAAAGTTTAATTAAAATACTTTATCTTATAAGTTTAAAAAATATCTCTTAAAATTTCATTATATATTTCATGCAAAATATAATAAGTATTTAAAAAATCATCAAAATAAAACTTTTACTTATAAGAAAATAACTTAAGCTCACTTTCTTATAAATTCGTTTATTGTAAAAAGAAAAAAAATGAAAAAAAACTACAAGAAAGAATACCTTAATAGAGAGGAAGTTAATGAAATGATTGAATCAGCTTTAAGAAGACATAATAGAAGATCTACAATAATATCAAGCGTTCTTGGATGGATTCTAATAGGTGGTTATTCGTTTGGACTTTTTCAAGCAGTTCAAAATGTCTAATTAATCTTCTCTTTAAAGTAGAACATGCTAGATGATAAATTAATATATGACTAAGTATTTATTATGAGAGAATATATTAAAGCAAATCTTACAGTAATAAGAAAATATTTAAAAAAACGAAAAACATATACATCAAAATTAAATAATGCTTCGATAATGGAAGAATTCAAAGAATGGAGCGAAGATCCATTACCTGAGACAGAATCAATTTGGACTTTACCTGACTTAACGAGAAATGAAAGGCTTAAAAATTTTTGTCGCTCAATTAAGAAGGAAATAAGATAAGTTTTAACTACCTAGTTGTATATGATTTACCTTTAAGTAAAAATAACCTGCAAATCCAACTATATTCAATATTAAAACGAATATCCAAGCTCCAATTGGCTGATTAGAATCAAATTTTTTTATTTTAACTTTTTCCTTTAGTCTTTCAATATATTTAGCCATAATTAAAAATACTCAAAAGAATATAATTAATTATAGAGAGTTAAATTTTAAGGAATCTTAAATAAAATAAAATTTCTTTTAATTAGAATTTTTATTGTCAAGCCTATTAATGGGATATTTAATTAACTCCTTTTTGAGATTTTTTAAGAGTTTATTGTGATTCAAAATTGTAAATTTCCTAGTAAAGGAATAGTGCCATTTCATTTAATTAAAAAAAAACTTGCTAATTCATTATTAATAAAATTATAATACTTATTACGGTCAATCAGACCATACATAATTTAAATAAGGACAAATTTTTTCATGAGCTTAAGAGTTGGCCAAGAAGCACCAGACTTTAGTGCTACAGCAGTATATGATCAAGAGTTTAAGGAGATTACACTTTCAGGTCTAAGAGGTAAATGGGTTGTTCTATTCTTTTACCCACTAGATTTTACATTTGTATGTCCAACTGAAATCACTGCATTTAGTGATAGATACCAAGATTTCTCTGAACTTAATACGGAAATACTTGGGGTATCAGTTGATAGCAAACACTGTCATTTGGCTTGGATTCAAACCCCAAGAAATGAAGGAGGTATAGGTGATATTAACTATCCGTTAGTTTCTGACTTAAAACGAGAAATTTGCCAGGCGTACAATGTTTTAAATGATGATGGAGAGGCTGATAGAGGTTTATTTCTTATCAATCCCGAAGGAGTAGTTATGCATACGACGGTTAACAAGGCTCCTGTAGGTAGAAATGTAGATGAAACGCTAAGGATTCTTCAAGGTTATCAATACGTTGCGGCAAACCCCGATGAAGTATGTCCAGCAAACTGGACCCCCGGGGAGAAAACAATGTTAGAGGACCCCAAAGGTAGTAAGGAATATTTTTCTGCGCTATAGATGAATTAGAAACATTTAAGTAAGTATTGAGTAGTAAATAATTACAAAAAAATAGAAAATAAATATATTCAAAAAGGGTATAACATCCCCTCTTTGAGGTTTGGGC
>CACHEM010000019.1 GCA_902578845.1 uncultured Prochlorococcus sp.
GAATTTTGATTCAACTTCCAAAATGTTTAAAATCACTGAAATAATCAAAAAAACAGTAAGTTCAAGAGTTTATTTTTCTAATTTGGAAGATTGGGAAATCAAGAGCTATGTAGATACAAATGAACCTTTATATTGCGCCGGAGGATTTGCCTTGGAAGGTATAGGCGGCAAATATATAGAAAAAATAGAGGGTTGTTTCAGTAATGTAATGGGTTTAAGTTTGCCATGGCTCAGAGAAAATTTATATAGATAATAAAATTGAGGAAAAAAAAACCCTATCCTAAGATAGGGCTTTTTTAGTTGAGATAGAAATTAATCTAAATCAGGCATTTCTAGAGCTGGTTCACTCTTTCTGTCGATTCCTTTTTCGAAACCAGCAGCGGCTGCTCTAGCACGTCCTGCATGCCAAAGATGACCAATGAAGGTAAACCATCCCAGGAAGAATTGAGCTGCAGCTAACCATTGTCTTAAGTTGACGAAGTTAACAGCATTAGGCTCTGTAATGATTCCACCAACAGAGTTGATAGAAGCGTTTGGAGCATGAGTCATATATTCAGCTGCTCTTCTTACCTGCCAAGGCTGAATATCATTTTGGATTTTCTCAAGGCTCAATCCATTAGGTCCTCTTAAAGGCTCTAACCATGGCCCTCTGAAATCCCAAAATCTCATTGTTTCACCACCAAATATAATTTCACCAGTAGGAGATCTCATGAGATACTTACCTAGACCTGTTGGTCCCATTGTTGAACCCACGTTAGCTCCAATTCTTTGGTCTCTCACTAGGAAAGTAAAGCTTTGGGCCTGTGAAGCTTCAGCATTTGTTGGGCCATAAAACTCTGAAGGGTAAGCAGTGTTGTTAAACCAGATGAACGTTGAAGCAATAAAACTTGCTACACAAATTCCACCAAGAGCGTAACTTAATAGTCCTTCACCATTCCAGATAAAAGCTCTTCTTGCCCATCCAAAAGGTTTAGTAAAGATATGGAATATTCCTCCAATAATTGCAGTAATACCCACGTAAACATGTCCACCAACAATATCTTCAATGGAGTTAACACCGATTATTGAACCAGCTCCCCCCCATGGAGATCTGAATAAATAACCAAGAATAACTCTTGGATCTAAGGTTGGGTTAACTAGTCTGACTTCACCACCACCAGGTGCCCATGTGTCATATGCACCGCCAATAAAACACCAGTTTACTGACCATGCTAGAGCACCTACACCTAGAACAATCAAATGATATCCGAGGATATTAGTCATTTGATTTTTATCTCTCCAGTCGGTTGAGAAAAATGGAAAATCTTCTTCAAGTTTTTCTGGACCTGCTAATGAATGGTAAATACCACCAAAACCAAGTACAGCAGAAGCTATCAAGTGAACCACACCTGCTTGGAAGAAAGGCATGATATCAGTAACTTCACCACCTGGGCCTATTCCATAACCAAACATTGCAACGTGTGGCATACAGATTAAACCTTGCTCCCACATTGGCTTATCAAAAGTAAAATGATTAACCTCAAAGAGCATCATTGCTCCCGCCCAAAAGACTATAAGTCCAGAGTGAGCAATGTGAGCTCCTAATAAACGTCCAGATAAATTGATTAATCTAGCATTACCTACATACCAGGCATAACCAGTTTCCTCAATACTTTGGTTTGGAGCTCTTAATAAGTTATTAAAGGGCGTTTCCACGTGGAAGAACCTCCTCAGGGAATACAAAGTTTTCGTGTGGTTGATCCACAGAAGACATCCATGCTCGCATACCTTCGTTCAAAAGTATATTTTTTGTATAGAAAGTTTCAAATTCTGGATCTTCTGCTGCACGGATTTCTTGGCTTACGAAATCATAAGCTCTTAAGTTTAGTGCTAAGCCGACAATACCAATTGAAGATGTCCACATACCCATAACAGGTACAAATAACATCAAGAAATGTAAGAAACGCTTGTTTGAGAAAGCAATACCGAAGATTTGACTCCAGAATCTATTCGCTGTAATCATTGAATAAGTTTCTTCTTCTTGAGTTGGGTCAAAAGCTCTAAATGTTGAACTTTGAACCTTACCATCTGTATAAATACTTGTATCTTCATACAAAGTATTTTGTACTGTAGCTCCATGGATAGCGCAAAGTAGAGCACCACCAAGAATTCCAGCAACACCCATCATGTGGAATGGATTTAAAGTAATATTGTGAAAACCTTGAATGAACAGAATGTAACGGAAGATTGCTGCAACACCGAATGAAGGTGCGAAGAACCAACTATGCTGTCCTAAAGGGTAAATAAGAAAAATACTTGTAAATACTGCAATTACTGCTGAGAATGCTAAGGCGTTGTATGGTCTAATTCCAACAAGGCCAGCAATTTCAAACTGACGAAGCATAAAACCAATTAGGCCAAATACTCCATGTAATGCAACGAAGTTCCAAAGTCCACCAAGCTGTAGCCATCTTACGAAACTACCTTGGGCTTCGGGACCCCATAAAAATAGAAGACTGTGTCCCATGGCATCACCAGGGGTGCTTACAGCTGCTGTTAAAAAGTTACAACCTTCAAGGTATGAGCTTGCAACTCCATGTGTGTACCATGAGGTAACAAATGTTGTTCCGACGAACCAACCACCTATAGCAAGATAAGCACAAGGAAGTAAAAGTAGTCCGGACCAACCAATAAATACAAAGCGGTCGCGCTTCAACCAATCATCGAGGACATCAAACCATCCTCTTTGTGGGGCGCTACCAACTGCGATCGTCATGAGAAATCGTTTTTTAGCTTCGGGATACGCAGTGACTGTAACAAAGATTGAGAGTAATGTGGGGAAATATTTGTATATCTGAAATGCCTTGTAAAGCTTTCCTGACTTTTTTATTAAAAATTAGGTAAGAATACTCCCTTCGTTTGTTAAATTATCTGAATTAGGCTCTAAAAAAAGATAAAAATGAATTCAGACCTCACGTCATTCGATAAAATCGAACAAAAAATTGGTGGATCAAGAAAAATTTCAAATTATATTATTGGAGGAATGTTGACTATAGGAGGTATTGGTTTTCTTTTGGCCTCTATATCTAGCTACACAGGAAGAGATTTATTACCTTTAGGAAATCCTTCAACTTTGTTGTTTATCCCTCAAGGAATAATAATGGGAGCATACGGAGTAATAGCTAATTTATTAAATTTTTACTTGTGGTATTTGGTTTACATAAACTTTGGTTCAGGGAGTAATTATTTCGATAAATCATCAAAATCTGTAGAAATAAAAAGAAAAGGATTATTCAAAGATATTGAAGTTAAATTGAATTTCGATGAAATCAAATCGGTTAAGTTGGATATAAGCGAGGGATTTAATCCTAGAAGAAGAATTGCTTTAGTATTGAAAGGTAGAAAAAAACCTCTCCCTTTAAGCGGAGCAGGTGAACTTAAACCACTGCTACAAGTTGAAGAAGAAGGAGCTCGTCTGGCTAAATTTTTGGATGTTAATTTGGAGGGCTTAAAATAAAAAAAAAATATTTTTTAAAAATATTATCTTTTATACAGGTTTTGTTTTTGGTGCAAGCTTGTAGTTACAAAAATAAGATTGATTCAAATTATTACTGCCAAAAATTTAAATTTAGTTGTATTGAAAGTAATAAAATAGTTTATTTTAAAACTACAAAAGGTGATTTTGCGGTTAATTTATTTGGAAAAGATAACCCGGTAACAGTATCAAACTTTCTGGAAAACGTAGACAATAATATTTATGTAAATCAAAAATTCTACAAAATAATAGATTATCCCCAAATAAGTTTTATACATGGCGGTGTTAATCCAGAAAATGAACTTTATATTGAACGAAAACAAACCCCGAAAAAGACAATTACATTAATCCCTTTAGAAATAAAATTCAAAGAAGAAATTAAACCAAGATATAAATATCAAATAAAAAATCCTAATGAAACTGAAAACTTAGTTTATACCTTTGAGAGTGGTTCAATCGCTATGGTTAAGAGCGGTAAGAATATGTCTTCATCTACTGAATTTTTTTTTGTAACTAATAAGATCCCAGAACTAGATGGAAGATATTCGATTTTTGGAAAGATTATTAAAGGATTAGATGTACTCAAAAAAATTAATAAAGAAGACTATATCAAGTCAGTCCTAATAACTAATTAAATTTCTAGAGAATATTTGTTTATTTTCAACATTTCTGTATTAACTCCTGAAGAGCGTTTAAGAGCTACCTTACCGGTCCTCGCTATTTCAAGGATGCCGTATGGCTCGAGTAATTTCTCTAAAGCAACTAACTTCCCAGGATCTCCCACTACCTCAAGAGTTAAGGCCATATCTGATACATCTACAACTTTCGCACGGAAAATTTGAACTATATCAAGGATATTACTCCTGTTGTCTTCTTTCGATGAAACTTTTAGTAACATTAATTCCCTCTCGACGGCTGCGAGATTAGTAAAATCTACCACTCCCAGAACATTAAACAACTTATTAAGTTGTTTAGTCATTTGTTGAAGAGTTTCATCATCACCTTCTACTACCATTGTTAACCTTGAAATCCCTTTAGATTCTGCAGGCCCTACAGCAAGGCTATCTATGTTGAATCCCCTTCTAGCAAAGAGACCTGAGATTCTACTCAAGGCTCCAGATTCGTCTTCTACAAGAACTGATAATGTATGTTTCATATTTAAAAGGTTTTTAAATCTCTAATCCATTCATAAGAGATTCTATTGAATGCTGAAGGATCTTCATCATGGATACAATGCCCTGAATCAGATACTATTTTTAATTTTACCCATCTATGGAAATTTGCAATCTTTTTACCAACAAACAAAGGTATGAAATTATCTTTATCTCCCCAAATTAATAAAAAAGGAACTTTTTTTGAAGCGCTAAGTTTTCTCAAAAGGTAAGAGGCTTGAAATTTTTCATCTCTTGAAGACATCCCAATACACATTGCTCTAAGGGATCTAGCTGAAGTTCTCCTTAAAACTGGTTTTGTCACCAAATCTATTAGTTCGCGATCAATATTTTCTTTTTTGAAATAGGCAGAATTTAATCCCAGTTTTAAAACCCCTAATTTGGTTATTAAAAATAAAATAATCTCCAAAGGGAAAAACATAAAAAATATTCTTATGAATCTATCTTGAAGTTTTTTTAATGATGATTTTTTTATTATCGACTTTTTATTTTCTTGAATTTGATCTGGCAGCGGGGATGCAATAACTTTTGCAATTTGATCCTCTAATGAAACAGCACATGTTAAAGCAACTAGTGATCCAAGGGAATTGCCAATAAGAATTACTTTTCCAGAATTTTTTGGTCTTATAACCTGTTCAATAAAATCTTTTACTTGATTAGACCAAATCTCATTATCTAGTTTTCCAATTTGTCTAATCCCGGGTTGATCTGAATCCCCAAATCCTATTAAATCCAAAGAATAAGAAGCAAAATTCCTTTTTGCAAAATATTCTAAGTTGTTTCTCCAATGTTTTCGACTAGCTCCAAAGCCATGGATAAAGATAATTGGAATTTCATTATTTTCTCCTGTAACACTCCAACAAATTTTAAAACCATTCCAATTCCAATAATTAGGAAAGTTTATATTTTCGTTGAAATTATTATTCATATACTCAAAATTTTCAAGATATTTGCATTATCTCCTTTTTTAACAAAAAAATGTATATTGAATGTAAATTATAGTAATCATTAATTTTTACTATGGCTAAAGAAATTTTTAGTATTGCTGCAGTTTTTTGGATACTGATACCAATAGGATTGGTTGGTGGTGCTTTGTTGTTAAAGTTTCAGGGAGATTGATTCTCACGAATACATCACAAATTGAGTTATGTTCTAAAAGTTAAGTAAATCTAAAATATGAAGATTCTTTTAGTAGGCGCAACAGGGACACTTGGGAGGCAAATAGCAAAGCAAGCTATAGAAGATGGACACGAAGTAAGATGCTTTGTTAGAAACCCAAGAAAAGCTTCCTTTCTACAAGAGTGGGGTTGTGAATTGACAAAGGGCAACTTGTTGAATTCTTCTGATATTGAATATGCATTACAAGATATTGAAGTTGTTATTGATGCTGCAACCAGTAAGCCAGATGATACTAAAAGTATTTATGAAACAGATTGGGATGGAAAACTTAACTTATTCAATGCTTGTGAATCTTTAAATGTAAAAAGAGTCATATTTCTTTCGATACTTTTAACAGAAAAGTTTAGGAATGTTCCATTAATGGATATCAAATATTGTACTGAAAAACTTCTTGAGAAATCTTCTCTAGATTATACAATCTTCAAATGTGCAGCTTTTATGCAAGGAGTTATTGGTCAATTTGCCATTCCAATTTTAGATAGTCAAGCAGTATGGATGAGTGGAACTCCAACTAAAATTGCTTACATGAATACTCAAGACATGGCAAGAGTTATTGTCGCAGCAGTTAATAATCCAAAAACTTATAAAACATCATTACCATTGGTTGGTCCCAACGCATGGGATTCAAACGAAGTCATATCACTATGTGAAAAATTTAGCGAAAAGAAGGCTAAAATTTTTAGAGTTTCTCCTTTTCTGATTAGTGTCACTCAGAAATTAGTTTCTTTTTTCCAAGACTCATTAAATGTTGCTGAAAGATTGGCTTTCGCTGAAGTAACTAGTAGTGGAGAATCATTAGATGCTGACATGAGTAAAACCTATGAATTATTGGATCTAAAAAAGGAAGATATGACATCTCTAGAGAGTTATATCAAGGAGTACTATCAACAAATACTTAAGAGATTGAGGGAAATGGAAGCTGATTTAAATATTGAAGAAAAAAAGAGATTACCTTTTTGATATTGCAATTTTAGATTTATATAGTATATTTGTACTATGTATCTATTGGTCTATGTCTGTTTCTAAGTCTAAAAATCTTGAACGAAAACTAGATAATTTTGCAAAAGAAGCAAAAAATGAATTGAATAACGTCTGTGGATCTTCACTATGGGAGAGCCTTGGCTTTCTTTTTTTTGATCAATTAGAGGATTCTGAAAAAATTGCGAAAGCAAATTTTTACTATGGCCAACTTCAAATAATTAATGAAATTAAATTTTCAATTTAAATCGAATCCCATATTTTTGAGTAAGTAATTTTTCTTAAACCAATTTTGATCAATCTTTTTCTGATAATATGGTTTTAGTAAAAAATTAACTAATTAATGATCGAAACTTCTGGCGTTATAGAAAAAGAGCAGGGAAATGGTTTTTATTTGGTTACTCTTGAGCAACCTGAGGGGCATCAATGTTTATGCAGAGCTGCAGGTAAATTAACAAAATTTAGAATAAAATTACTAGCTGGAGACAAAGTTTTAGTTGAGATAAGTCCTTATGATCTTTCTCGAGGGAGGATAACTTATCGAGAGAGGAATGCAGGAGGTGGCTCCAGGCCTTCTACTAATAAAAATAATCCCAAGAGGCATAATTAAGTAAAGATTTATATTTAGATAATATTTTTTATCGCTTCTTTAAACTCACTTCTTTGTTTAACACCTTGCCATTGTTTTTTTAATAGTTTTTCTTTAAAAAGTTGAACTGTTGGTGTGCCATTAATACCAGCTTGTTTTGCAATATCTTGATCTTTATCAATATCTATTTCAACTCCCAGCACTGCACCATTAAGTTCTTTAATTACCCTTTTTAACTGAGGTTTCAAAACATGACATGGGCCGCAACTTGGGGAACTAAAAATTACTAAGATAGGTTTTTTACTCTCGTGATAAAGTTTCCTTAATGCATAACTACCTTTTTGCCATTCAGAGTTTGAATCAAAGCTATCTTCATTAACTTCTTCTTCATTAAAATCTGATGAATTGAGTTTTTTTTCGGGTTCGGGTGTTTCTCTGACTATAGTTTTTGCTAAGTTTTTTTCGGCTAGCCACCTTTCGGTAGCTAATGCTGCCATGCATCCAGTCCCCGCAGCGGTGACTCCCTGTCTCCACTCAGAATCAACAACATCACCTGCTGCAAAAATGCCTTCAATAGATGTTTCTGGTCTTCCTGATTTGCAAGCAATA
>CACHEM010000020.1 GCA_902578845.1 uncultured Prochlorococcus sp.
TTTTTTCTCCTTCATCAGTTGCTTTATTAATAGTTACACATTCTCTGAAAGTATTATTATCTCCAATAATTACTTCAGTAGGGGCCCCTTTATATTTGAGGTCCTGGGGATCAAGACCTATAAAAACACTTGGGAAAACTTTATTGTTTATACCAATTTGAGTCCTTCCTGAAATAACAGCATTAGGTCCAATTTCGGTTCCTTTCCCGATAATCACATTGGGGCCCACAATAGCTCCTTGAGAGATGATGACACCATCATGTAATTCGGCACTTGGATCTACAAAAGCAGTTGAGTGAACTTTTGCACCAACAAAGCTTGGCTGAAATTTAGTGTTTTTATTCTCCATATCCCTAATCAACTAATGAGAACATCAACTCTCCAGCACAAACCAAATTCCCATCAACGAGTGCTTCACCTTTAACCTTGCCAAATCTTTGTCTTTTAATACTTAATAACTCACAAGAAATTATCAACTGATCTCCAGGTACCACAGGTTTTCTAAATTTTACATTATTAATTCCAGCAAAGACAAAAAGACCTTTAGGAAGATCCGGCATTTGAGTTACAATTATTCCTCCAACTTGGGCCATCGATTCAACAATAAGAACTCCAGGCATTAGAGGCCTTTCTGGAAAATGTCCTTGAAATTGAGGCTCATTTATAGTTACATTTTTTACAGCAACTGCTCGCTTCCCAGGATCATACTCTATCACCTTATCTACTAGAGCGAAAGGATATCTGTGAGGTAATAAACCTAGAATTTTCTCTGAGGAAAGTTGATTATTTTCACTGGGTAAATTCTTTTCCAAAACAAATAAAGATAAAGTTAATTTTTTAGCGATGAGGCCAATAAGGCATTTAAAGAATGTGATCCTTTATAAACCAAAATTTGAGCCTTAGGTAACCCTACCAAAGCCAAGTCCCCAATAAGGTCCAAAATTTTATGTCTTATTGGTTCATTATCAAATCTTAATGGTGGATTAACCCATTTATCTCCATCGCAAACAAGAGCATTTTCCAAACTTCCTCCTTTTATTAGTCCAAGTTCACTTAACTCTTGAAATTGATCTTTAAAACCAAATGTTCTAGCAGGAGCAATCATTTCAACAAAACTTTTTGGATTTAAATCAATCACAAAAGTTTGATTTCCAATTGCTTTATAGGCAAAACTTATTGTGGATATAATTGTTGTTTTTTCAGAAGGAGTTGCTGCTATAACTGAGCCTTCTTTATTTAAAATTATTGATTTATTAATCTCTCGAAAGAAATTATCTGGTCTAGGTGCCTTTTTTATCCCTACTTCTTCAAAATCTCTAACCCACTGGATTGCCGACCCATCTAAAAGAGGAATCTCCTTTCCATCAACCTCAATATGTATATAACTTAATCCACACCCTGCCATTGAAGATAATAAATGTTCGATGGTATACAAATTTCTCCCCCCCAACTTAACAGCCGTACATAGCATCGTACTTCCAATTAAATCCTGAGTTAACTTAAAAATCTCGTTAGGTTTATCTCTAAAAGAGACATAATATCCTTCTTTCTCATAGGAAGAAATTTTAACTCTTGTTTTGTCGCCACTGTGTAGGCCTATTCCCTCTCTGGAGATAACTCCAGCCAAGGTATAGCAAGATTCATAATTAGCAGGCCAAGAAAACACTTAAAACTTCCATCCAACTCCAAGAGTATATCTCCAATCTCCACTTAAGTCCTTGCTAGCAACATCTAATCGTAATGGACCTATTGGTGTTTTAACCCCAACTCCTCCTCCGAGGGAAAAACCAGAACCTGATTTCTGCAATAATTTACCAGGTTTTCCAGGAACTTCCTTTTGAGAGCCTAGATCACTTCCTGCATCAACAAATAAAGCTCCTGATATCATTCTCCAAACAGGGAATCTATATTCTGCTGTGCCCTCAACAAAACTTTTACTTACAGCCAAATCACAAGATCCCCAACCTCTAACTGATGATGTTCCTCCCATACAAAATGCTTCGTAAGGAGGCAATTCTCCAAGAATAGTTCCAGCCTTAAATTGAAATCCAATAGCTTGAGGACAATCTTCACTTTTAGATTCCCCAGACCTACAAGCTTTAGTTAAATTAATTAATTTTGTTGGTACAAAAAATGAATAAGAGGCTTTCATTCTATTAAAAGTTGGAGAGTTTTTCCCTACTGAAACAAATTGTTCCGTTCCAAAGCTAAATTTATTTCCTGAAGTTGGGTTGATGGAATTGTTCAAATTACTTCTAGAAGTACTCGCGATAATACTCACTAATGAATTTTCTCCAGGGCATGAACCATCATTTGGAGTAAATCCAATACAAATAATGTCATTTATATTTCCTGTTGTTGGAGTCATATCTCCATAGGGTTTTTTGTTCCCATCCCCATCAATCATTTTTACTTTCTTTAAATTCATGCCTGCAAGAACTCTCCACTTAGCTACCTTAAACGGATCTCCTCCATTTAATGGCCTTGAGAAAGAAAATCCACCTCCTGTTTTTTCTAAAACTATTGATGAAAAAGTATCAGAGTTTGAAGCACTAGTATCATCTACTGCGTATATGCGATTATTATTTTCACTTTTAAATTCTTGAGGATAATCTCTACTTAAAAAAATATTTGTTCTAAAAGATGTTCTATGTTTATCCCCTTTAATCCATGGATCAGATAATGAAAAATTATAGGTAGTTGAATATTCTCCGAAATTTAGATTTAAATTTGTAGACCATGCTCTTCCTAGTGCATTTGTTTCCTGCAAACCAAGTGAGGCGAAGATACCTGAACTATTGCTATAACCAAGTCCACCTGTTAATGATCCAGTTCTTTGCTCGCTCAAGTCTAAAAAAATTATGACTTGACCAGGATTTAAATTGTCAGGACCAAGAGAAACCTTTACATCATCAAATAATGATGTGGCATATAGTCTACCGATATCAGCTTCTAAAATTTTTCGGTTAAATATTGAACCTGGTTGTGTTTTTAATTCTCTTTTTATAACCCAGTCTTTTGTTTTCCCTTTCCTAAGTTTTCCATCAATAATAAATTCACCGTCAGAATCTGGGAATCTTATTTTTACGTCAGATATGATACCTTCAGAAACTTTTAATGTTACAACTCCATTATCAGAAATTCTATCTGGTCCACTAATTCTAGCTAAAGAATACCCCTTTTTTTCATAACGATTTTTTATTATTTCTATCTTATTTTGAAGTTCATTTAAGTTAAGAGTTGTCCCATAGTAATTATTAAAGATATTATCTACGAATTCATTTGAGATTACGGAGTTTATTGGTTTAAGTTCAACTTTCTTCAAAATTGGATTAGGTACTACATTTACTATTAGTCTCACGCCTAATGGCCCATCTTGTGACTTTATTTTAACTCCCGAAAACCAACCACTTGCATATATTGAATTAAGGTCTTGATTTAAAATTTGATTATCAACAATACTTCCGGGCTTTATGCTCATAGAATCATATGCAGCCAATTCAAGTTTTCTACCCTCAGGATGATTTTCCCAACCTTCGATAATTATTTCGGAAATAAGAACACTTTCTTTATTAGGGACATTTTTATCTGCAAGAAGAAATTTCTTCTCTTTTCTAATATCAATCCCTTGTGATAAACCATTATTAATATTGAGATTTTCTAGGGTTTTTATTGATTGATCAAAGTCATTTTGCAAATACTTAGCAGCCAGTTCTGAATTATTTGATATCAAAATCAATGGAGGGCAGGCAACATTTGTGAAAAACTTTCCAAATTTTAAAAAATGTTTTTGCATAGTACTTGTGTTTAGGATTAATAAATCATTATTTATAAGAGTAGATTAAAGAAAATCATTTATTCTGCTGTGAATTTCACTATAAGCTTCAATTAGACCACCTAAATCATTCCTAAATCTATCTTTATCGAGGCTTACAATTGTATCATTTTTTTGCTTTAGATCCCATAATCTACAATTATCAGGACTTATTTCATCCCCGAGAAGAATATTATTTTTAAAATCATAACCAAATTCCAATTTGAAATCCACAAGTTGAAGTTGGATATTCTTAAAAAAACTTTTTAGGATAAAATTAATTTTTAAAGTTAAATTTGTTATTAACTCTAAGTCATCAGAGCTTAATATGTTCATTAATTCAATTCTATCTTTTGTAATAAGGGGATCATTAAGTTCATCATTTTTGAGATAGATATCAATTAATGGTTTTGATAAGAAAGTTCCAGGTTTAATAGTCGTTTGTTTACACAAAGAACCATAAGCAGTATTTCTCAGAACAATTTCTAATGGAATTACTCTTATTTTTTTTGCAATCATTGTATTTTCATTTTCAAGTTTAATAAAATGAGTTGGAATATTGTTCTTAATTAGAATTTCAAAAATTCTTGCGCTAATTAGACAATTAAGTTTGCCTTTACCTTCAAATTTTTCTTTTTTCAACGCATTAAAAGCTGTAGCATCATCTTTAAATTCAATTTTTACTTTATCTACATCATGATGAGTATATACTTTTTTTGCTTTGCCTTCATAAATCAACTCATGCTTATTATTCATTAATCTTAAACCTCATCATGATTACTAAAGTACTTTTTTGTAATTAACATAATTATTAGAGATCAACTTCAACTAATTTTATTTTAACTGATTATTCATCTAAACCTCATAACCTCAAAAAAAACAAATATGGCAATTCATTCACCAAGTTCTAGAAGCTTTACTAGATTAGAAAATATTTTAATAATTGGAAATGGCGGGAGAGAAAACTCATTAGCTTGGGCTATTCAAAAAAATGAATTAGTTAAAAAAGTTTATTTGTTACCTGGTAACGCTGGTTCAGAAAGAATAAATAAATGTGAAAGAATAAAAATTGATATAAATAATAAGAATGAACTAGTAGAAAAGCTCGATTTTCTCAAGATAGACTTAGTTGTAATCGGGCCAGAAATACCTTTAGCAAATGGATTAGCTGATTTTCTTCGCAAAAAGGATTTTAAAGTATTTGGTCCTAATAAAGATGGAGCAAAATTAGAATTCAGCAAATCTTGGGCGAAGGAATTTATGCAAGACGCAAATATTCCAACTGCAAACTTTTGGAAAGTAAATTCTCTGGAAGAAGCAAAAATAATTATCAATTCATCATCAAATCCACTGGTAGTAAAAGCTGATGGCCTGGCATCAGGTAAAGGTGTCTTTATTCCTAATTCAAAAGATGAATGCCTTAAAGCAGCAGAGTCAATTTTTAATGGCAGATTTGGCAAATCTGGTAGTGTAGTTGTTTTAGAAGAAAAAATTGAAGGTCCAGAAGTTTCAGTTTTTGCTTTATGCGATGGCAAGAGATATACATTACTCCCTACCGCCCAAGATCATAAACGACTTAACGATAAAGATAAAGGCCCAAATACAGGAGGTATGGGAGCTTATTCTCCTGCTCCATTATTATCAGAAAATGACCTTGATAGAATTATCAAAGAGATAATTGAACCTACAATAAATGAACTTAACAAAAGGAATATTGACTATAAAGGCGTAATTTATTTTGGGTTAATGATTACAAAATCTGGTCCTAAAGTTATAGAATATAATTGTAGATTTGGTGATCCAGAATGCCAAACAATAATGCCCTTGATGGATCAAAATTTTATACTTCTTCTAGAAAAATGCTCAATGGGAAATTTAACTGGCGATGAAAAAATTAATGCTTTTGATAAAGTTAGTGGTTGCGTAATAGCGACCTCCAAAGGTTATCCTCACGAATATAAAACTGGCTTTCAAATAAAAATTGGTAAGGTTGATTCTGATTATTGTCAAATCTTCGACTCAGGTACTTCTTTGAGTGAAAATGGCAAATTATTAACTGATGGAGGGAGAGTCCTAAGTATTGTCTGTCAAGATAAAGATTTCGATATGGTTTTTGAAAAAGCATACAAAAATTTAAAAGAAATTGATTTTGAAGGTATTTACTTTAGAAATGACATAGGTCATCAAGTCAGAAAAAACTTTTCTTGGGAGAATTAAGTTCATGGTGGATACCAACAATCAAGAAAGTAGAAAATATAAAATCACTGATAATGAAGATTTGGAAAGTAACTATTGGATTAATAGGCTCCTAGCTTGGTGGAGCGGTTTCAGTTTAAGAACAAAGTTGTTAGCTATAGCAACTCTAGTAGTAAGCCTTCTAATGACAGGAATAACTTTTTTTGCACTAAATAGTATCCAAAGAGATGCAGGAATGAATGATACTAGATATGCAAGAGATCTTGGCTTATTGTTATCTGGGAATGTTACAGAACTAGTTGCTAATAACCAAAAAAAAGAAATTTCAAATGTAGCTGAAAAGTTTTGGAGATCAAGTCGAAATCTTCGTTATATATTTTTTACTGATGCTGAAGATATTGTTCAACTTGGGATACCGATTAGTGCAACACCTACAAGCTCAGACAGTCAGTTTCAGCTCACGCGAAGATTA
>CACHEM010000021.1 GCA_902578845.1 uncultured Prochlorococcus sp.
ATGGAAATAAAGGTTTTTTTGATAAAAAAAGGATTTAAAATATTAATTTTTATTAATCAATACAGTATTTATACTCACTAATTGTTTTAAGACGCTAATTCAATTTCTATTTTTTCTTTAAGAGATCCAGAGTTGTACATCTCAATAAGAATGTCTGATCCTCCAAGAAATTCTCCTTTTAAGTAAACTTGAGGAATTGTTGGCCAATCTGAATATTGTTTGATACCTTCTCTTATAGCGTAATCACTTAAAACATCAAAAGTACCAAATTCTACCCCTAAGGAATTTAGTATTTGAACAACGTTGTTGGAAAAACCACATTGGGGCATTAATTTTGTCCCTTTCATGAAAACCATCACTGGATTAGAATCAATCAGTTTTTGTATTTTATCTTTTGTTAGGTTGTCCATAATTCAATTTGGAGTTTCTGTTTTTAGTGCCAGTGCATGGATAGCCTCAGAAGCTAATTCTTCCTTCAAAGCAGAATATACTAGCTGGTGTTGTTTAACTAATGATAATCCATTGAATTCAGATGCAATTACAGTTACTTGCAAATGATCATTTCCCTTGAGGTTTTCAACAAAAACTTGGGAACTTGGGATTTTTTTTGTGATTAATTCAATAACTTCTGTTTTTGTAATCATAGTAAATTTTAATTAACCTTTGTATTTTGTCTCAACAAATCCTAGTTGGATCAATCTTCCATAAGCTTCTTTACCTTCAGGACTATTAGGTGACATTATTCTAATTGTTTCAATAAGTAAAGGTACTGCAACCTCAGGATTTTCAGTTTTTATATACAAAGAGGCTAATCTCTCATTTGATTCTGCCAAAATTTGTAATGTTTGCTTACCTTTACTTTGCATTTCATTTGGTATTCTCGCATCAATTCCTTTGAATGATGAATTTAGATCAGAATAAAAAGACGCAAGTTGCTTTGCTAATTTTCTAGCGTCTAAGTAAAAATCCTTAGCTTTTTCAAAATCCCCGTTTTTAATATATTTATCACCTTCTTTTATAAAATATTCAACATTTGAGATGGAAAGCTTTTTACTCTCATTTGAGAGTACTCTGAAGTCTTCTGGATTCTTTATTTCTGCATGAACTTCATTTTTGTAAGGAACATTTCCAAAAAGTACAAATAAAATTGGCATTAACTTTAAGAATTTCATTTTCTTTTTCAATTAATAAAATTCATAGTAACTTATTGCAGATTCATCTACCTACATTTTTTAAAGCTTTTTCTTCCTCTTGAGTCATTTTCTCATTTAGAAGTTTATTAAATTCCTTGATAGTAAAGTTTGAGTAATCACCAATTGGTATTGGTTTTCCAAAGGATAAACAAAATTCGCCCCTAAAGTTCGGAGGTATTTTACTGTAAGCAATTCCAATTGGAATAATAATTATAGAGTTTGTTTTTTTGGTAGCTAATCTAGCTAATCTATACAGTCCTTGCTTTAGAACTAATCTTTTCCCATATCTATTAATCTTCCCTTCTGGGAAAACAACTAATTGTTCTCCTTTCTCTATAAGATCAATCGCATATCTTAAAGCTGAGAGAGATGGCGATAATTGATTTATTGAAAAACATCCAAGTCTTTTTAAAAACCAACCTTGTATTCCTTTCATTTCGGATTTAGTAACCATAAATCTACAATCCTTTTTTGTTACTCTTCTACCCATTGCCATTGTGAGTATTAAGCCGTCCCATCTTGATCTGTGGGTTGGAGCCAAAATGATAGAGGAATTTATTGGAATCGAAAAACCATTTTTTAATATTTTCTTTTTTCTAAAAAAGAATCTCAAAACAACATCCTGAGTAACGAACATTGCAATAAATCCCAATACAGGGTTAATTTTATGCCAAATATTTAAGGAATTCTTCTTCAAGTTCTATTTACTATATATTAATAATTTAAGTGTTTGCCTTTTTTTATTAGCTATTATTGGGCGGTTACTAGATTGTCTGAAAACTAAGATTTTCAAAATTATGGCTACTTTAGGAGTAAACATTGATCATATTGCAAATGTAAGGCAAGCCAGGAAAACTGTCGAGCCTGACCCTGTGCAATTTGCTTTTTTAGCTGAATTAGGAGGGGCAGATTCCATAACAGTCCATCTAAGAGAGGATAGAAGACATATACAAGATAGGGACGTATTCCTTCTGAAAGAGACTATTAAAACAAAACTAAATTTAGAGATGGCTGCTACAAAAGAAATGTTAGAAATTGCCAAAAAAATTCTTCCAGATTATGTAACGCTTGTCCCCGAGAAAAGAGAGGAAGTTACTACTGAAGGCGGGTTGGATTTGAAAAGTAATCTGCAATACCTTAAGAAGGCTGTTGGGAATTTAAAGGATTCAAATATAGAAGTAAGTGCGTTTATTGATCCTCTTGGTGAACAGATAAATTATTCCAAAGAAATAGGGTTCGATTTTATAGAATTACATACTGGGAAATATGCCGAACTATCGGGATCTGAGCAATATAAAGAGCTCCAAAGGATTATAGAATCTACTCATTTAGCCAATGACCTTGGATTAGTTGTTAATGCTGGTCATGGCCTTAACTATAATAATGTTAAAAAAATTGCATCAATTAACAATATGAACGAGTTAAACATAGGTCATAGTATTGTTGCAAGGGCTTTAGCGATAGGATTAGAAAAGTCTGTACGTGAAATGAAGTCCCTCATTACATCAAATTAAATTTCAAAAATGACAACATATTTTTTCGTTGCGGCAAGTGAAAAGTTTTTAACTGTTGAAGAACCACTTGATGAAATTCTAAAAGAGAGGATGAGGAACTATAAAGAAAATAATAAAGAAATAGATTTTTGGCTCTTAAAAAATCCATCATTTTTACAAACCACCCAATTTGCTGATCTAAAAGCAAAAATTCCATCTACCCCAGCAGTTGTTTTATCGACTGATAAAAAATTTATAACTTTCTTAAAGCTTCGTTTAGAGTTTGTTGCTGTGGGGGAATTCGAATGTCCTAATGCAGAAATAATTGATCCATTTAAAGTTGAGTAATATAACCATCTAGTAAATTGCTCAATCTTTATAGGTCAAATAAAATTGAAGTAATTAGTGAGCTGTTAGCAGAGGAATTAAAAATATGTCCTCCGCCTATAAATGAGAAATTAGAAATAGTAGTCCCCAATTACTTTTTGGGGAATTGGTTACGTGAACAGATAACTATTAAAAACAAAATAAGTGCTCTTTATGAATTAAAGACAATATCAAAGTATACCGAATCTTTATTGACAAATTTTTTCCCTGCAATTGATATGAGCGCTTGGAATTTTGAGTCAATTAAATGGGGCATTATTGATTCCTTGGAAGAATTAAATAGCTTTAAAGAATCATTTCCGCTAAGAAATTGGATTAATAAATATTTGGATAATAAAAAGACAATTGATGGAGACATATATAATCTGACAAAAAAGATCACGAATAATTTTATTGATTATCTGATTTTTAGACCTGAAATGATTGCTCAATGGAATAGATATGAAATTAATTCATCTAATCTATTTAAGAATTTAAACTCAGATCAATTTTGGCAACCTATTTTATATAAATTATTAGAGGAAAAGATATCTGAAAAGCCATCATGTTTATACATGATTGAAGTAATAAAGAATTTAAGAAAAATTAAAAACGTACAATTTCAAGTACCAAATCAAATTTATATTTTTTCAGATAATAACTTATCTAAACTACATATTAAATTTTATTCAGAACTTTCAAAATTTATTAAGGTAAATTTGTATTTATTATCTCCTGGAGAAGATTTATGGAATAGAATAAATTGTCTTGAAGGTGAGTTGGAATTTGATGATAATGAAAGTAAAGTAAATTTAAATAATACAAATATAGAGAAAATATTTGGTAAATTTGGAGCAAACTTTCAGAAATTAATTGATGAAAATATTTATTCAGAAGGTATAAATTTAAAAAATAATCTTATTTATCTTGATCCAACAACTAATTTTCATAATAAGAAAGATATTCCTCTTCTTAATCAAATACAAAAAAGACTAATTGATAATAATAGCGTTGATTTTATAGTAAGTGAAAGAGATGATTCAATATTACTTTGTGAGCATTTTAATCAGAATAGTCAATTTGAATATTTAAGAAATAAAATTATAGAAATAATAAATTCTTGCGAGAATATTAAATATAGTGATATTGCTATTTTATCTCCACAAACTAATTTAATTAAACCTTATCTAAGGTACATCTTTAATAATGAGTTAATTAATGGTGAAAAGATACCTTATTTTTTTATTGATGAGGATAATCATGACTCTTCGGGCATTTATGAATTTCTAATTGATATCACTGAAATAGCAACTGAAAAAATTACACTTGAAAAAATAGATTATATTCTTTCGAAAAAAGTAACTCAGAACATTTTTGATTATAATATTACTGAGAAGGATGAAATTATTTTCTTACTTACCCAAGCTGGGTTTCATTGGGGATTAGATGATAAAGAAAGATTAGGTGAAGAGAAAAATACTCTAGATTGGTGTATTAATAGAATTACTTTAGGCTTAATTTATGACAAAGAAGAAAATTTAAGTACTTTTAATTTAAAACCATTTAGCTATAAAAATATAAGTTTGGATTTGAATAAATGGGTTAAAATATTAATTCATTTAAAAAAATATATTAATTTGATAAGGGGATCTTTTTCTTACTCGAATTGGGTTAAAAAGATAAAGTTTATATTAAAAAGTATTGCTGATTCTAATGCAAATTTCAATTTAGAAATAAGTGAAATAAATAGAATTCTTGATAATCAAGCAATACCTTTAATACCTGATGATCTTATCTTGTTAAAAGTTTTTAG
>CACHEM010000022.1 GCA_902578845.1 uncultured Prochlorococcus sp.
ATTTGATTCTGATGTGATTATTCGAATTAATTTATTTCTTTCTGTTAACTCTTCAAATGAGACATCAGAGAGTGATTTATTTATTTCATCAACAGGATCATTAATGATAAAAAATTTTTTAAGATTTACAGGTATTGATTGGACGGATAATTCAGCAATTTCTTGCTCTTTTTGATTAATATCAAATGAAACAGATGGTCTATTTAAACTGTCTTTTAAGCCTTGTTGCCAAACAAAAAAAGTTATGACGATAGAAATAAAAGCTAAAGTGAGTTTTGACTTAGAACTATTTTTAAAGATCATAACTTATTATATTCTTGAAAACTATAGTTAGTTATCATTGAATTTCCTTATATTTATGTATCTATTTTAATCACGCCATGAGATGATTAAATTATCTTAATTTTTCAAATTTATATAATGGCTATAAAGTTAGTTTTAGTTAGGCACGGACTAAGCAGTTTCAATGCAAAAGGATTAATTCAAGGAAGAACAGACGATTCATTATTAACAGATGAAGGATACGAACAAGCCCGAAAAGCAGGAAAAGCATTATCACAAATAAACTTCGATAAAATCTATTCCTCCCCACTTGTGAGGGCGGCAGAGACTGCAAAAACAATTAAAAAGACCTTCAATAAAAAACAAAATATTGTTTTCGATGATAATTTACTAGAGGTAGATCTTAGTGAATGGTCTGGTCTAAAAATTGATGAAATAAAAAAGAAATTTCCAGAAATTTACCCTATATGGAAAAATGATCCAGAAAATCTTATCTTAAAAAGAAATGGTAATAAAACTTATAAACCAATTCAAGAGCTATTTTTTCAAGCAACAAACTTTGTAGAAGATATTTTAAAAATTTATCAAGACAAAGATGATATAAATATTTTAGTTGTTGGACATAATGCAATTCTCAGATGTTTAATACTTTTGTTATTAGGAAAGCCTAAGCAAGGTTTTAGAAAAATAAGATTAGAAAATGCTTCTTTCTCGATACTTAATATTTCAAAGAAAGAAAACTCTTTTAAGACTCAAATTGAATGCTTAAATCAAACTTCCCATCTTAATAAAAATCTTCCAAATAAAATTGGAGATTCCAGAATATTTCTAATAAGGCATGGTGAAACTAACTGGAACAAAGAAGGGAGATTTCAAGGCCAAATTGATATCCCTTTAAATGAAAAAGGAAAAGAGCAAGCTAGCAAGACTTTCGAATATTTGAGAAATATTTCTTTTAATAAGGCATTTTCAAGTTCAATGCATAGGCCTTATGAGACTGCACAAATAATCCTTCAAAATAACAAAGATTTAAAAATTGAGAAAATAGATTCACTTATAGAAATCAGTCACGGATTATGGGAGGGTAAATTGGAAGCAGAAATTAGAGAAGAGTGGCCTGCTTTACTAAAAAATTGGCATTATAAACCTGAAGAAGTAATAATGCCCGAAGGTGAATGTATAAAAGATGTATCAGAAAGGTCAGTAGAAGCTTTTGAAAAAATTTGTTTATCTCAAAAAGATAATGATCAAACCCTCATAGTTGCTCATGATGCAGTCAATAAAACTCTAATTTGTAATATCCTTGGGATTAATTATTCAAATATTTGGATGATAAAACAGGGTAATGGCGGCATAACTATAATTGATCTTTTTAATGATCCTAATAAGCCCCCTGTGATTAGCGCTCTTAACATTACAACACACCTAGGGGGAATACTTGATTTAACTGCTTCAGGAGCACTTTAAAATAAGCCTTGTTAAAAATTTATTTTGATAAAATCAGATTCAGGAAAAAGGCTTCATTTACTGAAAAAGCCAACTTGACTAAGAGGCCAAAATCTAAAATATGCTTTACCAATTATCTCTTTTTTATGAAGAAATTTAGTTCCAGGCCAATATCTTCCATCCCAGCTATTTGCTCTATTATCACCTAAAACTAAAAAATGATCTTCTGGCACTTTTATATTTTCAAATTTACCACAATTACTTAATAGTGATAATGAGCACTTATAAGAGACATAGGGTTCAGAAATTAATTTATTATTTACTATTAATTCACCATTAGAGTTTACACTTACAATTTCTCCTGGAAGGGCCACGACTCTTTTAATATAAGCATCGCAAGCTTGATCCCTCAAACCAGGAATAAACGACATTGGAGGAAAACTCATAAAAAAACAATATCTTTTTTTTGGTAAAGGCTTAGATCTTGATGAAATTAATTTTTTGTCAAACGAGTAAGGTGAGTTAAAAACAACAATATCTCCTCTTTCTGGTAAAGAGTTTCTTAGCGAAAATTTTTCAATAATTAACCTATCATTTATTTGTAATTCTGGGAGCATTGATCCAGAAGGGATATAACGTGGTTCTGCAAAAAATGATCTACAAGAAGAAATAAAAAAAGTTAATAGAATTAGTAGACCCCATTCTTTTAAAAAACTTTTTATGGAACTAGGCATAGGATTAATAAAATCTTGATTTTCTAAACTTATATAAAATTTTTTGCATATTCCATTTCGTTAAAACCTAATATTACTTTTTCCCCTTCGTAAATCAAAAATGGTCTTTTTATTAATTTGCCATCACTTAAAAGAAGTTGAATAATTTCTTCCTTTGACAAACGATCAATATCAAGATCAAGATTTTTAAAGGCTTTACCTCTTGTATTAAAAATTCTTTTCTTATCATCAGAGTATTGTTCTAAGGCTAGATTTAAATAAATAACAAGTGGAGGTTCTTTTACAATATCAATTAACTGAAATTCAATATCTTTGCTTCCAAGCCACTTTGCAGCTTTTCGGCATGTAGAGCATTTTAAATAACTATAAAAAATTATTTTTTTCAATTTAATTTACTAACATTTGATTTCTTAAGTACTTTAAAGTTTTTCTTTTTTAGATGCATACAACTTTTCAATAAATTTTCAACTACATCAAAATCCCTCCAACCATCAATTTGAACTGTTCTTCCATCGAGTCCTTTACTTGTTCTAAAAAATTCTGCAACATCCTCAAGCTGATTAGGTGCAATTTGATTAATACTCACTATATTAGCCTGCCTAGGATTAGCCACTGGCACACATAAAAGTTTTCCATCATATGCACCACAATCATGCATATCCAAAACTCCAATAGGTCTAGCTTTTATTAAACAACCCGCAAAAGTAGGTTCGTCCATTATCACCATTGCATCAAGGGGAGCTCCATCATCAGCAAGGGTATTGGGGATAAAACCATAATCAAAAGGGTACCTCACTGAAGAATGTAATACTCTGTCTAGAGCCATTATTCCCGCGTCAGAGCAATACTCATATTTATTCCTACTCCCTGCAGGTATTTCAACAACAATATTCACTATTCCCTTCATTGGAGATGGAGGTATTGAACTAAGGTCCATCTTTTTTAAAATCGTAATTATGAATTATCTCGTTTCCTTGAGATAAAGGTCTGCCAATTAAAATGCTTATTGAAGGTAAAAAAATTGTCAAAAAAGCAAAAATAATACCTAAAGATGTTATTGATAAACTCCTTATACTTAAGGGGTCATCATCATCTCTTTCAAAATCATTTCGAGCAGAACCATGAGAAGATTCTTCGCTTGATTTACTTTGAATAAACTGCTTTGATTTCGTGTAACTCAAGAACTCTTAATTGGTAAAGATTAAGGAGATAATTAAACTCCCTTATCCTACATTCAAAATGTCAATAAATCAAAACATTGATTGGTGACTTTTTAATTACTCTTTTTCTAGCAAAGACCTAATAGATTTTAGTTCGTCTAATATTTGCGCCAGTATATTTTGAGCAGCGGAGGAAGGTGTATTAAAGACCTCTACAGTAACTTCCTTTATTCTTAAAATATCTTTGGCAAATCTTGCTACTTCATTAGGATGGAATTTTAAAGGATCTTTTTGATCAGACCTAAATTCAGGATTTAATTTTCTTGGATTAAAACTAGGGTTTAGATTTCTTAAATCTGTATTTGTATACCTATAGACTGAAGCCCTTGATCTATTGAGGAATTTTTGAACTTCATCAATATCTATTAATTCCTCTTCACTAGAAATATTGGAATCTATATTTTCCATAAACTTTAGAAAATGATTAAGTAGTAATGAACTTTTTAAAGAGTTTGAACTTCATTACTGAAGAAGTTAGCAAAAAGAATATTCTTAGACTAGCCGCGTTGAGGGACTCAAGACACTTTAAATTATTTTTTCATGTTAATTGATAAAATTAAATATTATTAAGGATTTTTCTGTATGCGCGTGACAACCTCATTTCCTCTGGGGACACTTCGTGACACACCTTCTGAAGCTGAGATTATTTCACATCAATTACTCTTAAAAGCTGGGTATATTCGCAGAATTAACAGCGGTATTTATGCATACATGCCACTAATGCTTAGAGTTATTGAAAAAATATCCGCAATAATAGAGAAAGAACTTAATAGTATTGGTTGTACAAAATTACTATTACCCCAACTTCATCCTGCAGATTTATGGAAAAAAAGTGAAAGGTGGGAAGGATATACCGCAGGTGAAGGAATAATGTTTAATCTCAAAGATAGACAAGGTAAAGAATTTGGTTTAGCACCAACTCACGAAGAAGTGATCACGAGTATTGCATCAGAGACCATCAACTCATATAAGCAATTACCTCAATGTTTTTACCAAAT
>CACHEM010000023.1 GCA_902578845.1 uncultured Prochlorococcus sp.
CCCTGTCTGTTTTTTTGAGTAGGGTCATGACATTCCCAAAACATTTTTAATAAATCAGATATATCTATTTCTCTTTTATCCCATATAACTCTTACCACTTCTGAATGACCAGTTAAGCCAGAACATACTTCATAATAATTTGGAGTGTTTGTTTCACCACCAGCATAACCTACAGAAGTGGTCAAAACTCCTGGAAGTTTCCAAAAACATTTTTCAGCTCCCCAGAAACAACCACATCCAAAAACGATCTCATCTTCTTGAATATTAGGTTCTTTTTTAATATCTGTTTTTAATATTCTATGAAAGGAATAAGCATCATTAGTTGAATTTAACTCCTCATTATTCATAATATTTTTCAGGAATTTAAACATTATTAAATCTATTTATTATAAGTATAAAATTTAGTTTTAGCCCTTAACAATTCTGGTAGCAAGTTCTCTTTCCCAAAGTTGTTTATATAGCCCATTTTCTTTTAATAAATTTTTATGATTTCCTTCTTGTACTATTTCTCCCTTATCCATTACTAAAACCCTATCACAAGTAGCGGCAACAGAAAGTTGGTGACTAATCATTATGATTGTTTTATTACTTCTATCACTCATTTCATCTATTATTCGTGCGGCTGTTTTATTGTCTACGCTTGCCAAAGCATCATCTAGAACAACAATAGGAGAATTAACGAGTAATGCTCTTCCTAGTGCAGTTCTTTGCCTTTGTCCACCACTTAATGTAATACCTCTTTCACCAACAATAGTTTTGAACTTATGAGGAAAACTATTGATATCATCAATTAATCCAGCTTTTGTGGCGCTTTCTTCAACTAAAGATTTCGAAGCTTTGGGTTCTCCAAAGCTTAGGTTTTCTGAGATTGTAGAAGTAAATAAAAATGCTTCTTGAGGAACGATTGAAATGTTTTTTCTAAGATCACTTAATTTTAAAGTTTTTACATCAATTTCATCTAAAAATAATTGATTGTCTGGAATTTCAATAGTTCTTCCTAGACACTTTGCTAGTGTTGTCTTTCCACAACCTATTGGGCCAACTATCGCAATAAGCTCTCCAGGATAAATTTTAAAATTTAGACCATTTAAAGAATTAAATTTTGATCCTGGATACTTGATTGTTAAACTTTTTGCTTCTAACAATCCTTTAACCTTTCTTTTTAAAAATTTAGTTTCTGCTCTATCTACAATATTTGGATTGTTCTGAAAGATTTCTTCTACACGATCTAAACTTACTTGTCCGAGTTGAAAAGTATTTAAGGTAAAACCTAATAAAGCTGTAGGGAAGACTAGTCTTTCAACGTAAAGAATTAAAGCGACTAAACCGCCTATCGAAATAAATCCACTCTCTAGTTGGAATGTTCCTAATGATAATAAAATCAATAATGAAATTGAGGAAATACCTTGCAGCAAAGGGAATAGGGTGCTCGCTGTTCTTGCAAGTTTTATCGCTGAATTTCGATAGGCATTATTGTATATGTTGAATTCTTTTTTTTCAGCATTTTCTTGGGCATAAATTTTGATGGCGCTTATGCCAGAAAGATCTTCTTGTATTAGATCACTAAGTTTTGATAATGATTCTTGTTGAGATTTTCTTTGTTTAACCATTCTGCCTCCGAATAAACTTACAATTCCTAGGATTAATGGAAATATCATTAAGGCTGATATTGTTAGTAATTTATTAATCGAAAACATTGAAGGAATAGTGAATGAATAAGCTAAAACAATGTTGCACAAGCTTAAAACAGTAAAACCCAAGAGTCTTCGTATGTTTTCAACATCGCTTGTAGCTCTACTAATAATGTCTCCACTCCCTTTTTTCTGGATCCATTCTGGATCTTGAATAAGTAAATGATCAAAAAGTTTTTGACGAAGGTTAACCTCTACTTTCCTACCTATGCCGAAGACAATCTGTCTTGAAAATAATCTTATTAAACCCATACAAGTTGCTAAAAATATTAACCATAAAGACTTAGAAATAACAAAATCTGAAGAAAACCCATTTTGTAATTGGTCAATTATATTTTTTACTTCTAACGGTATTACTACACTTAATATATTTACAACCAAGAGAGCTAAAGCTCCATATAAGAATTCTTTTTTGTATGGCCTTAGGTATTTAAATATAACTTTTAAATCTAAATTCTTCATTTTATTTTGCCCATATGATTAAGATAATGTTTCATTTTTGAATATGTGAGCTAATTTTATAAATGATTCAGTATTTATTTATGAGTAACGAACAAACTCATCCCTTACATGAAACCGACAAGAACATTATAGATTCCCTTATCACTAAAAAAATACCAGAAGATCTTGACTATATAAATTTGGCTAGATTAATAAATCGCTATACTAATTTTCCTGGAGAAATTGAAATTAAAAAAGATATTGAAAAAATTTTAAAATTTTGGGAAATCTCTAAAAATGAACTTTTTTCTAAAACAAAAATTATCTGGTCAAAAAGTTTCAGGCCTTCTAACACAAATAAAGATTTAGTTGGCTCCGGTTTTGACACCTCATATTAATTTTAACCTCATAATTATTCTTCAATAAATAAATGTTTTCTAATTTATCAAACGCTGAAATCTTAAGTAATTTGTTAGAGGGAAAGAATCTTGATGATTTAACATCACGTTCTTTAATGCAAAGATGGCTTAAAGATGAAATTTCAGATGTTGAAACAGGAGCTTTTTTAAGTGCTTTGAGAGCTAAGACCTGTACAGGTGTCGAATTAAGTTCTATGGCTGATGAACTCTTAAATGTGTGCGAATTGCCATTAGCAAGACCAAATTTGTATTTAGTTGATACTTGTGGAACAGGAGGGGATGGAGCTAATACATTTAATATTTCAACTGCAGTAGCATTCGTAGCTTCATCTTGTGGGGCAAAAATAGCAAAACATGGAAATAAAAGTGCTAGTGGGAAAGTTGGCTCTGCTGATGTTTTGTTGAATCTTGGTTTGAATTTAAATTGTCCATTAGAAAAAGTAATAACAGCCGTGAGTGAAATTGGAATTACTTTTTTATTCGCACCTGCTTGGCATAAATCTTTAATAAAACTTGCGCCTTTAAGAAAGACTCTTGGAATAAGGACAGTATTTAATCAACTTGGACCATTGGTAAATCCTTTAAGACCCAATGCACAAGTTTTGGGTGTTGCTTCTGAGGATCTTTTAAAACCTATGGGAACCGCGCTTTTAAAAATGGGGATGAATAGAGCAATAGTCGTATATGGTTCAGGCGGCCTTGATGAAGCTTCGCTTCAAGGAGAAAATAAATTAGTTTTTGTTGAAAATGGCGAATTACGTTTTTCAGGAATAAATATTTCAGATTTTAACCATAAAAATATTTCTAACGAAAAACTTGTGGTTTCTGATATGGATTCTAGCGAGGAAATATTAAAATCTGTTTTAAATGGTTCGGGACAAAAATCTCATACCAATGTGGTTGCCTTGAATACTGCTTTAGTGCTTTGGGCCGCAGGAATTGAGGATAATTTAAATGAAGGATTTAATAAAGCTTTACTTTCTATTAATCAAGGAGATCCTTGGAAAAAGTTTTTACTCTTAAAAAATTATTTATCCGCAAATTAACTAATTTCACATTGATGATTAATCCATATAAGAAAAACGCGAAATTAGTTTTAAGTAATGGAATTGTATTCCCTGGATTTTATTTTGGTGCTTCAGGTACAGCTACTGGCGAAATAGTCTTTAATACGGGAATGACCGGATATCAAGAAGTTATTACTGATCCAAGTTATTACGGTCAGTTATTAACATTCACTTATCCAGAGATAGGAAATACTGGAATTAATTTTGAAGATTCAGAATCTAATATTAATGTTAAAGGGATAATTGTTAGAAATTTTTCATCTAATGACAGCAATTGGAGATCTAAAAAGAATTTTAATCAATGGTTAGTTGAAAAAAATATCATAGGTCTTCATGGAATTGATACAAGAGCTCTTGTTAAAATTTTAAGATCTAGTGGCTCTATGA
>CACHEM010000024.1 GCA_902578845.1 uncultured Prochlorococcus sp.
CTTTGCAAAGAAAGTTTAATAGACTTAAGAAATGCACTTGCTGAGATTGGACAACCATTAATTATTAGGACTGGCAATGTTATCAATATTTTTGATGAAATTAGTTCAAAATTTAAAATCAAAGGTATATATAGCCATCAAGAAACCGGAGATTGGCTTACTTATAAAAGAGATCAAAAAGTAAGAGAATGGGCTTTAAGCAAAAATATTATTTGGAAGGAATTTCTACAATTTTCAGTTTTTAGAGGAAATTTAGATAGGAATAATTGGTCTAAAAAGTGGCAAGAAAATTCTGAAAAAAACTTACTTAAAGCTCCATTAAGAATTAATTCTATTAACTTTGATGTTGGAGAAATTCCCTCAGACGAAATTTTTCCCTTTAAAAAAGAAACTTGTCCAGGAAGAATGCAAGGTGGAAGAAAGAGAGGTTTAGAGAGAATGCAATACTTCTTTAGTAAAAAATTAGATTCTTATTCAAAAGATATTTCTAGCCCAGAAAAGTCATTTGATAGTTGTTCAAGACTATCCCCATATATTTGTTGGGGATGCATTTCATTAAAAGAAATTTTTAATAAAGCAAATATATCAAAAAACAATAATTCTAGGATGTTAAAAAGTAGATTAACTTGGCATTGTCATTTTATTCAGAAACTTGAAAGTGAACCAGAACTAGAGTTTAGGGAATTCCATCCTTTTTTTAAAAACATTAGAGAAAACAATAATGAATTACTTTATTCATGGAGTTCAGGTAATACAGGCTTTCCTTTTATAGATGCATGTATGCGCTCATTAAATTTCAATGGATGGATTAACTTCAGGATGAGAGCGATGTTAATGTCTTTTGCTAGCTATAATTTATGGCTACCATGGCAAGATTCAGGTTCTGAATTAGCAAATAAATTTGTAGATTATGAGCCTGGAATACATTGGAACCAATGCCAAATGCAATCTGGAACTACTTCTATAAATACCAATAGAATTTATAATCCTATTAAGCAGGGAAAAGATCATGATCCTCAAGGAAAATTTATAAAAAAATGGATACCAGAATTAAAGCATATATCACTTAATTTCATTCATGAACCATGGCTATTATCTAGATTTAATCAAGAAGAATATGAACAAATTAATTACACAAGACCAATAATTGACATCCCAAATAGCACTAAAACTGCAAAGAAGAAAATCCAGGAAATCACAAAACAGGATGGATACTGGGATATCTCAAAAGAAATTTATTTAAAGCATGGCTCTAGAAAAAGGCTTAGAAAAAACATAAATAATAAAAAAACTGTTTCTAAGGAAAAGGAAAAACAATACGAACTGAAATTAGATTTCTAAATTTTATTGTCAGAAATTTCTAGATTCCTTTTAGTGCCTAGGAAAGTTTTTTAAATTTTGAAATTAAATATATAAATCCACGATGAACTAATGCAAGCTTTAATGTATTTATTAGATTTTATTAATTATGTCTGAAAGATTTGAATGGGATGATACCAATAGTTCAGGTATATGGTGGAGTACTAATGTAAGTATTAGAGACGAGTGCATTTTGCTTAAAGAAGATACTCAATGCGAAGATTCTGATATAGTCGAACTTCTTAGGAGTATTGCACAAAATATTGAAGATAATGGCCTTTAATTTTTAAACCATATTCTCTTTATTAGATATTTTCAATTCCTTTTACAGCTTTTATTAATTCGATACTTGTACCTTTTTCACTCATTGAATGACCAGCATCATTAACAATAATTAATTCAGAATTCTTTAATTTCTTATTTAGATCCCAAGCACTCCTAACAGGACATACAACGTCATACCTCCCTTGAATTATTTTTGTTGGAATCGACTCTATTGTTTTTATATTTTTCAAAATAAAATCATCTTCTAAGAAAATATTATTAATAAAATAATGACACTCGATCCTTGCAAAGGCATCTGAAAAAGAATTAACTTCAGACTTATCAAAATCAAATTTTTTATTTATTAAATGACTTGTTGAGAGTTCCCATTTTGTCCAAGCTGCTGCTGCTTTTGATCTAAGATTCGCATCTGAAGATGTTAGATATTTATAAAAAGAACTTATTAAATCATATCTTTCTTCTTTCGGTATTACAGAAATATACTCTTCAAATTCATCGGGGAATATCTCACTTGCACCATATTGATAGAACCATAACAATTCAAACTTTCTACATAAAAATATTCCTCGCAAAGTTAAGCTGAGAACTCTTGAGGGATTTTTAATCGCATATATAAGTGAAAGTGTTGAGCCCCAAGATCCACCAAACAAATGCCAAGTATCTATTTTTAAAAGAATCCTTAATTTCTCAATATCATCAACTAAATGATTGGTCGTATTTTCTTTTAATTCGGAGAAAGGAGTTGAAGAACCGCAACCTCTTTGGTCAAATTGAATAATATCGAATTTATCTGGGTCAAAGTATCTTCTATATCTTGGTTGACTTCCTCCTCCTGGACCTCCATGAATTACAAGAATTTTTTTGCCATTTGGATTACCAGATCTTTCCCAATAAATAGTATGAATATCACTTACTTGTAAAAAACCCTTTTCACGTACTTCAATTTTTGGAAACAAGACTTGATCTTTCATTTTGAAATATTTTTAATCACTTTATTAATCCATAATATCGAAAAAGAAGTCTGGTTTAGAAGAAATTTGTTAAAAAAAAAGGACTGCTTGTACAGTCCTTTTTAATATTTGTTTTCCTTCTTACAGGATATAAAATTACATATTTTAAAGTCTATTTACTCATAAACCTAGAATACGTGAATTCGGGGATTTCTCTCGATAATTTCAGTCCCTATTGTCGCTAGTAATTATAAAGCGAAGTCTTATCAGACTAATTGATTGAACTTTAATTTTCGAATAATCCCATTCTCAGGAATACGCTTCCTATATTTTGGAATTTGCTAAATTTCAGGCGGACTATCAATCATTTAGATTGCCTCCGAACTCAACATTTATAAATTACTCCTTTTTATATTTTCAGTAAATCCGTAAATATGCTGATTTACTTTTTTCTTAATTTGTAAGAGGATTTTAATGATCCTTTGTTTTTTATAGATAAATATAAAAATTAAAGTCTATAATTACTTATTTATTCAGATTCATAGAGCAAAATAGATTCAATTATTCTTTTATCACTATCAGAAAGTTTATAATCTTCTAATTTCCACTGGACAAATTTTACACACTCATCAATAGAAGTATTCTTATCCCGGCACTTACGCCACTCTCTAATCCAATCTGCCAAGGCAAAAGTTATTTTTGTAGTAAGCATATTTACCAATCAGGGTAATTAAAATCTCCTCCAATAGGTTCTTCATAAAATTCACCTTCTTTTATACCTTTATCATATTTTTCAATTATCTTTTTATAAGAAGCTATTGAGGGAACTAAATCTCCTATATA
>CACHEM010000025.1 GCA_902578845.1 uncultured Prochlorococcus sp.
ACATCTTTTGATTAACTCTTCTAATCCGGGTTCATAAACTGGAAGTTTTGTTAAATCTTCACTATTCCAAGAACTTATTCTTTTTTCGTTTAAGTCAACTACAAGTATTTTTAAATCCTTGCATTTATCAGCAATTACCGCCATTGTTGGCCCTCCAACATATCCCGCACCAATACAGCATATTGTCTTAATTTTTATCTTAAGTTCTGACACAATTAAAAAGAATAAAAAAATATTATTATAAGATTTTAATTCATTGAAGCCTTTAAATCTTGATAATAAAAACCATGTATAATATTTATTCTTAAATCATACTAATTTAATCTATATTAAAAAATTTACCTTGATAAAATCATTTGTTCTAAGTATTTAAAGCATTCAATGCTTAATTGAGTTGTTTGAAATAAATAAAAGAATCTTTAATTAACTTGATAATATTTTAAGTACTAAATTTAACTAGAAAAATTTAGTTATTTAAGTTTTCTACGCTTCCTGCAGGATTCGAACCTGCGGCCCACTGCTTAGAAGGCAGTTGCTCTATCCAGCTGAGCTAAGGAAGCATTTTTTAATTATATCTAAACTTCTAGACCTAAACAATCTAAGTACATCATTTTTTTTAAATAATAAGTAAAGATTTTATCTTTTATTCTTTTTCAAAAAGAAATAACATAAGATTAAATAGTGCTTCATTTTTGATCTTGACTAAAAGACTCACTGAAAAACAAAAAGAAGAAATATTGAAAAGTTTTAAATCTGGAGAGTCTATTGACGTTTTGTCCCAAAAATATAATTGCGTTAACTCCACAATCATAAGGAATCTTAAAAAGAATCTTGGAGAATTAAAATTTAAGAAATTATTCAATACAAGTAAATCCATAAAAAGAAAACAAAAAACCAACAAAAATCAAACAAATGACCTAATAAAAACAAATTTAAATGAAGAAGGTTTAAAAAAAGATTCTAATGATGCCAAAGTTTTAAATAAAAATATTACCGCTGCAAACTTTGCTATTAATGATTCTTTTTTTGAAATTCCTCCCGCAGAGTATGAGATTGATGATTTTGCTCGAAAAGAATTATCTTCAGTTCCTATATCAGAGGTAAATTTCCCTAAAGTTGTATATATGGTTGTAGATAAGAGAATTGAGTTAGAGATAAAGTTGTTAAAAGATTTTCCAGAATGGGAATTCTTACCTTATGAAGATTTGAATAGAAAAACAATAGAAATATTTTTTGATTTAAATCTTGCCAAAAGGTCTTGCAATAAGGAGCAAAAGGTACTAAAAGTTCCTAATACTGATGTATTTATAATTACAGCACCAATTCTTGTTTCGAAGGGAATTTCAAGAATTGTTTGTCCTGAAAATCTAATAGCTCTTTGAGAATTATTTTATTCATTATGCCTATCCAGAACAATACAGCTTCCCAAAATAGACCCTAATATAAAACTAGATCCCAATATAAAACTTATTGGTAGTGAAATAGTTTCTTTGACTACTAAGTTTACTTTACTTTTGTTTGAACTATTTTGAATTCCAATAAATAAAATCAAAAATAAACATGAATTGAAGATTGCAGTAAAAAATAATTTTTTAATCAAAAAACTCATACAATTTAAACCTAGTCTTAATAAATTTTAGATCATGTTATAAATTTCGCTTTTTTTAATACCATTTTTTTTTGCTAAATATTTAGATGCGGCTGATAAACTTAATCCCGCATTAATCAAATCATTGAGATCTTTTTTTATAGTTACTCTATCTATATTTGAATCTCTTTTATTAATACCTTTTATTACTATTGTTATTTCACCAATTACATCCTTATCGCTGAAAAAATTTATAACATCGTTGATATTGTTCCCAACATGTTCTTCAAATTTTTTTGTTAATTCTCTCGTCACTATGATCTCTCGATCTCCTCCACAGAATTCAAATAATTGCTTTAATAATTTTTTTAGTCGCTTGGGAGATTCATAAATAATAGTTGTTTTTTGATTCTTACTTATTTCTAAAAGAATTTTTTCCCTATCAATTTGCTTTTTAGGAAGAAAGCCCTCAAATACAAAACTAGAAGAAGGGAGCCCACTTGAAACAAGAGCCGTAATCGCAGCACATGCACCAGGAATGCAAATGACATCTAGGCCTTCGGATTTTAAGCACTTAGCGATTTCTTCTCCTGGATCGCAAATTCCTGGCATGCCAGCATCACTTACAATTGCTATGGATTTCCCTTCTTTTAGATCTTTTATTATTCTTGAGATTTTAATTGAAGAATTATTTTTATTAAAACTTATAAGTTTATTTGAAATATTAAACTTGTTCATTAATTTTTTTGTTTGTCTTGTATCCTCACAGGCAACTAAAGAAACATTTCTAAGTATATTTAATGCTCTTTGGGATATATCATTTAAATTGCCAATTGGCGTCCCAACTATATAAAAAATACCGTTTTCCGGTTCTTCTTTTCTGTGGGATAATAAGGAATTATTATACATTTTATGATTAAATTACCCTCTGGAGTAGATATTAATAATCTTATCGATGATGTAAGAATATTCAGCTGGCAAGCGGCAGATATTTTGCTTTATTACTCCAAAATGTTAGAAGATGCAGATGATAAAAGAAATATAATTAAAAATAATAATGAACAAGATCCTGTAACTTTGGCTGACTTAGAAGTTAATAAATTGATCATAAAAAGAATAAATGAAAAATATAAAAATGTTAATTGGGATATTTTGAGTGAAGAAAATGTAAAAACATCTTCAAAAAATTTTGACATTAAGAATGATTGGATCTGGGTTTTTGATCCTCTAGATGGAACTAAGGACTTTATCCAAGGTACAGGTAACTATGCAATGCATTTGGCGTTAAATTTTAAACAAAAACCATATATTGGGTTTGTTTTGATTCCTGATAAAAATCAATTATGGATCACAAATGGAGAAAAAACATGGTGTGAAAAGAGAGATGGTTCAAAATTTGAGACAAATCTTTTAAATAGT
>CACHEM010000026.1 GCA_902578845.1 uncultured Prochlorococcus sp.
AAAAAATATTACTTATATTTGAACTTATAAAGTTAATTAAATTTGAATCAATTTGATGAAATCCATCGAATTCTAATAATTCGCAAAATTTAGAAGACTTACTCTTTACCTTTTCATAAATAGTTCTAGAAGCATCTATAGGGACAACTTCATCAAATAAACCATGACTAATAATCAATGGGGAGATTTTTTCTCCTGGAACCCAGTTGGGGTGAGGATAACCACTACAAGCAACAATTAATCCGAAATTTAACTTAAATCCTGCATCAATTGCCATTGCGGCCCCCTGAGAGAAACCCAACAAAATTGTTTTTCTTAGTGGAATCTGATCAGTATCAAATTTTTTTAATGTAACTAAAAGTTTATTTACTTCAACCTCAGCTCCATTCCAATCATGTGGGTATAATCCATACCACTGTCTTCCCTGACCGCTTGGGTGTAATCCAGGAGCCCTCAAAGAAAATACTTCAAAATCAAGATTTATTTTTTCAGTCATCTCCTTCCCAACTGATAAAAGGTCATCTGAATCAGCTCCCCAACCATGCATCAAAATAATTCTATGAGTTGCAGTTTGAGAGCTAATCGAGACAAATTCATGATTGATAGCATATTTCATGTTTATATTCTTAAGTAAGTAAACTTTCCCATAATGTCTCCATTAGCTTTAGTAAGTGTCTCTGATAAAAAAAATATAATTCCATTTTGTAAAGAATTAGTAGAGAAATTTAATTATCAAATTCTATCAAGTGGAGGAACTGCCAAACATCTTATAGAAGCTAAAATTCCAGTTATTAAAGTTGCTGATTTTACTAATTCTCCAGAAATTCTTGGAGGAAGAGTTAAAACTTTACATCCAAAAATACACGGAGGAATATTAGCTAAAAGAACTGATGAGGAACATAAACAAGATATACAAGCTAACAATCTTGAGTTAATTGACTTAGTGGTTGTAAATTTATATCCTTTTAAAAAAACTGTAGATCAGGGCGCTAAATGGGAAGATGCTATTGAAAATATCGATATTGGAGGGCCATCTATGATTCGTTCTGCAGCTAAAAATCATAAAGATGTTTCCGTTTTAGTAGATCCTAGTCAGTATCAAAATTTTCTTGAAGAAAGTAAAAAAGGTGAATTGAAAGACTCATATAAAGCAAAATTAGCCCTTGAAGCTTTTCAACATACAGCAGACTATGACACTGCAATATCTAATTGGATAAGAAAAGAAAGAGATTTACAATCTTCCAAATATATTGAATCTTATCCACTAATCAAAACCTTAAGATATGGGGAGAATCCACATCAAAAAGCTTTCTGGTATGGTTTAAGTAACATTGGATGGAACTCAGCAGAAAAATTACAAGGAAAAGACTTAAGTTATAACAATCTATTAGATCTAGATTCGGCACTTTCAACAGTTTTAGAATTTGGTTACACAGAAAAAAATGAACTTACAACCGACACGTTTGCCTCTGTTATTTTAAAACACAATAATCCTTGTGGCGCCTCTATAAGTAATTCATCTTCTAAAGCATTTTTGAATGCTTTGGAATGCGACTCTGTTAGTGCATTTGGAGGAATAGTTGCTTTTAATTCAAATGTTGATAGTGAGACCGCAATTCATCTCAAAAATATTTTCTTAGAGTGTGTGGTCGCTCCATCTTTTGATGAGGAAGCTTTAGACATTTTAAAAGTTAAAAAGAATTTAAGAATTTTAAAGTTTTCAAAAGATCAACTTCCAAAAAAGAATCAAAATTCTACTAAATCAATAATGGGAGGATTACTAGTTCAAGATACTGACGATAGTGAAGAAAAAACTGAAAATTGGATTTCAGTAACCAATAAAAAGCCGAGTAAACATATTAACTTGGATCTAAATTTTGCATGGAAGATTTGTAAACACGTAAAGTCTAATGCCATTGTTATTGCAAAAGACCAAAAAACTATTGGAATTGGAGCTGGACAAATGAATAGAGTTGGAGCAGCAAAAATTGCATTGAAAGCAGCTGGAAGGTCATGTTCTGATGCTGTCTTGGCCAGTGATGGATTTTTCCCATTTGCAGATACTGTAGAACTAGCAAATGACTATGGAATAAAAGCTATTATTCAACCTGGAGGAAGTCTAAGAGACCAAGAAAGTATTGATATGTGTAATTCGAAAGGAATTTCTATGGTATTTACCCAAAAAAGACATTTTTTACATTAAATTATGTGGATTTTGGATAATATGTAATCTTGTTTGTTTTTCTGAATAAAGATAGCCTTCCTGGACCTGCACAAAGAAAGTAGAGAGATATAGACCCATATATGAAAGACAATTCGAAAGCATAATTATGACCTTCAACCACTGCCAAAGGAAAACCTTCTAGTCCAGTATCAAGGAGATGAAAATATACTGCAAATGCCATGGTGGAGAATAGACCAAGAGAAGAGAGCCTCGCAAAAATCCCTAAAGCCAATCCAACTGGACATATTAGTTGAGTAATTGCTGCTCCAAAAGTCCAAATAACAGGATCACCAGGCAAAAATGGGAAATATTTACCAACTACAAACTCGGCAAAACCCTGCGGATCCTGAAGTTTTTCTAGACCATGATGAATCATCAACGCACAAAAACCTATTCTTAAAACAAAAATCGATAGTTCACCAAGGATATTTACTTCTGACCCTGAAGATGAATTTGCAACTACAACTTCAACTTTTTGGGGCGCTTTTGTTCTATTCATACTTGTAGTTTGAACCTGATTAGTTTGTGCTTTGTCTTCCATACTTCATTAATTTTTCATTATTCTAGTTAATAAAGTAGATCTTTTGGAATTATCTGACT
>CACHEM010000027.1 GCA_902578845.1 uncultured Prochlorococcus sp.
AAAATATAAAAAAGACCCAAATGAGGATAATAAAAACTTGGTCAAAACAAGCCTTAATAATGCTTTTAGTCTTATAGACAAAGCAGTTAAAAAAAATGTTCTTCACAAAATTAATGCAATAGTCGAAGAAATACTTCAAGAGGTAAAAAAGTATGGGGATATAGCAGTGAGAAAATATACCAGAAAATTTGACGGTTTCGACCCTGATCCTATGCAAGTCAGTAAAGAGGAGTTAAAGGATGCATGGAATGATACTGCGGGCAATTTAAAGCGCTCGCTTGAAGTAGCCCATAAAAGAATTAAAAAATTCCATGAAAAAGAAATTCCATCATCCTTCACTATTAAAGGGGAGCATGGCGATACAGTGCAAAGGAGATGGAGGCCAGTGAAAAATGCAGGTATATATGTCCCTGGAGGTAGAGCTGCTTATCCAAGCACTGTATTAATGAATGCAATACCCGCAACAGTTGCAGGAGTCGAAGAAATCATAATGGTTTCCCCTGGAAATACAGAAGGGAAAATAAACAAAACTGTTTTAGCTGCAGCTCACTTATCGGGAATCAATAAAGTTTTTAAAATTGGAGGAGCTCAAGCAATTGGTGCATTAGCATTTGGCACGGATCAAATCAATAAAGTTGATGTAATTACAGGTCCAGGTAATATCTATGTAACTACCGCAAAGAAGCTTATCTATGGCTCTACAGGAATAGATTCTTTAGCAGGTCCTAGTGAAATATTAATCATTGCAGATGAAACGGCTCAAAGCGCACATGTAGCATCTGACCTCCTAGCACAAGCAGAGCATGATCCTTTGGCGTCTTCCATCCTTCTTACTACATCCAAGAACCAGGCAAAAGAAGTGTTAGAAGAAATTTATAAAATAATGGATACTCATCCAAGAAAAGAAATTTGCTTGCAGTCAATAAAAAATTGGGGAGCAATAGTAATTTGCGAGAATTATGAATCATGCATTGAACTAAGCAATAATTTTGCTCCAGAACACTTAGAAATATTAGCTTTAGATTCAAAAAAGATACTTCAAGGGATAGAAAATGCAGGAGCAATATTTTTAGGGAAATGGACCCCGGAAGCGGTAGGAGATTATTTGGCCGGACCAAATCATACCTTGCCAACATCAGGGAATTCTAGATTTAGCGGTTCTCTAGGAGTTGAAACTTTTATGAAAAACACATCAATAATAGAATTTAATGAGAAAAGTTTAAAAGCTAACAGCCTTGATATTATAAATCTTGCTAAAAGTGAGGGATTACATAGCCATGCTAACTCAGTAAAAATAAGATTTGAAAATTAGCCAACTTTTGAGGGAGAAAAAACAATTGGTATCCCGTTTTCAATTTTGCCAACCAATACTTTATCTGTTAGATCAACAAACAATCCATTCTCTAATACGCCAGGAATATTATTAAGACACAATTCAATATCTTTTGGATTCTCAATACCACCATCAAACAATACATCTAGAATTAGATTACCCTGATCAGTAACAACTGGACCAGCTTTTTTTGTAGCCATTCTTAAACTAGAACTAGCTTTCATCTCTGATATAACTTCCTGGACTTGTTTCCAAGCATTAGGAAGGACCTCTACAGGTAAAGGAAAAGATCGATTTAAGTTTTGTACAAGTTTAGTTTCGTCAACAACAATTAACAATTGATTAGCTTTAGATGCTACTAACTTTTCTCTAACATGACATGCTCCACCTCCTTTTATTAATTGAAATCTAGGATCAACTTCATCTGCTCCATCAATAGCTAAATCGATCTGAGATACGGAAGCTAAATCGATAAGCGGGATATCAAGTTCGAGCGCTAAGACTTCTGATTGGAAGGAAGTTGCAACGCCTCTTATATTTTGAAGCTTTCCAGAACGTATTTCATCTGCAAGGCTTTTAATCATAAGAGCAGCTGTAGATCCAGATCCTAATCCAAGAATCATGTCACTTTTTATTTCCTTAATTGCTGCATCAGCAACTATTTTTTTCATTTGAGTTTGTGAATCCAAAATCTTTTTTTTCTAAGTTTATAGATTATTAAATTTCAATGGGTGATTTATGTCAAACCTGGCAGAGGTTCTGGTTTTATATTTATCTGTATCTCTTTGTTGTCTCTTAAAACATTTAGTAGAAATACTTTACCTATTTGAGCTTTCTCTACTTCGTCAAGCAAAGCTTTGGGTTCTTCAATAGAAATATTTTCTGCCTTGATCTGATGGTTTATTTCTAAATCCAGGCCTATTAGGAGCACCAGGCCTGTTAGGCGTACCAGGTTTGTTGGAGACTGTTTATAAGAAATGTTTTGCTTATTATTTTGCTGATTGGGTCCGTCTCTCCTTATTGGAGCTCCTACGAGTTCAGGGGTGGACATTCTATTATTGATATTTTTTATTCTGGATTTGTTCGAATTTTGATCAGGTTTGTTTGATATTTGTCTTTCCCCCCCTGAATTGGATATGTTCTGGGAAGATTGATTAGATATATTTTTGTTATTAATATTTTTAGGCTTAGCAATTAGTTGAATAGGAGGTTTTGCTAGACTTTTTATTGGAGGTGTTTTGCTATTTGATTAAGATGTTGTGAAGTTTTACTATTTATATTTTGAGTTTTAAGATTTGCTTGAGATTGTGAACTGTTGGTAATTGTTGGTTTATTGAGTACTTTAGGTTGATTTGAAATTATTTTTTGATTCTCAGTTTTATTAAGAG
>CACHEM010000028.1 GCA_902578845.1 uncultured Prochlorococcus sp.
ATAGTGCATACAACTTAGGATCTTTACATTTCAAATTCAATTACGCGAGATTTGAAATTAGTATTAAACAATCTGCGGGAAACGCTAAAACAAATATCAAAGGTATGCAAATAACAAAAAAAGATGAGCAGATTTCAACCTATACAAAAATAGAATTTAATGGCCCAAATGGATTTCTAGATCAAATTAATAAATCACTTGCTGATGATAAATCACATGCAATATTTGAAGGTTCAATAATAGTTCCGAAAATTGCCCAGAGAACTGATGCTTCGCAATTAAGCAGAAATTTACTTTTATCAAATCTTGCAACAATAGATACCAAACCTCAATTAGAAATAATTGCTGATGATGTCAAATGCAAACATGGGGCTACAATTTCGCAACTAAATGAAGAAGAACTTTTTTATATGCGAACAAGAGGGATCACATTAACAGAAGCAAGTAAACTACAATTAAGTTCTTACTTTCAAGAAATAATTTCATTTATTCCCATTTCAAAAGATAAATGGGATTTGCTTGATAAACTTTTAAATGAGAATTAATGGAAACGATTCAAAATTTTCCTGAAATAACGAAGAAAGACTTTCCTCTTTTAAATAAGAACTTAAAAAGTAATGAGCAAATTATTTATTTAGACCATGCTGCGACCACACAAAAACCAATACAAGTCTTAAAAAAAATTGATGAATATTACAAAAACTTTAATGCCAATGTACATAGAGGGGCACATCAATTAAGTGCTAAAGCAACAGAAGAATTTGAAAATGCACGATATTTAATTAGCCAATATATAAAAGCGAATTCAGCAAAAGAAATTATTTTCACAAGAAATGCTACTGAGGCAATCAATCTAGTAGCTAGATCATGGGGCGAATATTCATTAAAAGAAAACGATGAAATTCTCTTATCAATAATGGAACATCATAGCAATATTGTTCCATGGCAAATGGTTGCAGCAAAAAATAAATGCAAATTAAAATTTATAGGTATAGATAAAGATGGGAAATTAGATATAGACGACTTTAAATCAAAACTAACATCTAGAACTAAACTTGTTAGCCTAGTCCATGTTAGTAATACTCTAGGTTGCTGTAATCCAATCAAAGAAATAACTAAATTAGCTAAACAAAAAGGTTCTTTAGTGTTAATAGATGCATGCCAAAGTTTGGCTCATCAAAAACTGGATGTGATAGATCTTAATATAGATTTTTTAGCTGGATCAGGACATAAATTATGCGGTCCTACAGGTATTGGTTTCCTTTGGTCAAGAAGAGAAATACTTGAAAAAATTCCTCCTCTCTTTGGAGGTGGCGAAATGATTCAAGATGTTTTTGAAGAGACAAGTACTTGGGCAGAGCTACCACACAAATTTGAAGCTGGAACTCCAGCCATTGCAGAAGCAATTGGTCTTGCAGAAGCAATCAATTATATTAACAATATTGGATTGAATGAAATTCATGAATATGAAAAGACTATTACTAAATATTTATTTGAAAAATTAAATCAAATAGAAAATATTGAAATCATAGGTCCATCGCCAGAGATAGATCCAGACAGAGCCTCACTTGCTACCTTTCATATAAAAAATATACATTCAAATGATATTGCTGAAATTCTTGATTCAAAAGGAATTTGCATCAGAAGTGGCCACCATTGCTGTCAACCTCTTCACAGATACATTGGAATTAAATCAACAGCTAGAATCAGCATGAATTTCACAACCAATAAGGAAGAAATTGATATGTTTATAGAAAAATTACAAGATACTATTGATTTTCTAAAAATCAATTCTTAAATATTCAAAGCATTTTTTAAAAATTCCTGAGATTTTTTTATTACTACTTCTTTATTTTCAATATTTCTAAAACCATGCCCTTCATTATCAAAAAAAATAACTTCTGAGTATTTATTATTCTGAAGCAAAATTTCTTGAATTTTTAAAGTTTGTTTATAAGAAATAACTGTATCTTTTTTTCCATGAAACAATAAGATAGGTTTTTTTATTTTGTTAATATGATTTATAGGTGATCTATTTATATAATCATCATGGTCTTTTACATAATTTCCCACCAAAGAATTTAAATAATCTTTTTCAAACCTATGAGTGTTGTAATACATATCCTTCAAATCAATAACAGGATATTTACAAATTGCTGCTGTAAAAATAGAACCATATAATAAACAGTTCAGGGCAGTAAACCCACCAGCACTATTTCCAATAATTACTACTTTTTCACTATCAACTTGATTTGATTTAATCAATTCAAGAGCTAGCGCTTCGCAATCATAAGAATCAACAATACCCCATTTATAATTCAACCTCTCTCTATATGCTTTGCCAAATCCTGAGGATCCTCCATAATTGACTTCAGCAACAAAAAATCCCTTCGACGTCCAATATTGAACTTCAGAATTATATGATCCATCAAAACATGACGTTGGTCCGCTATGTGCTCTAACAAGGAGCGGTGGATTTCTAAAATTTTCAACAAGCGGTCTATAAAGAAAACAATGAGTTGATTTATTTTGAAAACCTTTAAACCAAAATGTTTCAGGTTTTGAACAATCTTTTATATGATCAAAAAATATCTGCTTAG
>CACHEM010000029.1 GCA_902578845.1 uncultured Prochlorococcus sp.
AAATTCAAAAGTTTTGGCCAAAGAATTACAATAATACAGTGAACCTTTCATGGCAAATTGAGATTCAAATCATAAAGAAATTATGAGTAGTCACAAAAATATTTTCAAATTTATAATTTGTGGAACAGATACTGATATTGGGAAAACTTTAATAAGCTCTTTTTTCGTTAAAGGATTAAATTCCTTTTACTGGAAACCTATTCAAAGTGGGATTGAATCGCAAACTGATAGTCAAACTGTTGAAAAACTTGCAGAAGTAAGTAAAGAGAAAATAATCAAAGAAGCTTATGTCTTTACAAAACCTCTATCTCCTCATTGGGCTGCTGAAATAGATCAAAAAGCTATTAACTTTGACAAGTTGAGATTGCCAAAAGTGCAAGGCTCACTAATTATAGAAACTGCAGGTGGATTAATGGTTCCAATAACGCGCAATTTTTTGCAAATAGATCAAATAAAAGAATGGAATCTTCCGGTAATACTTGTATGTAAGAGCTCACTTGGCACTCTTAACCATACCCTGCTTAGTATTGAGTCCTTAAAACGAAGAAATATTGAGATTTTAGGTTTAGTAGTCAATGGCGAAAAACACCTAGATAATCCAAAAACTCTAGTTGATTTTAGTGGTATTCCTATAATTGCTGAATTTCCTTACATCAAAAAAATGGACTCAAATAATTTAGATATACTATGGAAAGAACTAGACATCAAGAATAAGTTGATCTCACTATTAAACTCAAAAATAAGTTAAATGAAATCTTTGGATTCAAAAACTCCAAATCAAGATTGGCACCCAAATATTTGGCCACCTTTTACGCAAATCAATAACAGCAAACCGCAGACAGAAGTAACTCATGGTAAAGATGCCCTCATATTTACTAAAGATCCTGAAAAAGAACTAATAGATGCAATTAGTAGTTGGTGGGTAACTCTTCATGGTCATAGTAACGAATATATTGCGGATGCCATTTTTGATCAATCAAAAAAACTTGAGCAAGTTATATTTGCTGATTTCTTACATCCACAGGCAAAAAAATTAGCGGAAAGACTTAGTGAATTAACAAAACTAGAAAGATTATTCTTTTCTGATAACGGTTCTACTGCAGTGGAAGTCGCTTTAAAAATTGCCTTCCAATCATGGCAAAATAGAGGAGAGACTAGAACTCAAATAGTAGCTTTTGATGGCGCCTATCATGGTGATACATTTGGCGCAATGGCTTTAGGTGAAAGAAATATTTTTAATGAGAATTTCGATAATCTTATGTTCCCAGTTAGAAGAGTCCCATGGCCTTCAACTTGGATGAACGATGAAGAAGTAGAAAATAAAGAAAATAAGGCGATCCAAAAATTAGAAACTCTACTTAAAACTCCCACAGTTGCAGTAATCCTTGAGCCACTTGTTCAAGGAGCAGGAGGGATGAATATGGTTAGGCCTCAGTTTATAAAAAAAGTTTCAGAAATTATAAAAAATAATAATTCTTTGTTAATTGCCGATGAAGTATTGACTGGGTTTGGAAGATGTGGAACCCTTTTTGCTTTTCAAAAGGCAAAAATCATTCCTGATTTAATAAGTATTTCAAAAGGTTTAACTGGTGGATTTTTACCAATGGGAATAACTTTATGTAAAGAAAAAATTTTTCAATCCTTTATTGATGATTCCCCAAGAAAAACTTTTTGGCATGGACATAGTTTTACTGCTAATCCTCTAGGTTGTGCTGCAGCAAACGCTAGCCTTGATTTATTAGAAAAAGAACCACAAAAATACCTTTCATTTGAAGAAAAACATTTATCTCATCTAATTAAATTTAAAAACTTACCTTATATAAAGAAGGTAAGGGTATCCGGCACAATTGCTGCCTTCGATTTAGATATTGGGAACAAAAAAGGTTATTTCAATAATATTGGGAAAGAAATAAAGAGTCTTGCAATGGAGCAAGGTTTATTCATCAGGCCACTCGGGAATGTTATTTACCTCTTGCCGCCTCTCTGTATAACAGATGATCAATTGGGGAAAAGTTACTGGATACTAAGGCAAATCTTAGACAATCTTTAGATAGAAGTTTAAGGTCCCTGCAGTATTGCATTTTCCACATCTTCTCTATTAATGCAGTAGGAAAATAGTCTTTTAGTTTCTTGTCCTTCACTTTCCCAGATTACACTTAAATCTTCTTGTTCAAAAATAATAGTTGCATTCCAATTTGAAAGTAACAGATACCATTTAGATGGATTATTAATATCCTTCACAGCACCTAAATCAGTTAGCCACAATTCCAATGATTGCAGTGAATTTTGATTGATAGGTTTTTTAGAGGGATTCACAGACTTTTTTTTTAAAAATTATTTAATTAGCCAAAGAGGTATTGTCTCTAATTCTTTTCCAGTAAAAGAAGCAATAAAAATTGAACCAATTAAACTTATAGAAATGATGATAATTAAAAGAAACAACGAAAACAATTCTCCATTCGAAAAAGGTCTTCTATTTCCTATTAAATTTTGATTATTAGAATCGATTACTAAATTATTTAAAACTTTAGTATTATTTGTAATCCTAGAGTTTTCTTTTAGTTTGTCAT
>CACHEM010000030.1 GCA_902578845.1 uncultured Prochlorococcus sp.
TCCTTGTAAAAAAAAACCTAAAGCGAACCATGCAGTACTAGCAGTGATGGTAAAAAAATAGGGTTTCCATCTTCTTTGATATAAGTAACCCGAACCTAAACCAGGAAGAAAATTTAAAAAAGATGCTACCCAACCTTTTGAAGATGCAAGTATTTCGTCTCTTGAGGGATAAGACATTAATGTTAGGTATTTATTAAATGTGAATTTATATAAGCAAAAGATATTGCTGCACTAATTACCCAACTAAAGGGTAAGAACATTCTTATTTTTTCTTTGTTGTTATTCATTTGTTAATTATGGAAAATATTTTTAAAATCTGTGGATTTAATAGATACCTTATAAAACTAGAAGAATTAAAAAAGACGGTTTTTAACCGTCTTTGAAAAAAGTAATTTCTCTAAAAATAAATTATTTATCTTTTGAGGCTGAGAGTACTTTAAGTTCTTTTTTTACTTCTTTTTCTCTCTCTTCAAGATGTTTTAGTTGAGCTTTAAAAGCATCTTCAAGTCTTACTTTTTGTGTTGTAATTTCATCAAGTTCTTCTTGATGTTGGTTTTTCTTTAACTCCTTCATTTCTCTATCGGAAATAACATATACAGAGCGATATGAAGGTGTTTCAAAAAGAAGATCAAACATTGAATACATAAGTGACCTTTGAATTAGTACAAATTCAATATCTGATAATTCTTTGGAATATGAAAGGATAAATACCGAAGATATTGATACGGCAAATACACCGAATTTCGGTTTACCTAACATAACCTCCCAGTATTTACCGATCGAATTTTAAGGTATGTTTTAAAGTATTAGGGGATGATTCTAAAAATTTAAATTAAAAAGAACTAAAAATGGATTTAAAAATTACTAAAACATTAGTAATCCCATCCAAAGAAATAAAGTGGCGATTTTCCAAATCCTCCGGACCTGGAGGGCAAAATGTAAATAAAATTGAAAGCAGAGTAGAGATTATTTTTGATTTAGAAGATTCCAAAGTATTAAATGATAATCAGAAAGAAATTCTTAAAAGAAACTTGAAAAACAAATTAGTAAATAATAGCTTGCGTTTAGCGGTTCAAGAACACAGAAATCAATTTTTAAATAGGCAGCTAGCTTTAATGAAATTTAGTTCAATGATAAAAAATGCTTTAAATAAACCATTTAAATTAAGAAAATCTACACAACCTACTAAAGCTTCAGTAAATAAAAGGGTTGATTTTAAGAAAAAACGTGGCGCACTTAAAAAAAGTAGACAAAAAGAAAAAACATACCAAATATAAAAAAATTAGAAAAAGATTTTTCCTTGCAATTTGCAATAAAAACATACTATTAATTTCAATTTATTGTAGGTTATGAAATTCATAAAATTATTTCTGGTAAATTTATTAAAACTCTGTAGGAGTGATAATTTTTTCAATGATGATAAAGAAGAATCCAATAAATATAGTTCTTCTATTTTTATTGAGGAAGAGATCATAATTGTAATTCTTTGAGAGAATCCTATATTAAAGAAAACTAGAAAAAATTATTTAAGAAGGAAGGTTTTTATGGCAAAAATTTTTTAAATGAAGGTTGGCATAAAATATAGCCAAGATGGTATAAATTTTTTGCATAATAAAACTTTTTTTAAAACTTTGATTTTTCTTGCAACATACCAAAATAATACAAGAAACAAAAAACAGCCATTAAAGAAATTCCAAATATTCCACCAAGGGGATTCGTATTTATAATCCCTGGACCAACCAACCATTTAGGTGCGGTTTTTGATATTTCTAATAACCCATTATTTGTTATAAACCATGATCCAACAAGTCCTCCATGTAATCCAATACATCCCCACAAAGAATTCTTATCTCTTAATCTTATGAGAGATAATAAAATACCCAGCAAAAATAATCCAGTAAGTATGCTTAGCATTTGCAAAAAGGGTAAATCAAATCCAATATGGACAATGCTAAAAATTAATGCTTGTCCAATCATTGCTTTTTTTAATCCAAATTGGTTTTTCAATTCCTCTAGAAGCCAGCCTCTAAAAATAAGCTCTTCTGCGAATCCAACACCTAAAATAAGAAATATTGCATTTATTAATGTATCTTGAGATATTGTCCCGATCCAATAACCGCATTTTGTTCTAATTATTGAGATTATAATTAGAAATATCAAGATTGTTGATAATAAGAATCCTCTTAGAAAAAAGATAATTAAATTTTTATTTTTATCAATTTTATTAATTCCAAGTAATGTCCAGGTATTGTCCTTACCCCAGCGTAATTTGAACCATTTTGGTAAAGAAAAAACATATATCAAGAAGGTAAAAATTGTTCCTATTAAAGAAAGGTTTTCTTTATCAACACCTAATAAAAGAATAGGAGTTGCCAAGATCCATCCGCAAATATACAAAAAAGGGATAAATATTATGCTTGATA